>JAHRWA010000038.1 GCA_019090455.1 Pseudomonadales bacterium | reverse complement strand
TTTCCTTGCTTAAGGGAGATACCATCGAATATCAGTCACCGGATAAGTTTCAAAGGAATTTATTTTGAAAGTTAACGGGACAGCAGTGATCGTTGTTGATAATTTGAGAACGGTATGGCTGAAAAAACCAGTGATTACAGCCATTCCCGTTTCGGTTTTTACGATTATTGTTAGGGCGTTATCTGCATGCCCTACTTCAGCCATTAGCGCTGTATTTTACCAATCATTGCGTAATTCTCGAAGCTTTAGGAATACTGTTTTGGCATCCGGATTGTCAGGCAAGTCCGGGAAACTCTCACGAAGTTTGTTAATGACCGACGGGCTTTGGAGGCGAAAAAATGTATTCACTTCTTTTTCTAACCCCAAAGTTGTCACTAAAGGATTTTCGATATCTTGCCCTTCAATTTCCGCTAACAAGGATTTCGCTCTGGCATTGTCGGGTTCGCGATCCAAAGTAAAACCGAGGTTATGACTGATATAGTCATGGCCGGGGTAGATCTGGGTGTTATCGTCTAACGTTGATAATTGGTCTGCAAAGGTATCATACAGCTCTGGCGGGTGACCGCCGTGATGACAGTTGCCGGCGCCGGCGTTAAATAACGTGTCACCACTGAACAGGCTGGGGGTGTCGGTTTGTGAAAGTAGGCATATGTGACACATGGTGTGTCCCGGTGTGTCTAAGGCCAACAATTCCACTCGCCCGACTTTAATCACATCCCCTGCTTCTACGCCTTGATCGAGACCTTCAATACTGTCTTTGGCATTTTTATGGGCTATGACTTTAGCGCCAGTGGCTTTGACTAATTCAGCGTTGCCGCCGGTATGATCCCAGTGCTCATGTGTATTTAAAATTTGCGTGATTTCCCAACCATTTTCTTTCGCCACGGATAAACACATTTTATGATCTAGGGGGTCGATAGCCAACGCTTCGCCAGTATCTGGGCAAGCGATTAGGTAGTTAAAATTACGAAAATTATTGCCAGTCCATATTTGTTTCACAATCATGAGAAGTTCCTTTCATTGTTTTGATAATAAAAAAATTGAGAATAAAAAGTATTAAAAATAAAAGCTCGGATCAATAAAAGTTTGGTTCAAAAAAGTACAGATGAAAAAGAGTGGATCAATTGGGATGCGTTGATTGATGTATAGTCTACCCTATGTTAAAAGCCTTGGGCGAAATAAGTAGTGCTAGGGATTAGCCTAGCCAGGTAACATTTAGAGAAGAGATACTCACAAGCGATATGACTAATACGATTGAAATTACGCCAGAAGGTGTAGAGCAAGTTCCTTTACGCGATTATACCGAGCGCGCGTATTTGGATTATTCCATGTACGTTATTTTGGATAGAGCCTTACCCAACTTGGGTGACGGATTAAAGCCCGTGCAGCGCCGAATAGTTTATGCGATGTCAGAGCTGGGTTTGAAGGCGTCTTCGAAACATAAGAAGTCGGCTAGAACCGTTGGTGATGTGTTAGGTAAGTTTCACCCCCATGGTGATTCAGCCTGCTATGAAGCCATGGTGTTAATGGCGCAGAGTTTTTCCTATCGTTATCCATTGATTGATGGTCAAGGCAATTGGGGGTCACCCGATGATCCCAAGTCTTTTGCGGCAATGCGCTATACCGAATCTCGTTTAGCAGGCTATGCGGAAGTCTTGTTAGCGGAATTAGGGCAGGGCACGGTGGAATGGCAACCTAATTTCGATGGCAGCCTCGATGAGCCGATATCCTTGCCTGCAAGGTTGCCCAATGTGCTCCTAAACGGCTCTACGGGTATTGCCGTGGGAATGTCCACGGATATCCCGCCGCACAATCTGCGGGAAGTGACCAGTGCGTGCGTGAGGTTGTTGGAAGATCCTGGGTGTTCTTTAGATGATGTGTGCGAATTGATTCAAGGCCCCGATTTTCCCACATCTGCTGAAATTATTACCTCGCGTAATGACATTATCAATATGTATGTCACAGGCAAAGGGGGCTTGCGGATGCGAGCCACTTATGTGGATGAGAGTGGCGATATTGTAGTGACTGCATTACCGCATCAGGTATCCGGCGCGAAGATTCTTGAACAAATCGCTCAGCAGATGAATGCAAAAAAACTGCCTATGGTGGCCGACTTACGTGATGAGTCAGATCATGAAAATCCCACACGATTGGTGATCGTGCCCCGTTCTAACCGAGTCGATCTTGATGAGGTTATGTCGCATTTATTTGCCACCACTGATTTGGAAAAAACCTATCGTGTGAATATGAACATGATCGGTATTAATGGCCGCCCGCAAGTGAAAGGCTTGATGGAGGTGTTAAATGAGTGGCTAGAGTATCGGACTAGTACGGTGCGCAACCGATTGCAGTATCGGTTGGATAAGGTGGTAGACCGCTTGCATATTCTGGAAGGCTATTTGGTCGCTTTTCTGAATATTGATGAAGTGATTCATATTATACGTACAGAAGACCAGCCTCGATATGCATTAATGGAACGGTTTGAAATAACCGAACGTCAAGCGGAAGCGATTCTGGATTTAAAACTTCGTCAAATCGCGAAGTTGGAAGAAATTAAAATCCGAAGCGAGCAAGAGTCCTTGGCAGCTGAGCGAGACGGTTTGGAAAAAACATTGAAGTCGAAAGCGCGGATGAAAAAACTCATCATCAAAGAGTTAAAGGCTGACGCGGAGAAATACGGCGATGATCGCAAGTCTCCCATTGTGTCCAGAGGAGAAGCAAAAGCGATTGATCCTGCGAGTTTAGTTTCTTCTGATCCTGTCACTGTTGTGTTGTCCCAAAAAGGCTGGGCACGAGCGGCGAAAGGTCATGAGATCGATGTGGAGAAGCTAAGTTATAAGTCGGGTGATAGTTATCAAGCCGCAGCGCTAGGGCGTAGTAATCAGCTGGCTATATTCTTGGATTCTACTGGCCGAAGTTATTCGCTACCCGCGCACACCTTACCTTCTGCAAGAGGACAGGGGGAACCTTTAACTGGGCGATTGTCGCCGGTATCAGGGGCGACCTTTATCTCGGTAATGATGGGGACGGACAGTGATCGCTATCTGTTGGCGTCTGATGCGGGTTATGGTTTTGTGGGTCAGCTGGAAAATATGCAGACCAAAAATAAAGCCGGTAAAGCGCTCATTAAATTACCGAAAGGGGGGCTGATATTGCCTCCAGTGAAAGTGATCGATGTGGATTCCGAATACTTGGTTGCCGTGAGTAACGAGGGTCGCTTGCTGATGTTTTCACTAAGTGAATTACCGGAATTGGCAAAGGGTAAAGGCAATAAGATTATAGGTATTCCGGGTGTTCGGGTTGTGGAGAGGGAGGAGTTTGTGGTGGCGTTGGTGGTGATGTCGGAAGAGGATGAGCTACAGGTGAAAGCGGGTCGGCGCAAGTTGACGTTGAAGTTTGCAGATTTGGAACATTATCTCGGTGAGCGAGGTCGTCGTGGGAATAAATTGCCAAGAGGATTTCAGAAAGTGGATTCGATGCTGGTTCTTAGGGCTGAGGGGTAGGTTTTAGATTGGAGGTTTGAGGGTTAGGTTGCGGGGATATTAAAGGTGGTGTTTCAGTTCCACTATCGGCATTGACTGATTTTGGCGTTTTAGACTGGGGTGTTGTCTCAGGCTGGGGCGGTACCGCGTTATGGCCCGCATCTCTCAGCTCCTGCACATTTTTAATCACTTTTTCAACGCGAGAGAGTTTCAGTAATATTTCGGCATCAGCTGGGTTGAGTTTTAATAAGTATTCCCAGATAGACTGGGCCAATTCAATTTTCCCTTCTCGGTAGAAGGCATCTGCTTTTTCATCCAAAAAATCCGCGTTGTAGTCGAGTACGCTATTGATGGCTTCAATTTTTATTTGGATGTCATTGGACAGCGATTTATGTTTTTTGAGTCGCTCTATGATTTGAGTGGCTTCGACTAATTTACCGTTCTTAACGCTCTTGTCTAAATCTGAGGTGAGAGCTTTTAGTTGTTTTGTTTTCGCTTTTTGTTGATGGGCGATGACATTCTTCTTGTTTTGATACAGTTTTTTACCAATTGCCGCGACCTGTGGTTTTAATCGTTCTGGTATCAGAATTAAGTTTAGCGCCTTATAGCATTGCATAACTTGGTCTAGTTTTTTTTCTGCCAATGCGGCTTCTGCATGAAGTATAAGACTGGTTGCCAATTTGTGTTGTTTGGATTCGAGTTGTTGAATTGTGAAGGGCGTTAGGAAGGAGCCTTGTGTTGAGTTCTTTAAAGTGAGCTGTAAGGCATATTCTCTGCTGAGCCATTTCCCTCGGGCAATGGATTCTTTAATTTTTAGACGGGATAGGGCTTTGTCTTCCACCGCTAGCAATGTTTGGCGAGCTTTTATCGCAGGGGCCGGTTTTACCAGGTTCTGGGCTGCTGTAGTCAGTTGTTGTTCGGCTTGTTTCCACTGTTTTTTTGCGACTAAATAATCGGTATTCTTTTTTACTTGATGCCAGTGTTTGTCCGAGAGCTTTTTAATCTCGACCAATTTATTTCGGTTGGCTGTTGCTGCTTGTTCTATTTCTGCGGTGAGCTTGTCAGTAACGTCTTTGTCGATTGCTTCTGCGGTCGTGGAAGTTCCTTCGATTACCGTTTTTTCTTCAACGGTGTTGTTTTTTTTGAGTGGCGAGGGATGCTCAGTTTCTGCTGTTGCTCCAATCAAACTTTTGTTCACGAACCTGTAGGCCTTGGCGTATTGTTTTGTTGTGATCCAATGGTCTACTTTGTTTTGTTTTTGGGGTTTAACAGTGTTACATCCCACTAGAAAAAAAATGATAAGTAGGGATAAGCTGGTTGTTATGGGTAGTTTAAGCCAATTCATGTGGCGGTCTAGTTTGTTTATAGTGAGTCGGAGGGCTGCGGTCGGTGTGCATGGCCGTTTCGATTTGTTTCACTTGATTGGCAATTAACGCTGAATATTGATCCTGGACATCTTCGACAATGTAAATAGGAACATTGGCTGATTTACCGCGCACGTTAAGTGATAGTTGATCTTGTGTTACCAATCGAAAGTGCCCGCCAGCGTGTCTGTAAACGGATTCACTGATAACCAATTTGCCGGGGTAGCCTTGGTTACAAAGTCGTGAGGCAATGTTAACGGCGTCGCCTACAACCGTATACTGCAAGCGCTCGTTGGTTCCTAAGGTGCCGGCTAACATTTCGCCACAGTGCAGCCCAAGACGAAATTGAATGATGGGTAAGTTGTTCTCTTGCCTTCGGCTATTGAAGGAGTCCACTAGGCCAAGAAAGAGCTGGGCACAACAAATTGCGTGAAAAGCGTGTTCGGGATCTTCCTCAGGGGTTCCAAATAAAATCATGGCGCCATCGCCAATAAATTTATCCACTGTGCCGTTGTAAAATGTACTGGCTTCGAGAGTGTAGTGATAATAGGTGTTGAGCAAATCACCCACGGCTTCTGGCTCCAAGCCTTCGCACATTTGGGTGAATCCGACAATGTCGACAAATAAGACGCTAGCATTAACGTATTCGGTAGCGATGGAAGGGGTATCTAAATTTGCCAGTATATTGTCGGCGATATTGGGAGCCACATACCGGTTAAAGGTCTCGCGCATTTGTTGACGCTCCTTCAGTCCTTGTGCCATTTCATTAAAGCCGTCAATCAATCCGCCTAGCTCATCAAAACGTTCCTCTTCGATACGATAGTCTAAGTGGCCTTCTCTAATTTCCGATAAAGCGGCGGTTAGCATTTTCACTGGATCTGTGATGTGCTTGCCGAGAACGAGTGCCACAAGAATGCTGATTGCCAGGATGCTCAAAGTGGCTATCGCCATCCACTGTAATGATTCTTGTATCCTTGAAGTAATTATTTGCTTGTCCAAAACCACCAAGGCGTAACCGGCTTGCACATCTTGGAATGTAATAGGGCTAATATAAATCCCTTGTTCTGAGGATGAGCTTTCTAGCGGTTCAAAAGGAAGGCCCTCAATGTCATCCTCTCCTGACTGAACCAGCACTTTCCAGTCCGCATCGTATATTGTTGCGCGGCTAATCATGGGAGCCTCGGCAACTTTGGTAACGATGACATTGAGGCTGAGTAGATCTTCGGCGAGTACCAATTCTGCCGCGGAGTTAGCCGTTTGCGTCGATAACGTTTGGCCAAAAGTATCGCTGAGTTCCAGTAGCAAACTCTCTAAATTGGCAGCAATTATCGACCAAAGCAAAGCGAGCGTGAACACCGATACCATGGCGAACGCCAAGGAAACTTTATGGGCAATGGGGAATCGGCCAATGGTCTGTCGAAGTATACTTTTAATAATATAAACCACTGATTTAATTGGATTAATGATAAGGGTCTTTAGGTTTTACCAGTACTTCAAGTTTTTCCAGTATTAGCAGCACAAGCGGTGCGCTCAAGTAGGCTGTGATCGATGCCTTTTATATTTGAATTCATTAGAGTGTCAATTTGATGTTCATCACAGCTTAATTACGTAGCTTAGTATAAAGCGACGGGTGGTTCGGGCCTAGTCCCAAGTAGAAAAAACTCACTGTCATTATTCCAGTGTTTATTTCAAAGGGTTGCCGCTCATATTGGCGAGCCAAGCGTAATGACCGGCAGTTCACAAGGGTAAAGAACTCGCTATAATTTGAGCATGATCTGTGCTTGCGATGGGCGCTTGTGTAAAATAGCAGTTAATTACCTAAATATAATGGGAAAAGAAGATTGCGAGAGATAATACTGATAAATGTTTCTGGGAAGGATGAGCCGGGATTAACGGCTTCAATAAGTGGAATTTTGGCTCGCCACAGTGTCAATGTACTGGATATTGGCCAATCGGTTATACACGATTCATTGTCTATTGGTATTTTGGTTGAAGTGCCGGAAGATAAAATTACATCGCCGGTGTTGAAAGATGTACTTTTTCGTACCTCTGAATTGGGAGTTCACGTTCGTTTTACTCCCATAAGCGAAGAGAGCTATGAGCAATGGGTGCAAGGGCAGGGGAAATCTTGCTATATCGTGACATTGTTGGCTAGAAAATTGACTGCCTCTCAAATATCCATGGTGACAGACATTATTGCAGCTAATAATCTGAATATTGACAACATCAGTCGCTTATCTGGCCGGATTTCTCCATCAGCGATGGATAAGGACGCTAAGGCCTGTGTTGAGTTTTCTGTGCGTGGGGAGCCTACCGATGCGAATGCGATGAAGGCTGCTTTTCTTGAGGCGGCAAACTCTTTAGGTGCCGATATCGCCTTTCAAAAGGATAATGCCTATCGTCGCAATCGTCGCTTAGTGTGTTTCGATATGGACTCCACGCTTATTGAGGCGGAAGTCATTGATGAATTGGCTAAGGCGGCGGGTGTGGGTGAGCAGGTTATGGCAATCACGGAACGTGCCATGCGCGGAGAGCTAGATTTTACAGAAAGCTTTAAACAGCGTGTTGCCTTACTTAAGGGGTTATCCGGCACGGTGTTGTCTGATGTTGCTGGTAGTTTACCGATCACAGAGGGTGCTGAGAATCTCATTAGTACGCTTAAGGCATTAGGCTATAAGACAGCAATTTTATCCGGTGGATTTAATTATTTTGGCCGTGTTTTACAAAAAAAACTTGGGATCGATTATGTCTATGCCAATGAGCTAGAAATAGAAAATGGAGAGGTCACGGGTAAGGTTGTCGGGCAGGTGGTCGATGGCCAACGAAAGGCGATTTTATTGCAAGAAATAGCGGCTAAAGAAGGTATTAAACTGGATCAAGTGATCGCGGTTGGGGATGGAGCTAATGATTTGCCAATGTTGGCTTTGGCTGGATTGGGTATTGCCTATAGAGCTAAACCGTTAGTGAAGGAAAATGCCGAGCAATCAATCTCCACTTTGGGTTTAGACGGCATCTTGTATTTATTGGGCGTTAGAGACAGCGATTTACATGAATTGCTAGGCTAGTACGTTATCAGCCGCAAAGATTAACTATCGTTTATTCTTCATGGCTGAAGTCGTAATTCATTTGCTCTAGTGGCGGTTGTAAATAATACCCTTGTATGTAATTTACGCCTATCTGCCAAAGCGACGAGAGCGCGCCGGCGCTTTCCACCATGGGCATGATTGTCAGTTTGCCGTGAGAGTGCGCGGTACTGACCAATTCTTTTAAGGTCTCTTTCGCCTCTTGACTGTCGATATCTTGCAGGAAAGAACCGTCAATCTTTAAGTAATCCACTGTGATGTGTTTGAGTGTGTTAAAGGGATTGATAGATCCACCAAACCGAGAAATACAAGTGGTGCAGTGAAGCTGAGTCATGCCTTTGGTGAAGGCTTTCGCTTGTTTTAAATACGTGGTTGCATCGGATTCCGAAATCTGAAAAGTCAGCACATCACTAGGCAGTCTCGCGGCTTTCAGCGCGACACTCAGCCAAGGTAAAAACGTCGGATCGATTAGAGTTTGAGAAGTTAAATTGATGATGATATGCGTGTCGACGCCTTTTTTTCGACGCTCCACCAATGTTTTCACTGATTGGATGATAACCCAGCGATCAATTTTTTCCGCTAGCTTGTTAATGGCGGCGGTAGCCAGAAAATTGTGAGGTGAGACATCATTGCCATTGTCATCAATTAGCCGTAGTAGTACTTCATAAAATTCGCTGGTATCACCACGCAAGCTAATGATGGGTTGAAATAATATCTTGAATAGTCCGCCATCTATGGCTTTTTGAAGCTGCGCTTTCGAACGCTGTTTTTGACCATCGGGCGCATCTTTTTCATCGTCATCTATCGTATGCAGATGCACGCCATTACCATTTTGATTGGTCTCATGCACTTTGTCAGAAGCTAAGTGAGCCCTGCTAATTAGCTCGTCAGTAGGGGGCGAAGATTCGTTTAGCATCGCTATGCCGATGGATGCCGTCACTTGTGCGGATCGGTCCTGCACTTCTGAAAGATGATTTTCGATAGAGGAGCAGATACGTTTAGCGTATTCAATAGCGAGTTCTGGATCATCCTGCGGGTATACTAGGGTAAACACATCTTCGCCGAAGCGAGCTAAAATTGCCTCCTCTACCGCCTCCTTCTTCAGTAATGTAGCAATGTCACCCAATACCAAATCTGCTCCCGCGATCCCAACTTGCGATTTCAGTTTGCCAAAGTTATCTAGGCTAAGATAAAAAAGGACATAGTGGTCGCTGCCCTCAGTGGCTTTTTGTACGCAGGAATCCAGTTTTGTTATGAAATGCTGTCGATTATATAAACTTGTTAATAGATCCTGGCTGCTGATCTCTTGCAGTTTTTCTTGTAGTTGTGCATCACCGGTAGCAGCACGTATCACGATTTGTGTGCAGGGCTCCCCGTCATAATTGGCTGGTGAAAATAGCATTTTCAGGCTAATTTCAGAATCGTCCGTTCGAACACCCTTACAGGTGAGTTCGCCACTTTCAGTTTCAGTGTACGATTTTAGAAATTTCTTGAGATTATCCTGGTCGGATGGGGCAACCATATCGATCATTGGCATGCCCTCGAAATCGTCTGGATCGTCATAACCAAACATTTCAATATAAGATTGATTAGCGTAAATATGCATGCCGTCTATGACATAGGTAATAGCGTCTCGGGAACTATCCAATAAAAGATCGCAGCGCTTTTCTGCTTCTCTTAGGGCAATTTCTGCTTTTCTTCTGCCTCTGCGTTCTGCTAGATTTTTTAGCTCCCTTTTGATGACAAGAATGAACCGTTGCTCCTCTTCCATGGGAACAACATCGCTGGCTCCTGACTTGAGCCCTTCGGTTAAAAAATCGGAATTATTGTCGTCGGCTAAGAGAATGACTGGGATGTCTTTCTCCATTCTTCGAATATGACTAATGGCAATATCCGCTAGTATGCCGTCGGCTTCGGGGCGAGCGAGTAATAGATCCCAAGTGTGTTGTTTCAGTTGGTCAATAAACTCTTCTTCGCTGGTAATTTGGGTTGCACGAGTTGCATGGCCTGAATTTCTCAAGAGGTTAATCAGTTGTTCTGCTTCATCTTGAGATTCGTGCAGTATTAGTAAACGAATGGTGTCCGTCTTTCTATTCATTAATTGTTTTCTTTAATCTTGTTTGCAAAATCATTAAGGGTTTGGTCGCATCCTGAATTATAAGCTGGTCCAGATTGAATCGAAATCGCTGTCTTTATTTAAAGGTGAATCTGGGTCAGGTTTTTTCGGCTTCGTTGTAGGTTTGTTTATATATCGAAACTGGAATTGACTAAAGCTTGCCGTGGATGTCACTTGCCTGATGAGTTGTGCCTTGTCTTCTGAGCCTTGTTCATTTAGGTAGATTTTATTTCCCACATGAAAAGCGATTTTAGGTGTAATGAGTGTGGCTGTTTGCCCAATTGCTTTTAATTCGGGTAAGAGTAACGCGCGCATATACTCCGTATCCACCCCGACTTTATTGAGAACTTTGGTGCCAACAGGAATCGCATCGGGAGCTAATAACTCTATCCCCATTCGGGCGCCTTCATTTTTAAATTGCTTAACCCATCGTATAACGCCAATACTCCAGACTTCTTGGTTGTCTTCCCTCATTCCTACTATTTCGCCGGTTTTCACGAGTTTCGGTACTTTATCTCCCCAGGCGACACAAAACCCGCCGGGGCTGGTGTTGATTAAACCGCAACGATAGCTTTCAAATAAGGGGGGAGTATTTTGATTGGCTTGCTGATTGAGTGCAGCTGCATCATCCGTGAGTGATATTTTTGTGATCTTGTTTAGATCCGTGCCTGTCGCTGCGCTGTTTGAATCGAATGCAAGCGACCATATATCACCTGTGTTCTCATTTTTGCCTGGCGTGTTGTCAAAGGGACTGGTGTTTAAAAAAGGGTTCTCATCTTCCTCAATAATGCCACTTTCTTGAAATCCTCTTAGGACAGTATTAAAGTCAGTTTTATTTGCTAAGTAGTAGTGTGTCGCGCTATGGCCCAAGCATATATTGATGTGGCCTGTTTGGTTGGATCGAGAGAAAGAGCGTTCCGTTAATTGGCCCCAAGATTGGATGAGATGACGTAATAGATCATCGTGGAATCCGTGGGGTAGATGTAGGTCCAATTTCACGTCTTTAGAATAATGATCGGGGGTTCTTAATATGTCTTTTAATTGGGTAGCAAGGCTGCCGCATTCGATATAACGGTAATACTGACTTTTTTCTTTATTGGCAATCAAGGAGGCGTAAACTGGAGCAGAATCGGAGGCTAGGTTTACCACAAATAGATGACTATCATCTAATGCTGCACCTATCTTGGTTAGTTTGCTCCAAACTGTTGTCGCTTGGTAGATCAAAGCGATTTCTTGTTGTCTCAGTTGATTTGGTTTTGCCGTGGCGATGAGGATTGCGCTCAGATAGGCATGATGAATGCAGCTACTTTTCAGTGGGTCCAGTTCAGAGTCCTCAATTTCGTAATCCAGTAACTGGTGGTGTTCCGCGAGCAGGTAAAGGCGATGCAGTTCGCGCCATAAATTAGCCGGCGTTGGAAAATATAATTGGTAACAACGTAAAAGCGTGTAAGACAGGTCGCATAAGGCGCGATGGATAGCTGACGCCACCATCTGATCAACCCCATTGTCTTTGATTTTAACGGTTCCTTGGCTCACCGCTATTTTGTAACCCATTGCCAGATGATTTTGTAACGCTTGGGCGAGGTTGGCTACCTTGTTGGCTTTGTCCGGAAGTACGATTGATTGGTTGAGATAGTGCTTGGCTAAAGAGTCGCAAACATAATGGATTGAGGGTCGCAACGCCTCTAACAATTGGTAGCGATTGAGTGGGTCTATCTGTAAACGGTTGAGTTCCTGTATGGCCGCATAGAGTTGGCGAGCAGTTTCTCCGACGTTGACCTTCGGTAATCCCTCAACCCATTGTTCAATCTTCTTTCGCGTATGACCACAAAAAGAAAGTTTGCGCAGATCTTGCTGCGGTATTTTAAGTTGCAATCTGTCGGCACTGGAATCCATTTTAAGTATCACTTACCTGGCTATGGACTATTGAATTAGTGGAGAGAAGAAATATGAAATGAGAATTTCTCTTCGTTAATTCGTGTTTTTAGTCAATAACTTAAGCTTATCTCATCTCGTCAATAAGTATAGCCAGGGCAATGAAATCTGGCTGAAATTTGCGGTTATTGCTTTAGCTATCGCGTTACGACTCGCGGCCCATTTTTCCAGGGTCAGGAGGCCCTTCGATAGGGACCTTATTGGGTTGGAACGCTTGCTCCTGTACTAATGTCGGCACTAGGTAGCCTGGCAGTTGAGCTCGCAGCTGATTGACTAGTTGTATTGCTTTGTGTTGCGGGACGTTAAAATGGGCAGCACCTGCAACTGGGTCAAGTAGGTGAAGGTAATAGGGTAAGATATTGTAATCAAATAGGTTTTCGCTGAGTTTTAAAAGGCTTTCAACGCTGTCGTTAACGCCTTTCAGTAATACCGATTGATTGAGTAATGTGACGTCGATAGCGCTTAATTGTCCCAAGGCTTTACCCAGCTTCTGATCTATTTCATTGCCGTGATTGGCGTGTATTACCATGACTTTTTGTAGCCGACTTTGAGAAAGCATTTGCACCAAAGGGCTGTCGATTCGTTGGGGTATCATCACCGGAAAACGAGTGTGGATTCGTAATCGTTTGAGGTGTGGAATGGCATCTAAATGCTGAATTAGCTGATGCAGTCGTTTGTTGTTAATAGCTAAGGGGTCACCACCGCTGAGGATAATCTCAGTAATTGAGGGTGTTTGGTTGATGTAATCCAGCGCTTGTTGCCACTGGCCTGCGTTATTTTGGTGAGCTTGGTAAGGGAAATGACGTCTAAAACAATAGCGACAATTGACGACGCAAGAAGGAGAGACAATTAAAAGTGCCCGTCCATGATATTTATGCAGTAGTCCAGGCGCAGGCGTAAATTCAGCTTCTTGTAGTGGGTCTTTGCTATAGCCGGGTACCACTTCTATTTCTCGGCCGCTAGGAAGAACCTGCAATAAAAGAGGGTCCAAAGGGTCGGATGGCCTCATTTTTTCTAAAAAAGGGTGGGGGACCTTAAGAGGAAACTCCGCAGAGGCTCGTTGTGCTTCTGGAATCAGTGTTGGATCGAGGTCCAGCAATTTGAATAGTTGCTCGGTGTTGGTTACCGCATTACTCCATAGTGTTTGCCACTGTTCCGTTCCGCTGGAATCGTTTTCAAACTCTATAATTTTAGTTTGGGTCTTAGGTCTTGTTTTAGATAGAGTCATTTAGGTTGGTTTTCTGGTGGGTTGTTAACTATTTGATCGTGGATAAGGGCCCGGCTGATGTTTTTCATTGTCCCGTCCAGTTTTTTAGGAAAAACAGATCGATTCGTCGTAGAATACCGAGCTTTATTATCAGTGGCGGTGATGCACAATGGCAACATATTCTACCAATGAGTTTAAAGCGGGTCTTAAGGTGATGCTTGAGGGTGATCCTTGCGCCATTATTGAAAATGAGTTCGTAAAACCGGGAAAGGGCCAAGCGTTTAACCGCGTTAAATTGCGAAACCTAAAGACGGATAAAGTTTGGGAACGTACTTTTAAGTCAGGTGAGAGTATAGAGGCCGCCGATGTCTTGGAGACAGAATTGCAGTATCTCTATAACGATGGTGAATTCTGGTATTTCATGGATACAGAGAGTTTTGAGCAAATCGGTGCCGATAAGCAGGCCGTTAGCAATTCTGCACAGTGGTTAAAAGAAGAAGCTATGTGTACGGTCACTCTTTGGGATGATGTACCTCTACGTGTGACGACTCCCAACTTCGTTGAATTAGAGATAGTCGAGACTGATCCTGGTATGAAGGGCGATACTGCTAGCGGTGGTAGTAAGCCGGCTAACCTGAGCACCGGTGCCGTGGTTAGAGTGCCTTTGTTCGTGCAGATTGGTGAGGTTATTCGAATTGATACGCGTACAGGGGAGTATGTATCAAGAGCTAAAGATTCCTAGCGTTGGCTGAACACGAAGATGATCTTGTTGAGCCAGATTTCTGGCGCCCTAATGCGGATTGGGAAACCATTGAAGCGCGGGCTAGATTGCTCAGATCCGTGAGGGAGTTTTTTTATCATCGTCATGTTATCGAGGTAGAAACTCCATTATTGTCTCAGGGTACGATTACCGATCCACACATTTCCCCCTTGGTCGTCAATAGCCCGCTTTCTTCGAACCCCTATTATCTTCAGACCTCTCCGGAATACGCCATGAAACGTCTGTTGGCGAGTGGGGCAGGCTCGATATTTCAAATAGCGAAAGCCTTTCGCAGCGATGAAGTCGGTCGCAAGCATAACCCTGAATTTACTTTGTTAGAGTGGTATCGGTTAGGTTGGGATCATCTGCAACTTATCGAGGAAGTGGATAATCTACTAGTCGAATGCTTGGGTTGTGGTAGAGGCGATACGGTTAGTTATTACACTCTTTTTCAGCAGTATCTTGAAATCAATCCTCACTGCTGTGATGAAAATCAATTGCGTCAGGTTGCAGAGCGCCATATCAATATTGGCGACATGGCGCTAGCGGACACCGATGCTTGGTTAGACCTTCTTTTTAGTCATTGTATCGAACCTCATCTTGGGCAAGGCCGACCCACGTTTGTTGTGGAATACCCTCATTCCCAAGCGGCACTAGCGCAGGTGAAGGAGGAGTTAATTGACGGGGAGCGTGTTCATGTGGCCAAACGTTTTGAGGTGTTTTTCGAAGGACTGGAGCTGGCGAATGGTTACCATGAATTGACGGATCCGAAAGAACAAAAACGCCGTTTTGCCGTAGATCAAGAAAAGTTATCTTTGTCAGGGAGTCAATGTCTGGTAGATCAAGGTTCGATAGATCAAGGTACAGCAGAGCGACGTCCTGTAGATCAGCGCTTGCTGGCTGCAATGGAAAGTGGGCTGCCCTCCTGCGCCGGAGTGGCTTTAGGAATAGACCGTTTGTTAATGTTGATGTTGGGAAAAGACAGTTTGTCGGAAGTGTTAGTCTTTGATTTTTATAAAGCTTAATAGTGTCTATACTGTTTGAGCCACCCGAATTGAGAGTGCGAAGGTCTGGCTCTTTGTCTTGGGATATCAATAAAAATAACGGCGATGCCGCCATTGGCTTATATCTAATGGCCTATAGATAATTTTCTCATGGAGAGAGTCTCATATGTGTGCCAGTTTAGCTGACTTGGAGAAAGAACTTTTGCGGCTGGACTCGATTCCGACTGATGAAGTTCGTGACTTACTGCAAGAGCTTCGAGCCGACCATTCACGGTTAAGAAAGCAAAACCATGAACTCAAGTTAACCTGTCTCACACTGGCAGAGCAGACAAACGAAGAGTCTGCCGGTTTATATGAAAATGCGCCTTTCGGTTACTTGCGTTTGAGTTCAAACGGTGAAATTCGACAAGCTAACTCGGCACTCTTAGACAGACTCGGCTATTCAGCTTCGGAAATAGCGGGTGTTCCTTTTCCAAAACTTGTCGTGGAACCCAACAGCGGAGAATTGATCGAGAGCTATTTGAAGCTTTTATCGCATTCTCGGCAATCACATCAGATTTCGGTTCATCTTCTTTCGCAGGACGGCTCTTCTTTTTATGTTCAGCTTGATGGCGTTGCGGTAGGCATTCGTGCGGTAGAAAACAATCTCATGGGAAGAGAGTTGGAAACTTCAGAAGTTGAATGCCGGTTATTAATTACGGATTGGGTGTTTTGCGAGAGTGTGGCGAATACGGATGATATCGATTATAGCGGAAGCAGGGTGAGCGATAAAACAGAGAATATCTTGGATAAGCAGCTGATAAAGCTGGCGGAGGCGTTACCCGTTGTCATTTATGTTCGAGGGTCTCTCGAAGATAAAGGTTTTTCATACATCAGCCAAAAAGTAAAAAAGTTAACGGGTTTCGATCCCCAGAGTTTTACTGGCAATGATTCGTTCTGGTTGGACCGTATCCATCCAATGGATAAAACGGTGGTGCTTAGTGGTACTTTACCCGCGATAGAACCTTTGGAGCAGGAGTACCGGTTTCAAAATGCAGAAGGAGATTATATTTGGTTTCGCAGCCTTTCTCGAATCGTGAGTAATGAGAATGGTGAATTTGAATATGTATTTGGTGTGTTGGAAGATATTACCGATAGAAAGAGATCCGATGACACGTTGCTGAGGTCGCAAGCTGAAGCGGAAAAAGCGAATAGGGCTAAATCTACTTTTTTATCACGGATGAGTCACGAGTTACGGACACCGTTAAATGCTATTTTAGGATTTGCAGAGCTACAGAGTCGGTATTTTCAGGAGGATGCACCGCGGGGTTTACACAGCAGCCGACATCATATCTTAAAAGCGGGGCAGCATTTATTAAGTTTAATTGAGGATATTTTTGATCTCATACGAATTGAGCAAAAAAACCTGGCCATTGCTATTGAGAGGATTGATGTAAATCAAGTGATCGATGAGAGTTTAGCATTAGTTACGAATCAGGCCGAGAAACAAGGTATTTCGCTCAGTTATGACAAGACCAACTTATTCGTAAACGCCAATACCCGTCGTTTAAAACAGGTGGTAGTGAATTTGTTAACGAATGCGATTAAGTATAATTGTGAGGGAGGCGTAGTAAGAATTGAGGTGACGGAGGTGGAGGCAGGCCAATCTGAAAATAAAGAAATTGAAATTTGTGTAATGGATACGGGGGTCGGTATAGCGCCGCTGGAGAAAGAAGAAATCTTTAACCCTTTTAGCCGTTTAGCTTACGCTGAACAGTCTGAAATTGAGGGTACAGGCATTGGGTTGGCATTAACGAAATTATTGGTCGAGCAAATGGCGGGTAGCATCCGTTGTGAAAGTACTCGAGGGCAAGGCAGTGAATTTATCGTTCGATTACCTGACGCTATTACAGAAGCAGAGTTGTTTTCTAGCTCGGAACCCAAACCAATATCCTCTGGTTTTGCTGTTATCACCATGCTTTATATCGAAGATGATCCAGCAAGCAAAGAATTAATGCAAACCCTCCTGGCTGAGTATCCAGGCATGCGCCTTTTGTGTGCCGGCAGTGCTGAGGAAGGGATTGAAATTGCGAAGAAGTTACGGCCCGACCTGATTGTCATCGATATTAATTTACCGAGAATCAGCGGCGTGACCGTTATGAAGGTGCTTAAGCGGGACAAGACATTTGAGAGTACACGGCTAGTGGCTTTGAGTGCAGATGCCGGTCCTACCCAAATTGAAACAGCGATGAAAGCAGGCTTTCATCGCTACCTGACTAAGCCCATTGAATTGAATCAACTGTATGCAGAACTCGACGGGTTTAATAAGGCGGCGATGTGAGTTTTCTCGCTTGTTCTAATTAATTGTTCCCTGCGATTGCCGTACCCATACTATCTCCCATTCTAACGGGAGTGCCTTCCTCCAGAGACTCATTCCAAACGACTTGATTGTCTCCAAAGAGCAGTATGACTGTTGAGCCTAATTTGAAACGGCCCATCTCTTCACCTTTCTTCAAATGGAGTTCGTTCATAATGCTCGGGTCATACTGAGTGACGGCTCTTTTTCGCTTTGCCGGAGCGACTTCTCCGGCCCAAACGGTTTCGATGCCGGCGACTATCATTGCTCCCACCAATACCATTGCCATGGGACCGTGATCCGTATCGAAGATGCAGACTACGCGCTCATTTCGAGCAAAGAGATTCGAGACATTTTCGCTGGTTGTGGTGTTGACGGAGAATAAGTCTCCTGGCACGTAGATCATTTGTTTTAACGTGCCATCCACGGGCATATGAATTCGGTGGTAATCCTTCGGTGAAAGATAAACCGTGGCGAAGCTGCCATTAATGAAGGGGGTCGATACGCTTTCCTCTCCACCTAAAAGATCCTGGACATAATAGTCATGACCTTTGGCTTGGAATATTTGTTGCCCTAGGATGGGTCCGAGTTGACTAATGGCGCCGTCAGCGGGACTGACAAAGGTGTTGGGCGTCGTATCAATGGGGCGAGCACTTGGTTTCAGTGCCCGAGTGAAAAAAGCGTTAAAGTTTTTGTATTGTGAAAGGTCAGGTTCCAAAGCCTCGGTCATATTGACGTCGAAGTTTTTGGCAAAGGTGTTGATGAGATATTGCTTTATTGAAGGGTTTTCTGATTCGGCTAGCATTCCTGCTGCGCGGGATAATGCATGCTGTGGAATGATGTGTTGAGCCAAGATAAAAAGACGATCTTTAAGGTAAGAGTTCATTGAATTGTCCGTGTAGAACGTTAAGCTCAAAGCGACTAGCAGTAAAAGTGCTAGTGCCCATTTAGCGAAAGATTTATTTCTCAGGTAGATTAACCGTCACATTCAATAGGTGTCTTTTCATCGTTACCCCATTCCGACCAGGAGCCTGGATAGGCTTTTATATTCTCAAATCCGAGCGCTTTCCCCAATAGGTAGGTGAATCCAGAGCGATGATGGGTTTGGCAGTGGGTGACGATGAGTTTATCTTTGGTAATACCTTTTTCTGTGAGCTCTTGCCTTATCTTAGTTAAATCGCGTATTCGAAGTTGATTATCTTTATCCATGGCGGTTGTCCATTCATAGTGCTGGGCTCCGGGAATATGTCCTCCCCTTCTCGCCACTACGCGCAAACCCAGATATTCTTCTTTTGATCTGGCATCCCAGATAACCATATTCGGGTCTTGTAAGTGCTCCAAGATAAATGCTTTGTCTACTCTTGGTTGGTCGTTTAGCGTGATAGAGACTTGAGTTGCCTTTGCAAAATTGGGTGCTTGCTCAGTCGGGAGTTTATCGCCTAGCCACGCGTGTATGCCGCCATCCAGATAGGAATAATGTTGGTGTCCTATCATATCTAACATCCAAATCAATCGTCCCGCCCAGCCGCCGCCTTCATCATCGTAAGCCACAACATGCTTGTCAGGGGTGAGCCCCACCTGAGAAAACAGCTGCTCTAATAGCTCGATACTCGGTAGCTCGCCAACTGCAGGTTTGATTCCTCGATTGAGATGACTGAAAGGAAGGTGAATCGCCCCAGGTACGTGAGTCTTGCCATAGGATTGAGGCTGGCTTAAATCTAATATTAACAACTCAGGGTTGCGGTCTGACGGTGTTGATGACTGCGTTTGAGGTAATATTGAGTGTAGCTCTTGGGGAGTAATAATTAAGCCTAAAGGGTCTGTCATGACATTCTCACGTTAGATTTATTTTACTTTCAATCACCGCTATTACTCGTCAACCTTGTTTGTTGGGCGCCAAGCTTGTTTCTTGGGGTGGAAGCGGGGTGAAGTCGCCCGATTCTACAGCAAGATATCCAATAAAAGAACGGGTTCATTGGTGGGGTGCAGGTACCTTACATTCGCCAACATCTCACGATCAACGCGGTTTAAGCCATGAGGAGTAGCACGACCTGGGTGTACACCGGTTCGTACAGTAATCCATTCAGATTCTGCAATGACGGTTCTCGACTTCCGCCGCAATCTGCTGATGACACCTTTAAAAAATCGCGTTAAGCTAGTCGGGATTTGATCAAGTGCGTGTTGAAATGAAGCGGATATATTTTAAAAAACATCATATCTATGGTTTAAGTGGGTTGCTGCTGCTCGTTCAGTTATTGGCAGCAGTACATTTGCCTGCGCACGTCTTATCAACCACTTCTTCTGCTTCCGCCTCTTCAGAACCTGATTATGACATTGTCGATCAAGTTCATGCTTGCAGTATCTGTATTGCTATTGATGCCTTGGACAATGGTATCGTCTTTCATACTGAAAGCTTGTGCATCGCAACCCCTGCGGTTTATCAAAAACAATTTCTCACTATCGGAAAATCTGATCAACGCTTTCCTGCGTTCCAATCGCGAGCTCCACCCTCTTTTTCATAAGTTCCCAACGTATTAAAAATTTACATTGATGGGGTTGTCGATACGACCCTGTCCGTTCGTACATTTATGAAATTTATAGAGTGGATTATGAAAAAGAATCTTATGCCTATCGCTGTGTCTGCGATGTTATTCAGTGGTTTTGTGGCTGCACAAACCAATAACGACACCTCCTTTAACCCCAAAATTAGCGTGATTTTAGACGGTGCTTACTACAGTGACAATATTGATGGAGAGAGCTTTGAGCGTCTCGAAGAGATGAGTGGTATTTTGGGTGGGCACGGCCATGGTGACGAAGGCCATGGTCATGGCGGCCTGAGTCGAGGTTTTAATTTGCGCGAAACTGAGCTTACGTTGTCGGGTTCTGTTGATCCTTATTATGATGCATGGTTAACGGTCGCTTTTGCCGATGGTGAGGCCGAATTAGAAGAGGCCTATTTTGAAACCCGCTTGTTGCCTGCAGGGTGGAAAATAAAGGGGGGGAAATTCCTCAGTGGTGTTGGTTACCATAATGGGCAACACGCACATAGTTGGGATTTCGCAGACCAAAACTTAGCTTACCTATCCCTCTTTGGTGATCATGGGTTAGTGGATACAGGGGTGCAAATCACCTATCAACCAGCGACAGATCTTTATACCTTGATGGGAGTGGAGTTATTGCAAGGTGATCAGGAAAAGCTTGGCGCATCTGTTGATAGCGAGCAGCTGGAGCAAGAGGCAGGCCCTCGATTAACCACAGTGTTTGTAAAAGCGGCACCTGATTTTGGGGCAGATCATGCGCTGCAACTTGGCGTTTCTTATATCAATGTTGGGAATCACCAAGAGGATCATGGAGACACCGATGAAATTCCAACAGTTGTCGAATTACTAGAGGGTGACGCCAGTGTATGGGGCGTTGATGCTGTCTATAAAAAATCACCGACAGGCTCATATGGTCAAGGAGGCGTAAAGCTGCAGGCTGAATATTTTTATCTGGATAAGGAACTCACTATCGAACAAGCATCTGACATTGATGAAATCGGTGAAAAAGTAGTGGGGCAGCAGGACGGTTTTTATATTCACGCTGTCTACGGCGTTGCCCCTCGTTGGTCTCTTGGCGCTCGTTATGATGTCACCGGTATGACAAATGATTTGGAAGAGGAAGAGAAAGTTGACCTTGGGGATTCTAGTCGAATGACGTTGGCTTTAACGTGGTATCCCACCGAATTTTCGAAATTCAGACTGCAATTTGCTCGTGCAGATATTAGCAAATTTGATGAGGAAGCGGGAACTTCTGCTAGTGAGTCCTTCAACCAAATCTTTTTGCAATACAACATCAGTTTAGGTGCTCATGGTTCCCACCAATTTTAAGGAGAGAGTTATGTTGAAACGCCTATTGATTATCATCTTTCCGTTGTTTTTGTTTGCAGAAGAGTCGCTGGCTGAGCTTCAGGTGTTTGCCTGTGAGCCCGAGCTTGAGTCGTTAGTCCAGGAGCTGGGTGGTGAGCTGGTGACGACTTACGTGGCAACCCATGCCAAACAGGATGTCCATCATATTCAAGCTCGGCCGAGTTTGATTAATCGTGTTCGTCGTGCTGATTTGGTTCTCTGTACCGGTGCTAGCCTAGAGGTAGGCTGGCTACCCGTTTTATTGCAAAAGGGAGCCAACCCAAAAGTACAAAAAGAGCCGGGGCTGTTCTTAGCGGCAAATCAAGTCGAGCGTTTGGACGTCGGACAGAAAGCCGATCGTTCCCAGGGGGATGTCCATCCCGAGGGCAATCCTCATGTGATGTTAGATCCTCGGAAGGTATTGCCGATTGCGGAGCTGTTAACGCAGCGATTAGGTTTGCTTGATCCCCGTCACCAAGAAACGTATCAAGCGAACTTTGAACGGTTTAAACAACGTTGGTTAAATGCAATAACTCGGTGGAATGAGTTGGCTAAACCCCTGCGTGGAAAGCCAGTGGTGGTTCATCATCAAAGTTGGGTGTACCTGCTAAATTGGCTGGGGATGGAGCTGGTCGCTACGCTAGAACCGTTGCCAGGAATTCCCCCTTCGACGAGCCATTTAAGTAAGCTCATTAAACAGATGGCGCAAGCCCCCGCCTATACGATTATCCGCTCCCCGTTTGCTGATAAAAAGGGTAGCCAATGGTTGTCTAAGAAAACAGGGATCTGTGCTATTGAATTGCCGTTCACCGTGGGTGGGAATAGTGATGCCAACGATTTGTTTGGTTTGTTTGACTCCACCATTGCGTTGTTAATAAACGCGAAGAGCTGTGGGGGAGGATGACGCATGTTGGAAATGATTGATTTATCGATCATTGGGCCTGCCTTTGTGGCGGGCCTTTTAGTGCTCTCCACCCATGTGCCTTTAGGGCGAAAAGTGTTGCAGCGAGGGATCATATTTCTCGATCTTGCCATCGCACAATGCGCAGCATTAGGTGTGGTGTTGGCGGGTTTCTTCTTTGACGTAGAGAATCATCTCGCTATTCAAATGAGCGCGGGTATGGCTGCCATATTGTCAGCAGCGTTACTCAATTGGACAGAGCGTTATTGGCTGCAGTTTCAAGAAGCTATTATCGGTTCGCTTTTTGTTTTAGCGGCCACAGGAAGCATCTTAGCGCTTTCAGGAAATCCGCATGGAGGAGAACATCTTAAAGCACTTTTAGTGGGCCAAATATTATGGACAACATGGGACCAGTTGTTACCGGTTGCCAGTGTCTATGCTGGCGTGTTGGGTTGTTTGTGGTGGTTTAAACATCCCTTACTCCGCTTTTATTTTCCCTTCGCCATTTCAGTGACACTGTCTGTTCAGTTGGTGGGTGTGTATCTGGTGTTTGCGAGCCTTATCATACCCGCGATTGCTTCCCATCAATTAACAGGGTGCAGAGGGATAACAAAGGCGATGATTATCGGGGCCTTCGGTTATGGATTGGGCTTGATACTGTCCAGCATATTTGATTTTCCTAGTGGTGCCATCATCGTTTGGTGTTTAGCGGTGGTCGCGATATTGAGTAATTCAGTGTCGATTGTGCGCAGAGTTTTTTTGGGTAGAAAGGTTGGGGGTGAGTGAATAATTCCCTATACCGCCATTGCTGGTGGATTGCTTTGCAAGCTAGTCATGAAGCCGATTGCGCGGTTAGACATTTAGTCAGGGAATTACAAAGATATTTATAGGCGTTGTAATGCTCTTTCAAAAACTTATCGCCTTTGATGCCTCGGTCTACATAACAAATTCCCACAGCATTGTCCCCGTTAAAAATAGACATCATAAAAAACTCATCGACTTGGCAGTGGTCACGGAATTCTTTCGGCAACTGCACCAATGCATTATCCAAGTTGCTTTGCTTGACCCAAATACTGGAGGACTTCTTGAGTAGTGTGTGAAATAAGCCTGTGTTATTGAGGGGGCATTCAAAGTATTGCAACTCGGGATTCTGATCGCAGCCGGTGGAACTTCTGGATTGTAATTGGTGGCCATTTTTATTTTTGATCGCGATAATGACTCGCTCTAACCCTAGGCCATCGTGTAGTGCTTGGCAGGCGGATTCAAAAAGGGTTGTGTGGTTTGTGTAGCTGTCGGGGTGGGTTCGAATTCTATCGGTAAATTCTTTGAAAATAATGGGGTTTAGAGGACGCTTTGTTACCTGTTGATCTTCTTGCGGTGGGTTCTTCGGTTTTTTATTGGCGCTGAGTTCGTCAATCGGCGTATTGCTAGCTTCAAATAAGGACTGACTTTGGCGAGTCCAATTAACGCTTTTGGTGAGCTCGGGATTATCGGAAACTTGTTGCGCGGTGAGGTGTTGGTGCTGCTCATTTGGCCCGGCTTTGAGAACGTATTTCTCCGCCATAAGAGAAACTTCTGTTAGCTTTACTCTTCGGTGCTTGGGTGGGTTCGGAGGGAAAATAAGTTTAGCGCCAGGGGTCATGACACCTGGAATAGGGTAAGCGCGAGAGACCATCAATGCATTTTGAATAATCAGTTTACGTGTATCGCAGAGTGGCATGCGCAAGTAGGCAGAAATGACTTTCATGGATCGATTGGTTTGCCGTGAACTCCAGTCGATATCCGTTTCTCGGCATAACCAATTCGCTAGTATCACTTGAACCGCAGGTGAGTTTGTAGGGACGCCCTTAGGGTCGTATGCCGGTAATTCCGGAAACGAATCCGATGAGACCTGACGAGCTGTACTCATGAGAAAGCGATTGTCGGGATGAAGTTTGGGATTAAACGCATCCTGGACAATTTTCGGCAATCCCCATTCCACCGCCAAGGCTAGGCAAAGTGTATTAATGGTGCAGCCCAGTACGGAGGTCTCAGCTTGGTTAGCAGGGATTAATTCATTTTGAATAAGGTGGTGAATGGTGAGCATTTCTGATGTTGCGAATTGCCATAAGTGCCAAATGGGTACGCCATAAAATAGGCTGGCGAGAAATATCTCATCAGGCGCATGGAAGCTTCTCAATGCCGCCCAACTTCTGGCTTGAGTAGCGGCATGTAGACTTCGAATAATCGCGTTTAAGTAGTATTGAGTTTCACCGTAATCCGCACTGGGATCGAGTATGGGTATTTTGCGGGCCAGCCTGTGGATGTTGTCCATACCCATGATTGAGACGCAGTGTTCAATGTTGGTGATGTCGGTGTGTTGGTTTTTCTTGTTTAAGCGATTGGCTTCTTTGACTACTTGAATGCCTAAAATGGGATCTTGGGCAGCAAGGTTAGCGACTTGATGAGGTGAGATGTTAGGGTCTTTTAGCTGCTCGATTAAGTGACGCCCGGTATGAGGCATGATGGGCAGGAACTCATTTAATAATTGAGTTCGCCAGTATTGCACCCCTTTGGGCGAAAATGTCTCTTTAGCTAATAGCATTTTAGCTGTCTCATTCCTGTCGCTGTTACATTCAAGTATGTTTTATTGTTCATTCTATGATGATAGTACATCGGGTGAATCTACAGATTAGCCGATGCGCGACAGAGAACTTCACATTGGAATATGAGAGAAGCGTTGCTTAAACGCTAGAATAGTTTTACTCCATCAATGCTTGTAGAATCTGTTTGTAATTATCAAAGCGCTGTTTGGTGATGCTACCGTCCTTGACCGCTTTTAATACGGCGCAGCCAGGTTCAGCTTGGTGGTTGCAGTCGCGGAATTTACATAGCCCAAGAAAGGGCGTGATATCTCGAAATCCATGGATCAATTCATTGGGCTTGAGGTGCCATAAACCAAATTCTCGAATTCCCGGTGAGTCGATAAGCTCGCCACCAGAGGGAATATGAAATAGACGAGCGGAGGTGGTGGTATGGATTCCCAGCCCTGAGTTTTCTGACACGTCGCCAATTCTGAGATCGGTGCCTGGTAGGAGACTGTTGATTAGGGATGATTTGCCGACGCCCGATTGTCCAACAAGTACGCTGACTCTTTGATCTAAAACTTTATGTAGCTCTTGGAGACCCTGGTTATTAACCGTTGAGGAGGTCAGCACCGTATAACCAATGTCTCGGTATCGCTGGATCATCGGGATAAGATGCTGTTCGTCTTTGTTGATCAGGTCATATTTGTTGAGTAGTAAGATCGGTTCGATATGGCTTAATTCTACCGCGACTAAGTAACGATCAAGTAGCATGGTTGATGGTTTAGGTAGAGGCGAGAAGACGACTATTATTTGATCGATGTTGGCGGCGATGGGTTTGAGTTCCCCTCTCGGGTCAGGGCGATTTAATACGGAATGCCGAGGTAGAGCCGCAACGATGATTCCGGTCAATTCTTTGCCGGCACGCCAAGCAACACGGTCGCCAGTGACTAACCTCTCTATGTTGGCTCGGAGGTGGCACCGGAATATCTGTCCTTTTTGGTCTCCATGTAGGCATTCTACATCTAACTGTGAGCCGTAATGGGTAATCACCAAGCCTTCTTGTTCTGGCCCAAGGTCGCCGCCAGTGACCATCTTATCTTGTTTTTCCTGCTGCTTACGCATTCGCTCGGTACGTTCATCTTGAATTTTTTGGACTCGCCAAGATTGTTTTCGAGTTAATTTGCGTTTTGACATCGTGGGTAATCGTAGCCTTGAAATATTAAAGTTCTAAAATCTTACAGCTTTCTAGAGGAATATGGTTACAATTAATAAAAAAGAAATCACCGGAGTGTAATGAATGACTGATAAAGCAAAGAATTTAATCTGGATAGATTTGGAAATGACAGGCTTGAATCCCGATGATGACTTAATTATCGAAATTGCGACTATTGTTACCGATTCTCGATTGAATATCTTGGCGGAAGGCCCGGTGTTTGCCATTCATCAAAAAGATCGCATTCTTAACGAAATGGATGAATGGAATACCCGACAGCACAATGAGTCAGGGTTGGTGGAACGGATTCGCAAAAGCAAAGTGAATGAAGCAGAGGCTGAAGCGAAGACCATCGAGTTTTTGAAAAAATACGTCGATCCGAAAAAATCCCCTATGTGCGGCAACAGTATCTGTCAGGACCGCCGGTTTTTGTGGCGCGGTATGCCGAAACTGGAGCAGTATTTTCACTACCGTAATCTTGATGTCAGTTCGGTGAAGGAGTTAGCAGCTCGTTGGTGGCCTGAACTGCTACACGGGATGAGTAAGAAAGGAACTCATCTTGCCTTGGACGATGTGAGGGACTCCATTACGGAATTACGCTATTACCGCGAGCATTTCTTCAATCTGCCTGATGAGGAAGAGGAAAGGTATTAGGTGGGCCGCTTCCTAAATTAGCAGACCTTCAACTTGCAGACCTTAGCTAGCAGACTTTAATTGCTGCTGTCCCAGAGCCCAATCAATATGTTCTTGTACCATTGGGTCTGTTGAGGGCCGCTTAGCCACTAGTATTTGTTCTATACGTGGATTATACGGTGCGTTGCCAAGTCCAATGGCGATATTGCGGAGCCATCGTTGGTAGCCGATACGTCGAATAGCGGAGCCTTCGGTATTTTTTAAGAATTGCGGTTCGCTCCATTGGAATAACTCGATTAATTCCATTTGATCTAATTGATGCCGGGGGGAGAAGTCATCCTCCTTTGAATATTGTGCATATCGATTCCAAGGGCAAAATAACTGACAATCATCGCAACCAAATACGCGATTCCCCATAGGCAACCTAAATTCAACGGGAATGGCTTCCTTCAGTTCAATCGTTAAATAAGAGATGCAGCGACGCGAGTCCAGTTGATAGGGTGCGACTATGGCATCGGTGGGGCAGCAACTAATACATGCCGAGCAGCTGCCGCAATGTGCGGTGGTGCTTTTGTCCGTAGGCAAGGGTAGGTCAGTCAGGATCTCCCCGAGGAAAAACCAGGAGCCTGCCTGACGATTCAGTAGCAGAGTGTGCTTGCCGATCCAACCTAGTCCGGCTTTTTCTGCCAGAGCTTTTTCGAGCACGGGCGCGCTATCAACGAAAGCGCGATAGGATTGTGTCGTGGCATGAGCGGCAATTTTTTTAGCCAGCGTACTAAGCCGTTTACGCATTAATTTGTGGTAATCCCGACCCAGTGCGTAACGAGAGATGTAGGCTTTGGAAGGGGTGTTCAGTGTTTCAATTCTTTGCGTATCGGCAGCCAGGTAATCCATTCTCGCTGAAATAACCCGAAGTGCACCTGCTTGCAGGGTTGCGGGTTGAGCTCGCAAATCGGCATGACGTTGCATGTAACTCATTTCGCCATGAAAGTCATTATCCAGCCATTGTTGTAGGTGTTGCGTGTGGGGTGACAGCTCTAAGTCAGCAATACCGATTTGCTGGAATCCGAGTTCAATGCCCCATTCCTTAATTTGTTGGCTTAATGTGATTAAATCGTCGGTCATTTGATGATGGCTATCCGTAGTCCCCTGGATATAGAATTAGTTAATTATACACAGACACAACAAGGTGGAAACTCATGGATTCGTCCCCTTCATCGCATTGGGTAAGGTCAGAGCTTAGTAATCTGGAAAGTATTGCGAAAGAGCCATTACCGGTTCAATTGTATTCCGCCAGTCAAACTCGGCAGTTGGACCGTTGTGCCATCGATGAGCATCAAATGCCGGGTCTGGATTTAATGAAAAAAGCGGGAGGTGCTGCTTTTCAGTTGTTAAAGCAAAGATGGCCGCAGTGCGAACGGATTGCGGTGTTTTGTGGCAGGGGAAATAATGGGGGTGATGGCTATGTGTTAGCGCGACTCGCCCATAATGCGGGAATTGAGGTCATGCTTTATCAGGTAGGGGATACCAATAAACTCGCTGGGGATGCGCTAGCCCTTTATAACGAATGTTTGCAAGACAAGGTGCCGTGTGAGACCTATCTTGCTAAGACCTATCTTGCTAAGACCCATGCCGGACAATCGTTGCAGGCAGATGTGTTGGTTGATGGTCTATTAGGTACGGGTCTCAATAGTGATGTTGGCGGCGAGTATGAGAAGGCGGTGATTGCGATAAATGAAAGTGCAATCCCTTGTTTAGCTTTAGATATTCCTTCTGGCTTATCGGCCGATACCGGTCGTGTTTTGGGCGTGGCAGTGAAGGCGGAATGCACCATCACTTTTATCGCATGTAAACAAGGCTTGCTCACGGGGGAAGGCACAGAGTATTCGGGTGAACTTTATTTCGATGACCTTGGTGTGCCTGCGGCAATCTATGAACGGATTCCCAGTGAGGTACGGCGAGTGACTTTGCTCGATTTAAAGAGGCTATTACCCTCTCGCAAAAAAAATGCTCACAAAGGCTCTTTCGGTCATGTGTTGGTTGTCGGTGGGGATTACGGAATGGCCGGTGCTGTTATTATGGCTGCAGAATCGGCAATGCGATGTGGTGCGGGTTTGGTTTCAGTGGCAACCCATCAAGAGCATCTTCCGCTGGTTGTAGCACGTTGCCCCGAGGTAATGTGCCACAGTGTAGAATCGGATTCTGATATGGAGCCATTGCTTTCTAAGGCGGATGTGATTGTGGTGGGTCCGGGTTTGGGTCGCTCTCTCTGGTCGGAGGAATTATTAAATGCCGCTATGCAAACTTCATCGCCGGTGGTGTTGGATGCGGATGGATTAAATTTATTATCTGCCGGAAAGTTGGAAGGGTATGGCCAGCAAGCGCGAAACGATAATTGGATTCTGACACCGCATCCAGGAGAAGCAGCCCGATTGCTAGGGGTAGACATTCAGGCTATTCAAGAAGATAGATTTAGAACGGCGAGAGCCTTGCAGAACTTGTACGGTGGCGCTGTTGTATTGAAAGGGCCAGGCACGATTATCTGTGCGGGAGAGGATAATCCGAAAGTCTATTTGACGGCAGTGGGTAACCCGGGAATGGCAAGTGGTGGCATGGGTGACGTGTTGAGCGGTATTATAGGTGCCTTATTGGCGCAAGGACTTTCACTCTCGGATGCGGCATCATTGGGGCCGTTTATTCATGGACTGGCGGCAGATTTGGTGGCTTTGAATCAAGGGGAACGCGGACTGTTAGCCACTGACTTGATGCAGCCATTGCGGCAAATTATTAATTATGGATAAGTATGTATTACCCTTTTTCCTGGAGGTTAAAAAAAGTTGAGTGAATCCAATGGAGGAAACAGGCAGAGAGCTGTGTTGGCTCGCGATGAGTTAGCCATGCATGCCATTGGCGGGGAAATCGCTTCCTCCTTAGTGGGCGGCGAAGTTATTTATTTGGATGGTTGCTTAGGTGCGGGAAAGACAACGTTAACTGCCGGAATTATTCGAGGCTTAGGCCACTCCGGTGCGGTAAAGAGTCCCACCTATACCTTAGTGGAGCCCTATGATTTGGGCCGGTTTCAGGTTTTTCATTTTGATCTTTATCGGTTGGGTGATGCTGAAGAATTGGAGTTTATTGGGATTCGAGAATATAGCGGTCCCCAAGTAATTTGTATTATCGAGTGGCCGGAACGTGGTGATGGATTCATACCTCTACCTGACCTTGTCGTTAATATAGCGCTAGCGACAGAGGGTAGAAAACTCTTGATGGAAGCAAAAACGGTTAAGGGCGAGAGCCTGATTTTGAGATACTCTTGAGCCAAGAGAAGAAACAGTATTAGCTGATAATTAGGCTAGTATCAATGATAAGTATAGTAAGTACCGATATCCTATGACTAGATTAATACCCTCATTTCACTTATATGCACTTATGCGCACTTCCCTAGTCTTGCTGCTCACTTTTGTTTGCGCAAGTCAGTGGAGTTTTGCGGTCAATGAAATAAATGGCCTGCGGTTGTGGCGTGCACCCGATAAGACACGTCTGGTGTTTGATATGAGTGAAGCGGCCAATTACAAATTATTTACTTTGCCGGCTCCTTATCGGGTCGTCATTGATTTAAAAAATACCACCATTGCCGACAAGTTGATGCAGGTAGAATTGAAAGATAGTTTGATTCGAGGTATCCGTAATGCCGTGCACAATGGGGATAATTTGCGGGTAGTTCTTGATTTGGACCGTAAGGTTAAGCCGAACCAATTTGTGCTGAAACCAAACAAGCAATATGGTCATCGATTGGTGGTGGATTTACTGAGTATTAGCGACCAGCCGATTAAATCGGTGCGCCAGCAGCAAGAGAAGGGATTCGGTACTCGTGAGGTTATTGTGGCGATCGACGCTGGGCATGGAGGAGAGGACCCAGGGGCCACAGGCCATAATGGCGTAAGAGAGAAGGATATCGTTTTTCAAATAGCGCAACGTCTTAAGCATCTCATGGAAAAAGAGCCAGGAATCAGGCCGGTCATGACGCGCAAAGGCGACTATTACGTTAAATTGAAGCGCCGTAGGCAGATTGCGAGAGACATTTATCGCGCTGATTTGATGGTGTCTTTGCATGCCGATGCTTGGAAAGATGAGAGAACTCAGGGCGCCTCCCTATTTGTATTATCGCGAAGTGGAGCAACGAGTACCCGAGCATCGTATTTGGCAAAGAAGGAGAATGAAGCGGATTTGATCGGTGGTGTGGAGTTAGAGGATAAGGATGATGTGCTCAAATCAGTGTTGGTGGATTTGGCGCTGGAAGGTAGCATGGAGCATAGCTTGGATGTGGGCAGCTATATTTTGGGAGAGTTGGGGAAAGTTGCGAAATTGCATAAAAGCAAGGTTGAGCAAGCGGGATTTATGGTATTAAAATCCCCCGATATTCCAGGGGTTTTAGTTGAGCTGGGTTTTATTTCTAACCGTAAGGAGGAGAAGGCATTCACCACGGCGGAGTATCAAAATAAGCTAGCGAGAGCGATATTGAAAGGAGTGAAGAAGTACTTTAACAAACAACCACCGCCAGACACTTACTTCGCAAATCTACGTAACGGCGACCCTATTAGGCATCGGATTGCGCGAGGTGAGACGCTGTCTGAAATTGCCTTACGGTATCGCATATCCCCCAAGCGACTGAAAACGTTCAATGCGATTAGTAGCGATATTATTCGAGTAGGGCAGGTCCTGCGAATTCCCAATTCTTAAACACTTTTCTCTAAAAGAAAGATTTTCCAACGGTTTAGTTTCTTTGTAAACTTCGGTCTCTAGTGGGGCCAAGGTCTCTATTTAGATTTTAAGATTGTATTGATATCGAAGGAGGGCATCCGATAAATGGCGAGTATTCAGTTACTGAGTCCTAGGCTCGCAAACCAAATCGCGGCTGGAGAGGTCGTAGAGCGGCCGGCTTCCGTGGTGAAAGAGCTACTGGAAAATTGCTTGGATGCCGGTGCGACTTGTATCGATATTGATGTCGAGCAGGGTGGGGTTAAGTTGATTCGGGTGCGGGACAACGGAAAGGGAATACCGAAAGAGGAGCTTGCCCTGGCGCTGAGTCGACATGCGACGAGTAAAATTCACAACCTTGATGATTTGGAGTGCGTTGCGAGTTTAGGTTTTCGAGGAGAGGCCTTGGCAAGTGTGGCATCCGTGTCAAGATTAGTGATGTCCTCATCAGCTGATGAAACGGGGGCAGGTTGGCAAGTGGAGTCTGAAGGTCGAGAGATGGCGGCAAGTGTATCGGCAGTGGCCCACGGTCAAGGTACGACAGTTGAAGTTCGGGATTTGTTTTTCAATACGCCTGCTCGACGGAAGTTTCTTAAAAAAGAGAAGACTGAATTTAATCATCTGGAAAAGGTGATTAAGAAAATTGCACTCAGTCGCTTTGACGTCACGATTAACCTAAAGCACAATCAGCGTGTCATTTATGCGTTGAAGTCGGCACGGACTCAAGCTGAAAAAGAACGCCGAATCGCGATGTTATGTGGCGCTGCTTTTATGGAAAGTAGCGTTGTCGTTGAAATGGATTTGGGAGATCTAACGTTGTGGGGGTGGATGGGGTTGCCAACCTTTTCTCGCAGCCAATCGGATTTGCAATACTTTTACGTCAATGGTCGTGCGATAAGAGATCGGGTGGCATCACACGCGGTGCGTCAGGCCTATAGGGATGTGCTTTATCATGATCGCCATCCAGCGTATTTACTTTTTTTCGACTTAGATGCGAGTGCAGTGGACGTCAACGTACATCCGACGAAACATGAAGTGCGGTTTCGTGATAGTCGTAGTGTGCATGATTTTCTGTTTCGTTCGTTGCATCGTGTCATTGCTGATATCCGGCCTGAGAATCAGCTTGAGAAACCGTTGGAGGAGACTGTTGCTGTCGATGACTCGGCTCAGGCTACCGCTCAAAATCAATTGTATTTTCCTTTGAAGGAGAGGGTTAGTTCTCAGAAGGTGATGGAGCAAATGGCCGCGTATCAAAATTTGCATCCCGATTCTTCAGCCGCATCGGATTCAATAGCTGCCTTTGCTGCGTCTGGCTCTAGTTCTAACTCTAGTTCCAACTCAAATCCCTACCCCAGTTTAAGCTCCAGCCCTAACTTTAGTGATGATAGCCAAAATGTTAACCCTCCCTTGGGGTTTGCTGTGGCGCAACTTCATGGGGTTTATATCTTGGCACAAAACCAAGAGGGATTAATTGTCGTTGATATGCATGCTGCACATGAACGGATTACTTATGAAAGAATGAAGCAGGGGTATGCGACGCAGAGTATTACCTCGCAGCCTCTTTTGGTGCCAGTGTCGATTGCTGTGAGTCAAAAAGAAGCGGATATCGCAGATGAGAATCCGGTTGTGTTTGATGAGTTGGGATTTAGGTTGGAACGGATGGGGCCTGAAACAGTGGTGGTGCGACAAATCCCCGCGATCCTACGAAAGGCAAATGTGGAGCAGCTCGTTCGAGACGTGTTATCCGATTTGGCAACGCATGATAGAAGTGATCGAATCAAAAGCTATATTGATGGCATCTTGGGAACCATGGCGTGCCATGGGTCGGTTCGTGCTAATCGTAGTTTGACGGTGACTGAAATGAACGCCTTGTTACGGGATATGGAGCAGACCGAGCGTTCGGGGCAGTGCAATCATGGCCGACCTACTTGGGTGCAAATGTCGATGTTTGAACTCGATAAGTTGTTTATGCGTGGCCAGTGATGTGACGGGGGGGCGATTCTCTTAATGGTGTTGTTGTGATGGGTTTTGAAATTGAAAGGTTCTGAATTGAAAGGCGTTGAATCGAACATTACTGAAGCCAATAAACCGAATGTCGTGTTTTTAATGGGGCCTACAGCATCCGGCAAAACGGCGCTCGCAACAGAATTGGTAGAAAAGTATCCCTTCGAATTGATCAGTGTTGATTCGGCTCAGGTTTACCGAGGGCTGGATATTGGTAGCGCAAAGCCCACAGCGTTAGAGTTAAAAAAAACACCTCATCGTCTCATCGATATCCGAGACCCTGCCGATGCATACTCGGCGGCTGACTTTCGAAAGGATGCGTTAGTGGAAATGGCAAAGATAATTGCCAACCATAAAATCCCCCTTCTTGTTGGCGGCTCAATGCTCTATTTCAAAGTGTTGCTGGATGGGCTCAGTGATTTACCCAGTGCCGACTCTAGTGTCCGAAAAAAGTTGATTGAAGAGGCAGAAACTCGAGGCTGGCCTGCTTTGCATCAGGATCTCGCACGGTTCGATCCTGTATCCGCTCGTAGAATTCATCAGAATGACAAGCAACGTATTCAGCGGGCGCTAGAGATTTATTACATCAGTGGTAACACGATGACCGATTTACATAATCGACAGTTGGATAATCAGAGTGAATTAAAAGAACAAGGTGCTGCGTCGATATTTGATTTTAACGTGACGAGCTTTGCTATAGCGCCTAACAGTAGAGCCGAACTGCATCAACGAATCGCTACACGTTTTCATTTGATGCTGGATTTAGGGTTAGTGGATGAGGTTAGAACGCTTTTTAATCGCGAGGATTTGACAGATAGTCTGCCTTCGATCAGAGCGGTAGGTTATCGGCAGGTTTGGGATTGCCTAGCGGGAAAAATAGACTACGATGCTATGGTGGAAAGAGGAATTATCGCCACTAGGCAATTGGCCAAACGTCAATTGACTTGGTTGCGAAGTTGGCCAGACGTCATTTGGTTGGATTCAGATGATACTGATTTGTTAAATACGGCCTTGAAAAATATGCCTTTTGCCACCATATGAGAAACGAAACAAAAGCTTGACGCGATGCCGGCTTGACCCTGAAACTGAAGGTTAGTTTTGTATTTTTAGCTTGGTGCATTGATTTAGAAAGACTTTTGTTTATTGCAGTGCTGATTCTAGCGCTGATTACTGTGCAGACTATTGCCCTCTGGGCACCCATTTAATCCTACATAGGAGAAAGACCATGTCAAAGGGGCACTCTTTACAAGACCCTTTTTTAAACGCACTTCGAAAGGAGCGCATTCCTGTTTCTATTTTTTTAGTCAACGGAATTAAGTTGCAAGGACAGGTAGAATCTTTTGATCAATACGTCGTATTACTGAGAAATAACGTGAGCCAAATGGTTTATAAACATGCTATTTCAACTGTTGTACCGGCACGTAATCCCAAATTGTCTGGTGATGGTGGGGGGCAAGGTACTTCGGGCTCTGGGCCAGAGGAGCAGGACGAAAACATGGGAAATTTCGGCAATAACTGATACTGGACTTGTTTCGGTATTTTACCCATGACTTCTTTAGCCGTTATTGCCGGTTGGAAGAGTGATGGGTGCTCTGGGTCTTTGTGCCATTCTGTGAGTGGCAGGCCCAGCTCTCTATTTATACTTCTGATTAAAAACCAAATCGCAAACAGCGAGATACGCTAAATATGCTTTTTTTTGAACGATCTGAGACTGGTGAAAAGGCCGTTTTAGTTCACATCGATTTCCCCGAGTCCCGAGAAAGAGAAGATCCCCTAGAATTTGAAATGTTGGCTGCCTCAGCAGGCGCTGATCCTATTTGTATTGTGACAGGTTCCCGTCATGGGCCTGATCCTCGTTATTTCATCGGAACGGGAAAAGTGGAAGAGATCGCCGCTATTGTGCGTGATGAGGGTGCTGAATTAGTGCTTTTTAATCACGGACTATCGCCCTCCCAAGAGCGTAACCTAGAAAAAACCTTAGAGTGTCGCGTATTGGATCGTACCGGACTCATTCTTGATATATTCGCGCAGCGTGCTCGAACGTTTGAGGGGAAGTTGCAAGTAGAGTTGGCTCAACTACAGCATTTATCGACCCGATTGGTGCGTGGTTGGACTCATTTGGAAAGACAGAAAGGGGGCATCGGATTGAGAGGCCCCGGTGAAACGCAGTTGGAATCTGATCGGCGTATGGTGCGCAACCGAATCAAAGCGATTACTCGAAGGCTAGATAAGGTGCGCAAACAGCGCAATCAAGGACGCAGATCTAGGCAAAGAGCAGATATTCCAACTTTATCGTTGGTGGGTTACACGAATGCCGGAAAATCCACGCTTTTTAATCAAATGACAGAATCCAGTGTTTATGCCGCGGATAAATTATTCGCCACTCTCGATCCCACGCTTCGACGTTTGGAGATAGCGGATGTGGGGCCCATTGTGTTGGCTGATACCGTTGGCTTTATTCGTCATCTCCCGCATCAAGTGGTAGATGCTTTTAGAGCAACGTTGGAAGAGACTCGAGAAGCTGACCTGTTGTTGCATGTGGTTGATGCCAGCGGCGAGGAGCGTGAAGAGAATATAGTGGAAGTGGAGTCCGTATTAAAAGAGATAGACGCTGATCAAATACCTCGATTAGAAATTTATAATAAGATTGATCTTTTAGGGTTGGACCCAAGAATAGAAAGAGATGAGTTAGAAAAACCGATTCGCGTTTGGGTGTCTGCTGCGCAAGACCAGGGTATCGAGCTAATATCTCAAGCTATTTCGGAGTTGTTAGTGGCTCCGCTGGTTGAAAAGACATTATGTTTAAAGCCATGTCAGGGTCGATTACGATCTGCCTTCTATCAGCAGAGTGCAGTGGTAAGTGAAGAGTGTTTAGATGATGGTAATTTACATTTGACGATTCGAATCCCTCGCAAAGCTTACTACCAGGTTTTAAAGCAGCTAGATCTTTCTGAAGATAAACTGCGATATGTATAGGTATTAAATAAGTAATAAGATGACAACCGGCTATTTGCAAGGTATAAAATCATCACTTAAAGAAGTCATGGTTTTTACGATTAATCTTGTGGAGATTGATGATTTGTTTTCAAATCGAGATACCTCAAATCATTAGCAGCATGAATACAAAGTCGTCAGTGTGGCGTCCTTGTATTGCAACCTAGTGTTGCTACTTAATGGGGTAAATTAGTTCAATGTTAACCATCAGAAAAATGGAGAGTTTTATGGCCTGGAATGAACCGGGTGGGGGTCGCAACAATAACCAGGACCCATGGGGTGGCAATAATAACAACCAGGGACCTCCTGATCTTGATGAGGTGCTGAAGAAATTACAAGACCGTCTTGGTAGTCTGTTTGGCGGTGGCAAAGGCGGTTCTGGTGGTAGCGGTTCCGGTGGCAAAAGCGGCGGTAGTTTTGTTGTTTTAGCAGTAATCGCAGCAGTAATTGCCGGTGGTTTCTGGGTTTTTTCTGGTTTTTATACCGTAGAAGAAGCGGAGGAAGCGGTCGTACTGCATTTTGGAGAATACAGTGAGATTAAGGGCGCGGGTTTACGGTGGAATCCACCCTTTATAGACCGAATTTTAAAGGTCAATACAAAACAAGTCAGCTCACATGCACATCAGGCTACGATGCTAACGAAAGACGACAACATCGTCGATGTTCAGTTGGTTGTGCAGTATAGGGTGCAGGATCCGAGAGCGTTTTTTCTCGATATTGGTGACCCTTTAGGCTCGCTTCGCCAAGCAACTGAAAGTGCTTTGCGCCATGAAGTGGGTAATAGCGACTTAGACCTCATCTTAACTGAGGGTCGACATGTTATGGCCCAAGATGTGAAAGGGCGATTACAAAGTTACCTAGATATCTATAGTAGTGGGATCTATGTGGATAAAGTGAATATCCAGGATGCTCACCCACCTAAGGCAGTAAAGGCGGCTTTTGATGATGTCATCAAAGCAAAGGAAGATAAAACGCGATTGAAGAACGAAGCTGAAGCCTATTCAAACGGTATCATTCCAGAAGCTAGAGGTTATGCAAAACGTCAAGAAAGTGAATCGAATGCCTACAAGCAAGAAGTGATCGCGCAAGCGAATGGTGAAACCAATCGATTCTCGAAATTGTTAGCAGAATACCAAAAAGCCCCTAAGGTAACTCGACAGCGGTTATATCTTGAAACCATGGAAGATGTGTTAAGTTCTTCTACCAAGGTGTTGGTGGATGTGGATGGCGGCAATAACATGCTCTATTTACCTCTGGATAAGATAATTCCGCAGCAACGAACCATTAGCAATATTCCATTAAGCCAGAGTTTGGGCGGCATCGATGATAATGTCGGTGCGCGAACTCGAACGCGTCGAGATGGTACTCGAGGGGAGGGTCGATAAAATGAACACAAAATTCACTATTATTCTCGTTTTATTGGTTGCGGTAGCATTAGGGATCTCAGCCTCCGTTTATACAATTAAGGAAAATGAACGCGGTGTTTTGCTGCGATTTGGCGAAGTTGTCGATGCTGATCTTCGGCCTGGTCTGGGTTTTAAGATACCGATAATGAATGAAATACGTCGATTCGATTCTCGTGTTTTATTTCTTGATGCGCGTCCTGAAGAGTATCTCACCAAAAATAAGAAACGACTGATCGTTGATTCCTATGTGGTTTGGAGAATTAAGGATGTAAAACTCTTTTATACCGCTACCGGTGGCTTTCAATCTGCGGCGCAAAGGTTATTGGCTCCGCGAATTAATGAAGGTCTACGTAACCAGTTTGGTGAAAGAACTAAGTTTGAGATGGTTTCGGGTGAGCAGAGAGACGTGGTGATGTATAAAGTCCGTGATCAAGTGAACGAGAAAACCATCTCGGAACTCGGTATAGAGGTTCTGGATATTCGAGTGAAGCGAATTGAATTGCCGCCCACAGTGAATGAGTCGGTTTACGAACGTATGCGAGCAGAACGTCAACGAGAAGCTCGCGAGTTGCGCTCTCAAGGTAAAGAACTTGCAGAAGCGATTCGTGCCGACGCTGATTTGCAGCAACGAGTGATTCAAGCTGAAGCTTACGAGCAGGCTGAAATAATTCGTGGTGAGGGAGATGCGAACTCGGCTAGAATTTATGCGAATGCTTATGGTGCTGACCCAGGTTTCTATGCGTTTTATCGTACCTTAAGCGCTTATCGCGATACCTTTAAAGATAAAGGCGATGTCATCGTGATGAAGCCTCAGGGTGAATTCTTTAAGTATCTAAAAGGTTCGGACGCTAGTAAATAGTTTGTATAGCTGTGCCGGGTGGCTGTAACTCTAGGCCAAACGTTATACAGCTGGTACAATGACACAAACCGGGTGAATTCCCGGTTTTTTTGTGTGGGTAATGAAGAGCGATAGCATACAGTTGGAGTGCTCCTATGGACTGGCAAGACTTTTTTGCCGCAATGGCTTTGGTGATGGTTTTGGAGGGTATGTTGCCATTTCTATCCCCCAAATCACTGCGTCGAACCTATTTAATGGTGACTCAAATGGATGATATGACAATACGTGTGTCAGGCCTTGTGAGTATGGTAGTCGGTGTAATATTACTGTTTCTTATTCGTTAGGGCAGAGAAGGTAGATAGAGTCTATGACAATTGCAGATCGTTGGTTGTTACCCGATGGCGTGGAAGAGCTGTTGCCCCCGAGAGCGGAGAAGTTAGAAAATCTTCGCCGGCGTATTCTGGATTTATACAGTTTGTGGGGGTACAAACTCGTTATACCCCCATTGATTGAATACCTTGAGTCACTACTCGTCGGTTCGGGACAAGATTTAGAGCTGCAAACATTTAAATTAACTGACCAGCTCACGGGACGGTTAATGGGTGTTAGGGCAGATATTACTCCCCAGGTGGCTCGCATTGATGCGCATTGTTTGAAAAATCCAATATCCTTAAAGGGCAGTACTTCTTTAGATAAAAGCTCGTCATTAAAAAACAAAAATCCCTTCATTGATCATCAAGAAAAGATACCGGCCCGATTGTGTTATGCCGGTTCGGTATTGCATGCTAAACCTGCTGATCTCCTCGCCTCAAGAACATTGTTACAAACCGGAATTGAATTGTACGGCCATAGGGGTGTGGACTCCGATGTGGAAGTCATCAATGTAATGCTTGATACCATGGCTGCCGCAGAGTGCGGAAAAGTACTGGTTAATTTAGGGCATGTGGATATCCTATCGGGCCTACTTAACGAAACTGGTTTATCTGAGACGCTGAGACAAGAATTGTTTGAACTGTTTCAGCGTAAAGATGTGACAGGTCTAGAGACTTTTGTTGGCCAATATGTTCTGGATGAGTCATTAGCTAATATGCTAAGCCAGTTGATTCAGCTTTCGGGAGAGGCGCAGATACTCGAAAAAGCGAAGCAAGTATTACGAGCAGCTCCCGCTAGTGTGTTAGCCGGAATTGATGAGCTAGAAAAAATCGTAGTGGGTGTTAAAGCTTATCATCAGGATGCGGATTTCTACTTCGACCTTTGTGAAATGCATTCTTATAATTATCATACGGGTGTCGTTTTTTCCGTTTTCAAGGCTGGCTCGGGGGAAGAGCTTGCTCAGGGCGGCCGATATGATCATATCGGTGAAGTGTTTGGTCGGGCTCGCCCGGCGACAGGTTTTAGTACGGACCTTTTAAAGCTATCGAAACTGGCAGACCTCTCATTGGATTCTATCGATGCCATTTTCGCACCGTCAGTTAACGATCCGTCGTTACGGGTAGCAGTACGAACTCTGCGTAAACAGGGTCGGCGAATTGTGAGTTCATTGGCTGGTGATGACACCAAGCCCGCCGATCTAGATTGTAGTCATCAGTTAGTAAAGAAGAACGAGAAATGGATTGTTGTTGGCCTAATTTTAAATGAAGGTGATTCAATTGAAAGTGATTAAGGTCATATTAACTGGGATGAAGTGAAATCCTGAAATAGTCTAAACAGAAAATTATTATTTATTCAGCTTAACAAGTTACAACACAAATAGAGACCGCAATAAAATGGGTAAGAACGTCGTAATACTGGGCACTCAATGGGGTGACGAAGGTAAAGGTAAAATTGTCGATCTGCTAACGGATCAAGCTGCATGTGTCGTGCGTTTTCAAGGTGGGCATAATGCGGGTCATACTTTGGTAATCGACGGAAAGAAAACAGTATTACACCTTATACCATCGGGAATTTTACGAGAGAACGTCAGCTGCCTTATCGGTAACGGTGTTGTTCTTTCCCCAGAAGCATTAATAGAGGAAATGGAAGGCTTAGAAAAAAAGGGCGTTCCCGTTCGAGAGCGATTGAAAATTAGTGCAGCTTGCCCGTTGATCTTACCTTACCATGTGGCATTGGATCAGGCTCGAGAAGTGGCTCGTGGAAAAGCGGCCATCGGTACGACCGGGCGTGGTATCGGGCCTGCCTATGAAGATAAAGTATCTCGCCGCGGTTTGCGCGTAGGCGACCTTTTTCACAAAGAGCGGTTTGCGACAAAGCTGAAGGAAGTGTTGGAATATCATAATTTTTCACTCAAACATTATTACAAAGTGGATACTGTGGATTTTGATGAAACGCTTGAGCAAGCGTTAGCAATGGCAGAGCAGTTACGTCCCATGGTGGCGGACATCCCGCAGATTTTACAGGCTCACCGAGATGCCGGTGACAGGATCATGTTTGAAGGTGCTCAGGGTTCTTTGTTGGATATAGATCACGGGACTTACCCTTATGTCACCTCTTCGAATACGACAGCGGGTAGCACAGCTACGGGTAGTGGTTTTGGTCCTCTCTTTTTGGATTACATATTGGGTATTACCAAGGCCTATACCACTCGCGTGGGTTCGGGTCCATTTCCTACTGAGCTGTTTGATGAGACGGGAAAATACTTGGCGAAAAAGGGCCATGAATTTGGCGCTACTACTGGGCGTGCTCGACGTTGTGGTTGGTTCGATGCCGTTGCGCTGAAAAGAGCAGTGTATATTAATTCTATTTCAGGGTTATGTCTGACTAAGCTGGACGTGCTGGATGGCTTGGACACGCTATGTATCTGTACGGGTTACAAAACTAAGAAGGGTGTTACTGTAGAAACACCGACAGATATCGAATCTTACGAGGAGCTTGAGCCTATCTATGAAGAGCTGCCGGGCTGGAGCGAGTCTACTGTGGGAGCTCAGTCAATTTCAGAATTGCCTGCTGCTGCAGTGGCTTATATTAAGCGTATTGAAGAAACAGTAGGTGCTCCGATTGATATCGTTTCAACTGGACCGGATAGAGTAGAGACCATTGTTTTAAATAATCCCTTTCAATAACGCCTTTAAATAATAACATTTAGACGGTAGATGAGATTATGGCTAAATCCCTCCAAGATCAGTTGCTAAAGTCCGGATTGGTTAACAAGAAGCAGTCCAATAAATCTAAGGCAGATAAGCATAAGCAAAAGGTTAAGAAAAATAAGCGAAGTAAATCTAAGATTGATGCCGATGATGAAAGTAAGCAGTTAGTTCGACAGCGATTGGAAGATAAAAAGAAGACGGACGCTGAGCTTAATCGAAAGCGTGAGTTACTCGCCGAGGAAAAGGCGATTCAATCTCAGATAATCCAGTTAATCGAAATGAATGCAATATCAAGATCCGATGGTGATGTTGCATTTAACTTTACCGATGATAAAAAAATAAAGAAGATATTCGTAACGACGACTCTGCAAGAGCAGTTGAGTTGCGGCAGGCTTGCTATTGTTTCTGTTGCCGGTGAAGAAAAACGATACGAAATTGTACCCGTTGCTGTCGCAGAAAAAATTAAGATGAGAGATGATAGTTGTATCACTTTTATTAGCGATACCGTTAGTGCAGAAATTGAAGAAAATGACCCTTATGCAGACTACAAAATCCCAGATGATTTGATGTGGTAGAGAGTAGGCTAGCCATTTCCGCTACGTGCTAGCCAGCTGTGATTTCTTGCAGCTTCCTATATGTTGAGAAGGTTCTAATTTGTTAACGCGTATTATTGATTTTAGACTCTCAACATAATTCCCCCCCTCTTGCGAATAATTCCGCAGAGATGCTGTTAGCGCGCAACCTGATGTGTAACGTTTTCCTATTCGATCTTGACGGCGAATTTCTCTCAGTTCGGAGTAAGCCGGGTGGCGGTTTAAATTGCTAATATAACTTCTTACCGATTCAGAGGGCGTACGATAAAGACGAACCTCGTGTGTCATGCCCTTGCTGCGCAGTAAGGGAACGAGCCCGCAGCCTTTCGTAAAGCACCATTGTCCAAAATAACTATTAGCCTGCCTGGCAAAGCGTGAGGTGCCCCACGCAGATTCGATGCTGGCTTGGGCAAGGGCTAGTGATTGAGGAATGGTGTCTACTTTATTCAATAATTGTTTTACTTTTTGTCGGTTTCTCTGGACGCGTACGCCGTAACTTCTCGCTGTGTTGTCCAGCCAATGTTGTGTTGTGGGGGAAAGAATGGGAGACTCATTTAATCGACCTTCGATCACATGAAGTCTTCGTCTTTGAATTCTTACTTTTTCGTTTTCGTTGGCAATCAGAGGGGATAGGTAACGGATAAACGCTTTTTTTCTAGGTTCTCCCTTGGGGATATTGGTGAAGTCGGGAATGAGATTGGTGGAGGCAATCGCAGTGTCTTCTGTGTTTGATGATTGGTTGTTTGATAATGAGATATCTGATGATAAAAGATCCTCATTCAATTGGGAGCGTGTATTGCAAGCGCTAATGATAATGCAAGCCATGATTAAAGTGAGTAATTTATATTTCATGTTGAAGCCTGTGCCAATTCCATCTTGTAATAAACTCTAGCACATGGATTTTAACAAAAGTTTGCGATAGATGTTATTTGTAACCACTCTCGATTTGTATTTGTGCGCACATTATAAGTGGGTTAATTTTATTCGATGTACTGACAGAAGGCCGCTATTGACGTTGTAGAATAAAGCGTAAAAAAAAATCTTTGATGCCTCAAGAATTATACGCATTAGCCGATTTAATTAGGGTGCGGATTGATAACAAGAGAAACAAATTGATACACATTAAATAATAATGTTAACGAAGAGATTCGAGTTTTACTAGTGGGGTAGTGTCGATGCTAAATAAAATTTTTAATAGAAAGAAAACAACGGGAAAGGTATCGCCTAAATTGCGCGATATTTATATGACGTTGTTTAAAATAAAGCGAAATCACAGTTTTGTACAAGTGAAATTTTCAGGTGATCATGCCATCTATCAAAGTATGATTCTAGATGTTGATCCAGACGAAAAAACATTGACCATAGATGAGTTGTTTCCGAAAGACGAAGGCTTTGTCGGTATGGAAGGCCATAACGTTACCTTAACAGTGCGGGACAAAGGCCTGGTAATTAGCTTCGAAACAGAAGTTATTCAGCGTGGACAAAGCGATGGTGTGCCACTGTACGTTATTAGGTTGCCTTCCGAAATTGCGAAAGATCAGCGTCGAGGTGCATTCAGAATTGATGTAGCTAGCAACTATAATATTAGTGTCGAAATAGAATCTTCAGAGCATTGCCACTTGCCAGTCAAGGTGAAGGATTTGTCAGCTACCGGTGTGAGGTTAGAGTTTGAAGGGGACCATTCTGAAATAATAAAAGCGGGGCTGATCTTGCAAAGTTGCCGTATAAGGCTGGGAGGATATGGTGAACTCATCTGTAATTTGGATGTGCGAAATATTCTCATTAGTGACGAGCCGAACGACCACACGATTGTAGGTGGTAAATTGGTAGATGTAGATATTGAGCAAAAGCGTATGCTCGAGAAATATATTATTAAACAACAGCGTCTCCAGTTGCGCGACTCTGCTGATGTCGCTGCGTAACCCTTTCTGATGGTTCTTCTTTTTCCTCTACTTGCCTGTTGATTAAATTGCCTTTGGCTAAATTCGCTAAAGGCATTCATTTCTGCGGGGATCGGCCGATAAGTTAATAGTGAATAAGCAGCAAGACCACTTCAATTATTAGCGATTAATTATTTTGTATTAATTGAGGTGGTCTTGAAATTGCATTTCTACTAGTTAGTTAATTAAGCCGGCAACAACTTGCCCGTAATTTCTTTTTTCCTGCTATGGCTCAATGCTTTAGTGGCTCAGTAGTGAAGGTGTAGTTATGAATCTAACAGCACAAGAATATCCCACAACGAACCTTATCCCGACTGTTGATCTTTCCTGTGCTAAGCCTGCTGTGGCTAACGACCCTGTTTTAAGCCCTACTGTTTCAAGCCCTGCTGTTTCAAGAATTCCGTGCACGAATGACCTAAGGATTGAAGTCACCACCCGCTGCAATTATAAATGCCCTGTTTGTCCTCATGATACGTTAACCCGAAAAAAAGAAACGATGGGGTATACGCTGTTTAAATCAATTGTCGATAATGTCGTTGCGGAGACTGACCAATTCGACACGTTGACGTTTCCTGGGATGGGAGAGCCATTATTAGATAAAGGGATTGTTGAAAAGGTAGCGTACGTTAAGTCTAAGGGTTTTAAGGTTCTGATGATTACCAATATGTCGATGCTGACATTGGAAAAGTTTGAGGCGTTGCAGAGAGCGGGAGCGGATTCCATACGGATTAGTTTTTATGGCATGGATCCCAAGAGTTACTCAGAAATGCATGGTGTTAAAGATTTGACGAAATTTTTCAAAGTCAAAAACGAATTAGAAAAAATTGTAATGGCTAAAACGTCAATGGATATATTGCTGACGTTAAATGTGGTGGAAGGCGTCAACGATCATTTAACGCAAGAGTGGATAGATCATTGGCAGGATAAAGTCGATTTGTTGGAAGTGTGGCGGCCACATAATTGGGCCACAGCTAAAACCTACCGAAACTTAAATGTTCAGCAAGAGAAAAGCTGCGGGCGTCCCTTTAGCGGACCGCTACAGGTGCAAGTGGATGGCACTGTTAACATGTGTTGTTTTGATTTTGACGGTAAATTGCTGTTAGGTGATTTGAAGCAGCAATCACTGGTGGAGGTGTTCAACACGCCGGAGTATCAGCACTTGTTAGCTTGCCATACTAGTGGCAATTTCGAGGGTAGTGGTTTGCTTTGTGAAAACTGCGATCAGCGTAATTCGGATAAGTCGGATGTGATGATCTACAATTCAAAATTCAATATTGAAGAGCGTGTGCAGCAGACATCCACAACCTACAGCTCTATTTCACAAGATCTGTAATTCATAAAAAGCGACTAGCTATATTGCCCTGTGTTATGAAATGCCGTATTTCTTGTTGTGTTGATTGAATGACGCGAGTCCAATCGTTGTCAGTTATTCCGCGCCTAATTTGTTTTGTCTGTGGATACCATAGGCTAAACGTCTCCCCCAAGGTCCAGGTCCACGAGGGGCTTTGTGATAATAACGCCAAAGTGGGCGTGCCAATGGCGCCGGCAATATTCGCAACAGCGCTATCAGTGGAAACCACCAGATCTAATGAATTAATGAGCGCGGCGTAGGGGTCAATGTCACCGGAAGGAGAAGCGTCTTCGAATTGGTGTAACGTGAGCTGTTTTAGTTGCCGAGCCTTTTGAATTGCGGATTGGATATTTCCGTGCTGCAATACAATCCAATTGACGCCCTCAATATCAAATAGCGAAGAAAACGGATCAAAGGGCATAGACTTATCATTGCCGCCCTCTATTTTTTTTCCACCCTCCCAAGATATGCCGATATTGATTGGGTGAGGTAATTGTTTGAGTCGATGCCGCCACTGATTCTGCATGTTGTTATCTAGCAATAATGGATTCTTCTCACATTTAAAGCTCTCTTTGGAGGGTCGGAAATACCCCATTAATGAACCGGCTCCGATATGGAAATCGATAGTGTTTTCTTGGAGAAAAATGTCTAGTTCTCCAAATTTAATAATGGTCGCGCTAGGAAATGAGCGTTCGAAAAGGGAATATAGTCTGGGGTTGCAAAGGATAAAGCATTTCCCGGCTTGGGCAATGATGTCGGGGTAACACAGGCTGTATTGTATTTCATCACCTATGCCTTGTTCTCGCCAGACTAAAATCGATTTTCCTTGCAGGTCTTCCCCTTGCCATCTCATCGAATGCTGAAAAACAGGCTCTGCGTTACCGTCTTTTGCAAAGCGAAATTCGTATCCAGGCCAGCCCGCTTCAAAATTGCCGAGTAAAATTTGATTTTGCGCCAAATTGTAAATGGCTTTGAGGTTGTTGGGTTCGGAGATTAATAACTTCTTATAGACTTCATTGGCGTCTTCTATTTGCCCCGATAGAGTCAGGTTTCGCCCCCAATCGAGTTGTATTCCGTGCTGGGGGAACCGTGTGGATATTTCCTGAAAGAGCGTATCTGCCGCTTTATATTGCCGCCGTTCGGATAAAACATTGGCTAATAAATGGTAGCTGGTCACATCATGGGGGTCGAGTTTTATGGCTTGCTGTAATGTTTTTCCAGCGGATTCAAATAGAAATAGATTGATATAAATTGCCCCTAACAATCGATGGGCTGCTGCTAGCTTTGGGTTTAATTTTACCAGTTTTACACAAGCGGTTCTGGCTTGCTGGTGTTTGCCTTTTTGATTTAACTGAGCCGCTTTGAGCAGTAGTTTTTGGTTTTGAGCGCTGTTAATGAACGTTTTCTCCAGAAAAAATTCGACCTTCTAAAGATAGCAAAATGGTGCAGATGCACCTTAAAGATCGTAATTTTTTTCGAGGGACAGGGTGATTTAGGTAGAGCAAGACGCTTGAAATCCTTTAATTTAGCTCTTAAGTGTCTGTTCTTTGAACAAAATAGAATGTTGAACTACTCTGTATACTTAACGCCCTATTCCATCCCGAGCTCAAGTGCGGTATAAGAGCGCTATGAAAATTCCAAAACGAATTCAACCCCTAGTAGATGATGGCTTAGTTGATGAGGTCATCCGCCCACTGATGAGTGGAAAAGAAGCGGATGTCTTTGTGGTGCGATGTGGTTCAGAGATCCGCTGTGCCAAAATTTATAAAGAAGCCGATAAACGCAATTTTAAGCAAGCAGTGCAATACCGGGAAGGTCGCAAGGTACGCAATAGTCGTCGAGCAAGAGCGATGTCGAAGGGGTCTAAGTTCGGTCGTAATCAGCAAGAAGAAATTTGGCAGAATACCGAAGTGGATGTGCTTTATAGTTTAGCGAATGTCGGTGTGCGTGTACCTAAGCCCTATGGTTGTTTCAACGGTGTTTTGTTAATGGAGCTAGTCAGTGACGGCGAGGGAGATGTTGCGCCGCGATTAAACGATGTTGCGATGTCCGAGGAGCAAGCTTTAGAAGACCATGCGATAGTGATGCATTATGTGAAGTTGATGCTTTGCACTGGCATAGTGCATGGTGATTTGTCGGAATTTAACGTTTTGGTGGATGAGTACGGGCCGGTGATTATCGATTTACCTCAGGCGGTAGATGCCGCAGCTAATAACCATGCTCAGTGGATGTTGGAGCGGGATGTTAACAATATGAGAGATTATTACGGGCAATATGCTCCAGAGTTATTAGCGACCAATTATGCCAAGGAAATGTGGGCTCTTTTTGAAGATGGCGAACTCAATGAAGAAGTCGAATTAACAGGCTTATTCGAAGAAACCTTAGAGTCTGCTGATGTGGATAGCGTGCTTCTGGAAATCAAAGCGGCGTTGGCCGAGGAGGAAGAGCGTCAAAGGCGGCTACAGGTTGAAAAAGATGCCGATTCGAGAGGGGCTGAATTTAGAGAGGATATGCCCGCATCTGGAGTCGATAGTCAGGGTGGAAAGCGAGCTAAGAATTCACGAAGAGCTTAATGCTTGAGCTGTATTAAAGCCCGAAGACTACCTCTGTAAAGAACAAAAAACATACAATTATTGTGGCGGTAAGGCTCGACGCCGCAATGACAAGTCTCTATAGTATGCCCCCACTCTGAACCCCCAATAATCTATTTTCCAGGAAATTCTCCGTTGATCTCTACCGCTAATATCACCATGCAGTTTGGCGCTAAGCCCTTGTTTGAAAACATTTCTGTGAAGTTTAGCGATGGAAATCGCTATGGTCTCATTGGAGCGAATGGATGCGGTAAATCCACGTTCATGAAAATACTCGAGGGGAGCCTTGTTGCCACCGCAGGTAATGTGTCCATCAGTCCCAATGAAAGAGTGGGGATTTTGCAGCAAGATCAATTCGCTTTTGAGCAATATACCGTGGTTGATACCGTGATCATGGGTCACAGCGAATTATGGGAAATAAAAAAGGAGAGGGATCGAATTTATTCACTACCGGAAATGTCGGAAGAAGAGGGCATGAAGGTGGCTGAATTGGAAACGCAATTTGCCGAATTGGATGGGTATACCGCAGAGAGTCGTGCTGAAGAAATTCTGATGGGCGCCGGTATTGCGCAAGAATTGCATTACGGCCCCATGAGTGAGGTAGCCCCAGGCTGGAAATTAAGAGTGTTATTGGCACAGGCATTATTCTCCGATCCCGATATTTTGTTACTGGATGAGCCTACCAACAACTTGGATATCAATACCATTCGTTGGCTGGAGGCGGTGCTTAATGAGCGTAGAAGCACCATGGTTATCATTTCTCACGATCGGCATTTTCTCAATGCGGTCTGTACGCATATGGCGGATATCGATTACGGTGAGTTGCGATTGTATCCGGGCAATTACGATGATTTCATGATGGCTTCTACTCAAGCCAGAGAGCAAATGCAGTCAGACAACGCCAAGAAAAAAGCGCAAATTGCAGAACTTCAACAGTTTGTTAGCCGCTTTTCAGCGAATGCATCAAAAGCAAAGCAAGCGACTTCACGGGCAAAACGTATTGAGAAAATTAAACTGGATGATATTAAACCCTCCAGCCGAATGAGCCCTTATATTCGATTTAGTCAGGATAAAAAGCTGCATCGACAGGCATTGATATTAGAGGATGTGGGGCATCAGTTTGATGAAGAGGTTCTTTTCGCTAACAGCAACATGATTCTTGAAGCCGGTGCTCGTTTGGCAATTATCGGTGAAAATGGCGCGGGTAAGACCACGCTATTACGTTGTCTGATGAACGATATTTCGGCTAGCAGTGGAAAAATACAATGGGCAGAAAATGCCGCGCTGGGATACTGCCCTCAAGATAGCCAAGCGGAATTCGAAAATAATATGACCTTATTTGATTGGATGAGCCTGTGGCGTAAACCCAATCACGATGACCAGATAGTACGAGCCACATTAGGACGATTGTTGTTTTCTGCGGATGACTTTGAAAAGAAGGTACAGGTCTGTTCGGGTGGAGAGAAAAACCGATTGTTGTTTGGCAAATTGATGATGCAAAATCCCAATGTCTTAATAATGGACGAGCCGACTAACCATTTGGATATGGAAGCCATAGAAGCACTCAATCTCGCGTTGGAGCATTATGAAGGCACACTGCTATTTGTCAGTCATGATCGCGAGTTTGTCTCGTCGCTAGCAACTCGCGTGATAGAAATTAAAGGAAATGAACTCGTGTATTTTCAGGGTACATATGAAGAGTATTTAGTGAGTCAGGAAGTTGCAGGGAAACAATCAAACTCCAAATAAATTAGGCCCGAATTTAGGACGTCCGATCACTCATCATTGACGCGGCCACGGAGGGCTTTGTTCTTCCCGTGACGTGTTTTTTTGTCCATACGCCGAGACTGAGAGCCCTTTGATGGCTTGGTAGGGCGCCTTGTTTTCTGCTGAACAGTGGCGCTTCTTATGAGTTGCCCCAGGCGTTTGAGCGCATCTTCGCGATTTTTTTCCTGTGTTCTAAATTGTTGCGCTTTGATGACGATGATGCCTTCTTTGTTGAGCCGTCGATCTCGCAACGCTAGCAGTCGCTCCTTATAATAGTCGGAGAGTGAGGAGGCCTTGATATCAAAGCGTAGATGAATAGCCGATGATAATTTATTTACGTTCTGCCCCCCAGCCCCCTGGGCTCTGATGGCCGTGAGGTCTATTTCGTCATAGGGGATGGAAACATGCGACGTTATGATTAGCATGATAATTCTCTCTATAGTGTTAGTCTTAGTATACCCAATTGCCCCGTTTTAGATTGAGAAAAATGAAAAGCCTGGAAAGTCTAGGGCGTTTGGCATCGATTCGGAAAAGGTGAAAAATTGTCAGTCAGCATTGGATTAATCAACCCTAAGAGCCCGACGAATGTCGGTGCAGTCATGCGTGCAGCCGGTTGCTTTCGTGTAAATTCTGTTTTTTATACCGGTGAACGATACGATCGAGCCGCAAAATTCCAGACAGATACACACAATGTGAGGGAGACCATTCCCCTTGTCGGAGTAGATGATCTGCTGGAAAATGTGGAGAAAGATGCGAAGATAATTTGTGTGGAGTTGGTGGAGGGCGCACTACCTTTGGTGGAATACCCGCATCCTGGAAATGCTTTTTATATCTTCGGCCCTGAAGATGACACGATTCATCAGTCGATAATCGATAGGGCTGATGCCGTGGTTTATATCCCAACAGTGGGTTGTTTGAATTTGGCTGCAACGGTAAACGTAGTGTTGTATGATCGTCTGGCAAAATCGGAACACTCTTTTGCTGGCGATGATTTAATTCGTCGTAGTCGGGATGCTAATAATAAAGTCAAAGTTAAAACAGCTCCTGATAATGTCTAACCTGAATATTCTAAGTGTTAGATATTAAGTACCTAAATAATAAATAGTGATAATTAAGTAATGCGAGGAAAGTTAGATGGAAGATGCTTTTGATGAAGTGTTTCCTCTTAATTTTGGAAGCTATGAAGATGCGCTGACATTGATTGGGGAAAAAAGTACGCGAATTGTGGCAGAGTTTACTGTCAACTGGGAAATGATCAAAGTCTACTGCTCTATGTTAGAGGACGGCAATGAGAGTCATTGGGATGAGGAATATGCCAAAAAGCAGTGGGGCGGAATTATAGCACCTCCAGGCATGCTACTAACCTGGCCTATGCCGATGCAGTGGCATCCCACTAAAGAGCAGATTCATTATTTTATTGCGACGACTATACCTTTGCCCGGCAGTACGTTGATTAATGTTTCCACCGATTCGGAATTTTATAAGCATCTGTATCTTGGCGACCGTGTCAGTGTTGAGGATACGTTGTTAGCGATATCAGAAAAGAAAACCACTCGTCTTGGTACGGGGCATTTCCTGACAACAAGAGCGGAATTCTTTAATCAGAAAGATGAATTGGTTGCGGTGCTTAACAATAATTTATTTCGTTACGATACCTTGGAGGCTAACTCATGAGATCTGACATTTCTCTAAAATATTGGAATGAAATAAAAGAAGGCGATGCGGTGACACCTGTTGTCCTACCGGTTCCTTATGAGCGAGTGATTCTCGATGCTGCAGCGACGCAAGATTATTTTCCTGGTCATCACAATCCAGCCTATGCGCGACATCAGGGCCAAAAAGAAATCTATTTGAATAGCATGGCGATCGAGGGATTTATCAATCGAGTTGCCACTGATTGGGCGGGTCCGCATACTTTTATTCGTCGTCGAAAAATGCAAATGCGTAGCTCAGTTTATGCTGGGGATACCCTTCATACGGAAGGTGTTGTTGAAAAATGTTATCAAGAGGATGATCGCTATTTGGTGGATATATCCATTAGCGTAATGGTTAAGAATGATGTGTGTATTCCAGCCTCCTTAACGTTAGAAATTCCGTATTCAAAATAATAGGGTTTTCTTTTTACTTAAGGGGTTTGCTCTAGAAGATCATTTTTGGAAATATTAACTTTTACACAATAAGGTCATATTAATTCGGTCTTCTTTAAACAACTGCAATAACCGTTTTTCGATCGGTTTAATATGAGTATTCCTATGAAGCAATATCTTGCAGAAACGCCGTATATCAATTTTTCCGATGCTGAAATACAGAAGGCCGCTATTGAACACAGCTCGCCAGAGCGTACTGATAAAGAAAACGCCATTTCACTTTATTATTTTGTTCGTGATCAGATTCGTTATGATCCCTATGCCTTTAGCATGGACAAGGACTGCTACGTTGCGACTTATGCTTTAGCTTCCGGTAGTGGTTTTTGTATTTCTAAGGCTGTGCTATACGCGGCAGTATTGCGCGCCATTAAGATACCTTCACGCTTAGGTTTTGCTGATGTGAAAAACCATCTCACCTCGGAGCGATTGTTGAAATTAATGGGGACCGATATTTTTTATTATCATGGTTATACCGAAGTGTATCTAGATGGCCGATGGTTTAAGGCAACGCCTGCGTTTAATAAAGAGCTTTGCGAAAAAGCGGGGACTTTGCCTTTAGAATTTGATGGTGAAAGCGATTCTATATTTCATTCTTTTAGCCAAGATGGCTCCAAACACATGGAATATATCAAGGATCATGGTGCTTTTGATGATGTGCCTTACGACGTCATTTTCAATGCTCATGCCGGTGTTTATGGCACTAGTTTTTCCGATAATTTCCAAGCCAGTAAAAATGACAGTAGTTTTGAAAGTGAAGTGACTAATGTGGGTAAATAAATAATCGCTAATGCAAGATTATCATCTTGGCACTTAATACCACTTCAGAGGCTCTTTGGTCATCTGGACTAACTGCTCTCTTATCTCCCCTATGTGCTGCATCCAATATTGGCTGGTGTTGAACCAAGTGAAGTACATAGGGAAGGCAGGGTCAGTCCAGCGCTTTGCTAACCATCCCGCATAATGCACCATACGCAGTGCTCGTAGGGGCTCAATTAATTTTATTTCTGCACCATTGAAATCAAAATACTCGGTATATTGATCCAAAATTTCAGAAAGCTGCAGCGTCTTCTCCTGCCTATCACCTGCCAATAACATCCACAAATCTTGGATCGCTGGTGCAGTTTGGCAGTCATCAAAGTCAACAAAATGCGGGCCATGGTCTCTTTGCCATAAGATGTTACTCACATGGCAGTCGCCGTGACAGCGTATCCATTTGAGGCTATTGATGCTGCCAATAATGTCAAATGCGGTGTCTGCTATATCCGCTGTAATTGCCCGGTACTCATCGACATATTGACCAGGAATAAATTGGTTGTCTAAGAGAAATTCCGACGGCGTACGGCAATAGGTGTCCACATCCATCGTCGGTCGAGCGGTAAATTTAGCGCTGGAGCCCACTGCATGTATTCTCCCCATCAATCGACCGATCCAACTGAGTTGATCAAGATCACCCACTTCTGGCGCATAACCGCCTTTACGTGGAAAAACCGCAAAGCGGTATCCGTTGTAGGTGTGCAGGGTTTCTCCCGCTTCATTCTTTGAGGGGGCGATGACGGGTATTTCATGTTCGGCAAGTAAATCGCTGTATTGATGCTCCTCCAAAATCGCCTCATCAGACCAGCGGTTAGGCCGGTAAAACTTCACGACCACAGGCTCTTGCTCGTCAATACCCACTTGATAGACGCGATTTTCATAACTATTCAATGCCAGAATTCGAGCGTCCACCACTAGTCCCAGGGATTCGACGGCATCTAAAACCGTATCAGGCGTTAGAGCATCGTAATTGATTTGTTGGCCATTCTTTCCGAGTGTGAGGGCATTGTCTTGAAGGTCGCTGTCTTGAAGGTCGCTATTTTGGTCGTCCTGTGAAGGAGCGGATGCAGTGTTGTCGTCATCAGAAAAACAATTGCCAGGGGAGTAGTCGTCATCAGGGAACTTATTGCCATTATTGGAGCGGTTGCCATCACTGGAACGGTTACCATTATTCGAAATATTGTCATCACTCATGATCGGTGGCTCGCTTCTCTTATTGCTCGCATTTGTTGTATACCTTTCATCTATTATTGCTTTGTACTGCTATTGTCTTGTGCTGACTACTGGTAATCCAAGTCAGTAGCAAGTGCCACGCTTTTCATTTGAGCATAGACCGCTTGGCCTTGTGCTAAGTTCAAGTTGTGGCAAGATTTTCGTGTGATGCGAGACAGTATGTGTTGTCCATCTAAATCCAGTTTGAGTAGAACATGAGTTTCTGCAATGGAGCGTATTTCTGTAATAGTGACGGGCAGTATATTGAGAATACTGCTGTCTTCTGGCTTGTTCAGGCAAATGCTAATGTCTTTTGCTGCGATGCGAATCCGGCATTGCTGGCCAATGGGCTGAGATGTCTGCTTGATGTAAATCATTTGTTTATTGACGTAGGCCTTGGTGAGGCCAAATTCCTCATCATGCTGTTCGATCCTCGCATTGAGGACCACGGCGGCGTTGGATTTGTTGGCCAGAGAGTGGTGAATATCCGAAGTGACGTCAAATAGAGTGCCGCTGGACTCAACTACCCCTTTCTCAATCACTACCACATCGTCTGCAAGTTGGGCGACTTCGTCAAAGGAATGGGTGACGAAAATAACCGGAATTTGGTTGTCGCGACACAGGGTTTTGATGGACTGTATCATCAGGGCTTTGCTGTGAATGTCGATGTTTGAAAAAGGTTCGTCCAATAATAGCGCTCGGGGTGATGTCAGTGAAACTCGGGCCAAGGCTACCATTTGTTTTTCACCACCAGAGAGGGTGTTTGGCATTTTATTCAATAGGTGTTTTATCTGAAAGGTCTTCGCTACGGAGTCTAGTGAGAGTTTACCGTCTTGATCGAGTCTACGTTTTTTTGCATAACGCAAATTATCAATGACAGATAAATGTTCAAATAAATTATCGTGTTGAAAAATAATGCCCAGACGCCGACGGTAGGGCGGAATGAAAATTTCATTCCCTTCGTAGATGGTATCGTCATATTGTACGTGAGCATCTTCGTAGTGATCCAGTCCAGCGATACAGCGTAACAAGCTGGTTTTACCTGCACCCGAATGCCCCAGTATGGCGGTACATCGGCCACTTTCGAAATTCAGGTTTGCTGTTAGATGTAGCGTTGAGTGTGTTTGGCCGCTTTGGGCGGCGTCCACGGAGACGGTTAAACCCATGACTTCTTTTTACCTTTAAAGTTGATCCAATAGGTAAACAATAACACCAAGAAAGAACTCACTAATAATAGCCCCGCCAGTTGGTGGGCTTGGGTATATTCTATGGCTTCTACGTGTTCATAAATGGCGATGGAGACCACTTGTGTCTCCCCAGGTATATTGCCGCCAATCATCAATACGACCCCGAACTCCCCTACTGTGTGGGCGAAGGCCAAAATACTGGCTGTCATAAAGGCCCGAGAACAGGTAGGCACCACTAGACTATAAAAAGTATCTCGCGGCGAGGCACCCAGCATGGCTGCACTCTCAAGCAGTTGCGGTGGGATTTTCTCAAACGCATTCTGTAGGGGCTGAACCACAAAGGGAAACGAGTAAATAACGGAGCCCACCACTAATCCTGAAAAGCTAAAAGCAAGACTTTGACCTGTCAGTGCAAACCAGCCGGTGCCGATAGGGCTGCTGGGCGCGAAAGCTAACAGTAAATAGAAACCGAGTACCGTTGGCGGTAGCACCAAAGGTAAGGCGACAATGGCTTCGATAATGGCCTTGTAGCGAGTTTCGTTTCTCGCCAGCCACCAGGCAATCGGTGTGCCGATCAGTAAAAGAATCACCGTTGAAAATCCGGCAAGCTTTAATGTGATGGCGAGTGCGGAGAGGTCTTCAGGAGAGAGCATGATCCGCAACCTTTATTCTAATTGGCCTGAGGGTTTTATTTGATTCGAGTGTTCTGGTCGAATTGAAAATTGTCATTAATTTAAATGCGGCGTCCTTGAATAGGACGGCCTGGAATACGGTGATCTTGTGTGCTGAAATTTTTAGTGCTTTGGTCGTGGCACTATTTATAACATAGATCATTAAAGTCCTTATTAGTTATGCATTCGGCCTATGAAATCAAGATTCTGCTGACCTAAATATTAACGCTGGCATTTAAGGGGGATTAATTCTACTGAATGTCGCGATCAAAATCCCTATATTTTCATTCAATCATTAGGTCAATCATTCGGCCAACTCGGTTCGAGCGAAACAGATAACATCGACGCGCCTGACGCCGCCTTCCCTCAACACTTTTGCCAGTTCATTGGCGGTGGAACCTGTGGTCATAACGTCATCAATGATAGCGACATAGGGGTATAGCGCGAGAGATTTGATGCCTTGGGGTGTGAGTTTAAATGCGTCCACGAGATTGCGCTTGCGTTGTTGGGCACTGAGCTCAGATTGTCTTGGCCCTGAATGCTGTCGAAGGCAGACTTTATCTAAAGCGGGAATGGTCAGATGCCGAGATAATCGACGTGCCATCATTTGTGATTGGTTAAATCCTCGGGTTGCCAATTTTGAATGATGCAGCGGGACTGCTATCAGTGCGTCGGGAGATGGATTGTGTTGGTAATGTTCCATTAGATAATGACCGAGTAGGGAGCAAAGCACATTGAGAAAGTGAAAATCATGGCGCAATTTCAACGCTTGGATCATAGCGTCTATGGGATGTTGGTATTCCATTAAGGCAATAGTCTGCTCAAAATGAGGCGGATTCTTAAGGCACTCACCACATCTCAGTTGAGGAGCGTTTCTGTTTGCTCCAAGAGTGTCTATAGCGAGGGCTGCGCCGCAGCATTGGCAGGCCACCTGCATTGGGTGTAAGTAGGGGAGATCACTTTCACAGGGTTGGCAAAGATCTCGTGTCGAGTTTGAACGCTGCAGGCATAGTATGCATATACCTTTATAATTCAGTAGCTTAAATATTCCCCTGATCCCTGATAGTTTAATATTCATTCGTTAGTAAACCAAGTTGATGCATTTTGGTTGACATCACTGTTTGCATTGGTACCATTCAAAAAATAGACAGAATTAAATCGACAGTATTCTTACTTCCTATCGTTCAATCCTATTTCAGATTTTGAAGGAAATTTACATGGCACCCAGTGTTCGCAGTAATGATGTTAGCAATAATACAGATACCATTAGACACAACTGGCGCAAACAAGAGATTGAAGCGCTATTCGCTTTACCCTTCAATGATCTGATGTTTCAAGCCCAGACAGTACATCGTGCCAACCATAACCCCAATGCGGTACAGATGAGCACCTTGTTGAGTATTAAGACAGGAGCCTGCCCAGAGGATTGTAAATACTGTTCCCAGAGTGGTCATTACAACACGGAGCTGGAAAAGGAGAAGCTTATTGAGGTGGAGAAAGTACTGCAAGAAGCGAGAACGGCAAAAGAAAAAGGCTCCACCCGATTCTGTATGGGTGCGGCTTGGCGATCTCCTACCAAAAAAGACATGCCCTATGTGTTGAAAATGGTGAATGAAGTGAAATCCATGGGGATGGAAACTTGCATGACTTTAGGTATGTTATCTCCCGAGCAAGCTGAATCCTTAGCTGATGCCGGGCTGGATTATTACAACCATAATCTTGATACATCTCCAGAGTACTATAACTCCATCATTACTACTCGCTCCTATCAAGATCGCCTGGATACGCTGAAGCATGTGCGTGAGTCGGGTATGAAAGTCTGCGCTGGCGGTATTCTCGGCTTAGGCGAGTCCCGCGAGGATCGAGCGGGATTGTTAATGCAGTTGGCCAATCTAGAGCATCATCCCGAAAGTGTTCCGGTGAATATGTTAGTGAAAATAAAAGGCACACCACTTGAGGCGGAAGAGGAACTTGAGTCTTTTGAGTTTATACGCACTATCGCGGTGGCCAGAATTATGATGCCCGAATCGTTTGTGCGGTTGTCAGCAGGACGTGAAGCGATGAATGAACAAATGCAATCGCTGTGCTTTTTAGCCGGTGCCAATTCCATTTTCTATGGCGAGAGATTGTTAACCACAGAAAATGTGGAGGAAGATAATGATGTGGTGCTGTTTGAAAAATTAGGCATTGTACCGCTGACATTAGAAACGAATCGATCTGATTCTGAGGAAGAAGCGGAGTTGATGGAGGAAGTTCAAGCCAATCAACCCAAGCCACTTTATTATGATGCGATGACAGCGAACAAATCATCGTTTGAGAATGCATAATAAGCGCCGAGAATGTAAGGCCGAGAGTGTAAGTGAAGCGTGATGGATAATAGTGATCCTTTCAATCTTGCTGCGAATTTGGATTTGCGTCGACAGCAGCATCTTTTTCGGCAACCCAAAATCATTGCTTCTCCTCAAGGTGCGCGAGTGCAATGTGGCGGTCGGGAGTTGCGCTCGTTTTGTAGTAATGACTACTTGGGGATGGCGAATCATCCTCAAGTGATTGATGCATTCAAGCAAGGGCTAGATCAGTACGGTGTGGGCAGTGGCGCATCTCATTTGGTTTGTGGTCATAGTGATGCGCATCAGGCATTAGAAGCAAAGTTGGCAGAAGTCACTGGTAGGGAGCGAGCACTCCTATTTTCTACCGGCTATATGGCTAACATCGGAACGATTACCGCGTTACTGGGCAAAGGCGATTGTGTTTACGAAGATAAACTAAATCATGCGTCACTGTTAGATGGCGGCTTATCCTCTGGTGCTAGTTTTAAACGCTATCATCACAACGATGTTTCTCGATTGGAAACGTTATTACAAAAAGAGTTGTTATTGCAGAAAGAGAAGGCATCAACGAATCGTCAACTGATCGTAACGGATACGGTCTTTAGTATGGATGGGGATATTGCACCGCTACAAGGGTTAAGTGATGTTGCCAAACAATATAACGCCTGGTTAATGGTAGATGATGCCCATGGCTTTGGTTGTTTGGGGAAAGGCGGTAGCGGGGTTTTAAATTCCTTAGCGCTTTCACAGGAAGATGTCCCTGTCTATATGGCGACTTTAGGTAAAGCCATTGGTGCTAGCGGAGCATTCGTCGCCGGTAGCACGGCATTAATTGAAACACTGATACAATTTGCTCGCACTTATATTTATACCACAGCAATGCCTCCGGCATTGGCCGCTGCCACCTTGGAAAGCATTCGGATTGTGCAACAGGATGATTGGCGTAGAGAGAAGTTAAATCATCTGATTCGACGTTTTCGCTTAGGTGCAAAACAATTGTCATTACCATTGATGGACTCGAATACGGCGATACAGCCCTTGGTGGTGGGGGATGCGAATAAGGCGTTGGCGATTAGTGAAAGCTTATGGAAGAAAGGGTTTTGGGTTACCGCTATTCGGCCGCCTACTGTCCCGAAAGGTTCGGCTAGATTACGAATCACATTAAATAGTTTGCACCAAGAGCAAGATGTAGATGCCTTGTTGGATGCGGTATCAACGAGTTTTAAAGCTGTTTAATCGTTTCGAAATTGTGCGTCTTATGTATCATTTAATTTACGCTAAACCATTTTATTTAGACCAACCATTTTATTCAGACTAGCAGGAAAATAATTTTGTCATCTGTTCCTTACTACGATCAATTCGATTGCACTAATCCCTCACTCAAAGATGCGAAAAATTTAGTGTTGTTACACGGCTGGGGTCTACACAGTGGATTGTGGGATGGCGTGATGCCTGAACTGTTACAGCAATTTAATGTGACCGTGATTGATCTTCCAGGGATGGGGCGAAGTCCCTTACCTCAAGGAGAATATGATTTAGAAAGTCTCAGTTGTCAGGTGTTGCGAGTGGCGCCTGACAATGCAATTTGGTTAGGTTGGTCTTTGGGTGGATTGGTTGCACTAAAAATTGCAACGGATTATCCCGGTCGTGTGGCTGGATTAGTGAACGTGGCGTCACTGCCAGCATATTGTAAAGCCGATGGCTGGCCTGATGCGATGTCACCGCAGTTGTTGGATGGCTTTGTGGAAATGATGGCGGAGGATTGGGAAGGAGCGCTGATTCGGTTTTTGGCTTTTCAGTGCAAAGACAGTGAGACTTACGGTGATGATGTGAGTCAATTACAGGAAGCACTGTTTTTTCACGGACAACCCGCTCAAAAGGCACTTCGGCAAGGTTTAAAGGTTTTGCGTGATACGGATTTACGCTTGGCTTTGCAGTCTTTGTCTATCCCCTCTCTTTATTTACTCGGTCAGAATGACAATATTATTTCATCTGAAATGGCAGCTTCTGTTGCAGCGCTTAATGATAACTGTAGCGTCGGTATTGTGACAGGGGCGAGTCATGCTCCTTTTCTCTCGCATCCCAAAAAATGCTTAGCTGCTTTAGATGACTTTGTTTCGGAGCATTTTGTTTCGGAGCCGTTAGCATGAATGCATTTCTAAGCTCTTCGCACGAGCATTCTTCTTCGCATGAGAAATCTGATGAGATGTCGGCAGTTTCCTCTAAGGCTGAAGAGTCTTTAACGCAGTCCGATAAAAAAGCAGTAGCCTCATCTTTTAGTGTAGCCGCCGCCACCTATGAGTCGGTGGCGGGTATGCAAAAAAACATAGCGACTCGCTTACTGTCGATGCAGACTTTATCCCAGGACAAGGTTTCAGCATTGTTCGATGTTGGCTGTGGAACGGGATATTTTACACAGACGTTGTCCCAACACTTTCCTTCAAGTTGCGTAACGGGAGTCGATTTGGCGGAAGGTATGATTGCCTACGCTAAAAAGCACAATGGTCAAAATGAGAATGGTCAATATGAGAATGCTGATCGAATGCGATGGTGTTGTGCTGATGCAGAATCGTTGCCTTATGCAGGAGAGGTTGTTGATTTGGTTTTTAGCAGCTTTGCAATGCAGTGGTGCTCTTCTCTCGATGTGGCGTTGGCCGAGTGTTATCGCGTATTACGCCCAAGCGGACAGCTTGTTTTTTCCATTCCGGGTCAAGGGACCTTGGCTGAGTTGGAGTGTAGTTGGGCGGCAGCTGACGATGAAACTCATGTGAACACGTTTGCCAGTCAGCAGGCAGTGCAGCAGAAGCTACAAAATGCGGGGTTCTCCCAAGCTGAGATTGTAACGCAGACCATTGTTGCAAAGTATAAGACGGTGAGAGAATTGACTGTCGAGCTAAAAACACTAGGAGCACAAACGGTGACGGGTGGTCGTGTGAAAAGCCTCACAGGAAAAACAGCATTGAAAAAGATGATACACCGATACGAACAATTTCGAGAGACTGACGGAATGTTACCTGCCACCTATGAAGTGATTTACGTGCGAGCTATAAAATGAAGAATAAATTTTTTATTGCCGGGACTGATACCGATGTAGGTAAAACCTTGGTGGCTTGCGGACTGCTACATGCCTTCAATCAAAAAGGATTGTCTACCCTCGCGTTAAAGCCCATTGCAGCGGGTTGTGAAATGTCGGACGAGGGCTTACGCAATGACGACGCACTACAGCTGATGGAAGCCATGTCGTTAGACTGTCCCTATGACCAAGTTAACCCTATAAAAATGGCGGCAGCCATCGCGCCTCATATTGCGCTTGCAGAAGAGGAACGGCGGGTTACCGCTGCCCAACTAGAAGGGTATTGCCGTGGGGTGTTAATGAAAAAGGGAGATGTCTGTTTGATTGAAGGGGCAGGTGGTTGGCGTGTTCCTTTAAATGAAAGAGAGTTTATTTCAGCGTTACCGATACAATTACAAACTCCGGTTATATTAGTGGTTGGCATTCGCCTAGGTTGTATTAATCACGCTCTATTGACGGTGGAAACGATTCGAAACGATGGCTTGCCTATAGCCGGTTGGGTGGCTAACTGTGTTGATCCCCATATGAGTCGTGGTGACGAGAACGTTGATTATCTCAAGTCCATGCTGCCAGCTCCCTTTCTTGGGGAAGTGCCTTACATGGAAGAGCCCACTGGCTTAGCGGCAATGAAGTTCCTGTCAGTGAATGCACTTTTGGAAAAATGACGAGTATCAGGAAAGTTTGTCCTTTGTTTTAGCCAAATCGTCTATTCGTTATTTCTAGATCTTCTAAACACTAAGCCCCGCTATGGGTATCTTTTTTAAAGAGACTTAGTTTCTTCTTTTTTCGCCTAATACCTGACCAATCGGCAATGTTTTGCCTACACTGATTAATGGGATCACTTTAATCCCGTTTCTGGAGAGATGGCCATGAATGTAGGTTCTGTGATGGGTGCAGGGTTGCAGGGAATTCAGCGTGGCATGGAAGGCTTACAAAAGAACGCGAAAGATATCGCCTCTGTTTCTTCCGATAAGGGCATCAATATTGGTGATCTGGCGGAAACAGCTGTTGATATGAATCTCAATGAGTTGCAAGTGAAAGCATCGATAGCGGTGGTTAAGACCTCTAGCGATACGCTTGGCACTTTGTTAGATATGCGAGCCTAGTTAGGTTTTATTGCTGCGCTTTAATTTATTAAGTAGGAGACGACTGTGAATATTCAAGGTGCGCTTCAGCTTCATCATGCGGCTTCCTCCACGCTGCCTCAGCCTGTTATAGAGGCGCGAGAAGCGGAAGTTGAGAGTAAGGTGTTTGCGCCCGTTGATGCGTCGCCGAAATCAGGTTCGTCTCAAAATGATCAATTTCAACAATCTCAGGATTCTGGTAAAGGATCAGATGACGTTGAGCATCAAAAATCGCAAGAACAACAGGCTGCACAAAACCAATTAGAGCAACAGCAGTTGAAACAAGATCAAGCTGAGATAGAAAAACTTCAAATGCGCGATAACGACGTGCGTCTTCATGAAGCTGCGCATGCCGCTGCGGGTGGTGCCTTTGCCGGGAGTCCTTCATTTGAATACGAAACCGGTCCCGATGGCCGTCGGTATGCGGTCGGTGGTGAGGTTCAAATTAGTACTTCAAAAGTACCGGGTGATCCAGAACAAACTTTACGTAAGGCTCAGCAAATTAAGGCAGCGGCCTTGGCACCAGCTGAACCCTCAGCACAGGATCGCCGTGTTGCGGCACAAGCGGCTCAGATGTCATTACAAGCGCAGGCTGAAATCTTAGAAATGCAGCAGATTCAGTTGAAGGAAGCTCAAGCGGATTCTGGTGGGGAGACTCGAATTGTCGGGACAGATGGTGGAGGTGATTCCGAGACAAGCGCCGAAGTCGCGAATAGCGGCGAGTTTCCCACAGTGCATACAGGAGATACTGAGAAGTCATCTTCAGAATCTACTGTTGTAATGGGGGCAGCGGATGGAGAGGAGGAGCCAGCTGTGACAAACGAAAAAGGTGACTTGGTATCCCATCTAGTGGGATTGGGCGCAATAGATGAAAATCAGCCGGTAGGTGGTTTGTTAAATTTAATGGCGTAATTTTTTCGTGTTTCTAAAATGCATGTAGTGGCCTGAACGGTTTTGGTAAATTCGGTTTTTATAGAACAGGTGTCGGTAAGATAGTGACATCTCAAATATCTTCATTAAGGCAAGCACGAAAATGATGTGTAAGCTGGCGCCGCCCCCACCTTGATTCTCCAGCAGGCTATTTTCAAATGTACTATTGTCACCGGCGGTGGGATTACGTGAAATTGTTCCGGAGGATGTGTCCTCAATGAGTATATCCATTGATTTTAAAAACGCTTCTCCTTCGGTGTCGAATACAGATAATTGAATGTTATAGATTCCTGCATTGAGCACTTCAATAGAAATGACCGACTCAGTTCCCTGATGAAAATAATGGTTGTTGGAGTTGCTTATTGTCCATTGTATTTCAGCGATTTCGATATCCGTGGTGTGGCTACTCATATTGTAAAGCGTGAGAGATAGACCTTCGGTCTCTATTAAAAAGTTAACGTTTATCGCGTTTGTCGGTGTCTCATTTAGGGTAATGAGTAGTTCATTATTGTCGGCAAAAACGTTCAAAGGATTACGTAAATAAATTGAAAATTGTGGGGTGCTGGAATCGATTAATTGCGGAGCTGGAATCTCCACAGTCTTATTGATTTCACCAGGCTCAAAGGTAATGACACCGCCTACTAGGGTGTTCGTATTTTGTATGTTCTTATCTTTATAGTGCCATTCGACCTGTGCGCTTTGATTAACGATTCCACTGCGATAAAAAGTGACTTTTGCCGGTTGTGTCGGCGAGCGATAGGAGTCAGTTAAAATAAGGCTGACATCGGATGAAGGAGTTTGATAAGTCTGTTTGTTTGCCAGCAGTGCGGTATTTTCACCGAAGAGTTTAGCGTTGTTTGCATGCACCGTGTCGCCACAGGTCTGACCGCCTCGTAACAGCAGAGGATTTGAAAACAACAAGTGTTTTGGGAAACCCCTGTGCATAATCGTTGACTGGTCATCGCAGACGACACCATGGCCAAGAGATGATGAGGCTGTGAGCGTGTCTTCGTTACCGTGAGCGGATCCTAGTAAATGTCCAAGCTCATGAGCAAGAATCGCAGCCGTTGTGCCACAGCCTCGGCCTAGTCGAATTAGACCGAAGGAATTGCTGCTGTCTTTGTTTAGCAATCCTTCTTTGGTGTCGATGTTTGCCCATCCACAATAATTGTCAGCGTCATCTCTGACGTCCACAAGAAACACGGCATCCGCACCGTATAATTGCATGAGTCCACCTTCGCCCCAAAGTTCGCTGTTAACCCATCGACGTAATTCAGAGAAAACGTCGATAGCGTTCATTGTCGCAATTTGCTCATTGTTACCGAAGGGCCATGCACCCACATGGGCTGCTTCCACGTTGGCAGCAATTCCCGTTTCTTGATAGGCATGGTTGGTTTGTTGAATAAGCTCACCTATGGCGAGATCGATTTCTTCGATTGAGTGTTGGTGAGCCACAGTCTCTACATAAAGAAATAGCAGCCTTATATTCGCGTTATCCGGTGAGTTTTGAGTACGGTAAATATTAGCACTTGGCTTGAAGGTAAATGCCTTTTCGTATGAGTTGACGTATGGATTTTCTATGAGTGGGCCGTCATGAAGTATCGTGCTTTCATCTTTGTCTCTACCTGCAGATATGTCGCTACCCGCAGAATGATTTATCAATGATGAGCCATAGGCTGCGGCAGTGTAGTGAGTGGATGTGAGCAGGCAGCTTATCAATACAGTAAGAATGTGAGAGGGCATCTGGATTGTCAGTTTGAGTCGCAATTTGCTGAACACGGGGGGAGGTTTTCCTCGTTAAGGCATAAGTATTGGCAGGTAATAGTTGTTTGTTATATGAGCGGTATTCTATATGTCCTTTTCATTGTTGAAAAGTGATAGTAAGGCCAAAGTGATATAAGCTGTGTAACTTATTGTAAGCGCCAAGATGCTGGCTGCATGTATTCGCGAAGACAGATAGTACTCGCGGCGAAATCTAAGTCATTGTTATTATCAATTATTCCGGTTCTCGATCAGTCCCGTTTTCATATGTGGGGCTCAATGAGCTATGTTATATCTTAATAACGATTCACCACGGTCAATGAGGAAACCAAGATGACACAATACAAGTCACCCATTCGAGATATTCAGTTTGTATTACATGAGTTGCTGGGCATCGAAAATCACTATCAACAGTTGCTTGGCAATGACGAAGTCAATAGAGAGTTAATTGACGCTGTTATTGAAGAGGGAGCTAAGTTCTCTGAAAACGAGCTGGCTCCGATGAATCAAAGTGGCGACGAGGAGGGTTGTCATTGGGATGATGGGGTCGTGACGACGCCAAAAGGTTTTAAGGAAGCTTATGATAAATATGTGGAGGGAGGCTGGCCTTCGCTAGGTGGCGACAAGGCATTTGGTGGTCAAGGCCTACCTTCTTCATTGGGCTCGGTCGTGAGTGAAATGGTGGGGTCTGCCAACTGGTCTTGGAGTATGTATCCAGGATTGAGTCAGGGCGCAGTTGCGACCTTGGAGTCCCACGGTACTGAAGATCAAAAGAAAGTGTATTTAACGAAACTGATTTCAGGCCAATGGACCGGCACAATGTGTCTAACCGAGCCTCAGTGCGGTTCTGATCTTGGGTTAGTGCGAACGAAAGCAGAACAAAACGATGATGGTAGTTATAGCATTAGTGGAACAAAGATCTTCATATCTGCTGGTGAGCACGATATGGCAGAAAATATTGTTCACATCGTTTTGGCGCGATTACCCGGTGCGCCGGAAGGGACAAAGGGGATTTCGTTATTTATTGTTCCTAAGTTCAATGTTAAAGAAGGTGGGGCCAATGGCGAACGCAATACGGTTCAATGTGGTTCTATCGAGCATAAAATGGGGATCAAAGCGTCGGCGACTTGCGTGCTAAATTTCGATAACGCCAAAGGATTTTTGATAGGCCCTGAAAACCGCGGGCTCAATTGTATGTTCACTTTTATGAACGTCGCTCGTGTTGGTACTTCATTGCAAGGCGTGTGCGCCGCAGAATGTGCCTTTCAGGGTGCGCTTGAATATGCGAAGGACCGTCTAGCGATGCGTTCTTTGAGTGGTCCGAAAAACCCAGAGAAAGAAGCCGATCCGATTATTGTGCATCCTGATGTGAGGCGCATGCTGCTAACTCAGAAAGCCTTTGCTGAAGGCGGTCGAGCGTTGTGTTACTACCTTTGCACCTTGGCGGATATTATTGACTTGTCCAAAGATGAAAAGGAAGTGAAGAAGGCGGATGATTTGATGGCGTTTATTACGCCAATTGCCAAAGCGTTCTTAACGGAAAGTGGCTTGGAGGCGGCCAGTTATGGTATGCAAGTTTATGGTGGTCATGGATTTATCAGTGAGTGGGGAATGGAGCAGATTGTACGTGATGCACGTATCTCTACTCTCTACGAAGGCACTACGGGAATTCAATCTTTAGATTTGTTGGGTCGCAAAGTCTTATTAACTCAGGGGCAGTTGTTGCGTAATTTCACTGGATTGATCGAGACGTTCTGTAAAGAGAATGCTGAGAATGAAGCGATCAAGGAGTTAACGACTAAGTTGGCAAGTTTGAATGCTGAGTGGGTTGAGATGACAATGAAGGTTGGCATGGCTGCGATGCAAAACCAGGATGAAGTGGGGGGCGCGTCGGTGGATTACTTGATGTACTCTGGTTACGTTACCTTAGCTTTTATTTGGGCTAAAATGGCGCTGGTTGCTTCTAATAAGTTAGCAGAAGGATCCGATGAAAAGGGTTTCTATACGGCTAAGTTACAAACGGCGCAGTTTTATTATCGTAGAATTTTGCCTCGTACTTTGGCGCACAAGGCGGGGCTAGAAGGTGGGTTAGCTTGTTTGATGGATATGGAGGTGGATAACTTTTCTTTTTGATAGTTAACTCTGCTCTGCGCTAGTCAAAATACCCACTGTATTTTGACTAGACTCTAAAACGCGAATTTCGGCTATTGTTACTCATCCTCATCTTCTTCGAAAGGGCTGCCAATGTCATCATCATCATCACTGATTAAGTCCGACCATGATTTTTTCGAGCGTGACTTCGGCTTTTTCTGGCTGCTAATTTTCTGCGCTTCTGCATCCGCTACAGCCTCGGCCTCCGCTTTTAGATTTGCCACTCTTTCTTCTTCTAGGCGCTTGGTGTTTTCCTCATCTTTCTTACGCTTGTCTTCTAGTTGTTTGCGACGAGCTGCGGCTTCCTCTTGGAGCTGTTTGTTTTTACGTTGTCCATATTCTGTTTTTCGTGATTTGTGTAGGGCAATCACTTTCTTCTCGCAGGCTTTGGACTTGTTAATTAGCCGCTGATATTTTTTGCTGGATTCCCATTGAGAATATTGAGTGGCGAGCGATGCGCCCGGCTTTTTCTGAGAAGCCAGCCGTAATTTCTTAGCGTCATTGTGATATTTCAATGCTTCATCCAAGTTCTTGTACTGAGAAAGCTTCCCTTTTACTAGGCTCTCACCCGCTTGGCATTTGTCGTAGGCTTGTTTTGCAATGGCGGCCGCATCATTGATGGATTTTTCGGCGCTCGTTTTTTTGCTTCTTGTCTTCGTTAAACGAGCACTCACGCTTTGCGCGCAAGAAGCCGCCTTGTCAAACAATAAAACCATTTGTTTGCTGGAGTCTCGATCCGGATAATTCTTCATGGCAGTGATAGCTGCGGTGTAATTCTTTGTCGCTTTGGTTTGCGCGCGGCTCTTATTTAGCGCTTTTTGAATGGCATCAATGTCGCTCAGTTTGACATTTGGTTTGTTCGCTAGAGTTTGTGCGCTGCTGCATTGATCGTTGGCATCGATTAGCTGGATAATCGCAAGTTGCGACTCCTCTTCTTGAATTTGAAAGCCTTTTTCAGCAGTGGAAATTTTTTTCTTTATTCTGTTGCAAGAGCGTACTTTGCTTGCGATCGCATAGATATCTAAAATCTTATCCGTAATGCTTAGCGCTTCTGTATTCTGCTGATCAAAAAGGTCTATCTTTATTTTCGCTTCTTCCAATTTACCGGTTTCATAAGCGGTTTTGGCCTGCTCGCAAGCAGTGATTCCTTTTTTAATGATGGGCTCAGCTTCAGCAATGAGAATGTTCTCGTAGGCTTTTTCACAGTAACGTTGGTTTTTCTGTAGTGAGCGCTGGGTGGAAGTTAATATAGACTGGTCAATAGCCGCTGCTTGCTCCTTGTATCGAAGATAAGTCGTGTATTTACGCTTTGCAGTACTAATGTTGTCACCTCGTACAGCGTGGGCATCCACACACTCTTTGAAGCCTTTCATGTATATGTCTACCGCTTGGTCAAATGATTTTTCATCAGCAAAAGCCATGCTTGTAATGGTGGTGCATCCTATACAGAGCACAGCTAGTAATCGCTTTAACAGCATTAGTATTCCTTCCAACTTAGTTGTATTTCTAACCTAGTTATATTTTCAGTTTCGTTATATTTTATAATCTTATTTCATTTCTCATTTTTGAGAAATGATAATTCTGATATTCAATTTGAATTTTTAGTTTTCGAGAGTTCGCGATGTTCTTCAGCTGTGGCATCATGCGGTTTTCATTTTTGAGGAGCTTACTTTTTCAATATCTACGACCCTACTGTTTATAAACTAACTATCTGTAATTCTAGGACAAAGATGATGGGTATGGTTAGTTTTTATTTTTCAATTTAGGTATCCACCTTTTATTGCTTATTAGCATGATGCCAATTCGACACGTTGATGTGAGCTGTTCAATTTAGTGTTATCTAATTTGGCTATTTACTAGTTGTTGCCTGATGGTTGAAGGCCATTATTCAGGACGTAAAGTCATGAGAGCTGTTACGTGTAATATGCCTTACTTATAAGCCATATTACATTACGTATTTAGTGTTTTCGAATTTTAAATGTGAATTTACTTTTTATACCTGATGTAGCAGTATTGTGAGTATACCCAATCAAATAAAGCGAGTTTATGTTAAATGACCGGGCGATAGCTAATGCCATGAGAATTCAAACTAGAACGGCTCGTCGAAATAGGCTTGCGATAGGTTGTTGCCCTCTACACGGGTGTAAAATGGATCAAATAGACCTCTGGTATGAAACTGCAATGGGGAACTACACCTTTGTCGGTTGTATGTATTTGAATTGTGAAATTGAAGCGATGGTTGATGATGAGTTTTCTAATTATGAGCTGGCCGAAAAGTGGTTGTATTTGTTAGAGCAAACAGACCAAGGCTCAGCATGTGTTATCCATTTCCCATCCTACGAAGAAAGAGAAGCTAGAGTTAGAAAAAAATGTTTCACTAAGTAAGGATTTATCTAGATAGGATGCTAGAGCTTTCCTAGCAATAGCCACTAGTTTGGTAGTGTTCATCATTTTGTATTGAATGTAGTTAAGGCGCGAGCAGCGTGAATATCGCTTTAGCTATTGTTGTGTTATCCATGTAGCCTCGGAATAGATCGCTACCTCTTCCTGTACTATATACCGGTACGTCTTCTGCTGTATGCCCATGGCTAGTCCAGCCAGTGTAGGAGTGCTGATTGATTATCTTCAGTATCTGTTGCTCTAATCTTATACCTCTATTCTGTTCTCTGTTGTCCATCGCTGCTTGCAACTCTGCTCGCCATTTTTTAGTTAATGGAATTTTTGTTTTTTGGTGCCAGGTTTTTTGCCAGGATTCGTCGCTTTTGAGTAGCGATAGCGCGAGGGGATTGGCTGAGGTAGTTATGTTCTTTAGGATGCTGGGCCGCCAAACATATTTGCCTTCGGCCCCCAAGCTTAGGCCGCCCGTATTGTGGTCTGCAGTGGCAATCAATAAGGTGTCAGGGTGTTGTTGGACATATTGTCTGGCTACAATTAACGATTCAGCAAAGTCATGCACTTCTGCCATGGCACAGGCGATATCATTGCTATGACCACACCAATCAATTTGGCTGGCTTCTACCAATAGGAAGAACGGTGTTGCGCTGAGTAGTGATAATGCCTTACGCGTCATCGTAGCCAATCTGGTTTTATCATCGCTATCGATTGCATGTTCTAGCCCTTTGGCAGCGAATAGGCCAATGGCGGGTAATGACTGTAATGTTTTTAGTTGGCTGTAATCAATTAAGGTTTGATACCCTAACTGGTTGAATTCGGTTAGTAGGTCTCGATCTGTTCGTTGGAAATAGGATAGCCCTCTTCCCAGCATTAAATCTACTTTAGGGCGATTAGCGATACGGCTATCAAGATATTGATCTGCGATTTCATCATAGCGTTTTCGGCTGTCTATGTGAGCTACAAAACTGGCTGGCGTAGCGTGATTTATTTGGCTGGTAACCACTAGTCCGGTGTTGTATCCCAACTCTTTTGCTTTCTCTAACAAGGTGGGTAATGGTTTTTTGTTGTTATCGACTCCTATTGCCCCATTGTAAGTTTTATGGCCTGTTGCCAGTGCGGTGGCCGCTGCAGCTGAATCGGTTACCCAGGTTGTGTCCTTGGGGTAAGTGCTAGCCATTCCGACCAGTAGCTCGTCGAAAACCGTTCGTTCAATTGGGGCTGTGTTGGGGTCATCTTGATAGTAGCGATAAGCGGAGGTGTAGGAGGGCCCCATGCCATCGCCAATCAGATAAATAATGCTAATGGGTTTGGGGGGGGATGGCGATGTGTTGGTGTGTTCTAAGGTTGCGTGTTCTGAGGCGGTCGCCGTACAGCAGAACAGCATCATTAAAATTAGAATAACTTTCACGTCGTAGTTCCATCTACAGGGTCGTTCGCTAAACATTGAAATCAACAAATTGGAAGACATTCGTGTTACATGAGGTATTAGGTTTGAATACAAAGATTATAGTCACAAAAAAGGGCGACTTGATTTCCGTTATGGATACAAGCCGCCCTTTTTTATTTTCGAGCGATTTAAGCGCTTAATATTAGCGTTTAGTCGAATTGATTCATTGTATTATCTTTTCCTGACGCCTTTAGAGCCTGCTCGCCAGAGAAGTAACCTTTATGGTCGTCACCGATGTTAGATCCCGCCATGTCTTGGTGTTTAACGCAAGCTAGACCTTGACGAAGTTCTTTACGCTGTACGCCAGCAACATAGGCCAACATGCCTTCTGCTCCAAAGTAACCTTTCGCTAGATTATCAGTAGACAACGCAGCGGTGTGATAGGTGGGAAGCGTGATTAGGTGATGGAAAATACCCGCTTCACGTGCTGCATCCGATTGGAATGATTGTATTTTGGCATCTGCCTCTACACCCAAATCCGTTTCATCATACTCAACACTCATCAAGCCATCGCGATCATAGGCGGAAACATCTTTGCCTGCTTCTGCCCATGCGTCATAGACTTGCTGTCGGAAGTTCAACGTCCAGTTGAATGAAGGGCTGTTGTTGTATACCAGCTTGGCGTTAGGGATAACTTTGCGAACGCCGTTAACCATTTCAGCGATTTGGCCAACATGGGGCTTTTCAGTTTCAATCCAGAGAAGATCAGCACCATTTTGTAAGCTAGTGATGCAATCTAAAACGCAACGTTCGATACCTGTGTCTGCTTTGAACTTATAAAGTCCATTGGGTAATCGCACAGGCTTCACTAGCTCACCGTTTTGTTTCAGAACCATGTCGCCTTCGTTGACGTCTGCTGCTGAAGTGACAGGGGAGGTTTCTAAAAATGCATTATATTGAGATGCCAAGTCTCCAGCTGAAGTGGATACTGGAATTTTTTGTGTTAGGCCGGCACCGAGTGAATCCGTGCGCGCAACGATAACGCCGTCATTGACTCCGAGTTCTAAAAACGCATAACGAACTGCATTGATTTTTGCGAGGAAGTCTTCATGGGGAACCGTGACTTTACCGTCTTGGTGTCCGCATTGCTTTGCATCCGATACTTGGTTTTCAATTTGGATGCAGCAGGCGCCGGCTTCAATCATTTGCTTAGCCAGTAAATAGGTGGCTTCTTCATTTCCGAATCCAGCGTCTATGTCGGCAATGATAGGGACAACGTGAGTTTGATAGTTGTCGATTTTGGCTTGAACAGCGGCAACATCACCCCCATTTTCAGTGGCGGCATCAAGGTCTTTGAATAAGTGCCCTAATTCACGTGCGTCAGCTTGGCGCAAGAAAGTGTAGAGTTCTGCAATCAATGCGGATACTGATGTTTTTTCATGCATGGATTGGTCTGGAAGAGGTCCGAAATCCGAACGCAATGCAGCAACCATCCAACCAGAAAGGTAAAGGTAGCGTTTGTTGGTATCGCCGTGATGTTTCTTCACGGAAATCATTTTTTGTTGGCCGATAAATCCGTGCCAGCATCCTAGAGATTGGGTGTAGGAGGAGCTGTCTGCATCATACTCTTCCATGTCTTTACGCATGATGGCAGCTGTATATTTGGCGATGTCTAGGCCGGTGTGAAATCGATTTTGGAGGCGCATGCGTGCCGCCATCTCAGGGTTAATCGCTGCCCAAGAGTCGTTTGCCTTGCGAAGAGCGGAAAGCTCTTTTATTTGTTTTTTGTATTCTGACATAGTGTTGGCCCTTTAATTGGCTTTATGTGAGGGGCTGATCTGTCCCTGTCTATTGCAAATAGTGCTGCTATTTTGTGCGGCATTCTAAATTGAGGTGCATATTAGTCATTCTAAGAGAATAAATGAAGTTTATATTTATTATATTCATTATAAGTTTGGTGAATGTGGTGGGCTGGTGTTCAGGTGGTGCTGGTATAGGGAGGGCTGAAAACGGGGAGGCTAGGAGTTTAAGTTTAGTGGTGAGCGTAGATGAGAGTCAGGTCTGTTTGATGAGTGAGTGAGGGGTAGCGAATTGCCCCGCGAGCTTTTAGTTAAAAATTGAAGCGACTTTTATAGGTTTAGAATGATGAGAACAGCTATATATAGCTGTTCTCAGATAAGAAGTTGATAATTTTTCCGCATTCTTCTGTTAATGAAAGCTGGTCGGTGCGAAGGTGAATTTCCATATCGTTAGGTGCTTCATAGGGCGCGTCAATGCCGGTGAAGCCCTTGATTTCACCACTTCGAGCCTTCTTATAAAAACCTTTGGGATCTCGCTTCTCCGCTTCTGCTAAAGGGCAGTCTACGTAGACTTCAATAAAGGGGATGCCGTGTTCGAGGTGTATGCTTCTGACTTCATCTCTATCCGCTTTATACGGGCTAATAAAACTACAAAGAGAAATGACGCCCGCATCGGCAAAAAGCTTGGTGACTTCTCCAATGCGGCGAATGTTCTCGGTCCGATCTTCAGGCGAGAAACCTAAGTTTCGATTTAAGCCGTGGCGAATATTATCGCCATCCAAGCGGTAGGCAACTTTATCCTTCTCCAGTAGAGCCAGCTCGACTTCGACAGCGATCGTGCTTTTGCCGCTGCCAGAAAGCCCGGTGAACCACAGGGTTGCCCCTTTTTGCCCCATTAATTGAATGCGTTTTTCGGCAGTGACTTTTCCATCATGCCATTGGATGTTCGTTGATTTGGTCGCAGCAGTTGTGTTTTTGCTCATAGCTCTGGGCCTTCCTTTTTCCAAACTATTTATTCTTTAGCTATTTTATAGTGGAAATTTAGCCTTTTGCCCAGAGATTTAAGTGCTGGCTTCGCGGAAGTTACGATTACAATATGTAGCGGCTCAGATCCTCATTTTGCGCTAAGTCACCTAAGTGCTTGTCCACATAGCTACCATCAATGACGATGGCCTTGCCTTCTTGCTTGTCAGCCAAGTCTGAAGCGTCGAATGAGACGTCTTCCAATAAACGCTCTAGTACCGTGTGTAGGCGGCGCGCGCCTATGTTTTCAGTGCTTTCATTGACTTGCCAGGCGACTTCGGCAATTCGCCGTATGCAGTCTTCGGTGAAATTGAGCTCTAGGCCTTCGGTTTTCATTAGCGCCTGATATTGCTCTGTGAGTGAAGCGTCCGGTTCGGTCAATATTCGTTGAAAATCGTCTGGAGTCAGCGCTTCCAGCTCCACGCGTATGGGCAGGCGGCCTTGTAATTCGGGAATTAGATCGGATGGTTTGGCCATGTGAAATGCGCCGGATGCTATAAACAGTATGTGATCGGTTTTGATCATTCCGAATTTTGTTGTCACCGTGCAGCCTTCGATCAGGGGGAGCAGGTCGCGTTGTACGCCTTCCCTGGAGACATCGGTGCCGCCGGATTCGGAGCGCTTTGCCACTTTATCTATTTCATCAAGGAAGACTATGCCGTTTTGCTCCACTGCTTCTATGGCTTGTTGCTTTAGATCGTCTTCATTAATGAGCTTGGATGCTTCTTCGTCGCGAATCTGCTTTAAAGCGTCTTTGATCTTCAATCGACGGCTTTTTTTGCGGCCGGTATTGATGTTGGAAAACATGTTTTGTAATTGGCTGGTCATTTCCTCCATACCTGGGGGAGCCATGATTTCTACGCCAACGCTGGCGGACTCCACCTCAATTTCTACCTCTTTGTCATCGAGTTCGCCTTCGCGTAATTTCTTCCGAAAAATTTGTCGAGTACTAGAGTTGGTATCTTGTGTAGTGGATTCTGAAGTGGAATTTACGTCATCTTTATCGCTGGTAAATTCAGTGCGAGCGGGCCTTAGCAGTGCGTCGAGAATTCGTTCTTCGGCAGCGTCTTCGGCAAGGCTTTGCACTTTTGCCATCTCATCTTCTCGTATCATCTTTATGGACATGTCCACGAGATCTCGAATGATAGATTCCACATCCCGTCCCACATAGCCGACTTCGGTAAACTTAGTGGCTTCGATCTTAATGAAAGGGGCTTGGGCTAGCTTCGCTAATCGGCGGGCAATTTCAGTTTTGCCGACGCCTGTAGGGCCAATCATGAGTATGTTTTTAGGCGATATTTCATTGCGCAACTCTTCATCTAGCTGCATGCGGCGCCAGCGATTACGCAATGCTAGGGCGACGGCTCTCTTTGCTGCGGCTTGGCCGATAATGTGTTTGTCGAGTTCGTGGACAATCTCTTTTGGTGTCATGTTTGACATACTAATCTCTCTTCCTAGCCGTTTCTTAGCTTTCGTAATCTAATTCTTCAATCGTGCGATTGTGATTGGTGTAGATGCAAATGTCGGCTGCAATGGAGAGGCCTTTTTCTACTATTTCTTTGGCGGAGAGGTCGGTATTCTCGTAAAGGGCTCGTGCAGATGCTTGGGCAAAGGGGCCGCCAGAACCTATCGCGATGAGACCGTCTTCTGGCTCGATGACATCTCCATTTCCGGTGATAATTAAAGAAGCCTCTTTGTCGGCGACGGCAAGTAGAGCTTCGAGGCGGCGCAAGATACGATCGGTGCGCCAATCTTTAGCAAGTTCTACTGCAGAACGAACCAGTTGCCCTTGATGCTTCTCTAGTTTTGCTTCGAATCGTTCGAATAGGGTGAAGGCATCGGCTGTTCCACCTGCGAATCCAGCAATGACTTGATCTTTATAGAGACGTCGCACTTTTCGGGCGTTGCCCTTCATGACGGTGTTGCCAAGAGTGACTTGGCCATCGCCGCCGATGACAACTTTGCCATTGCGACGAACGGATAAAATAGTGGTGCCGCGGTACTGTTCCACTGCAAGTCCTCTTTGGTGATGGTCTTTGTTGGTGGGTTGTTCTTTAGTGCCTAAGATTTCTGATGAAAGTGACTTAAGTGATTTAGGGTTACCTAAGAGTCTAAGTCAGAAGAGGCGACTGTGCATTATATTGGGTATGGCGGGTAGGTTTTCAAGGGTAAGTTACGGGCCTAATTGATTTTGCGTACCTGGGTTTTAATATTTAATCGGGAGAGCTGACTCTTGGCGTTGTTCACGGCAGTCTCACCATTATATGGGCCGACAAGTACACGGTGCCATTTTTGACCGTTAGCGAAGGTGACTGTTCGGATGTTGGCTTCCATTCCCATCAAAAGGAGTTCAGCGCGTCTTCGGTCAGCGTCGGATGGGCTTTTAAAGGAGCCGGTTTGCAGTAGGTAGCGTGAAAGGGCATTAGGGTTTTTTATGTTGTTACTTGGTTGTCTTGCGTAGTTTGATTGCGCGGCCTTATCTCTTTTGCGCGCTTCCTTTTTCTCTCGTGCCGCTTTCTTTTTTTCTTCTTTCGACAGGCGTGGCAAGAATTCTTCAAAGCTGCGGGGGACCATCTTGCTACGAGCAAGCTCGTTGTAGAATGTGTAGCGAGGACGTTCGTCTTTCTTCACCTTTGTGGCCGATGGAGCGGACGATTCGGTTTGTGATCGCTGTTCGGCGTGTCGTGCGATTTCACGACTAAATTGGTCTGCTTGCGGTGCAATGTCGATGAGATAATAAATAAAGGCAATAAAAGAGCCTGTTACAAGACTGGTAAATAACCATACCCAGCTTGCAACCCGTGGCGATTGTGAAGGTGCTCTTTGTTTCGCATAATCCTGAGTCAACGTTCTCTTCCTGCTGATGATTCGGTATGTCCACTATCTCATAGTTCATTGTTTGCAGAAACGAATGTTTGAAGAAACGAATGCTACCAAAATGAGAGTTTTAAATATTCAAGTTACGGCGGTTACGGCGACAGCCATTATGATTACCGTTATTACGATTACATGGAGTCAGGTGCCGACACCCCTAATAATAATAGGCCGTTATTTAAAACTTGCTTAGCGGCGATGCTCAAACTCAAGCGTGCGTTGCGCAAAGCATCATCGTCAATTAGCATTTTGCTCGCGTTGTAATAGGTGTGAAAATCCGCAGCAAGGTCTTTTAGGTAGTGCGCAAGGATGTGAGGTTCGTGCTGCAACGCTGCTTTTTCTATGATTTCGGGATATTGAGCGAGCTTTTTGGAGAGGTCGCGTTCTCGGTCTGTGATGAGTAGCTCTAGTGATTTCAAACCCTGTTCAGTATCCCAAACTTTACCTTGCTCGGTTAATTTTTCTAGTACTCGACAGATTCGTGCGTGAGCATATTGGACATAATAAACGGGATTATCTTTGCTTTGAGATTTAGCTAGATCTAAGTCGAAGTCCATATGTTGCTCTGACTTACGCAAGACATAGAAAAAACGTGCAGCGTCATTTCCCACTTCTTCGCGTAGTTGACGCAAGGTGACAAATGAGCCAGAGCGAGTGGACATTTGTACTCGCTCAGTGCCTCGATACAATATAGCGAATTGTACTAGTCGAACTTCTAACTTGTCGGAGTCAATTTCCAAAGCGGATAATGCGGCTTTGACTCGGGTTACGTAACCGTGGTGGTCCGCTCCCCAGACATTGATGACTTTTTCAAAGCCCCGATTAAATTTATTCATGTGGTAGGCAATGTCGGAAGCGAAGTAGGTGCTTTGGCCATTGTCTCTCACTACAACGCGATCTTTGTCGTCACCAAAGGCGGTGGAGCGAAACCATAAAGCGCCGTTTTGCTCATAAATATGCCCTGATTTTTGTAGCTGCTTGACGGCGAGATCGATGGAGTCGTCATCGGCTAAGGAGCGCTCTGAAAACCACTCTTGATACTCGACACCGAAACCTTTTAAATCCTCACGAATGTCATCAAGAATGCTATTGAGGCCGGCATTGAAGAGGATTTGATAGTTTTCTTGTCCGAGTAGAGTCCTTGCGTTCTCAATGAGTCCATCAATATGCGCTTCCTTATCCCCTGATTCTTGGCCGGAAGCATCCACTGATAAATCAGCGGGAACTTGATTGAAAATAGCGTCTGCCGGTTTTAGGAATGTATCGCCCATTTTTTCATGCATGGATTGAGCGATGTCTTTTACGTATTCGCCTTGATAGCCGTTACTGGGAAAAGTGATGTCTACTTTCAATAGTTCTAAATACCGCAGCCACACGCTAGTGGCCAGTATATTCATTTGGCGGCCTGCATCATTGACGTAGTATTCACGACAGACATCAAAACCGGTAGCCGCTAGAAGGTTCGCAACCGTAGCGCCATAAGCAGCTCCGCGACCATGACCTACGTGGAGTGGGCCTGTGGGGTTGGCGGAAACAAATTCCACTTGTACTTTTTTCCCTTTGCCGATATCCGAAAGACCAAATTGATTTTTTTCCTGAATTATTTTTTCTATTACTGCAAATTGGCTAGCTGAATTGAGGAAAAAATTAAGGAAACCGGGACCCGCGATTTCCGCTTTGGAAACCAATGATGACTCAGGGAGCTTGTCGGAAATCAGTTGGGCGAGCTGGCGTGGATTTTTGCCAGCACTCTTAGCAAGCGCTAGCGCAATGTTTGATGCTAAGTCTCCATGTGACTTGTCTTTCGTTCTGTCTAAACGCACCGTATATTTGCAATCGTCCGGTAACACGCCTTCTTTTTGAAGCGATTGGATGGCGGAGATAATTAAGGATGTTACCTGCTCTTTCATTTGATGTGGGCTCTATTTCAAGGAATTAAATTCAAACTGCGAGATTTTTGAAGTGAAAATATTATGGCTACAAGATGGATAAAGTGTAAGGAAAAAAGAAGCAGTATTATACCTATAACGATTCAATTTTAAATGCACAGCGAATAGCTAATACGGCTTAGTACAAATCCACCGGGTCGATGTCTACACTCCAGCGTACTCTGCGGGCCTCTTTTGTTGACTCTAGTTCCGCGAGAAAAGGGGTTAGCAGTTGATTCAATAGGCTGCGTTGGGGGGCTTGCAGTAGGAGTTGTGCGTGAAACTTCCCTGCTCGTCTGGTCATGGGGGCGGGTACGGGACCCAGTAATTTCAGGGGGTTGTCTCCCATTTTCGCCGCGAGCAACTCACGAACGTGATTGAGGAAATCAAAACAAACATCCTCGTTGGCGGCCTCTGCTCTGATTAAGGCTAGGTAGCTGTACGGTGGGAGTTGTGCAGCACTGCGTTGCAGTAATTCACCATCGGCGAAGCTGCGGTAACCTTCTTGTAATAGGCGTATGAGCATTGGATGTTCGGGTTGCCTTGTTTGTAATACGACTTCCCCGGCTTTCCCCTCCCTGCCCGCGCGGCCGGCGACTTGTATGATCAATTGTGCCATGTGTTCTGGAGCCCTGAAGTCGCAGGAAAAGAGACCTCCATCCGCATCCACGATTGCGACTAGTGTGACATTGGGGAAGTGATGTCCCTTAGCAATCATTTGGGTTCCCAATAAAATCATGGGCTTGCCTTGATGAATTTGTTGAATGATTTGGGACATGGCGTCTTTTCGGCGGGTACTGTCGCGATCTATACGTTGCACAGTGGTTTCGGGGAAAAGTTCTCTGACGGTGTCTTCTAGCTTTTCGGTACCTTGGCCTACCGGTAATAAATCACGGCTACCACACTCAGGGCATGAAGAAGTAATGGTTCGTTTGTCGCCGCAATGATGGCAGCGTAAGTGCGGAGGATTTTTGTGAATGGTGTAGCGGGCGTCGCACCGAGGGCATTGGGCCATCCAGCCACAGTCGTGGCAGATTAGGGTTGGTGCGTAGCCGCGTCTATTGAGGAAAAGCAAAACCTGCTCACCTTTTTTCAAGGTGTGCTGCATTTTTTCAATGAGTTCAGCAGACAAACCGTTATTCAATCTGCGAGTGCGTATGTCCAGAAGTTGAAATAGGGGTGGTCGTGCGTCTCCTGCCCTTTTCGTCAATGGGATATAAAGAAAACGCTTTTGATTGGCATTGTGTAGTGACTCTAGGCAGGGTGTGGCTGTACCTAGAATAACGGGGATATTTTCTTTTTTTCCTCGATACAGGGCGAGGTCTCGTGCTGAGTATCGAAAGCCATCCTGTTGCTTGAATGAAGCATCATGTTCTTCGTCCACGATGATCATGCCGGGCCGAATCATAGGCGTGAAGATGGCAGAGCGCGTACCAATTATGATATGGGTTTCACCACTACGTGCTTTTAGCCAGCTTTGTAATCGTTGATTGTCGGTTAAGCCTGAGTGGAGTACGGATATTGCGCAGCGAAATCGATTTCTAAAACGCTGTACAGTTTGAGGTGTTAGGCCAATTTCAGGGACCAGAACAAGCACCTGTTTATCTTCGCACAGAGACTTTTCTATCAGTTGTAAATAGACTTCTGTTTTACCGCTGCCAGTGATTCCGTGCAGCAGTACGGGAGTAAATGTATTCTGTTTTTGGCTGATTGTGCTCACCGCTAAGGCTTGTTCTTCATTGAGATGCAAAGCGGGTTCAGCTAAAGGCGACTCTGCTATTGGCCAGCTGCGTATGTGTTCCATGTGCGTTTGTTGGACAAGCTCTTTATGGCGTAATGCTTTTATATGGGCTGGAGTCACAGAGAGAGAGGAGAGTGCTTTCTGAGTGAGGCCTTGGGGGTGTTCTCGCAATAGAAGCAAGGCTTTTGCTTGGCGGGGTGCCCTTTTTAGATCATCGGCATCGATGAGCTCGCCTTTGGTGGTGAGTTTGTGGCGGAGTTCGCGGTTTAGCTCGGTAGAGTCGCCTTGGCGGAGTAATGTTGGCAAGGCATTGTTTAGCACCTCGCCAATAGGGTGTTGGTAATACTGGCTTGCCCAAAGGCACATATTAAATAGAGAGTCAGGCAGTAACGCGTCCGTGTCGAGTGCTTTGAGCGCGGGTCTTAATTTCTCAGGCGCAATTTCGCTGTGTTCGCTGATGCCTATTAACAGGCCGATGAGTTTTCGTTTGCCAAAAGGGAGAGTGAAACGAGTACCAATGGAACATTCCTGTGTGGCCATATCCAGAGGTGGCAAATAATCGAACTCTCTTCGTAGTGGCGAAGGGATTGCAAATCTCAATATAGGTTGATTGTTTTTCACAGAGTCCAGTATTTGGTGTGTGAGCACGCCTTGTAATGGCGGCTATTTTCGCGAGAATTCAAGGTAGCTCTTTTCAAGAGTGGGCTGCAAGGAGAATATGTTGATTTTTCCTATGAAAACTTGTGTATCCGCTACACTTTGGTATGATTCGCGCTCTGGAATTTCCATGCGGTGCTCGACAAAATGGCTTGAGTGGCGGCATACATAAAGAGGTTATTAACATGAGACAAGATATTCATCCCGATTACACCAGCATAAAAGCCACTTGTAGTTGTGGTAATGTGATTGAAACCCGATCTACTATTTGTAAAGATATTCATTTGGATATCTGTTCTGCATGCCACCCGTTCTATACGGGTACGCAAAAAGTAGTTGATACCGGTGGCCGTATCGATAAATTTAATAAGCGGTTTGGTGCTTTGACTAAGGCTAAGAAATAACCTTATTAATACATGCGCTTGCAATAATATTAAGCGTATACGAACCTTCCTTTTCAAAATGTGCTCAGTAGCGTATGCCGCCGAGCGAAAAAGAGAGGCATCCTTGTGGGTGACCTCTCTTTTTTTGTTTTTTTGGCTGTCTGTCCTTAGCCATGATATCGCCGCTAAATGTAATGACGACCTGAGTTCGGGCTATCACTCCGTCGGGGTACTTAAATCGATTTATGATGGCGATACCCTTACGTTGAAAGATGGACGAAAAATAAGGCTGATAGGTATCAATACGCCTGAGATGGGGCGAAAACAACGATTAGCAGAACCTTTAGCGCTGGAGGCCAAGTTATTTTTACAGTCTGTATTGATGCTGGGTGAGCCCGTTCAGCTTCGTATTGGTCAGCAGAGAATAGATCATTATGGCCGTATATTAGCGCATGTGTTTACTGAAAAAGGCGAAAATGTTACCGCTAAGTTGCTAAGAAAAGGTTATGGCTATCAAGTGCTTATCGCCCCTAATGCCTGGGGTGAAAGTTGTTATCTTCAGGCTGAACAGTTAGCGCGTGCTGAGAGAGCGGGTGTCTGGGGGCATCCTTATTACGCTGTACGTGGTGCAAATTCCGTATCTCTGAGGGCAGGGTTTGCGCTTATTTCGGGAGAGGTCGAAGGGTTTTTTTTGGCGAAAAATGCAGTATGGATCGATTTAGTAGGTAAGATAGTGCTGAGAATTCCTAAGGATAATTGGCAGCAGTTTCAAAGCATAAGAAGGCAGTTAATACCGGGGCAAGAAATAGAAGCCCGTGGTTGGCTAATTGATCGAAAGAAAACAGGAAAGACTTTGAAGAAACACCGTAAACGCTGGATGATAAAAATTAATCATCCAGGATCGCTGATCCTCTAGGCCTGACCTAGACCTACACCTAAATCAGCGAATCTATTGTGTGAATAATGGCGCGTGAGGAGATAATAAGAGACCGATGATGGATCTAAAAAAAGCAGCGTTGGATTACCATGCTAATCCCAAGCCAGGCAAAGTGTCTATTGCGATAACAAAACCCACTGATACTCCAGAAGATTTGTCACTTGCGTATAGTCCGGGTGTTGCCGAGCCGGTACGTGAAATCGCGAAAGACCGCGATCTGGCCTACCAATATACCAATAAAGGAAATTTGGTGGCGGTCATCACTGATGGGTCAGCAATACTGGGGTTGGGCGAACTCGGAGCACTTGCGAGTAAGCCTGTTATGGAAGGGAAGGCCGTACTTTTTAAGCGCTTTGCGGGTGTTGATGTTTTTGATATCGAGGTAAATTCTGAAGACTCTCGGGCTTTTATTGATACTGTGAGACGCATATCGCCCACCTTTGGCGGCATTAATTTGGAAGATATTAAAGCGCCTGAGTGTTTTGAAATTGAAAAAGTGTTGGTCGAGCAATGTAATATCCCCGTTTTTCATGATGATCAACATGGGACAGCAATCATTATTGCTGCCGGTGTATTAAATGCGATCGAGATTCAAGGTAAGAAGATAGAAGACATGAAAATCGTTTGCGTTGGTGCGGGTGCAGCGGGTGTGGCTTCGATAAATTTGCTCCTGGAGCTCGGCGCCCAAAAGAACAATATTTATATGTTGGATCGTAATGGCGTGATTCATTCTGAGCGAGATGATTTGAATCCGTATAAAGCCCTTTTTGCAAATGAAACGAAGAGTCGTACGCTGCAAGATGTGTTGAAAGGTGCGGATATGTTTTTGGGCGTATCCAGTGCGAATTTGTTGTCACCTGATCTACTTAAATCCATGGCAACAAACCCTATTATTTTCGCTTTGGCTAACCCTGACCCGGAGATTCGTCCTGAATTAGCTCATGACATTAGAGACGATCTTATCGTCGCGACAGGGCGCAGCGATTATCCTAACCAGGTGAATAACGTGCTTTGCTTCCCTTTTATTTTTCGAGGTGCTCTAGATGTGAGAGCAACCTGTATCAATGAGGAAATGAAGATAGCGGCGGTGCATGCCATTCGTGAAATTGCGAAAATGCCGGTTCCGCAGGAGGTGCTGGATGCTTATGGCGGAGGGGCCCTGGAGTTTGGTCCTGGCTATATCATTCCTAAACCTTCAGATCCTAGACTTATTTCTTTAGTCTCTGCGGCTGTTGCGCGTGCGGCAGTGGACTCTGGTGTTGCAACGAAGGGCTACCCTGCTCATTATCCATTGCAATC
>JAHRWA010000037.1 GCA_019090455.1 Pseudomonadales bacterium | reverse complement strand
GGTAAAGATTCAAAAAAGGCAGATAAAAAGAAACCTGAAAAAACGATGAAAGAAAAACGCAATGCAAAAAAGGAAAAAAAGGCTAATAAAAGCTAATTCAATAAAATAAAGGCCAATAAAATAAAAGCTAATAAAACCCAGGCCAATAAAATATAGAAGTCAGTCCATTGTGAAAGGGTTTTGAATTCAACTGAATCCGTATTTAGAAGCCTGTCAACAATCGCCCACATTGGAAATGTGGGCTGAACCTCCCTGAGGTTCAATCTGTAACAGAAGAGTTGATTGCAGAGGTACTCTATAGATGAGTGAAGAAGATTTTAAAATTATAAAAGCAAAATAAACAAGGCACTCCTTTCGATAACTATTGAGAAGTTGCAGTTTATTTTGAATCAGATGAGAAACTAACTTTCTTTGTCGCTTTAGCGATTTGTATTAACGTTGTTCGTAAGCTGTTCCGTTGACAGTGAATCCGCACTATATGAGCGTACAGTTTCGGCTGTCATTGGTCCGTACTGATTGAGGGCGATGACGTAGCTAACCAGGATTTCAATTTCTTTGATGCCCAGCGATTTATAGCTTGGCATGTGAATAGCCTGCCTATTGAAAAAGAATTCAGCTATTCCGCCAGTGACAGGTGTTTCCACGATATCGTGATCGAGACCCTGTGAAATCCATTTTCGCACAGACTCTGGATCCGCGTTGTTGGTCAATGTTCTGAAATCGTCACCAAAATAGCCTGGTACGTATCCTTTTAAAGACTTGTTATTCTGAAATCCACCTTGTCCCAATTCACCGTGACACTGAAAGCAATGGTATCGGCGTACAAGACGCTCACCTGCAATTAACGGATTATTAGGAGCGGCTTTTGCTCTGTGAATGAAATTCCGCCGTATACGAATCGCTTCGAAGTACGCCATGACATCTTCGCAGTCAACCGCGTAACTCGGATGTGAGGAAGCATGGTCTACGTTCGAGCATTCCCTGCTGATCGCCTTCACCGGTGGAGATTCGGGTTTTCCATGGCAGTCGACACAGCCACTAATCTCAGCATATGCAGCGCCACGTGCAATGGGCGCGGATTCAGGGAAGACGCGGTGTACAGTCCAGACAACTAAAAACACCAAACCACCTACAGAAATGGTTATCAAGATTTTTTTTAAACTCATTCTATAGTTTTACCACTGACGGCAAAGACGTAACGCAGAGAGCATCACGTCTCGTAGCTGAAAATCAAGCCTGCGAATTCGACGCACTAGTCTAGCAGCATCGGATAGCCTGAGAGGTAAATCCAGTCGTCGTTACGAGCAGGAATATGGCAACCAAGGCAGTCCTTCTTATAGTCTTGCGTTACGACTTTCTTTGGCTTATCGGCTTTAATCAAAGCCCATCCCCAACCATCACCCCAAAGCGGATTAGCACTAAACCGCTTTTTACTATCTTTCACCATAATAAACCAACCTTCCACTTCGCTGCCTCTACTGACCGTTCCAGTTGTCATGGTGTCAGTCGCAGTTTTCAATAATTCTTTTACGAAGACCGCGCCATCGGGGAATTTTTTGTTTTGCCGATAGTACTCTGCAACACCTCGCTGGGTGTATACGTTATGTAGTCCCGCGGCTCCGTGACCACTGGCCGCGCCACTCAGGTCAACTTCTTTCATCGCAATTGACCAAGCCCCCAGGAATGCCCAATCACTATGGAAATTCTTGGGCAAGCTAATATTGCCTTTTGTATCTACGATTTTTTTGTATGTTGATGCGGCGAATTCATCAGCACTCGAAGTGACGCAGAAAAAGAATGACATCAAGATAGCCAATCTACACATAAAAATTATCATATCGTATCCTTTCATTTTACTGACTAACCAAGCAATTCCTGTAATGCCATCCATGGCTGTAATCGCAGATTAGATTGCTGAATATGTTAGATTCCATTCCACCCTATTATCGCCCACCTAGACCGGCACCTTTGCGTCCAGCATTTTTGGAAACTCGAAGGATAGGATAGTATTGTGTGAAAACCATGTCATCGGCCGCAGCGGCGGTATGGCATGCTGCACAGGCAGCGTCTGGCATTGCCGCTGCTGTATCCTTATAGGGCTCCACATGGTGACCAAAGGTGTAATAAGCCCAACCACCTGACTCCTTGGAATACCTCTTACTGTCCTTATGGGAAATTTCGAAACCTATTAACTCTCCATTAAAGAAGCCTTTGCCGCTTGTTGCTTTGGTGGCACCAACTGAAGTCAGCTCCTTCGCAAACATCGTACCCTCACGGAACTTACCTGTTTTTTTCCAATGTGCCCAGCTTTGCGGATCTATGTAAACCGAATGAAATTCAGGAAATGGTGCCGCACCGGCATTCAACGAATTCGGCGTTACCGGGCTTCCAACAAACACCCATTCCCGCCAGCCAGCTGGCCGTATCATCTGACCGTCTTTTTTGAATTTTGCAGTGTATTCCCCCGTTTTTTCTGCAAACGCCTCTGGCGCTGGTAATAGCGCTAGGGCCACGAAAACCACGGCAAGCGCTGTTGTTCCCGCTCTTTTAAACGAGTTAATCATAAAAGTCTCCTCTCAATATGAATGTTAAAGTAATGATGCATTATTCGCCTGACAAACTGTATTTGCCACGCTCTGAATTTATAACATGATGAATTGTTAACAGGGTTTCGCGGACATCTCAGTTTTGTTAACAATGTTACTTAGCGGTTTGCGTTCACAATCAATATGCAGTGTGGCTAGGCAGGTATGCTCAACAAAGAGTATTATGTAAATGAACTTGTGCTGTATTAGCGTCGTTAAGACAGTTTCCATTAGTTTGAAAAAGCGCCTAGGAATTGGACTAAGAATTGAATACACGATGCATATTTCACTTATACCGTAGGACGGTTATAAGTCTGTGATTAATTCCCTCGCGCAGAGTCTCTGGCTTAGACAAACCACATTGACAGTGATGGTGGTTGTGATTATCGCAACGGCATTAGCTTGTGTTGAAATAGTCACATCATACGATAGAGAGTATGCCCGCCAACAACAATTTAGTGACCATCTAATCGATACTTTTTCAAACGCTGCTGCACGGGCAGCTTTTCATGTTGATGAACTTCAGGCGGACACGGTTATCAACAGTTTGATGCAATACGACGTGCTGGAAAGTGCGAGTATTACGACGGATCTCGGCGTAATACTCGCGACACGCAATCGGGCAGTTGCGGTCACAGCGACAGATTTTTTCATCGACTGGCTGTTTTCCGATGTGACTGACTTCAAGCGAACTCTTATCATAGACCGATCCAATTTTGTTGCCGGATTACAATTGGACCATAATGATGGCCAAGCGAGGGTAGGCGAACTACGGTTTCGCACAAACTCTATTCTTATCAGTCAGTCATTTATCAAAAATACCGTAGCCAGAATGGGATACTTGGCTATTGAACTCTTAGTCATGGCGACAGCTATCGCTCTTATGTTCCATAAAACGATGACACAACCTCTTGAGAACGTAGCAAAACAACTCAGTATTATTGATCCAGAAGAAACAGCATTGGCCACCCTAAAAGCCCCGCCAAGGCATGAGAATAATGAACTTGGATTGGTAGTTTCTCGTACCAATGAGCTACTCGATCGAATCCGTCTGCAACAACGTAATTTAGTCCACCGTGAAAAAATAACCGCTTTAGGTTCAATGTTGGCTGAGGTGGCTCACGAACTCAACAACCCTCTTGCTGTAGTCAGCGCACAAGCCGAATTACTTTCCGAAACATCAACCGATCCGAAAATTCAGGAAAGAGCTCAAAAAATACTACGCCCAGCGAAGAGGTGCTCAAGTATAGTCCGCAAATTTCTAACATTGGCCCAGCAACGCAAGATCGAGAAAAAGGCTCTCAATGTGAACCATCTTATTAACGAGTCGATTGAAATGCTCCGTTTCCAACTCAATAGAAATGAGATTGAGGTGCATACCGACATTGATACAGATATCATCAGAATATTGGGAGATGACACCCAACTCGGCCAAGTAATCGTTAATTTGTTGAACAATGCGCTCCAATCATTAGCAAGCATAGAAGGTAAAAAGGAAATTCGTATTCGTGCCCATACCGACATACCGAATAGCAACGTTATCATTTCCATTACTGATAACGGCCCAGGGATTCCGAAAGAAATTCAGCAGAAAGTATTTGATCATTTCTTTACAACCAAACAGGAAGGGCGTGGTACCGGTCTCGGCCTTTCGTTTTGCAAATCTGTTATAGAAGCCCATAGCGGTACAATCAGTCTGAAAAACGTCGAACCACACGGGACTGAAGTTGTTGTCGAAATTTCGGGCACTACCGACGCTGAGACTGTCTTTCCAGTCCGGGCCCACCCGGGTGAATCATTGCCATCACTGCAGGTGCTAGTTGTCGACGATGAGGAATCGCTCTCGTCAAGCATTGCGGAGGTGCTTTTCAATTATGGACACTCCGCCGTAACAGCAACCAATGTGCGTAACGCGATGGCCCTACTGCAGAAAAAATCGTTTGATGTCATTCTGGCGGATGTCCACATACCCGATATTGATGGCATGGCATTCTACCTAAACGTAAAATCACTCAACAGTACTCTAGCCAAAAAATTTATTTTTATCACCGGCGATGCACTTGATCAGAAACTAGTTGATTTTTTTGAAACGGAAAAGACACCGTATTTGAATAAACCTTTTGAGATGGCAGAACTGATTGCAGCCGTCGAGAACGTGATCCTGGCACCGTCAACTACTACTCAACTGAGTAGTAAAAAACAGGTTGAAAACGATGTTTGATGGAAAACATATTTTAGTCGTTGACGATGATCCAGAAATTTTGGACGCCGTCGGGGAATATCTCGAATTACGCCGATTCCGTGTATCATTCGCTTCAAACGGAATTGAAATGAAAAAGGTTCTAAATCAGTTTTCTGTAGACTTGATATTACTTGATGTCGGATTGCCAGGAACGAATGGCATCGCGCTTGCCGGCTGGATTAAATTGAATTACGCCTGCGGAGTTATCATGTTGACAGGTCTCGGCGATACGGAAGATCGCGTTCTAGGTCTGGAGAGTGGAGCCGATGACTATGTTGTCAAACCCTTCAATTTTAGAGAACTGTTGGCACGCATAAACAGTTTGCTTCGTCGATTGCAGGCACCGCATGCTAAGAAACCAGAAGTTTCAACAGACTTGATTAAATTCGGCAACTGGTCGTTTGATAAATCAGATCGGACGTTGATATCTGACAACGGTGGAAAGCCAGAACTGTCAGCAGGAGAGCTGGACATACTGACCACACTGGCAGAGAACGCGGATTTTGCTGTTTCACGCAATGATATTCTCGAAAAATCGTCACATCGAAAATGGAGTCCACTTGACCGTAGTATAGATGTCAGAATAACGCGACTTAGGAAAAAACTGGAAAAAGACCCAAGGAAGCCTAAGCTCATCCGCACAGCTCGAAACACCGGTTATATCTTATGCACCAATCCGTCAGACTAATGCTGCAATGCAGAATGCCCGCACCGTTGTACCTTCTGATCATCGCGTTTTTATGCGGGACAGCGTCGATATCCTGTAATGCTAAGGAACGAATAACCTACCTGATTCTTGCGGAAACGGTTGAGCCGATAATGATCGTGCGAGACGGCGATCCAATGGCTGGCGGCATAATGACTGAAATCGTAAAGCTAATTTTCGAGAACTCCGATTACATTATCGAACCCTTAGTATTGCCTTGGCAAAGGCTGAACGCTGAGCTTAAGAAAAGAGACGATTGGATTGTGCATGGCATCCCGAAATCATTTGATCCCGAAGTCTCATTTGAAATGTCTGAAAAACCAGTTTTTCCTTTTAATCACTCGGCAGTGACTTTAAAGAATAGTGGCATCAAGGTTCAAAATCTCACCGACTTAAAGAATCGAAGTTTGATACTAGTGGAGAATTTTCATTACAACAAACTGGATACTTTTATTAAATCGGGGGACGGCGCAAAAAGCAAAAGCCGCGTCCGTGTGGTGCGAGCGTTTACGCCCAGCGGCACGCTACAAATGCTCAAACACAAACGAGGAGATATCGTTATCGATTGGCAGGCACGAATCATTTACAACCTTGCCAGCGCAGGCCTTACATTTGAGGACGTCGAATTCCACGATGCAACTCAGATTGTACCCACTGACAACGTTCATCTTGCCTTCAGTTCTCGACAATCTGAAAAATTTCGAATCTTCGTAAATGCTCGGATAAAAGAACTTAGTCAGTCTGGTCAGTTACTCGATTTAGTCAAACAATATTATAAACCAGTATCACCACCCGATTTTTAAACACGCGGTGAAAGCCCGCATCGTTTAAGCAATGTCTGTCCCCAATGTTCCGTGCCTGGCGCCTATGCAAATGACCCTGACTTTATCGTCTTTGTTGTTATGCTGTCGGAGATTGATAGCTTGCCATTCGAATCGCCTAGACAAGAGTGGTCTGCGGAAGAGCTCGCTCGCTATGAACCAGAAATCAAGAAATCGATTGAATGGGCAAAGGAAATCTCATTGGTTCAATGTGAATCATTGGCGCAGAGATTCAGAGCTT
>JAHRWA010000036.1 GCA_019090455.1 Pseudomonadales bacterium | reverse complement strand
TTAAACACTTAGAGGAAGCGCTACGACAACGTAAGCGCGATGGATTTATCAGAGATTGTCATGGGGATTTGCATTTAGGCAATATCGCGACCGTTGAGAATCAGCCATTGCTGTTTGATGGCATTGAGTTTAATGACCAGTTGCGTTGCATAGATACCATCAGTGAAATGGCTTTCCTAATAACTGACCTTGAGTATTTTGGCGCGAATGAAGCCGCCGCAGTGTGTCTCAATAGTTACCTTTTTCACACCGATGATTATAGAGGCTTGCCACTGCTGAATTTTTATAAGGTGTATCGCGCGTTAGTACGAGCCAAAGTATCCTTAATTAAGAGTCAACAAGACAACGATCCTATCCACCTCCAACGTTATACGGATTATTGTCAGTTGGCAGAGACTTATACCAAGGAGCCTTCTGGTTCATTGTTTATTACTCATGGTGTCTCGGGTTCAGGAAAAACAACTCTAGCAAAAAAAGTGGTAAATCAATATGGCGCCATTCATTTGCGATCCGATGTGATTAGAAAACGATTATTTGGACTAAAGCCGCAATCATCTAGCCGTTCTACGTTAAATGATGACATCTATAGCGAATCTGCCACGACAAAAACATATGAAGCAATGGCAGACCTGAGTCATACCTTATTGCAGGCGGGGTTTAATGTTGTTGCCGATGCGGCATTTTTGAAAATATCAGAACGAAGCCGGTTTTCTAACATTGCAGAAAATATTGGCAGTGACTTTTTTATTGTCGATTGTGAGCTTGACCGTGAGCTAGCAATAGAGCGTATTCAATCGCGCAAGAATGATCCCTCTGAGGCAACCGTAGAGGTGCTTGAGCATCAGCTTGCTCATCGGGATTTATTGTCGGTGGAGGAAATACAACATCGTGTGGTATTGGGAACAGCCTGTATTTAGGTCTGTATAAAGAGGCTATAGATCGGTAGCGTTTTAAACCTGCGATGTATTTCGACAATAAGGTCTTCATTACCCATATGATCTCGGTGACGCATCTGCCCGGCGTTTATGCACTTGTATGCCCTTCTCGACCATGCGCAGCAGTAAAATCCTGCTCGGGGCCCAATGGGACTATTCCGGTTGGATTAATGGTGCGATGACTGGCGTAGTAATGGGTTTTGATATGTTCAAAATCCACCGTGTCCGACACCCCAGGCACTTGAAATAGTTCACGCAGGTATGCGCTAATTGACGGGTAGCCTGCCAATCGTTGGCGATTGGTTTTGAAGTGGCCAAAGTACACAGCATCAAAACGTATCAATGTCGTAAACAAGCGCCAATCCGCTTCGGTGATCTCATTTCCAACCAGATATCGCTGACCTGATAACAAACCTTCGACCCAATCCAAGGCATCAAACAACTGATAAAACGCCTCATCGTATGACGATTGAGTGGTGGCGAAACCGGCTCGATAAACACCGTTGTTGATATTCTCGTAAATCCGATCATTTAGTTCGTTTATCTCAACCCGCAAAGCCTTCGGGTAGTAATCATTGATATTACCTGTCAGGTGATTAAACGCGGTATTAAACATACGGATAATGTCAGCGGATTCGTTGCTAACAATGGTCTGGGTTTGTTTGTCCCACAATACTGGTACAGTGACTCGGCCCTCGTAGTGAGCATCAGACTTTAAATACAGCTGATATAAAAAGTCCAAACCGTAAAGCGAATTTTTCATTTCCCATCCGTTATCCAGCATGATCGGATTCACCACACTGACATCGATATAGTTTTCCAGTTGTTTTAACTTTCGAAAAATCAAGGTGCGGTGCGCCCAGGGGCAAGCCAGAGAAACATATAAATGATAACGCCCCTTCTGCGCTTTAAAGCCCGGCTCTCCGTTAGGGCCGGCTTCCCCATTTTCCGTTAACCAGTTTCGAAAACGGCTGTCCTGGCGGCGAAATTCTCCGCCACTGTTTTTGGTGTCGTACCATTGGTCTACCCACTGACCTTGTTTTAATAAACCCATTATGCTTCTCCCGAAATCTCTTCTGGATTAGAACCTGACAACAGTGCATCAATCTGACGTTTACCCTGCTCAACCACTTGTTCTGCTGAATCCTGAAAACCACTGGCATCAATATGAGCTATCTCGTTGATGCCAATAAAGCGACAAATATGCTCTAGATAACGACTACAGAAATCCATCTCACTACCTATCGGTGTACCACCGGTGGCGGTAATAATGTAAGCACGTTGAACGTCGAGCAGCCCAACGGGTCCCTGTTCTGTGTACTTGAAACTGACACCGGCCCGGCAGATCGCATCGATCCACTGCTTCAGTGTTACGGGGATATTGAAGTTATACATCGGTGCGCCAAGTACCAGTGTGTCGGCTTGTCTTAGCTCATCGATGAGTTGATTCGACAGTGCTAACTGTTGTTGAAAGCTGGGACCTGAATGTTCAGCTGAGCCATGAACATCGATTAGGTCGGATGCACTAATGGCAGGCAATGGCTGTTGCGTAAGATCTCGACTGACTACCGGTTGGCCCAGAGACTCAACCAGATACTGGCTAAGAATACGAGTGTTGGAACCTTTGAGACGCGCACTGCTATTGATCTGTAGTATGGACATGATATTTTTTCCTTTGAATTAATTTTTGAATTAATTTTTGAATGTAGAAAACGATTCCGTGATTCAATTTTGAGATAGATTTGCTTGCAAAACTCTGTCAACGCTTAAGCTACCTGCGCCCCGAAATAGCAGCGCTACGCTCACTGCTAATAAGGCCAAAGCAAACTCGTATCCGTTGTTAGCCATAAATAGGCCATTTCCTATATGCACTGAGGCAATAGCCACAGCCATTGTCGCTGCCAAGGCGAGCGCAACGGGGCGCACTAGCAAGCCGATAATCAGCAACAAACCACCCACAAATTCCGCGCTGCCTGCAAGTGCCGTCATGGGCAATCCGGGGCTCAAACCGATGGAATCCATCCACGCTGCTGTGCCCTCAAGACCATAACCACCAAACCAGCCAAACAATTTTTGTGAGCCGTGGGCAACAAAAATAATACCGGCAGCTATACGAATGGGGAGCGTATCCAGCCCGGCGGTGCTGGTTATCACTTTGTTTTTCAATGTATTCATCATATTCATCCTTAGTTTCTGCTTATGTGATGTATTTCCTGAGTTGTCGAAACCATTGTACTGAACGAAAAAAATTAGAATAAGATGAAATATATGTTTAGAATGTTCTACAAATCAGAACAATGGAGTCAGCCCATGGGTAACAGAAATCCAATCACCCTTGAGGTATTAGAGATTATCGATGCCATCGATCGGCGTGGAAGCTTTGCAAAAGCAGCGGAAGAGATAAACAAAGCCACATCGGCAATTTCCTACGGCGTACAGAAGCTGGAAGAGCAGCTGGATATTGCCCTATTCCACCGCCAAGGCCGGCGCTCTGTGTTAACTCCTGCGGGTCGCCTGATATTGGAAGAAGGACGTAAAATTCTCAACACCACCGCTAAGCTGGCCAACATGGCCAAAGAGGTAGCCACAGGCTGGGAACCCCAATTACGTATAGCAGTGGAGTCATTAGAGTCCTACCCTGTCTTCTTCGATGTGCTTAGCACATTCCTGAACGAACACCCCAGCATAGAAATTGATATTTCTGAATGCATGCTAAACGGCGGTTGGGAGGCACTTGAGCACAATCGCGTGGATTTGGTAGTGGGAGTACCTGGGCCAGTACCATTACAAAAAGGATTCCGCACCATCTCCTTTGGCTCTAACGATTTGATACCTGTTATTGCAACACATCATCCCTTAGCGAAATTAGCGAATGATCACCATGCGTTAACTAATGCACTGCCCCAACTCCGGCGCATCATCACCCACGATACCGCCAGAACTAATGTCGTTCGCAGCGAAGGATTAAGCAGTGAGGGGCAAACACTCTATGTACAAAATCAGGATCAAAAAGTCGCAGCAATTTTGGCGGGCATTGGCATTAGTCATTTGCCAAGAAACCGAATTCAGCGGCATCTCGATAATGGAAAATTAGCAATATTAAATTTGGAAAAAACAACTCAGCATGAAAAATTCCTGGCCTGGAAGATCGGCAACAAAGGCAAGGGCCTACAAGCGCTGACTCATTTGCTTGCGAACAGATCGGACAACACTCCTTAAGAAAATGGAGCTATCGACGCTTGCGAAAACGGACACGATACGACGCCTAATTTAAATTATCTCTTGTTGAAGAAGGTAAAAGTCACTATGTATCCGTGCCCACACTGTAACGAGAAAACGATTAAAGGTTGAAAAGAATCACGTCGGACCGCGTGACCCCAGTATATTTAACAGGGATCAAGAGTTGATCGCAATGCTGGAGCGCCCTCTTTCGTAGAGCTGGGAGCCGAGCACATAATCCAGTTACCCTTCAACCCTGAGCATATTTTGTACCTACGGAATCGGCGCTACTAGCGACGTTAGTTTAGTTGCAGCAGTGTAGTGCAGCTTGTTGATAAGGTGTTTGCTGTGTAAGCGTTCATTCTGGGTCTGGACTATCCCTACCCAGCCAAATCTGAGGTTAAAAAATTATCAGCAAACTTATCTTTCCAAATTCGCGG
>JAHRWA010000035.1 GCA_019090455.1 Pseudomonadales bacterium | reverse complement strand
TCTTTATTTATAGTCTTTTTCGCAAACTCATTATAAATTATTAGAGGGTTTCAGGCCTTCTTTTTTTATCTCTTAATGGGACAGCAGTGATTGTTGATAGATAAATTATCTCCTCCTCCTCCTCCTCTTATCCCTTCCAATAATTGGCAAGGGCCAAGTTCGGTAAGGCTCAATTGCAGTAAGCAATAATGAGGAGGAGGGGGATGGCTCTAGAATAGATAGCTCAAAGTGATTGCGGAAATGCGACTTTTTGAGGTGTTTTTACCGTCTATAATCTCCGCTCGGGTTCCGGTAACGCTGAACTGGTGATTAAATTGGTAAGTCACATTAATGTCGGCAAGCGAAGTATCTTCTGCCACTACTGTAAAATCACCGTTGAATCCTTCTCCCATAATGTCGATGTCACCTTGAGCGTTAACGAGATGGTATCCCAGGCTAGCACCCAGTTTATCGGTAAGCTGTAAATAGCCATTGAGGTTAACAAATAGATCATCATCGACTCCGGAATCACGAAGGCGATAACCGATTTCTCCCGAGACAGCCAACATCGTGTTAACCGCTTTTCCGGCAATGACGGAAATCTCTACATCGTTAGCGCCATCACCGATGGAATTCACTTCGCCTTCTTGGTAATTTCCCGCGATGTTGATCGCGCCTCGAAGTGCGACACTCGGTAGCCAAGACTGCGAAAGAAATTCATCTCTCAGTCTCCAGGTAGCGCCTAAGGTAGCACCGGTAACGCCGGAATCACCATCATTGTTGAAATCTGAATCAGCATAGCCGAGCTTTAATTCAGTATTTAGGTTGTCCGATAACACATGGGATACGTTCAACCATTGAGTGCTTTGTTCTAAATCATCAGGGAGGTTTGCTTTTTGATCTGCGACAAATAGTGTGTTTGCGGTTTGGTTAACATGACTAATGCTAAGGGTGGTATTACCCGGAGTCCCAATCCATGTTGAGCCGTCTGCAACAGCGCTTCCAGAGACGAGTAGCGCGAGGCTTCCAATGACTTTTTTATTCATGTTGTTCTCAACTGTAGTTAAAAAATGATGTCGTTAAATAATGATGTAGTGAAGTAGCGATTTAATTAGGTAACGATTTAGGTAGATAGAGACTTATTGGATGTTGAATCGTTTATTAAGATAAAACGCGACTGCTTTACGTTCTTTTTTGTTCAGCGATTGCATTTCTTCTGAATTCGCTGAGACTTTCATCATTATTTTCTTTGCTTCCATCTTGTTGAAATTTTCGCTTTTCATTGGACAACTATTACAAATAAGCTTTTTATGTAGCACTATCTTTCCGTAGTTATAGGGGTCTTGAATACCAGACCCTCCACGACTGCTAAAAGATCCTGATGCAATGCTAGTAGTGCTAGCTGTGATTAGTCCGATAGTGAGAAAAGCTAAATAAGCTTTACGAAATGTCATAATTTTTATTCCAATTGATTTTTGTGGAGACAATACTCATCAAACAAGATGTCTGATAAAACATTCTAGAAAAACCATTTCACGATTCGATAACGTAAATATCACAAAGTTATCAATTTTAGATTTCCCTTAATTTTAACCTAGGTGTTTATATTTGCTTGAACTTTACCTTACCTTTCCGGTCCTGAAGTTGTTCCTTTTTTACGAGAGATTGATATTAAATTGATGAATAAATGTGAGAAGAGCAAAGTCACTATCAAATTCGGAAAGCAAGCGATTTTTGTGAATTACCACGCCCAAAATCGGTTTCATGGCTTCGGTTTTTTGTCATTGATATTATATGGCCTGCTAGCGTGGTATTCACTTGACCTCGAGCGCATGACGTTAGGTGTTTTTTACGCGGTTATGATTGCACTAGGCGTTATTATTCTGTTTGTTTCTCTGGATAAAACGAGTTTTAAAAATACAATTTCGCTGACCGATATTGTTTTTTGGGCAATCGCCTTCAGAATAGTGGGTGTGTTGGGGGCTCCTTTATTTGAAGATGATTTCTATCGGTATCTATGGGATGGGTTTCAATTTGCATCAACGGGGGATCCCTACTTTCTCGCGCCTAGTCATTTCTTTTCCGATGATGCAGTGCCTGCCATTTTTCAAAGTGTATTGAATGGCATTAATTATCCGGATATTCCAACTATCTATGGGCCGTCATTACAATACAGTTTTTTACTAGGATATTGGCTAACACCTGGCAACGTACAAGGCCTACAGATTATCTATGCTGCGGTTGATGTTGCATTGATTCTAGTTTTGGCTCAGTTGACTCGTTCTCGATGGGCTGTTTTTTTGTATGCGTGGAATCCTCTAGTCGTAAAAGAAATCGCATTCACCGCTCATCCGGACGGATTTGGTGTGTTCTTTTTGATGTTGGCTTGCCTTTGTGCTGGGCGTCAGCGGTATTGGGGAGTCGTGGTTTTCTTGGCGGTGAGTGTGTGTGCGAAGCCCTTTGCTTGGTTTATCGCGCCTTTTATTCTTTGGAATACCCCCCGCCGGTATTGGCTGGTTTTTACTGTTAGTGTGATTACTTTGTATTTACCCTTTATTTTGCAATCCAGTAATGTGTTAACCGGGCTTTTTGCTTTTGGAAAGGATTGGCAATTTAATTCTTTTCTATACGGAGGGCTAGTGCTGTTTCTGCCTGCCCTATTGGCGAAGGGATTAAGCGTAGGTGGCTTTCTCTTAGGTTATCTCGCTTACGCTATCTACTTTGTCCGAAACCCTGCTACCACTATTCGTTATGATTGGATCTTAGCGATGCTACTGTTTTGCTCTCCCGTGTTGAACCCTTGGTATTGGCTGTGGGTATTGCCGTTTGGGGTACTGTTTCCTAGTCGGTGGGTGTGGGTGACTTCGTTTGCATTGATGTTAGCCTATATGACAGGTGCCTATATGACAGGCGAAAATATGAATGACCCAACAATAGCAGCTTACGATATTCCTCAGTGGGTGCTGGCCTTGGAATATGGGATTGTAGGCGTAATTATACTGTTAGATGTTTTATCTCAGCGTAGGAATACACTCAATATCGACCGAAAAACAATTGAAAAAACGCTTTAACCGGGTGTAATCAGCCCCAACTGAATTGCCTCAAACAAGGCTTCAGCACGACTATTTACTTTCAGTTTTCGATAGATGTTTTTAACATGGGTGGTGACGGTGTAATAAGAGACCTCTAGCATTTCGGAAATTTCTTTGGCGGTAAACCCACGACTAACATAGCTAAGAATACTCAGTTCTCGTTCAGTCAGTAATTCTAATTCTTTGCTTTGTTGTTTGGCCTCCGCTGGCTGAAAGCGAGTTAGCATCAGGCGGGCTATGACGGGACTGATGGGAGCTCCTCCTGACATCATTTGCCCGATGGCATCCGTGATTTTTTGACTGTTATCATGTTTGCTAATGTATCCCTTAGCACCTGCTTGTAAAGCTTGAAAAACATGATGTTCATCGTTAAAATCGGTGACCACCAAAGCCTCTGTATCTAGGCGCAATTGGTCGATAACACGAATAATGTCGATACCCGACCCGTCGGGTAAACCTAAATCTACTAATAAGACATCGGGTTTGTGTTCTTTTAGTGCTCTGCGCGCGGCAACGCAGGTGCCTACGTCCTCCTTAAGATCCAGGGATACGCAGGCATTGATCATTGATACAAGATGCGCTCTTACTTTTACATCGTCTTCGACGACGACAATAGAATACAACGTCATTAGGGCTATTCCTCAAGTTCTAATGTCATTGTAGCGATGGGTGTTTGGCATTTATACCCTACTACCAAGTTTTTGGTAGTAGGGTATATTTATTGATCTCGCGGTGACCCTGTAGCAGGGGAGGTGACCTTGGGTAGATAGAGAGCTGACTTTTGCCTACTGTTAAGAATAATAGGTAGGAGCGAGTGTTAGGAACAATTATCCTGATGCCATACATCATCCCCGTAGATTTTAAAATAGGTTCTGCATTTTTGACTGTGTTTGGGAAAACCCGTTTCATCCTTCAACTTTTGTGCTAATCCTTCCAGCGTCAGTTCCTCTTGTGACATTCGTATTCCACGATCTTCAGGTGTATCTAGAATTATCATTTTGTCGGTCCCTTCCCCATTATCCCAAGGTAGCCATTGCACCGCTTCGCTATCATTCATTCCCATCCCTGGATCACCATAATAAGCGAATGCGGCCCAATAGGAGGAGACGCTATTCGCTAACGCGATTCGACCGTCTTTGCTAGAAGGTGAAAAGAGAAAGGGATCAAACGCGGCCATAGGAAACTCTTCGGGTGTGGCAAAGACAAAAGGGATTTCAAGAAAATGACCGGCACCAATTAAATCTGACACGCTTGATAAAAGTAGTGTTGGTTCTTCGTCCCAATCAAATCGATACGCGTAGACCTTGTTTCCATGAATTTTATTTCCTTGGACTTCAGTGAAACGTCGAGCGGCGGCATCCACGGCCTCGACCTTCCATTGATCTGATTGGTATTGCGCAGATAACGCGTAGTATTCCTTGTCTCTAATAAAAGCAGGCAAGCCCCCTATGGTGAATTCTGGGTCAAATGACATAAATAATTTCATTTCATCTCGGTTTGTCCCTAACAAAATAGGGACTTGATGGTAGTCACCCGAAGCAAAGAGATCTGCTGGATCTTGATCAGGAATCACAATGTCATCCCGAATAATGGTGGCAAAATCGTACATGCCGTAACCGCCTCCATCAAATACCGACAATATCGCCTCTGGTGATTTGTTTTTCAGGTACGTTGCCATTTCGGCATGGGTCATCGCATTTTGAATAATTCGAGCTGAAGCTGCATCTGATGCACTCGCATCGTCAACTAATAGTCGGTTGATGACTTCTCTAGAGCTATTGTTTCCGCCGCCTTCGTCTTCATAGTTTTCTGCGGTTGTTGTCTCTGACCACAGAAACCCGCCGCTTTGTGACGCTGCTCTGTGAAACAAACCTTCAGCGAGAGGAGATGCGAGTAGGGCAGTGACATTGAATCCGCCAGCTGACTCACCAAAAATCATCACGCGATCGGTATCACCACCAAATTGAGTGATATTATCTTGAACCCAGTGCAGGGCGAGTATTAAATCTGTTACGCCATAATTATGACTTTGGTTTATCGATCCCTGAAGTCCGTCACGTAAAGCGGGGTGGCTCATCCAACCGAAAATCCCCAGTCGATAATTTACCGTTACCACCACAACACCGTATTTTTCCGCGAGCATTTTGCCGTCGTAAAGCGCCGACTCTCCGGTTGTATTGCCGCCGCCGTGTATCCAGAACATCACTGGCCTTGTGTCTTCGTCTGTGGGTATGCTGTCGAAAGAGGGTGTCCAGACATTCAAATACAAACAGTCTTCTGACCCATAAGCTTCATTGATAGCAGAAAGAGGTATGTCTATAAATATTTGTGCAATTTGGTAGCAGGGCTCACTATCGGCGAGAGCGAGATACTCACCATCCCAAGATTGGTTGGGTATCGCATGCTTCCACCTTAAAGCGTCTACGGGTGGAGTAGCGAAGGGTATTCCTCTCCAAGAAAAGATACCGTTACTTTCTACACTGCCCACTACGGTCCCGGTTGACAGGTCTCTACTGGTTTGAGAATGGATATTAAAATCCACATTGTTAACGCCTGTTGCATCCGTTTTCTTTATCACTTCTATTGTAAGAGATCCGGGTAGGTCTAAGCTGACGTTATAGACTCCCGCGCTCACATTCTGAAATCGGTAATACCCATTGCTGTTGGTTGTTGTTGAGAGCGACACATGTTGGCCATGCATTGAAAGCTCGACATTCACCATAGGCTCCCCATCTCGCGTTACATGCCCAGACACCCCACATCCGGTCAGTAAGATAAAAAACAGCATTAATACGAAGTTATTTGCATGCATTGTGCAGCCCCCATAAGGCATTGATGGACGTCATCACGGTATTTGCTAGAACAAAACATATGTCTATATCATTAATAGTTTCCGGAACTCGGGAATTCTGAGATTGGATTCTATTAGCGTTGAATAGTTAGTGACGAGACGTATTGCTGTCGTATTTTTACACTAGGTTTAGTTCTAGAACAACTTATTAATAATTCCAATAATGTCTAACGAGCTGTTTAAGGAGGATTTGAATAATATCGAATCCGTATTTGTGGATACAAGAGATTGCTTTTCAATACAAAACAGAGATATTGTCTGGTAGTTCAATAGAATGAGAGTTTGTGTATACCCTGATAGCAACGGATTGTGGGAGTTTCAAGGATGGATAAAGACCATAGCAAATCGAAAAATGGAAAATCAAAACAAAACAAAGCAAAGCCAATTCACTGAAAGAAGTCGCGCGCGGTTTTCGAAAGCGAACACTTGTAACGGCGAAGTTGTCGTCAAGAGTGGGGCTATCCATGATGAAGAAAGAATTAAACATCGGTAATGGTGAAATGGATAAGGAAAAAGCCATTCAGTTAGCGGAACAACTTGTCAGCGAAATCGATGGTTTAAAAGGTCTCGTGATGAAGTTTGGCCAAATGTCCAGCTATCTAAATACAGGTTTCCCTCCCGAAGTAAAACGAATTCTTGCAAGATTACAAGCCAAAGGAAACTGTATTGAATTTGACTCCATCAAACAGATTATCCAAGGGGAATTAGGTGATAGTCATCACGATTTATTTGAACAATTTGATGAAAAACCTTTCGCTGCGGCCTCTATCGGTCAAGTGCACAGGGCCAGATACAATCAGGAAGAGGTCGCTGTAAAAGTACAATATCCAAAAATTGAAGAGGCAATAAAAAGTGATTTAGATTTGATAGGGAATTTACTTTTTGTACCGCTAGCCGTAACCAAATTGGATCGAAAGGGGATGATGGATGAATTTGGCCAGATGATGTTAAGCGAGTGCGATTACGTCAGAGAACGAGAGTCGCAAGAAATATTTTCGAGACTTTTTCGTGATACGCCAGAAGTGGTTATCCCGCGAGTGATTGGAGAACGTTCATCTCAGCGTGTTTTGACCACTGAGTTGATACAAGGGCGGGACTATTATTCCCTACTAGATAGTGGCGATCAAGAAGCTATCGATCAATATGGAGTAGCATTGGCGGCTTTTGTGGGTGTCTCTCTTTACCACTACGGCATATTTAATGCGGATCCCCATCCAGGCAACTATATTTTTTTGGAGGATCACAAAGTCGCGTTTCTCGATTTCGGTAGCGTCAAAGTATTCGATCAAAAAACAGTTGAGTTGTGGAAGGATATGGGTAAAGCAATTCTGGGCAATGACAGAAAAGCATTTAAAGAAATAACAATAATTGCTGGTATTTGCACAGCCAAAAATAAGCGGTTTGATTGGGATTATCACTGGGAATATATGGCCGTCCAATTTAGACCTTACATGAGTGGTAGCTTTCAATACACTGTTGAATATGTCAGAGAGGTTAACGAATACGTTATCAATAATAAAAATAAATTTAGCGCAAAGTTTCCACCGGATTGGCTTTTCTTAATGCGGTTTCAGTTTGGGTTTGTGTCGATATTGGCGGATCTAAAGGTGACTGGAAATTTTAGAGAATGGTTGGAGCAAGTGTGGAGTGAACCCTTCAAGGGGCTGGGAGATGAATCTCTCAGCGTCGGGTTGCTCACAGAGGTTGGAGAACCGGTTGGCGATCCTATCCCTTAGAAATTGACATTCTTATTTTCGCGAGCATTTTCTAAACCTAAAGTGCATGATCTATTTTTCGTTGAATGATCATCTTTAGAATATCCCGTTTTTGTTCATTGTCGAGTCTGCGCCATTGTCTTGCTTCCTTGCCAGATCGAAAGCAGCCGATGCAATAACCGTGATCACCTTGTCGACAAACGCTGACGCAAGGTGATTCAATTTCCTCTTTTGATTTCGTTTTTATCGTACTGGTGTTAACTACCATTAGCTGGACTCTTTATTGGAACGTAAAGATCTTAACGAAAAAGTAGTGACTAATAAACTATAACTAATGAACTAAAACTAGAGCTAACAAAAGATAAACGGATGACCATGGGCGAATAGATAAGGTAGTAGATAGAGTTAACTCAAGTGCAATCACCTGTCATTGCGTAACATTGATTGCCTGCGATTCCGGAACACTGTAGAAAAAAGTTGTTCCATCTTCAAATTAATTCCTATATAAATATTACTATATTAAATGGAATTTAATTGGAACCGACAGACTCAGTCAGGCTAGATGTTAGGGATGCCATGACTGTCAGTCGATCGGAGCAATGGAGAAAATATAAAATGGATTTTGATATTATCATCAGGGGAGGTACGATAGTTGACGGCCTTAATACCCCAGCCTACCAGGCTAATATTGCCATCACAGATGGGAAAATAGTCTCTATTGGACAAGTTAGCGGTACGGCAATAAAAGAAATAAATGCTATCGGTAAAACCGTCACCCCTGGTTTTATCGATATGCATACCCATATGGATGGCCAGTTGTTTTGGGATGGAATGGCCACACCCTCGACCTATCATGGCATCACTTCAGTGATGATTGCCAACTGCGGATTTGCTCTCACACCGATTCAACCTGAGTCAAAGGATTGGGTTATCAAAATGCTATCCCGTGTAGAAGGAATACCCGAACCGTCATTACGAGAAGGCTTGGATATTACATGGCAAACTTATCCCGAGTATTTAGATGCGTTGGATTCTTTGGGGCTGGGTTTAAACGTCGGTGCCATGGTTCCTCATTCCAATATACGCTATGACGTAATGGGAGAGGCATCACGCGAGCGTGTCGCTACGGCTGAAGAAGTGGCATCGATGTTGGTCATATTTGAAGAGTGCATGCAGGCGGGTGGCTTTGGTTTATCCTCGTCATGGAACTCAGGTCATGCGGATGCCGATGGTGTTCCAGTGCCTAGCCGTTTCGCTGATAAGGAGGAACTCATATCCTTCGCTAAAGCGTTAAGAAAATATCCCGTATCCGGAATTGAATTTACCCCTCAAGGTTTAATGAGCGGCTTAACCACTGAAGACTTTCAATTGATTGGCGACATGTCTCGAGCTGCGGGTGGAAAACCGGTGAATTGGAATGCACTGCTTGATGTGTACGGGAAACCAGGGATTTGGCGCAAAGAGCTGGATTGGATGGAGGAGCAAAATGCGAAGGGTGCGCAGATCTACGCCATTAATTCCTGTTTTTCAATCGACGCTGATATTTGTTTCGCGACAGCGGGAAACCTATTAGACGATCGACCTAATTGGTCAAGAGTTCTTGCCTTGCCCTATGATGAAAAAGTAGCGGCTTTGTCCGATCCTTCAGAGAGAGTGAAGTTGAAAAAGGATTTCGAGAGTGATGGGCTATTTTCGGCCGTTTGGGTCGATGTCAAAGTCAATGCAGTGAGTAAACCTGAAAATGAACACTATCTAGGGAAGAATTTAATTCAAATAGCGGAAGAAAAAGGGGGGATCGATCCCATAGATGCGTGGATAGAAGTCGCATTGGAGGATGATTTGAAAACCGAATTTTTTCGACGAGCGTTGCAAAACCAAGATGAAGATGTGATTGAAAAAATTATCCAGCACGAACTGTCGATACCCGGTGTCTCTGACGGTGGCGCGCATTTAGAATACCTCTGCCAGTACGGTTGGCCAATTAAGTTGCTAAGTTACTGGGTTAAAGAAAAAGCGGCAATGACCTTAGAGGAAGCGGTTTGGAGATGTACTACCTTTCCGGCTGAAATCGTGGGCTTAAAGGACAGAGGTTCACTGCAAGTCGGTCGACCCGCAGATGTTATTGTTTTTGACTATGCAGAATTAGGGTTAGATGATGTGAGTTGGGCGTCTGATATTCCCGGCGGTCAACGTCGAAAAGTACATTACCCAAAGGGAATGGAATGCGTCATTGTCAATGGGGAAGTGACCATTGAGCATGGCGTAGCGACAGGGCGGCGTCCCGGAAAAGTGATTCGTAGTACGGATTATTATGACTCTGTTTCTCACGATGCAGAGATTACAAAAAGTGAGTCTGAAGTAGTAGCATAAACTCGACATAAATAACGAAACCCGAAATCGGTTTTCATTATTTATGTTTTACCCAAAATGGAGATAGGTATGTCGATTAAACGCGATCCAAAAGAGTTTGAAGGGAAAACCACGTCTGATTTTATAGGGGAACTACAAGCATTCAGAGAAAAATATCCGTATGGGCATCACCCCATTATTGATGCCATGGTTGAAGGAACGCTACCCAAAGAAGGTCTAAAAGTCTTTCTCATTCAATGGTGGTATTTTGGTGCAGTCGGGGCGGAGCAAATTTTTGCGATGATCTTAGCGGGCATGCCCATAGACCCTGATCTATATCCCATTAAAAAATCGCTAGTGGAAAATATCCACGGGGAGTTCTTTGATCCTGATGTTCATCCTGAAGTTAACGTCAACATGATTACCTCGGGTTGCGGGATTACGCGAGACGAAGTTTATAAAGCTGAATTACTGCCTGAAACCAGCGCCTTTGTTAATACGCTTCTCCATTATGTAAATAATGATTGGAAAGAAGGGCTGATGTCTTTGATGTGGGCGCTGGAATCTCAATCACCGATACAATTTGTTCGCCAGGGTAAAGCATTGCGTGAACAGTACGGATTTACAGATACGCAATTTGTCGATATGCACGTTCTGATGGACCAAGAGCATGCTGAAGAAGCCGATACGTTTGCTGAAATGATATTAACACCCGAAAATATGCAAGGAATATGGAATGCGGCAACGGATACCATTGAAGCAATCTGGATGTGGCACGAGAGAATGTATCAGCGGTTTATGCCTGTTGAAGCTGCGAAGCGTATTTCAGAAGCGGCGTGAATAACGTCGACTGTCGTTGTGTAGGGTGATATCGATACGCCATTAATGTTTAAAGAAACTAGCGGATTTCAAGTGTTACTGAATGCCAGATGGATAAGTAATATTGGAAATCCGCTAAGGTTCTTTCCACACTCTCCTTAAATTGGTTTCATTCTCTGCTTCAAGCTACTGCGAAGACTTTTCAATAACTTATAGTAAAGTCGTGAGAGTATAGGCAGAATCATCTAGCATCCTAGCTGGGTGTAAAAACAAATTCATAAGGAGAAAATGATAATGCGAAAGACTTATTTGGCGAGCTTATCTGTACTTGCCATTGCAATAACTGGGTGTGAGACTAACTTAACAAAAATTGATGAGGCAGGTGTTGAACTAGCAAGTACAGCCACAGAATGGAGCTGTGTCGCTGATACAGATAGTTCCTTAATGTGGGAGAAAAAAACGGAATACGGAAAACGCTGGTGGAATGCTTGGTATACCAATACCACTAATCCTGCGAACACACCGACTAGCGCGCGTGGTACCTGTCTGTGGGACAATGGGGAATGGGTTGAAGATGAGTCTTGTCATACCGAGGGATATGTAGATTACATCAATGACTTGGCCTTATGCGGATATGATGATTGGCGAGTACCGACGGAAGAAGAGTTTTTAACAATATTGGATCCTGATCGTTCAAGCCCATTTTTTAATGTTGCGTATTTCCCGTATGAAGACATGGTAAACGTTTGGACTGCCACGGATTCAACTTACGCGACTTCAGGGGATGGAAGAGCCATTCGGTATTATTTGCTTCATACAATTAGCCCGGTCTCTCAGGAGAGAGGGGTAGCATTTGCGGTCCAGTTGGTGCGCGACAATTAAAACGTTTTGATATTGTAGTTTACAATGAAATGGCATCTTGGATGCCGCGTAAAAGACGACTTTTATAACTGCTATATTTATCGCTGCTACACTTATAGAATTTTTTCTAATGTAATACGGGTGTAGTAGTGTAGGCATCGTCTTTATTGGTATGGCTTTAGGTATAGGTAAGCAATAAAGTGAAAAACGTAAAAGGTGATGACGAGGTGAATAACGGGCTCACTCAATCTCCAAGTAGAGTCTGCCGTTAGTCATTGTCTAAAAGATAAATAGATTTGTTAGCAAAACCAGTACCGGCTTTTTCGTAATGGTTAAAGACCACATCAATTCCTGCTTCCAGCAAGTCCTTTTTTTCGTCTTCAAATCGAATGATTCCTGCCGATTTTCCTTGGTAGCCCGCTACCTTAAGTTGTCTCGCTACCTCCAAAATATCGGCGTGTTTTGGCATGGCAAGCATAATTAAACGGATGGCGTCGAGATTGATACAAGCCCAGAACTCAGGGTCTTCTGCATCAGCGGGGATGACCTGTCGTCCCATGTGAGAGTGAGCTTCGACTCGTTCTTTTGACACATCAATGCCGCAGACAGTGTGTGCCTTATCGTTTAGGGTGTCATAAGCACCAGCACCCACTCGGCCCATGCCTATGACCAGTACTGATGCATTGTTGAGTTTCGAAAGGCTGAGTGGAGAAATGGGGTCTTCTGATGAGAGTTCCGAACGTTCGAATCGTTTAATCAAATGACTCCAACGGGTGTAGAGTCGATGAGCATTGGCGTTGATAATACTCGAAAAGATAAAAGACAAAGCAACGGCAAGCGCCATGATGACCAGCCACTCTTTTTCTAGCAATCCATGGGAGACACTTGCAGCGCAGACAATGAGGCCAAATTCACTGTAGTTTGCAAGACTGAGTGCCGCTAAAAAAGCGCTACGACTACGCTGTCTCAATTGTGTTAACCAAAGAAAAAACAAAGCGGCTTTAAAGGGTATTGCGATTGCTAGAATCAACGCGGCACCCAGCATATCGATAGTCGGGAGTGCCGTGAAGCCAATGGAAAGGAAAAAACCGATAAGAAAAAGGTCTTTAAAGTTAATTAGTGATTTAGCCAATTCTGTCGCTTTTGCCTGACTACTTAGAAGTATGCCTATCACCAATGCACCGAACTGTGCTTTCAGCCCGAATAATTCAAATAATTCACCACCGCTATAAGCCAGGAAGAATCCGGCTAAAGGCAACAGCTCAGCGTGTCCACAGTACTGAATTAATTTTATGAGGGCGGGTCGAATCAAGGGTAACGCAAATAGTATCAACGCCCACCAAGACGGTGATTTGTCGGTGGCAAGCGTGACAAAAATGACGGCAGCAATATCTTGGATGATAAGTATACCAATTGCCACCTGGCCGTGATGGGTTTGCAATTCACCTTTCTCTTCGAGCACTTTTACCGCAAATACCGTACTACTAAAACTCAAGGCAAACCCTATCAATGCTCCTGCTGACCAGTTTAAACCGACAAAATGTGCTACGCCTAAAGAACCATATATAAGGCAGTTTAGTGCGCTGATACAGACAATAGTCCCCATGTGGCCGCTGGCACTGCCCCATATCTCAAGTTTGAATAGACTTTTAAAATCGAGTTTTAAGCCAATGGTAAACAGGAGTAGGGTGACGCCGAGATCAGCCAGTGCTTGAAGTGAGGCATCTGGCTCCACACCGAGAGCGTGTAGCCCAAACCCGGCAATAAGGTAGCCAATGAGAGGCGGTAGATTTATTTGTTTCGCTAAAAAACCGCAGATAAAGGCGACTGCTACCCATATATAATCCATGGATTACGCCTGCTCTTTTTGAGGCATCAGTGAATCAGCGATATTAAAACAAATGGCCAATATGCCGGCTTCACAGCTGCGCTCCAACAAATTATAGCCAGCGGATATGATATCTTTCAATCTAAGAAGGTTCCTTAACATGTTGTTTTTCTGTATATTTTTGTTTCGTCGATTCGTTCGCCTCGTCGACTTGTAGTTTTCACTCTTGAATGTCTCAATCTTCGTCTCGTTGCTTACAATGGGTTAAGGTCAGTCATAAGTTCGAATCTTAATAGCCATTAAAGCTATAGCTGTAAACTCAAGAATAGAGATAATGGTGTGTTTATTCTAGTTCGATTTCTAATGTGACGTATTGATCTATTACAGCGTTCGCGTATTTAACGTAGCCATTAAATTCAGGCTGTGTATAGGGCTTATTAAGAAGGTTCGTGTTATTTTTTTGCTTACTATGTTGCGTTATATCTTTTTTGACCCATTCAATGACTTTTACTTTAGAAGAAAGTGATTGGCTAAAGCATTTGTTTCTTTTAGAAAAATATTTTAATAAGATGATGGGAAAAAATGGACTCGTTTTGCGCTATCGAGTCTAAAAAGAGCGAGGGGAATATATGCGTATTTACTTGGTTGAGGATGAAACGCTAACTCGCACAGGCCAGCGGCTGCTTTTATCAGGACTTGAGAAAGATATTGATTTTGAAGAGGCTGGAGATTGCGAAACTGTAGTTAACTTCGCCAATAAAGATACCGTTGATTTGCTATTGTTGGATCTTTACCTTCCGGGTGTGGATGGTGTTGATGCCTTAGTTAAGATTCGAGAGTGCTACACATGTCCAATAGTTGTGCTCTCTAGTGAAGACAATCCACAAATCATTCGGCAGGCACTGGCATGTGGTGCAGATGGTTTTATACCTAAATCCTCCACCTCTGAAGTCATGATCGCGGCATTGAAGCTGGTATTAGCTAAGGGCGTCTATTTACCGCCCCATGTGCTCGACTCCTTACATGACAAGGATGTGATAAATTCAATGGGGAATAATTCGAATATAAAGGGTAGAGATAACAACGTTACACCCAAAACACGTACACAGAAAACAAGTACACATGAAACAAGCACGGTTAAAAATCATCGTTTAGGCGAGCTTTCTGAACGACAACTGGATGTGTTAAGGAAAGCCGCTCAAGGAAAAGTCAATAAAGTCATCGCTAAAGAATTATATATATCTGAAGGCACTGTGAAAGCTCATTTGTCTGCCTGTTATCGAGTACTCGAAGTTTCTAATAGGACGGAAGCGGGTATTGCCGCAGTTTCGTTGGGTCTTGTATCCGAGCTAGAAGAGATCTGATTTTTTTCCGTAATCCTACACATCTTCAAGTTCGGGTATCGGTTGTTGAATCGAACCGGGTGTTGAGCCAGAGTCCAGCAGCGTCTTTTTAATCATATGAGTGCCATTTTCTCGACTAAACGACGTGGTTAAAAGCCAACCTTGTTTTCCTTTTACGACATCAATTGTGGCGAAGCCATCTCCAAGAACAATTTCATTATCTTGTGTTTTCACTTGAACGTTTAATGCGGCTTTGTTCTGTAGCTGAAAATCAAAGTTTTCGTTGAATGCAATATCCTGCTTTCTGGCGTTAGCGAAGGGTAAAGGAGAATATAATCCAGAGCTATGTATCGATAGTAAATTAAGTGAACTGTTAGCGCAGCTGATTTCCAGTTCGCTGACAAAAGACAGATGAGCATCACCGGAAACTAAAACAACATTATTCACTTGGTATTCAGAAATAGCAGAAATTAATTCCTTGAAGCTATACGGGTATCCTTCCCAGCTATCTGAGTGTAATGCAGTACTCGCATACTGTGAATTTGAGACACGCGCAGTGCGAGGCAAAAGCAGTGAGGGTGAAATAATAAATTTGGGTTTGGAACTTCTGCTCTGCTTTTTAAGCCAGCCTATCAGCGCATTGAATTGATCCTTACCCATCATGTTGGCAGATTCTACGTTCTTTGCATTTCTGTGCTGACGCTCGGTGCGACTATCAACCATAAAGAAGGAAAAGTCGTTTTCTTCAAAATCAAACCACAATCCATTACAGGTGTTTTTGTCATGGGTTGTGCACGAGTGTAAGGTGTGGCTGTATTTACGTTGCCAGTTTTTAAACGCTGCAATTCCCCAGGTCTTGTGCTTTTCGTTTTGAAGGTCTTTCTTAGAAAGTGATTCCCAGTTATTAATTATCTCATGGTCGTCTATCATGTTAAAGCTGGGCAGTTTTTTCATGACTGATCGTACATGTTCATTTTGATACAGATTCTGATATGGACGGTTATACCGATCATGTCGAGCGGTTGGATCAAATAAACCGGCCGTAGAATCTACGTAAACTTGATCTCCCATGAGTAGCATAATTGAGGGCTCATTGGGTGATGTAGGTGTAGGTGTAGATGTAGATGTAGGTGTAGAGTTGGATTCCAAAGGGGAGGATTGCTGTGGGAGATTGTTAAGACGTTCGTAAGACTTATAAGCTACCATCTTATCGAGTAACCCGTGAGGAAATTGACAGCTAGCGGCGACAAAACAAAGAGCGTCGGAGGAGGAGTTGGGTTTCGGCTTTTTGATAAAGCTTGTATAGAGGTCGATAGCCCGGGTTTGCAACAATTCAAGCACAGCCGTTTCAATTTTCTTGTCAATTTCAGAATCACTGCCTATCGGCATTAACATCGAGTGATGTGATCTTGAAGGTTCAAAGTTTCCATGAACAAAAAGAACTAAAAAACCATCGACATTCTTGTCTCGCCAAATATTATTGGGTACTTCAAGTTTAACCAAATCTCGATTCGCGTTAGTTGGGAAACGTTTGATGTGCAGGGTTGAAGTGTTGTTATGACTCCTAAAAGAGGTTCTAGCGGTGTCTTTTGTCTCTAAGGATTTAGTATCTGAGTCGTCATAGGTGTTAAGGACAGGTTGAATTTGAAAGAGACCATGCTTAATTATTGTCGGTACCACCACGGTCGCATAGGGTAGGGTATCGCCCGGACTAAAGCCAAGCGATACCGGTAACACATCGTTTTTAAATCTTGGTGTAAGCGGGTTTTGCTGTATAGGCCCTATATGAGGTCCGATCCAGGGTGTTACTGCATAGGTATTTAACGCGCCTTTGTTGTTGTTTCTATTTTCTGGCGTATTAATAACGCCGATTTCTGTTACCGTTTTACTTTTTGATTTAATGCTGACGATATTGTTATCTAGTGATGCATTGTCCTTAAAAAAAGCGTCAATTGCGGCAAAGGTATCAGATGCAGCAGTTCCAATCATGCTGTCTAAGTGACCTGTATTTATAAAGGTTTTATAACTATATTGTAGCCCTGCGTCTTCTAAAGTGGCCTTTACTAACGCGACGGTGGACACGTCCATTTCATCGTTATCTTCGCCATGAACGCTAAAAGTATTGAAACGCCAACGGTCAATCAAGTTTTTACGCGATACATAATCGTTGTAGCCTTCTTTGGTCGCTATGCTATTCCACTTGCTGAATTGAATAACTTGTGCAACGGTTTGTGCACTAAGGTGTCCATAGATGTCGTCGATATGTTTCAATAATTTCTTATCAATATTCTTTAAATTAAAATTACGTCCATAAACTGCATCCGCTCGATGTCGAGTGCGAGTAAAGTTAGCTTTTTGCCAAGGCCACCTAGGATTCTCTAAATCAAACTCTTCTTCCGGATAAGGGAGCGTTGTTAAAAACCGGTCGACTAGATTGTCAACAATGCTGGGTTCACCCACATTTTGGAATCTATAGTTTTTTAAATCGAAAAACTGTAGCCCATAATTTAATAGGTAGGCTCGAAGGTAGTTGTCGGGACTTAAGTTAACTCTTGGCCCCACTTGAGAAAGTGCTAGGCAACGTATGTAATCCGGTAATTGAGTTCTTTCTTCAAAATACCTATCTCCTATTTCAGGCTTCTTTAATATTGCCATACTGATCATTGCAGAGCCCATACAATGAGAAAGTACGTTGATTTTCTTCTGGGTTTCTTTGTAAATGTGGTCGAAGGCGTAGGGGATGTCCTCGAAGGCAACATCTTCGAAGCACCAGGATTCTTTTGCTGTTTTGAATGCGCCGCTAGTTCGAAGATCCAGAATCCATACGTCATAGTTTTTAGAAAAGTACTGGACCAAGTTAGTACCAATATTCTCATGGGTAAACATAGAGCCACTCACGCTATAACCATGGATCGCCACTAATGGAGGCTTGTCGCTATTCCGATAGCGCGTTAATCGTATTGTGACGGGAGTCCCGTCGTCTAGCTGATTGACATTCAGATCGACAATCTCAGGTGGGTCGATACCGTCTAGTGTTTGTGGTAAGCGGCTTGTAGTCTCGGTGCTGGATGCATCAGGAAGTCGGAAGCTAAAGAGATGTATATTTAATATGACGCGAACAATAAAAGCGAGAAATGTCACGCTACTCGCGAGAGCGCTAATTTGATCAGTTTGAGAAGTGATTTGTAGCAGTGGGATTTTTTGTTTGGCAATAAACTTGGTGTCCAATTGAAGACTCAGTTTTTTTTGATAAGGGAAGTTGATGAGTTTTAAGGACATCAGTTGTCGCCAAGGGTTAGACCGACGGGAATAGGTGAGTCTTTTTTCCCCCTGAAAGGAGAAGGAGCTTATAAATTTAATATTTTTGCCAATAAAGTGATTATCTGTAACGCTGCTATTGCCTATTTTTATATTGTAGAGCAGAGTCCGAACCTCTCCCGCCCGAGATGCTAAGGCCCAGGTGTTTTTAATTCGTGATTTTAAATTCAACTCATTTGAATTCCGTCTGTTTTTCCACAAGCTGCCTATCCACGAAAATAGACGGTTGTTATGTGAGGCTAAATCTTTTTCCAAAGACTGGTAGATATCTCTTAACCCACGATTCAAGAGCCAAGCGTAAATTGTTCGGATTCTTCTCCCTAAAGGCGAGGACTTTTCTCTTCCAAATAAATGCAGCTCTCCACTCGCTGGCGCTATAAAGGTGGCAACGCTATTGAGTTTTTTCTCTATCTCTGAGTCCACTGTCGTTCCATTAGTGATTTGTTCCCAGGTATCCAATTTAACCATTCTCAAATAGCTACCCGTTTTTAAAGAACCCCCATTTTCTAGAATAGATATACTTCTATTCTGATTGAATGTGATGTCATCAATTGCCTTAGGGATATATCGCAGCGTTAAATCAATATGATACTGCGTACCTTTAAAAGTAGCCTCACCGCCTAGGCGTTCGACGAGTTGCATTTTCGTAGATTCTGCCGAAGCCGGTGTTGATGTGGGTGCGCTTCTCTTTAGGTCTGAGTTTATGTCGGAGTTTAGTTTCGAGTTTTGGTCTGTATTCTGTTCTTCGGTATTGTCCTGCTCTTTGATACCGTAATCGTCTAGTACATTGCGGTACTTTATTCGTTCCCTTACGGAATTATCCGTTATTTTTTTATTGCTGGTTAGATTGCCGGATGCATTGGCGTTTTTCTCGAACCCCCATTGGTCGATTAGTTTTCTGATGGCTCTAAGAGAAACAGAAGCAATGGTTAATGCAGGATTGGTTTCCAGTGCCGTTGGTATGATAGAGCCATCTAAGACGACGAGACCGTCATGGGTATCAGTACCCTCCGTATCTTTGGAACGAAAAACCTGGCCAATATCGTTAACCACTCCTTGGTCAATGTGATCAGCCATGGCACAGCCTCCTAAGGGGTGTACCGTCATCAAGGGGCCACGCATAGATCCTTCGGCTAAGAAGCTCATGCTGGGAGGCAGAAATTGCCACACTGGGTTTGGAATGATAGTGCCTTCTAACCCGGCGTTGTCGTGCATTTTTTCTAAATAGGCGATTTGTTTATCATACAGAGGATCCCTTTTGGCAGCCGGCCAATTCACTCTTAAATTGCCATTGTTAAAAATATTATTCTCATCCCCGTATAGCTCTAATGTCCCCCCCGACTTGTCATCGCCAAACAGCGCCAGTACCGACGTGTTATTGATAGCGTTTGAATCAACGGCTAAGGGGTCGATTGATAAGTCCCCCTCGTAATGCTGAGTATTGTCACTCACATTAAAATTTCTAAATAGATTAGTGGTTGTGATGGCTTCGGCAAAAAACTGTCTTAGGGCGTTGGGTACGGCGAGCTCTTGGATAACAAAGGAATCTTTCGTATGGGGTTCGTTACTATCGACATTCAGGCTATCGACAACTCCGGTATCGACAACTCCGGTAATAGTCGGCCCCACTTTTCTCTCTAGTGGATGTATTTCCCTTTTCGACACCGCATTAACGGAAAGGTTTTGGTTGTAAGCAAAGGCCAGCATATCGCCGTTGCCTGAAAATCGAGAACCTAAGGTCTTTGAGAATGAAAGGTCGTCACACTCAGATCTTTTTAGAATTTCAGTCGATCCAAATGTACCCGCCGCTAAAATCACCCGCTTTGCTCTGAGTACGACCGGTGCTCCCTGTCGCATTTGCAGGTTCTTATTGGTGTAGGTAGTGATGACCTCCCAGCTTTGGATGGCCTGTTTAGAATCGTTAGATTTTACTCCATTTTCGAGTCTTATCACGGTTGCACCAGTGATAAGAGTGGCTCCTTGTTGTTGAGCGAGATTGAGTAAGTTAGTGTCTAATGACTCTTTAGCGTTAAAATTGCAACCGGTAAAGCAGTCTCCGCAATAATTACAGGCATTGAGTTTTATTCCACCTGAAGTGATCTTATCTTCCATAGCGACCGTGATAGCAGCAGCTCGAAACTGAGATAGCTTCCCGTCTTCTTTTGGAGATAAGGCATCTAACGCCGTAAATTTTTCAGGTGCCCCGTTTTTGTGGGTAAGTATGTCATTATTTTTCGAGCTTTTAGCCGCAGCGCCTAAAAGATTCTTGGATTCTGTATAATAGTCGTCTAATGATTCCCTGCCTTCAAAATGCTTAGGCCAAAATTGGTCAAAGCGTTCTTTCTTTGGGATTTCCATTACCCCTGCATTAATCAGTGATCCGCCACCTAAGCCATTTCCCAGTAGCGAAGAGACATTTTCATTTAGCCTGAAGTCGAAGAGACCGCTAGCGGTGCCTTCCGATGCAGTAGCGTCTTTTCTATTCCAGCGTACGTGTGAAGCAATGTCAGCGATACTGCTGGGAAAGCTTCCGGGTGAATATTCATTGCCTCGCTCTAATACACATACCGACAATGACTTTCCATTCTCTGTACAAGCACTGAGTTCGGCGGCGGCGATGGAGCCACCGTAACCGCTGCCGATAATGATGACATCAAACTCTTTGTTGTTGATGCTATTCTCAGTAACAAGTTGTTCGAAACCCTTCGATATTTTGTCTGAGTCTACTTTGGTATTGCACCTCATAATTTGATCTCTCTTTATCAAAAGGACTCTTCCGGTTCCGACTTGGTTTGATTCCAGGGTTTATCGATTTCATTATGGTGTTTATCGTTTTTATTCTGATGTTTATAGGTTTGGATAATGGCTTGTTTTAAGTCAGAGGGCATAACCGGTTTATACAGTACCTGTAAATTTTCAGTATTAGCTTGTTTTAGGGTGTCGGAGTTTTTATCCCCGGTGATTAATATTGCGGGTAAATTGGGGTGTATTTCTCGTAACTTTTCTATCGATAAAATGCCTGTATCATTACCTCGCAAGCGAAAATCAGCTAAGACGATATCCGGTGTCTTTTGCTTTGCAATAGCTAAAGCACTAGCCGTAGAATCACACACCATCGGCTTGCAACCTAAACTTTTCAGCAACATTTCCATGCCGATGCCGATTTCTATTTCGTCATCAATGACTAAGACCGATAGCTTATGCCAAGGCTGTTCGTCATTAAAAATGGATATTTGTTGAGTCTCCGCGGTGAGCACTACGGGTAAATCTAAACTAAAGACCGAGCCCTCATTCAGGATTGAAGTCATTGATAGCTCTATGTTGAGTAGGTTCGTCAGACGCTTCACAATGGAGAGACCTAGACCCAGACCTTGAGCCTGGCTACGCTCAGTATTTCCCACCTGAAAAAATTCGTCGAATATTTCTTTATGTTTATCTGAACTGATCCCTCGTCCACTATCGATGATATCGATGATTAAGCGTTTGGCTTTTTCCTTTGCGGGATTATTTATTTCTTTGACCTGGATGGTCACGTTACCCGTATCCGTATATTTAATGGCATTGGAAACCAAATTTCGGATAATTCTTTCGAATAACATGATATCGGTTTCCACAAAATATTCGTGGTGACAGCTGAGCTGGAGATCTAGTTTTTTCTCTTGGGCTAGTGGTTCCATTTCAAGGCTTATGCGTGACAGTAACGTTTTAATATTGATGGGTCTCAAGTCAACATCGATAACATTGGCATCCAGTTTAGAAATGTCGAGTAGGGCGTCTAGCTGGGCCGCTAGGGATTTTAGGGCGATGTTGAGGTGCTTGATGATTTCTTGACTTTGACTATTGTGTTTTTGTAATTCTAAAGCGGCACCAAATAGAGAGAGGCTATGTAATGGTTGTCTTAAATCGTGGCTAGCAGAGGCGAAAAAGCGGGTTTTTGATTGATTAGCCGCTTCTGCATCCTTGAGGGCTTGCTGTAGTAACTTGTTGGTTTCTTTTTGCTGTAGTCGAATTTCATAAGATTCCTTGAACAGCTTAAAGGTATCTTTAGAAAAGGAAATGAGTACGCTGGAATATAGGAGAACCAGGATCGCTCCCATATATTCAATTACTTGATTGTCGCTATAGCCTACTGTGAAAGCCCAGGCAGCACTAAGGCAGAAGAATATGGGTACGGCGTAAGCCGCTAATAAAGGGAGATATCCCGCTGTTGTGGAAATGCTCGCAGTACACAAAGCCAAGAGAATAACGGACTGAATGGCTCTTTCGATTTCTGAATAATAGGGAAAAGCATAGAGTGTTGCGGCATAAAGAAGACCGTGAATTGCATTTAATAGGAAGACGAGTTGTAAACGTTGTTTAGTCGATAACTCTACCAGCTCGGGCAATCGACCAATCAGTCGCCATCGAACGCCTAACATGATAATAGCGAGGACGAACCAGCTTCCCCATAAAAAAGGAGAGAGTTTATTTGCTGCAAATGCGATCAGAGTCAGCGCAGCAAAGAAAACAGGAATAGGGGCGCGACGAGCTTGGTTCGCGAGTAGTTGTAATAACTCCTCTGCAATCCCTTTATCAATTCTAGTGAGTTTAAATTTCATGATGACTTCTGTCGAATCCGTCAATGGAAGATTCATCCTGGTCAAGTGATTTTTGCTAGCAACAAACTGTAATCTATTCTCTACATCCTTCCAATGAAATCAATAGGCCGAAAGAGTGAATGTGGTCAAGCACATTTAGACGATCGTTTAGTCGTTATGGACATACGTCTAATTGAAGTTTAACGGATAAATTGACAGAATTTGTTCGTTTTAAGAGCGCGTCAATAAAAGAGCGATCGAATAGGAGCCGATATCAAACTCCATACCCAAAACTGGGTATGGAGTTTGATATCGGCTCCTATAAAATTCTGTAGATATATAGATGATATTTCGAATGGGTTATTTGATCATTCATTCAATTAATCAATCAATTTATCTCTCTATCGGACCCTGAACTATGATGTATAACTTGACGAGTACCGGCCCGATACGTAAGCCCTTGCGAGAGGCAAGCAATCGCAACTCGAGGAGTACGACGATGGCTACTTTAGAAGAAGAACTGACCCTCTTCGAGGCAACGCAACCGCACTGCGCGAATGCGATGGATATCGAGCGTGGTCGACGTCTGCTTGATCGAATATCTCAACATGACACACTCCTTAACGTTAATTTGTTAGCGCGACTTGCAAGCTTCTATTTAGAGAATAAAAAATTGGATCAGCAGGAGTCTCTAGCCCAAGCCAGAGTTTGTTTTTGGAAGATCGTTTCTTTGGCGCAGGAACACGGCAACGCGGGTTGGTTGGCGCTTGGTAGTTCAGGAGGTGCAAGTTGCCTGGTCAAGCAATATGAGTTGGAGCGAAATCCGGAAGACTTATTGAACGCAGAACGAATCTTCAAGGAGTTGATCCAAATATACGATAGCGTTGGCATGTCTGATGACGCGCTTTCTAATCGGGCGAGCTATGCCGACATGTTGATGAAGGCTGTCCATGGTGATCGTTACGAGAATTTCCAAAAGGCAATCATGTTGTACAGGGAGAATCTGAGTGCTTCCACTCAGCAGGCTCGCGGGGAATTCTTTGATCCGCTACAGTACAGGCGCGATCTCTATAATTTAGCGGCTGCATTATACAAGCAAACTGAGGAGCCGCATGCACGCACGTTGAATATTAATGAAGCTGTCGATGCGCTTCACTTTTCCTTGTTGTTCCCCGTGCCTGTAGGAGACCCTTCCGGTGAAATAGATGTGCTTCGCGCTCTTGCTATTATGCTTCCCGAATGGACCGGTGCCACCTCAACGGCTCATGCTTACCAATTGGCGGAGGAGGCCAACGAACAGGCAGATGCACTAGCCTCAGATGTCACGCCTGCTTCAGATGCCATGCGTGACAAGGCAGGGCGGACGCTGGCTGAAGTGGTTCGTTCGGCGCTGTTTCGAGATGATTTAGTCACAGGCTTAAATCATCGCATCCAGTTGGACCAGGAGATTGCTAGTCACTCTACGAATATCAATAGGATTTCCCGCGATCGCTTTCCTCTACTTTGGGCCGAATGGGTTGGTGGGTATGCGAAGCTCGTTGGCAACATCGCTATTGAAGACGATAGCCAGGAGCTTTTGGAAGAATCCAGTTCCGCGTTAGTCGAAGCGTTGAAAAACGTGCCCAAGGATAAAAATCCGAGATTACGTCTGCTACTGTCCCGTGAATTAGGTCGTGTGTACCACCAAAGCTCGAGTTGGGAAGGATCGCTTGCCGCCAATGGCGAAGCCGTCAATATCGGTGTCGCACTCGCTGATGCCTCGGCTACTAATGGGAGTCAGGATCATGAACTTGAGGATGTCACCTTAGCTATCGACTATGCGACTTACGCTGCGGAGCAACTAAACAAGCCGGATGAGGCTGCGAGATTTGCCGAGATGGGCAAATACCTTGTTGGATTTAGTTGCCATGACACTTATGAAAATTCATAACTAAATACAGTCAAAGGCGGTGATGCCTTATTTAGCCTTGCTCGAAATAACAGGCAGATAAACAATGTCATATAGGTTCTAGTATCCTGATGCAATATGAAACCTCCGAGAGTTGTGCACCCTTGTTAGGCTGTTAATTTTTTCGTAACCTGTGCTCGTAGATCTCCGTACTAAGAACGGGTGTCGACAGGTGATTTGCTTAGTAATTCATAAGCCCGCAGACGAAAAAGTGAAACAATAGGAAGTAGTCAACAATGGATGTTAATAATCATAGGGTGCGAAACCTCGCATTTTTTTTTGGTTTTTGGATGTTTCTTGGTGCGTTAATGCATAACCCTCCCTTTACTGTTTTTGCCTCGCCTGAACAAGCTTTGAAATTAGATCAAGCTAACTTTTTGGCTATCCCTAACACTAAATTTACGCCTGTAATCGATCAGGAACGTTTAGCAAAATCGGAAGGTTGGCAAAATCAGGCGTTACCCGATGACTGGTATCGCAATCACCGGGATATAGAAAACGCCTGGTATCAATTTGAATTTGATTTGAATGAATCCACTAATAGCACCGCATGGGGCGTTTATCTGCCTTCGGTAACGCACAACGTCGCTGTGTTTATCAATGGCACTTGGGTAGGGCAGAGTGGCCCCTTTGGTCGGACTGTTTCACGCCACGGTTATGAGCCGCTGATGTATACGTTTTCCGGTCAATTATTAAAAACCGGTACTAATACGATGTATGTGCGATTACAAACCCAGGTAGATCAGCAGGGATTAATGGGGGAAGTGTTTGTCGCACCGGCGGCTGTTGTTCAAGAGGGATATGACTTTAAATATTTTGTTCGTATAACGATGGTAAAATGGTTTGTCGTTTTTTTCTGTGTCTCTTCCTTTGTCTTGTTTTCCATTTGGCTGTTGCGCAAACAAGAAGTCAATTATGCCTACTACGCTGTTACTTCATTTGTTTGGGCTATTCATACACTGGATGTGTTCGTCAATGAACCGCCCTTTAGTGCAAAAAATTGGGAAGCGATGAATTTTTCTTTGCTGGTGTGGGCCGTGGTGGCTAATACTTTTTTATGCCATCGTTTCGTGGGGGTACAACCTAAAAACGTTGAGCGACTATTATTAATAATCGCTACTTGTAGTCTCAGCCTGTTTTTTCTGCCAGATGCGAAAATGGTATTGGTCTGGGGGGGTAACCTTTGGTTAAATGTATGCGCTATAATGGGCACCTACACCATTTGCTATTTAGCGTTCTCTTATTGGAAAGACCCAAGGCCGGATATCGGTCTACTCATTTTTGTCGGTACCCCCATTCTCGTGGCATCCAGCCACGATCTTCTTATGTTCAATGATTTAGGTGATCGTCGAGATGGCCTGCTGATACAGTACGGTTTAATGCCGTCATTTGTCCTTTATTGTTGGTTTGTATTTTGGCGCTTTATACAATCCCTCAATGAAGCTGAAGAGTTTACTACTTTGCTAGAGCAGCGTTTGAAAGATAGAGAAAATGAATTGCGCGATCAATTTCAACAAGTGAAAACGCTAGAAGATCAAAAGCTATTGATGCAAGAACGTGAGCGAATCATGCGAGATATGCACGATGGTATTGGCGGGCAATTGGTGAGTTTGATGGCAAGCTTTAATTCACCCGGAAAATTGTTCCGACAAGCTAGAGAGGCCCTTCGGGATTCTATTAATGACTTGAGATTAGTCATCGATTCATTAGACCCTACACTACAAGACACATCGACCTTGTTGGGTATGATGCGAGTGCGCATGATGGATCAACTTGAAATTGCGGGGATTACATTGGATTGGCAGGTGACGGACTTACCAAGGTTAAAAGATTTCAGTCCAGAAAAAACGTTACACATTATGCGTATTATTCAGGAATCAATTGCTAACTGTATTAAGCATAGTGAGACGGATCGTTTGACGCTTTCAACGAAGGTTGATAGCTATCTGGATGTTGAGTGTATTTTTATTATGATCAGTGACTATGGTAAAGGTTTAGAGGCAGGTGCAATGATGGGAAGAGGCATTGAGAATATGCATTATCGAGCAGGTCATATTAAAGCTCATTTTCATCTTGTTGCTAATTCCGGGGGGAGAGGGACGATGGCGAGATTGGTTTTACCTCTTGAAGGGGGGTTGCCTTTGCGGGATTTACCGATTGATGAAGTTGAAACAAAAGTTGAGTGTTAAGAGCTTGGGATATCCCGAGGCCTGTCTAGCCACTCCCGTATAAACGAAGTCTCCAGCATTTTTTGAGTTTCTTTTCGAACCGCAGTTAAATCCGATGCTCTAAAATAACCGATCATGTCAAAGGGCATCTGAAACTCATAAAAAACAATATCATTTTTAGTGAAAGGCGTTATGCCAGAAACTTCTCGTAACAATCCAATATCAAAACAATAGGTAGTCATTTTTATTCCGCGTTTTTCCTCAAGATCTTTAATGAGCGGCAGTATCACCGCATCGATGGCCTCATGCTCCTCATCATTTAGGATAATCCCATAAGCCCCCTGAGATATGTTGCCGCTCGCTACCAGTGCAATTACCTCACCTTCAGAAGGGCATAGTTTAAGTTTCCGTTTATGGTTAGCCTTAATTTTTTTCCGGCTCGGCGCGGGGATCGAAGCTTCCTTCTCGATTAAATCAGCCAAGGTCGTCTTACCATCACCTATCACAATAGGTTTGTGTTTTTCATAACAAGCGCGAAATGTTTTTTCAGGGCCAACGTGGTAGAGATAGCGACAATCTTTAACGGGTGGTAAAAATTCCTGAATGATATAAGGTTCTTTTTGGTTGCCAATAAATTCCTTCAGTGCCTCTTCGTCAGGCGCAGTATAAACTCCAATCCCTTTACTGCCTTCTAGCGGTTTGCAAAAAACCATTCCCTGTTGAGATTGAAAATCGAGAATAGGGGTGAGATCACTCGATTCCTTATAATCATACAAGCGTTGCTCAGGTACTCGGTAACCCAATTCTCGTAAGGTCTTCACAAAATGATATTTGTGGTGCAAATGTCCGTTTTTATCGCCGTTAATAAATTGACACATCATATCCAACCTACGAGTTCGTTCAAGGAACCGAGTTATGATTAAACATTTTGTAGAGGCGAAAAAATACTTAACTCGTTCAAGCAATGATACTTTGAGTTGTGATTGGTTGATGTAGTGGTGTGGCATTATCATGGGTGACTAATACTCTTAATGAATTGATCCGGTTACGTTAACCAGGGCACCCACTTATATAGTTAAATGTAGAGGAATTGAGGAGTAGTCAATGACAAAGTAAACGAAGAAAGACTATATCACGGAATTTAAAAAGGGGGTTTCAAAAATCACGACGCGTCAGGAAATATTTTAGGATGCTGAGAAATTAAATAGGGGATAAGGGACGATGATTATCGTCTCACCGACATCGCCGCAGCAAACGCTACCACTACGCTGCACTCAACCGCTTGACCGTTTCCGCCATAGGCACAGGGGCTCAACAAATCAAAGAGTAAATCAGTTATGATGCTGTAGGCAACCGAATAAACTACCAACGAGTGGCCAACGGACAATGGATAGAAGAAGCCTATCAATACGAGTCCAACAGTAACCGCATATTATATGAATTCGGGATGGGAGAGGCATTGAAAATATGCATTATCGAGCCGGTCATAGAAAAGCTCATTTTCATCTTGTTGCTAATTCCGGGGGGGGGGAGGGACAATGGTGAGATTGGCTTTACCTCTTGAAGGAGATTTGCCTCTAGTCGTAGAAAACCTGTTGAGTGAGGGGTTGGAAGAGACGGTGAGATAAGTCTGTCGTTACGCAGCGATTTTGAGATCACTTGTGGACATTCGTCTATACCCAGTTTTTGGTATGGTCCAGAGGAACCTTATTTAGTTAATATAAAATCGATAATAAAGGGAACCCATTATATCAAGGAGATCACCATGACAAATGCTACCGATACGTTGCGGTTACTGCGGTTTGAAGAGTCCAAAATCAAGGAACTCATGAAAAAAGCGAAAGATTGGCTCACGATGATAGACAGAGGTGAGATATCTCCGAATCATCCCTACGTCAATCTAGCACGATTGTCTTCAGGTGGGGATATTAATAATTTACGCAGCCCCCATAAAAATCTTCAAGCACACCTGCGTCACGACCTGACAATATTGCGCAATCAACTTAAAGAATTGAAATCAGGCAAGCACGGTGTGCGCAGACAAATTTTTAGAGAAGACATCTCATCGGCTCAGCGAAATTTGAAGAAAAGTATTAAGGAAATGGTCAACGGCGTTACAGTGGATACCGAGAAAATGGCAGAGGCTCAACAATTGGCAGACCATATTCTGGGACAAACTTTAACGTTGATGAAGGCTCACCCAAGTGCCGTTAACATTAAGAATGTCATGGATGCCCTTGCAGATGCGCAACTTCTTGGCGCTGACCCGAACAAAGGTGCGAGCCGGAGTGCCTTTGGCGAACTGTTATGCGCGGGTCAAAAACGCCATGCCAAATCGGAAAAGGCGTTTCGACAATTTCCGACGAGTCAGAATTTTTCTAAGATGCTGGGAGATGCAGCTCTAGTTCAAACGTTTGGTGGCGAAGGCAGAGCACAGTTACAAGGCTGGATGCCCGTAGGGGATATTTCTCATACGGTCATTAAAGGCGATACCTTGTCCAAACTCTCCAAGAAGTATTACGGGTCAGTCGGATTTTGGGACACAATCTATGAGAGTAATTTTGGTGTAATCGGTGGGAATCCAGATCGTCTGTTAGAGGGCGTCGAGCTTACTATTCCCTGAGGTCATTACCCAACACCATACCAAGAGTTTGTTTAGTGTTGAGTTTCTAGTATCCCGACGTAGATGTAGAATTATAGAAGTTGAGTTAACCATAGTTCTGAAGGCTAACAATGAGTGCCATTGCAGGCCTTATTGCTGGATATTGGGAAGCATATACTCTTTCGCCGGTACCTTAGCAGTCCAACCCCGCTTTCGTAGCACGGTGTAAGATTTTTTGCTGCGCGGCCACTAACGGATAATCTAACATTTGACCATCAAGCGTGAAGACAGCTAATCCGCTTTTCTGAGCTTCATCCCAACCTCGTATCACTCTATTCGCATATTCAATTTGTTCAGAGGAGGGGGTGTACATGGCGTTGGCGATTTCCACCTGCATTGGGTGGATACACATTTTTCCTTCAAAACCCAGTTGTATCCCTAAAGCCACATCCTGACGAAATGTGGTTTCGTCTTTGACGAAAAGGCATACGTTGTCGACGGGAGTGACTTGGTAGGATTTGCCGGTTATGGCGATTTGGCATCTGGCATGAAGGATTGCACCTTGAGCTGCATCCGCTTCGGCAAGTCCCATCTCCAGCGCAAAATCGGCGTGACCAAAACAAAGGGCGGTTATTCTATCAATGTCGGAACAAAGTTCGTTGGCTTTGAGTGTTCCTAATGGCGTTTCGACCAGTGCGAGAATCTGGACAGATTGAGGCGTTGCTTCCCATTTTTCTATCAATGCACATAGCGATTTTAGTGTTTCTAAATTTTCCGATTTGGGTAACATAATTGCCCTGGCACCGGCTTGTACTACCGCGATAACGTCGTCTTCAAAAAAAGGAGATTGTGGCCCATTGACACGAACCGTGGGTTCCGATTCGCCGAAGGCTTTTTGTTGTAACGCTTGTGTGACTTTGTCTCTTGCCTGTTCTTTTTTATCGTAAGGGACGGAATCTTCTAAATCGAAGATGAGCGTATCGGCATTGGTTTGCTTGGCTTTTTCTAGGCGGCGATCTTCTCCACCGGGAACGAAAAGTAGGGAGCGTCGTAGTGGTGTTTGGGAAGACATAATCGGTACATCACAGTTAAGAAAGAGAATGAGTTGCGGGATGGTTTAGAATAATCAGATGAATTTTATTTTATGTAAAGTGACTGACTTTGGATTGAAGCAATTGAATTCACAAAGTCAGTCACTTTAGATTTTCATAATCGCGGGATAGCGACTATTTTTATTTCTTCTATTTACCGGTGAAGACGGGCTCACGTCTTTCGCCCATGGCTTTAACACCTTCTTTCGTGTCATCGGTTTTAAATAACCAGTTTTGCTCTGACAATTCACGATCAGTAGCCGCTTTAATGGCTTCAGGTAATCCCATGCGTTGAGTTTCGCGAATAGACATAACGGCAAGAGGAGCGCTGATTGCCAGTTCCCTTGCTACTTCAGTGGCGACCTTTAATAGGTCTTCTTTTGCCACTAATCTGTCCAACAATCCCATCTCTTTCGCTTCTTCGCCCTTAACCCTGCGGCCTGTGTAAAACATGTCGTTTGCATTTTGTTGCCCAATTAGTTTAGGCAAGGAATAGGACAGGCCAAATCCAGGATGAATACCGAGGCGAGTGAAGTTGGCGGCAAACCGAGAGTCACCACAGCCGACGCGAAAGTCTGGTACTAAGGATAAACCTAACCCGCCCCCCACTGCGGCTCCGTTTATGATGGCAACAATAGGCTTACGATTGGAAAAAAGGCGAACAGCTTGATCGTAAAGGTGGCCTCTACCGGATTTATCCAGCCCTTTGGCATTGGTCGTTCCTTTTTGAAAATTGGCACCCGCTGAGAAGGCTTTACCTGTGGAGGTTAGCAGTAACACTCGACAGCTCTCTTCCTTGTCTAGGTCTTCAAAACAGTCTGCTAGTGATCCTAACATTTCGATATCGAAGAAATTGGACGGACCATTGTTCATTTCTACCGTCGCGATATAGTCGTTAATGGTTACATTTATGTTTAGATATTCTCCAAATTGAGACATACGAAGTCACTCCCTTTTTATTTTATTAGTGTTTGAGTTGTGTTGGTAGATTTAGGTGGATCTGGGTAGTACGAATCCTGATGACCTTCGGCTTTTCATTTGACGGGTGCAGGCACGAGGTACTTGCAAACCATCCGAATGCCAAAATAAGGAATAAAATCAATATACCATGTTAGTTTTTAAAGGGCGAACGGTAGCCATTTCATATGGAGAAAAACACAGGAGGGAAAATAATTTGGCTGAGCGTGAACAACCTTCTCTAGCAAATCTTTATTTTGATTGATGACCATTTTTTGACTAAATGGTCTGATTGAAACGTAATTCCAACAAATGAAGGTATTCTTCTCGGTCTGTTTCCTTTTTGTCCCATAAGGTTACTGATCGCCTCTATTAAGGGTCTAGTTCCGTCAGTATAATGCGGTCGACTATTTTTACGTAGACTTCCACTCATCAAATACGGCCTCGTTATCGCAGGCCTATATAAAGTAGTAGATTTTATGACATCTAATTCTGACACCTTTGCTTGTAAACTAATGAACCCTCAGCCCACTTTTAAAACATGGAAGATCAACTCAGATACTGAAATTACTGGGCTGGAATGGAAGAACGATAAACCCTTAGCAATATTGGCTCACGCCAATGGATTTTGTGCCGCAACCTGGGCTCCTGTGGCGGCGTTGCTTTTACCGCATTACCACGTTATTTCCTATGATTCTCGTGGTCATGGTCAATCAACAAAACCCGCTCCACCCGAAGGCTATGATTGGCATCATCTCATGAATGATTTGCTCGAAATGACGCGCCAGATTTTAGAAGAAAAAGGCGAGAAGAAGGTGGCTCTCTTAGCAGGAAATTCTCTCGGTGGCGTTATTGCGGCCGCAGCGGCTGGAACATCGGATCTATTTGAAAGGGTGGTAATGCTCGATCCACCTTTACGTCCGAGTGATAAAATGATGAAAGAAATGGGTCTCAATTGGCCTGGAGGTGCTAGCCCAGGCTCCATGATCGCAAATATAGCGAGGCGTCGTCGTAGTGTTTGGCCGGATAGAGAAACCGCTGGGAAAGCGTGGCGTGAAAAACCGGTTTTTAAAAACTGGAGCGATGAATCTTATGCGCTTTATTTAAAATACGGTATGCAAGATAGGGCTGATGGTGAGGTAGAGTTGAGTTGTCCACCCGAAGTGGAGGCTTCAATATTTGAATATACGGGTAGTGTTGATGTCTTTGAGCTTGCGTGCAATATCAAATGCCCACTTCAGTTAGTCAAAGCGACGGGGGGTATGTTTCCTATCGAATTGTATAAGGGATTCATTAAACAGGTGCCGAATGGCCAGTTAATTGAAATGGAGGGGGGGCATCTGCTACCCATGGAAAGAACTGAGAAAACAGCAGAGTTTCTCATTAATGTAGATGCCACAAATGGCTAGCTACAGTATGGAAAAACACTTTCATGATAAAGTATAGAACTCGAGGTATTTGTTTTGAATTGCTAAGGATGGTCTGATGAGTATCCTTAGCGCCTACTACGCCTACTAGGTGTTCCCCCTCTCCTAATGTAAGCTACTTTATATAAACTTCTGTTGGGAAACCGATCCGGCAGATCCAAGCGGTTGCGGTTTTCATCTACGGTTCCTGCTTATACCCATCTGTTTACCTCAATTTGATTCTACCAAAGTGCTAACAAGAATGACGTGGATCAATGGTATTACCTTTTTTTCCATTTTTAATACTTTAAAGGCAGCTCTTACCACCCATATTAGTTATAAGATATTAGTTTAAGAGGACATTATGGATAGTGCATCGCTACAAAAACTACTCAATAGCATTAGCGTTGAGCTTAAAGCGATAGGGAAAGATCCCAACAATATAGCCGCACTAAACACCTTAGAGCAACATGTTAAAACCGCCCTAAATAATATCGAGGCAGAGATGAGCAACGACAGTTCTCAGTCTGACAAATCCCCGTCTGATAAATCTACATCTGACAATGCACTGTTAGATGTTGTGACAAACTTTGAGGGAGCAAACCCCAAATTGTCAGCTTTACTCAATGATCTAGCGAACACTCTCACGGGGCTCGGTATTTGATTCTAACTTTTTAGTGATTGTTGTTAATAAATACGACTAAAAATAAAATGGGTTAGCTTACAGAGCGCATCATGAAAAGAGCCACAAAAACAGTACTTAAAAAAACAGGTGTTAAGAAACAAGATATAAAGAGCCAGAAGGGATACGACAATACGCCCAAACCCCTTAAGGCATCACAGCTGTTCACCAAGTGCACCTTTCCCAGCTCTGGTTTTAAAAGTTCTAAAGATCTAGAAAGTATTGATCTCGGGCTTGGACAAAGTCGAGCTATGGAGGCTATCAATTTTTCCTTAGGTATGGAGCAACAAGGCTATAATCTTTTTGTGTCAGGGCCTAGCGGCGTTGGCAAAAATGAAATCATAAAGGCTCTAATCGAAAGTAAACGCGTTGACAGGAATCCTCCTTGCGATTGGTGTTACGTGAATAACTTTGCTCGAAACAATCAGCCGACTTTATTAAAGCTACCTGCAGGTAGTGCGCGAAAACTACAAAAGGCGATGCTTCAGCTAATCGAAGAATTGCTAGGTGCTGTCCCATCAACGTTTCAAAGCGAAGAATACCTTGATGCCGTTAGAGAAATTAACGATGAATTCCAATCCATTGAGCAAGAGCTTTTCGAGAAGCTGGCAGAAGAAGCAAAAGCTGAGAATGTTCTTCTAATTCCTACCCCAAAGGGTTACACCATGGGGCCCAGTAATGGCACGCAACTTATAGGGTCTGAAGAATTCAATGAGCTGCCTGCAAAAGAACAAGACACGATAAAAGATAAGGTAGAGAAATATAATCATAGATTGAAAGACATAGTTGAAAAATTGCCAATAATTAAGGTCGACGCTCATAAAAAGGTCAAAGATCTCAACACCTGGTTTACACTGCTATGTATACAGCCTTTTTTTGACGATTTAAAAAAGGAGTGGAATGAAGAAGATTCGGTAAAAATGTTCTTTGAATCGGCTCAAGAAGATATTGTCGACAATGTGGGAATATTTTTCAGACAAGACAAAGATAATACCAATATTTCGAATAGCAAGTTTATTCATGAAGCTGAATACTTGCCCTACCATATTAATATATTTGTTGATAACGCCGACAATCAACAAGCACCGATTATTTTTGAAGAGAACCCTATTCATCAGAATTTATTCGGTCAAATAGAATATACAAGTTATAAAAATTCACTCAGTACCAATTTCACTCTGATGCAATCTGGCGCAGTTCATCGAGCCAATGGTGGTTACTTAGTGCTTGATGCGCGAAAGGTTCTCAGTAAACCGTTTGTATGGGAATCATTGAAAAGAGTACTGCATACTAATCAGCTTAGTATTGAACCGGTTGACTATGTGTTTTCTCCCAGTGCGGGACAAAGTCTCACACCAGATCTTATTCCTCTGGATATAAAAGTTGTGTTAATTGGTGATCCTACTATTCATCAGTTGCTTAAATCACAAGACCCTGAATTTTCTTCCTTATTCAAAGTGACCGCAGACATGTCTTACGATATTGCCCGCGATATCGATAACACCTTGTTATATGCGAAATTGATCGCTAATAAAATCAAAAGCGCGGGTTTGCTACCCTTTAACCGCGCAGCGATTGCTCGGCTAATAGAGCACAGCTCACGCTACGCATCTGACAGCGAAAAACTAAGTTTAAACATCGAACAGATCTCTGACTTAATACAGGAAACGAATTATTACGCAAAGCAAAAGAAAATTAAGGTGGTGAATGTGGCTTGTGTCGAAGACGCGCTGTCAGGCCGTTTGTTGCGACAATCTCAATATCCCGATTTGTTTTGCGAAAATATAGCCCGAGGCGATATTGTTTTTAACAATACCGGCGACCAAGTGGGTGAAGCGAATGCATTGTCAGTGATAGGATTAGGTGATTTTTATTTTGGTCGACCAACACGTATAAGTGCGACTGCAAGAATAGGTAATGGCAACGTGATTGATATCGAACGTGAAGCTGATATGGCAGGTTCTTTACATTCGAAAGGCGTGATGATTCTCAGTGCGTTTATTGCTAACCGCTACAGTAAAGATATTCCTTTGGCGCTAACTGCGACCCTCGTATTCGAGCAATCATATGGTTTTATCGATGGCGATAGCGCCTCAGCGATTGAGTTATGTGCATTGTTATCTGCTATCTCAGATATCCCAATAAAACAGTGCTTTGCTGTTACGGGTTCCGTTGATCAAAACGGTAGAGTACAAGCCATAGGCGCTGTCAATGAAAAAATTGAAGGTTTCTACGAAGCCTGCAAAGTGAAAGGGGGAGCAAAAGACAAGGCAGTCATCATTCCTCAAGCCAATGTAAAACACTTAATGTTGAATAAAGAAATTGTCACGGCGGCAAAGAAGCAAGAGTTTAAAATATATGCTGTGGAAAATATTGATCAAATGCTGAGTTTACTAACAGGTATAAACGCAGGGCACAAAAATGATCAAGGTATATATCCGGTAGAAAGCGTTAATGGCAAAGTGCAATCTAGTATCAATGCGCTAAGTGATAAGCTTAAGAAACTCAAAGGTTCATAAATGAATACGCATAAAATCGTTTTGGCACTCGATGCCTCTTCGGGGCAACGAAGTCATTTAACGGATAGCAATATTGAGATCGCAATGGAAATTGCATTCCAATTCAATGAAGAATTGTTAACACTTCTGATACAAAACCCAGACCTAGTCAAAATGTTTGCTTTGCCTTTTACTCGTGAACTTACAGCGCATGGTAAAAGTTTTTATGCTTCAGACGATACCGATATGGCGGTTTCAATTAAGCGCAATACGAATAGATTAAAACAAAAAGTAGCGACGAAAGCACAGCGAGCCAAGGTGGTCCCGCAGTTTAGGCTTATTTGCGACCCTGATCATAAAATGTGTTTTGATGCTAGGCAGTCAAAAATCCTTGTCATTGGCCCGAAACATAAAGGGTCTTTGATGGCGACAAATATTACCGCTAATGCTAGAGACAGAAGGAATGGCTGCTTATTGTTTGAAAGCACACCTGGCTCAAAAAATGCCTTTATTCTTGCTACCAAAAAAGCTAAAAAGCTGAAGCAAAAGTTGAATATTATTGCCCAGCAAAGTTACGTGTCAGAGCTACAGGAACTACTAGCAGTTGATCCGATAGATCATACGCTTATCATTATTAAAAATGATATGAGTGTTATGGAACTCGTTGATCTTCTTAAACAGCTTAAAACCGATATATTTTATTGCAGCACTTCATCCTGTTTTTTAGAAAACGATGATAGCTTTGATCTTTTTTTACAAAAAATGACGCCAAGTTTAGTACTTACTTCATAATTATAGCGCTTACTTTATAGATTTAATCATTGTTAGATAATTTGTTAGGTTGTCTGTAGGTGCGAGGTATTTATGTTTTATTTTCGTTGAAAATATGAGGATTGTTTTCGACGAAATCTTCAAACCACTGGCTTGCAAAAGAACGGTAACCAAATTTTAGGTAAGAGTAACCAAAGCCCGATACACATAATGCGCCAATACACACAACGATCAGATCCCACATAGTATCGACCAAACCGCTTTTTTGCATATTTAAACCAAAGCTTTGGTCAAGAGTAAATTCGAATACCTCCCAGGCAACACCCATAGTGATTGAAAAGGAGAAAGAGACCAAAGCCATGAAAAATGGAGATAAGCCTAAATAGGATTTTGGTTTGTCGTTCAGTATCCATATGAGCAAGAAGCCTAAGACGCCGAAAAGAAATCCCGAGCCGCTGTGTAAAAGAATATCCCACCACCAATATTTTTCATAATAATTGCCGATTTCGCCTAAATATAAGGATGCATAGATAATGGCGAGAGATAATATTTCGATCTCTAAAGGAATAACGATATTAAGTTGAGTATTGAGTCTAAGAGGAATTAGGGTCAGAAGCATAATCATGCTGACGAGAAAGACAGTTAGCCACTCCAATCGATAGATCGCTAAGCACAAACTCACTAGCAGACTCATCTGCATGAATAATTTGACCCAAAGATAGAGGTTATTTTTGAAATATCCTATGAAGTCACTACCCACTACTATTACCCTGTATGTTTAGTTAGTTTGAGTATTATAAGTATCACGAAATGAGCAGAGCCATGTGATTTAAATCAGCTCATTTTTAGTCTCGAGAGGTGGGCTATGTGCTCAATCGTGTAGAATAGTCTATATGTTGAAAATAAATAAGACGAACATATCACTCATTGTTTCGTGCCCTCTCACAGTCACTGTCCTCGTACTTTTCATATTATTAACGTAAAGTGTCGCAAAAAGAATAGAGTTCACTCTTATTTCCTTATTCACTCGGCGGCAAATTTAATTATGACAACAAATTCTGACTCTTCAGTTGTTGATCTTTCCAATGATGCGAGTTTTGCAGAGGGTTTCCCACACAACTCCTTCAATTGGCTACGAGATAATGCGCCTGTTTTTTGGCATGAGCCGACCACGGTAACACCGGATGGTGAAGGGTTTTGGGTGATCAGTCGGTATAGTGATGTGACCGCCATTCAGCGTGACCCGATTCGGTTTTCATCTGATAAAGCCGGTGACAGAACAGGCGGAGGAACAGGAATAAAGGACGAGCGCAGTGCCGGTGTGGCATTAAATATGACCGATGATCCTTTGCATCGGAGATTGCGCTCCCTTGTGAATAAGGGCTTTACACCCAAAGCAGTTCAAGAACTTGAGGCGGGGCTTACCAAATTGATCGGTGAATTACTCGATAGCGTGGCAGATCAGGATTCGTTTGATTTTGTCAAAAAAGTTGCCAGAGAAGTTCCACTGCAAACCATTTGCAATGTACTGGGGGTACCGCTGGATAAAAGGGATCAGTTGATAGAATGGGTTGATTTGGGATTGGCTTCGACATCGTCTTCGATACTCGATAAAGAATATATGATAAAAATTCGCAATGAAGCGAAAACTATCATTGCTGATAAACGCTTGAATCCAGCTAAGGATATTTTGTCGACTATCGTCCAAGCCGAATTTGAAGAAGACGGTACGAAACTGAATGATCATGAATTGTTATCGTTTTTTACTTTATTATTTCCTGCTGGTGCGGAAACGACCCGTAGCGCTTTAGGGGGAACGATAAAGGCGTTCATAGATTTCCCTGAGCAATTTCAACTTTTAAAGGATGACCCGTCACTGATGCGTTCTGCTGTTGAGGAGATAATTCGATGGACGACCCCCTCAATCTACAAACGCCGAACTGCGACTGAGGACATTATTTTACAAGGTGAGACGATTAAGTTAGGTGATAAGGTCACTTTTTGGGAAATGTCAGCGAATCGTGACGAGCGTTTTTTTGATAAGCCCTTTGAATTTGATATTACGCGCTGGCCCAATAAGCATGCTGGTCTCGGCGCAGGCGTCCACTTCTGCTTGGGGGCCAGCCTAGCTCGTCTTGAGATATCGGCGACTCTAAATGAACTCATTAAACGTTTCGATGGATTCGAGCTAGTAGGCGACCCTGTATGGATGCCAAATAATAGATTGTTGGGATTACGCCAAATGAATATTAGGACCCTCTCGCAGAGCTAATAAAATAGGGTAAGTTTAGAATGCTTTCCCAACTGGCAGTTTATGTTGGAGGCCGAGTATAGATACCTTGATAGTATTCTCAGGAAAAAGGTAAAAAGGAGTGCGCAATTTCCAATTGACTTAAATCAAGCCTTAATTAATTTATGAAAACTACAATGATTTACGCTAGACTTAGCGCGCAATCTACAACTTTAATGGAAAGAGACTGCCCCTTCTTAATTTATCGACAACTTGCAAAAAATTTACTGCTAGGAAAAAGTCCAGAAGCTAAGACTATTGATTAGAGTGCAGTAACTAAGTCCAACAACGAAAGGATATTAAGACCATGAGTATAACCGCTTTAAAAGTATCCCAAAAATCAGCTGCTGTTGTTACCGGTGCTGGTAGTGGTATTGGTAAGAGTTTTGCCTACGAAATTGCCCGTAGGGGTGGTCAAGTCATCTGTGCCGATATCGATCTAAAAGCGGCGCAAAAAACAGCGACAATGTTGCAAGAATTAGGAACAAAAGCCATAGCCTACAAGTGTGATGTCGGTAGCGAAAGCGCAATGGAAAAGTTGTCGATAGAAGCCGAAGAGATACTAGAAAGACCCATAACACTAGTGGTGAATAATGCTGGTGTTGGAGCAGGTGGGATTATCGGTGAAATGTCCATGAAAGATTGGCAATGGATAATGAAAGTTAATTTGTGGGGAGTTATTCATGGCTGCCACTTTTTTGCTCCTAAGTTAAAAGAACTAGGTTATGGCGGTATTATTAATGTCGCTTCAGCAGCCGCCTTCGCCGCTGCTCCTGAGATGGGAGCCTATAATGTAACCAAGGCTGGTGTGTTATCGCTTTCCGAGACGCTTGCGGCAGAGATGGTAGGTACCGGCGTTAATGTCACCGCGTTATGTCCTACAATGATTCCGACCAATATTATTGAAAATAGCCGGATATCAGATGAAGACAAAGAAAGAGGCTCGTTAGCCATGGATAAACTTTCTTTTACTAACAGCGATAAAGTCGCTCGACAAACTTTGACTGCATTAGATAAGGGACAACTGTATATGATGCCGCAAGTGGACGCGAAAGTTTGGTGGAGAGTAAAGCGGTTAGCACCAGCTTCTTATGCTCGTGGAATTGGAGAAGTGTACAAGTTATTTAGATAACGCTGAAAACGAATCCATTAAATTAAATACCTAGGCCCTAAGACGTTAAATCTGTTTTAGGGCCTTTTTATTGAATGTGAGTTTTCGAATATTGGAATCACTGCTTTTTCAACCCCAATCCCACTACAAATTAGTGTTTGAAATTTAGGAACATTTTTATGCTACGCACTCATCGGAACGGATTCTTTTGTTCATTGCTTTTTGTCGCTCCATTATTATTTTGCCAGCAATCCTTTGCTTGGAACTACAAGGAGCATTACCAGTTAGGAAAAGAAGCCTTTAGATCGGCCTGTGATAATCTAATGGAGGAATACGATGATGCACTAGCTAACCCAGCACTAGGCAACTCAATGGGCCGTCGGAACACTGAAAAATACAATGAACTGAAGCAAGAGAGAGCTTTGCTAGGGAATATTCCTTGTCATGATATTGGCGGGCGTTCTGATGCTTATGGATTACGGTCATCTTTATCCGGTGATCACGTATCAGACCCTAAGGATTTTGAATCCATCGAAGCAGAATCACAGGCTTTAAGCTGGACGGTTTACGGAAAATTGGCGTTAAATAATTTCAGCCATTTTGCGCCCTATTCGAAACAAGAGTGGAGATCAAATCATATTGAAGCCATACAACTGGCGGTATTGGCTCGGGAGATATTTGATCGAGCTAATTACTCGGAAGCAATCGAGACTTTTAATCGAGCTTTGGTTTATTCCTCCTTCGGCGATCATTTTTTACAGGATACTTTTGCTATTGGTCATTCAGGGTTTTCTCGAGTGCATTCTTTACAAAACCCTAGTCAAACATTTCATGATCATTGGAATGAATACGGGCGTGCATTTGCAGGTGTCAAACTGAGTAAAGGCGAACTCTTTATACGAGAAAACCTTTTAGAAGAAGAGGGTCGCGAGCTTGCCAAAATTAAAGAAAGTGTTTGGTTAAAGAAACGAAATCTCAGTATTCGACAGGAGATGGATTCACCAGAAACCGATAAGGTGACAGCTCAATCCTATGTGTATTGGAATGCTTGCGGTGATGGAAATTTAAATTCCGGTAGTGATGACCTGTGTGACAACAGAACCAATCACCTTCGATTACATCGGACCAATACGCGGTCCGTAACGGCCGTTATACTCGCTTTCGTAAAAGGGGAAGATTTAGCGTATTCAAAGTTGGTGGAGGAGGGTTTCCCCTTGCGCTCTCAAGCCTTCCGCCCGAATAAAACGAAACCTAGGAGCATCATGCTCTCTGAGGAATCCTATCAAAAATCAAGTGAATACGAAGCGACAGGAGATGAGAAGTTATTGTCGCAATCCAATTTCGATGATAATAAATATTGGATGCCAATGGATATTATTCATGAAAAAGTATATTCGGCATTGTCCATTATGGGGAGCTATTCGGCGAGCCTGGAGAATGACGACCAATACGGTGGTTTACATCTGGCCTATGGCCTAGCGGCGATTAAAAGCAATTTACCTGCCAGTGCTAATTTGTATGTACACTTGAGTTTTCGGAAATTGGACGAAGTGATGTCAGGTGATAATCGCTATCATGAAGTTGGATTGAATTTATCCCTACCGAATTTTTATCAAGGTACACCGTTGTCACATAATTTGGAAATCGCATGGGCGCAATCTCGTAATTCAATGGAAGGTAAGGCAACGGAAGCAGGTGTCTATTTAGGAGTGAATACCTATCTCGATATTTTGAAGCTTAAAATTGCATTGGGAGTGGGTGGTTTCTTTCCGCATAGGTCAATACAAGAGGTGGAGCCGCAAGTTCGACTTATGATTGGTTATTCCTTTGGCGTGACTGGCGGCGGCAGCTTAAAGCGTTGGTTGTAGGGAATGATGACTCTTCTTTTTTATTAACGGTATAGACTTTATTAACTGTATAGACTTTTTTTTCTAGGTAAACCCTGCCTTAGATACGAGTAACACAGGGTTTACTTTTTTACGTCAGGGGTTCTCGGATACGATTAACCGGATACTCTCAGCGATTAACCCGGATACTATAGGAACCCGTACTAACAGGGGAATAATGTCGAACTCTAACAAAATATTCTCCGTTAGGAAGGTTCCAACGTAACCTTGAATTTAAGCCACTCCCGCTATCGTCATCGTTGTCTAGTAGCGCAGTTTGACTGTTGGGACCATACAGAGAAATGAAGGTATCTGTTTGTCCCTCTGTCTCGATGTTATGTGCCCCCGGATTGGTTACGGTAAATCGATACAAGTCACTTTCATTAGAGAAAGAAATTGCGGCATTCGTTTGAACCCCGTTGACCGCTAATGTTGGGATCGCACTCGTACCGATAGGTTGACCTGAGATGGAAAAGCTGCCCAATGAATTGGGATTGTACAGTCGTATTTCCAGGATATAAGACCCAGCGGAAAGTGATTGTACTATTCTAGAGTTTAGGTTTTCCCCTCCATCATCATTGACTGTGACTAGAGCTCTAGCATCGTTGGGTCCAAACAAGGACATGACCGTATCAGAATTACCGCTGGTTTCTAGCCGGTAGCTGGCGAACTCGGGTGCATCGATTTGAAACCGAATCACTTCACCTGGAATATTGATGCTCGCATTGATAAAGCTTTCGTCCAGCGGGAGTAACTGGGGCGTTGCTATGGGAGGTACGATAATCTCACCAGATTGCTGATATTCAATGCCAAGGGAACTGCTATCCAATACATCAATTGGTCGGTTATTTGGAGTAGGGGTGCTGTCCATCGGATCTGTTAAGTTTTGTCCAAAAGGAGCATTTCCTGTTGGTTGATAACCTTGAGATGGGTGAGCCACTTGCCAGTCATGCCATATTTTATCAACCATACAGTGATGCATAAAAAACACAGGATCATTAGGCGACGTCATAGGGAGCATTGAACCACCAACCCACATGTGACCTCTATTGTGAAGATTTGCGCCGATAAATCCTTCTAGCTGATTGCGAAAACCAGACGCAGAGGCATCCCAGGGTGCGGTGTCATAGGGTGTTTGAGCGACAACTCCCGTAATCTCTGAGATAGTAGGAAGCGATGAAGCATTTTGTCTCATCTCTCTTCTCAGTGCGCCATTTGCTTGACCGTTACGATTGACTATTGTCCATCGGCCTGATCTAAACGGACCCGTACGAACCACTCCATTGGTATCCCCGTTACCCCCTAATAGATCATCATCCCATAAAGAGGCGGTTTCACCACCATCTGGCCAGTTCCAATAGGGTAATCCGAGATTTGGGTTACCTGAGGCACGTTGTAGTTCAATTTCAAAATCATAAATGAAACGTCGATGCCATGGTAAAAATGCCGGACAGCGATGGATCGCCGTCATATTGGCACGGGCGTGACGTAAGACAAATTGGTCGTAGATTCCGAGTCTTTTAATCTCCAACACAGCAGCAACAAATTCAGCTCGCTCAGAGGAGGTGAGGGTATTTGCATCCTTTCTAATAGCCATGATTCAATTCCGTTTGGTTAGTTTTGTGCTTTAGTAAATTCACCTGACTCATGGACAATCGCGCGGGCCAATTCTATTAGCGAGTTGTATTGTGAGTAGGGCAGATAGTCGGAGTGCCATGTTTGGTTGGTATTGTCGTGAGTGAATTCGATTTTCTTGCCATTAAGCGTTAGGGTGTTTTCAACTTCTATCTCAATGGCGCATCCTTCATAGTCTTCCTTAACTGATGCCATTTTAGTTTCTCCTTACTATTGGGTTGTGTTGTCGAATCTAATGCTAACAAGTTCTTGCTAGCTGTGACAAATTTGAGAACACTTAATGTAATGGTTTAAACTGTATAGTTAAGTGAATGTAGATACGGTGCAGTTCTAGATAGGAAATAGGAATAGATTGAAATTAGTAATAGAGAGAAAAGAGTTTTAGAAATTACAGAGTCAAAAAAAGCCTTCGTTGTTCACACGACCTCCAAAAAAATACCATTAATAGAGATGGTGAGTGACAGAAACTTTCTAAGAGTGAGTTTGTAGCGCTTTTGATTGCAGCTGTCATTCATTATCGAATTTCAGTAACTGTGTGTCATATTGTTAGTTGATGATATGCGCTTCCACGCGAAGTTAATTAAAGTGCTCTTTTGGATGAATCGAGAAATGTTTTTTATAAAAGCAGTCGGTGCACTATAGGATGCAACTTGCGGGGCGTGAGGCGCTCTTTTTGGAACGTTTTTGACCAGCTCCCAATAGTTCTTGAAGAACTTGGCCTGTACAGGCATCGTTGCTGCGGGACCTCCTACCATGAGGAAGCCAGGTATCACTATGATGGGAGTCACGACCGAACTTAGGAGTGAAAACGGAATCCTTAGGTTTTTTATTGAAGGGAGTTTGCGTGAGTTCCCCGCATTTTGAATTATATGAGCGACATTTCTTTCGTAGCGATTTTCAATAAGCCAATAATCCATTGCGATATGACGTCGTTCATCTTGATCTATTCTTTTCCATACTTGGTCTTGAAGTGGCTCATTCATTCCATTTCTGAGTGTGGGCATAACGATCCCATCTAATCCTAGCTCAGCGAATAAAATCATAGTGCTGCCTAATCGGTGGACGCTAGAGCCGTACTTACTGTTACGAATGTTATTTAAGTCTCTTTGGATGACTTTAAAAGTTAATCGCGTTATCCACGGAAGGTCCATCCACTTAACGCCAAGACGTTTGGCCATTTCCAATTCAGCATCTGCATGTCGTTCTTCATCTTCAGCGAAGACATTAAATAACTGACTGGCCACAGGATCGTCGACGTAATCGGCATGAATTCTAAAGAACTCCGCTCCTACTCTTTCAATGCCGGATATAAACAGTAATACACGTCCTAGGTTCTTTTGTTGCTTTAAGCTGACGTCGTCCATTTCTACTGGGCTATCCCAATCGAAATCGGAGACAGACCATTTTTGACGAATTGACGAGTCCAATATATTTTGAATATTCATGATTTTCTAGCGCCTCATAATCTGAATTAAAAAATGGATTCGTCAAAGTTAGGTTTGGCGTTGTTCTGGCATTCGGGTACGCGAATCCTGTAGCTAGGTATCGGTACCTGAAACTAATCAATAAGTTATTAATATAGCATATAGGTTTCAGATCGGTTTTATCGTTGAGCCTTGTTATGGATAAAACGCCTGTATGACCAATAGCTGACTTAAACTAAACGTGTTCTTTTTAAGCCTTATGTCGTATTGAAATGAAAGCGATTTATGGTAAATACTGATATATTTCGTTACTCTGAATTCCTCAATATTTGCCCTTATACAGCCATATTTTTCTATCTAGCTATTTTAATTAACCATCGAGTTGACACTATGACAGATACAATAGAGACCTTTGAATCCATCATTACCAGCCGCAAATCAGTGCGCGCGTTTACTGACAAAACAGTGGAACCGAATTTTCTTAAAAAAATATTTACCTTGGCTCAGCATGCACCTTCCAACTGTAATACCCAACCTTGGCAAGTCCATGTTGTTAGTGGTGAGGCTGTAGAGAAACTGCGTGCTAGCTTGCCTGAAGCAATGAGTAAAGGAAAAATGAGTGTTGATTTCCCCTTTGACGGTAAATATAACGGCGTTTATAAAGAACGTCAAAATGACTCGGCCAGCGTGTTATATACCGCTCTGAATATAACAAGAGAACAGAAAGCCGAACGCACTAAATGGTTTATGAAGAACTATTCTTTCTTTGGGGCTCCACACGTAGCCTTCCTTTTTCTACCTGACTCATTTGGTATTCGTGAAGCTGCTGATTTAGGGATGTACGCTCAGTCTTTAATGCTGACGTTGGAGGCATTCGGTTTGGCGAGTTGTCCGCAGACATCGTTAAGTTTTTTTGCAGATATCATTAGAGAGGAACTCGATATTGATCCGAGTAATAAATTATTATTTGGGCTTTCCTTTGGGTATGAAGATACGGATGATTTAGCGAACTCGGCAAGAGTGGGTCGAGCTCCGTTGGAAGAAACGACGCGATTTCACAGGTAAGGCTATCTTTGGTTTCAGGGATATTTAGCTTTTACAGGGAAAACCAGTTATATGGCTAATCGAACCTATCCTGCGAGAGCTTTGAAGATGATATTAGTGGGGTTTTCCTGGGCTACTGTAAATGTATCTCAGGCCGTACCTGAAACTTTGGTTGTATTTTATGATCTAGATTGAATGTGAAGTATTTTACAGACTCTCATCAAAAGTCTTGCTAGTTTATCGCCACAAAATAACGGCTAAATAATTTTTTACCATAGGGTTCATCATGGCAACACTTCCAGCCTCGGCAAAAAGTACTATCCTATCATCGGTTAATAAGGCTGTTTTTCCCAGTATGGGGGTTGTTGTCGATGTGAATGGTGTATCTCAAATCATTAGGGAGCCGAGTGCCTGTTTTTCAGATACCAATTATATCGTTGTTGTTGTACAGGTAAACGAAGAAAAAGAAAGTAGTATTGACTATACGAATATGTGGGATGAATTAGGTTTGGCTGGGATAAATTGTACTGCTGCAGTTGTTGCTGGTGTCGTTACTTTTGGGTCCGGCGCAGCATCTCCCTTCACTGGTGGAACCAGCCTTGCTCTAACAGCAGTCTCTTATTCGGCCACTATTGCGACGGGTACGGCATGTGCTGTTTCTGCAATCAGAACAATAAACTCTTTGACCAATCCAGAAATCAACGAGGTATGGGACAATTCAACTGCATACCAAACTAGTATGACTATCATTGACGGTGTGTCTCTGCTGGGTGTGGGAGCGTCTGTGGCTGCTACGGTCAAAGTGATGAAAATATTAAAGCAGGCTGGAGTGAGTATTCGTTCGGCAACAACTGGCGCTGTAAATAGGGCGGGGCGCAAGCAGCTTGCTAAGGCTACTCTAAAAGTGAATAGACCTGGCGCTACTGCGAAGGAATTAAAACAGGCACTGGGTGTTAGTTCCCAAACTAAAAGACTTCCTAAGAACGTTGTCACACAGGGAATGGTCAAAACCTTAAGGGATTCTTTCGCAGCAGGACTTTCCTTCTTTTCGAGTGCTTTTGATGGAAATATTAAGAGCATTACTTTCTATTTAGTTAAATTAGAAAGCTAGAAATGTTTAAATTCATAGAAAGGTAAAAGTCTTTAAATATGAATCGATTTTTCCTGAATAGTATCCGCATCAATTCACTTAACGAACAGTGATTCAAAATGCTATATAGCCTCAGTTATGTCTCAACAATACTTTTCTTCGTTTTTACTACAATGGGTGTAGTCAGAGTTTTTGGGCTTGATCAGGGGCAAGCGACCAGTTACATAGTGGCATTTGCTGTTGTAGTGAGCCTGATAGCAACTTTATTCTCTCGAAAGGGTTCGTTGAACCCTTTTTATGGAGTGTGCGGAATCGGCATATTTTCATTCAGCCACCTTCTCACTCTTGATTTTTCCCCGCCTGGATTGATCATGTTAGGTTTTAATCTGTTTTTTTGGGCAAGTTCATCTTGGTTACTACGGAAAGCTGCTTTTTCAAGTCGGGATTTGAGAATAAACTCAAATTCCACTGGATGATCGTGTTAGTGGAAAGGCTATAAAATTCATTCCCCCATCAATAAGTAGATATTCAATCCCTGTGATTTGTCAGTTAATCTTCCATTGCCATTATGCTGCTCGCAGAACAAAATTCTGACATTTGTCTGCATTTTAGCTTAATGGCGTCAGGGATGAGGTACTTCACTATTATCATTATTGTCGTAAATATCCCGCATCTATTTTTTTCATATTTGGTCTTGAAGGGAGTCATTCATCCTATTTCTGAGAGTGGGCGTAACGATCCCATCTAGTCTCAACTCAGCATCCGCATGGCTATTTTCTTAATAAAATATTTACGTTAGCACAGCATGCCCCTACAACTGTAATGCACAGCCTTGGCAAGACCACGTGGTTAGTGGTCAGGCGGTAGAAAAACTGCACAGATGCTCTTCTTTGGGTATGAATATACCGAGGACTTAGCGAATTCAGCGAAAGTGGGTCGAGCGCCATTACAAGAAACGACTCGATTCCACAATTAACGTATTTGCCTATCTCGTCATATACATTGCGTCATTAGTCGCAAAGGTTAGTCTCTTCTTTCCGTTGCTGGTTGGTGCATAATATAGGCTATGGCGAGGGACGTTACCTAACAGTTTCGGGCTAACCCAAATTGTTTTACCTGTGAAGGGGTCAATGCTCTGTATTGTAGAAGTTCGGTTCGCTTGATAGTTGTATCTGGGGTTGTGATGGAGTGCAATTATCAGGTTCTTTTTGGACGCTGATGTATCTTCAAAAATAAAATCGGTGATGATGTCGTCAACTGAATTTCTATTTTCTTCAATGAGCTGGTTATTGAAAATAATAATGTGAGATTGATCTCTAGTATAGCCTCCAGCGTCGATGCAAATAATATTTGTTTTCCCATCTATCAGTTCTCCAACTTCGATCCGGTTACAGTTTTGTGTCACGGATGCTGTGCGTGTGTAACTGCGACGACTCTTTTTCCAGGTAGTTAGACCCTCTTCGGTTGCTACTATAAATTCAACCGTGTCATCATTGTCTAGATCGTGGATGGCGACATCATGAATTATCCCACTAAATCGAGTGCTGAGCCAAAGAGAAACTTGATTTTGAATGTCGATTGCCTGAATACGATCGCTGTTGACAATAACTGAATCAGAAAAGCCGTCACCATTTACATCGCCGGCGATGACAGTTGTAATGTTGTCTTCATCATCCCCTGCTTTTTTATCTCCCCAAATCACATCATAAGAATCAAGATCAAGCACAATAAAGGCGCTATCGTATAGGTACGCTGTACTTAAAAAAAGCTCTTGTACTCCGTCATTATTGTAGTCAGTGATGACCCCCTGATCGGCCAGCTCCCAACTATGATTGATTTCTTCGCTAACACGAATATCTTCCAGTTCGTTCATTTGTACAATACGCTGACCGCCATAGTCGCTATCGGTTTCGGGTACGATAAAGATTGCTTGGTCTTCGAGGGAAGATGATGATGCCCAACCGGCTGCAACGAAGCTGTCTAATTGTGCTGGGTCTTGGTTGTACCACGCTATAGCTGGCTCATCTCCGAGTTCAGCGACAGCGAGTATATCTTCACCTGAGGAGCCGATGCCGCTTGCCCAAATTAATTCAAGATCACTGTCGGAGTCAACATCGCCAGTGGTTAGGCTAATCGATGAGTGTTGTATTGTGCTAAACGTGTATTGCTCCGTGGCGCTGCCAGTGCTGCCATCGTAGATGTGAATCTCTCGATTTTGGCAGTTGCCGATCAGGATCTCGTCCTGTGGGTCCTCATCGATATTAGCGGTGTTTATGGTGCAAACATCCGTATTATTGATTTGCCATAATTCAGATTTTAAGATGGCGCTGTAGATAACTGGGTTGCTCAAGCGTGTGCCCCCAATTATTTCATCAACGCCATTACCATCAAAATCACCTACCGCTAAGGTGCGTCCAAATTCAGGGCTGAAATACCATTCATTGTTTCCGCTGATGCCGTCGAATACGTAGCCACTACCCGTGATGATTTCAAGTGCAGGGTCTGTGTCCACGTTTCCGATGACGATATCTGAGCCTGCTTTTGCCAGCGCTACTGATAATTCTAGGGTTCCCGTCGTCAGGTCGTAAAGAGTTAGTTCTCCTCTGCCAGAGGAGGAATTTGCTGTCAGTAATATGGCGAGCTTTATGGTCGGAAGCTAAGTTCAGAGGTAAGGGGGTGTAAAATAAACAAACCCCTAATATTCTACTTTAACCATGCCGTGTTGCTTTGCGGTTGCTTAGGCTTATGCAAAAGGATCAATTAAACCTTCTAAGTATCAATAACCTAAGTTGATATTTTCTGATCTGATGTGTAGATCTATAACACTACAGCTTCCGATAGAGCAAAATAATCTATTGGGATAATAATCCCAAACTAAGAAACGTGTAAATTATTTCGACATTCTGATGTTCTAAAAGATCAATGCGTTATACCTGAAATTGACCAATAATTTTGATCTTAACTAAAAATAGGGTTAAGCAAGAATCAAATATTTTCTGAAATATCATCTCACATATCGTGGATTTTTAAACTCATCATCGCCTTCGAATAGATAGTGAGTCGTATTGTTTTCAATGATAATGTTCGGCAAACTAGAGCCGAATTCAGACTAAGGAATACAAAGGAAATGAGTGATAACTTCGATAAACATTTGACTGAAAAATTAGCACAATCAGCCTTTTGGAGCCGCGTCGGCTTTAAGGTTGAAACGAGTAGTGAAGGAAAAGTACGTATTTGTTTACCCTATGACGAAGGCAATACCACCGCAGCAACGGCATTACATGGTGGGGCTATTGCGGCAACAATGGATGCTGCAGGCTGTCTCGCGGCGTGGTGTTCGGAAACAAATTCAGGTCTCTTAGGCCGTACCCTAAGCTGCGACGTTAGTTATATTGCAGGAGCACTGGGATTCGATATCTACGGTGAAGCTGAAGTGTTACGTCGAGGCAAAGAGATAATTTACTCTTCCGTTAGAGCGGTAGATGGTAGCGGGAAAGTGCTGGCATCAGGAAACCACATATACCATATCGGTGTTCCTGAAAAAAACGAAGTGCCGCGGCCTTCCGATGAAAATAAGCAAGACTGGGTAACGGGCAGATCCATAGGAGGAATAGGGGGTTTCGATACGGTAGTCGAGGAGATCACCGCTAAAAGTGTCGCGATGATTGCCAAGAGTGATGGATTCATTCCTTATATGAATCAAATTAATTGGAAATTTATTAAGGGCAGCTACGGTTACGTTGAGTTTCTATTACCTTATAAAGAACATTCTTTAGGTGATGATGGTGGCTTGGCCAGTGGTGCACTGTTGTCGGGAGTGGATCATGCAGGTTCTGTTGCGGCTTGGATGACTAGTGAACTGGGTAGACGTGACTTATTTGGTTCTACTGTGAATACCAAGCTGCAAGTTTTCGCTCCCAAGATAAATCGAGATGTTATCGTTAGAGCAAGAGCAGCGGGGGGAAGCGGTACATTGATTAATTCTGAAGTCTCCATTGAAACAGCAGAAGGCGAGCTAGTGGCTGGTGGCTCTACTATTTATCGAATAGTGAAACGCGATATTAAGCCTAAGAAAAAATAATTAAGTCTAAGAAACACTAGTTAAACCTAAGAAACAATAAGGAAAGGAATCATGATTCTCAAAGACGAAATGAAATTTGGTTTTATGTCGGGCTGCCCAACGCCCGCAGAGGCGAAAGCGACGGTCAATCTGGCAGAAGATTTGGAATTCGACTCGCTATGGGTCGGTGATCACGTGGCTTTCCCCGTTCCTATATTGGACCCATTAATGCAATTGTCCTTGGCCTCTGCGTACACTACGAAATTGATGTTGGGCACTGGCGTGTACTTATTGCCGCTACGACATCCAACGGTAGTGGCGAAGCAGGTTGCTACGTTAGATTTTATGACCGGTGGCGATAAAGTAATATTTGGCGTGGGTATCGGAGGGGAATTCCCTAACGAATACGCAGCTTGCGGAGTCGATGTCCATGAGCGAGGCGCTAGGTTAACGTCGTCTATTCCTGCACTTAAGCAATTATGGACTGGTGAAAAGGTATCTTATGATGATCGGTTTTATCCCTTCGAGAACGTAACGATGTTACCCGCGCCACCCACGGCAGGGGGGCCACCTGTCTGGTGTGGGGGGCGGGCAAAAGCAGCATTGACGAGAGCGGCACGCATTGCGGATGGCTATATTTCTTATTCCATCACTGCTGATATGTTTGCTGATGCATTGAAGTTTATTGATGACGAACTAGAACGCCAGAAAAGAGAAGTTGCTTTTGGCACCGGTCATTTGCTATTTATGCGCATTGATGACGACTATGAAACGGCCTTTGAACATGCAAACAAACATCTGACTCGTCGATACGCGATGGATTTTTCGAAAGCAACGAAGAAGTATTGCGCCTTAGGAAAGCCTGAAGATGTGGCAGAAACTATTTCCGCTTATTATGATGCCGGTGTAAGGCATATCGTTTTGGATCTGGTAGGGCCTCTTTCACAAAAAGACGAACAGCTGACGCGATTTGCTAAAGAGGTGAAACCCTTACTTTCTTTTGGTTAATGTAGAATTTGATTAGCAGACAGTTTATTTAGCGGACAAAGAGACTGCGTCGTTTACCATTAGTTTTACTTTTAGTCTTAAAATTTAAATCTAAAGGTAGTTCGGCCGAGGCAGTTTGATTTTGAACTTTCATTGCCTGAAGTTGTGCGTTTAAGTTATCCATTTTTTCAATTAAGGAAATTTCCGTCTTAGATAAGTGTGTTGGTTTTTCTGCTTCAGTGGTTGCCTTATCCGCTAATTCCTCTTTTTGATTAGTGTTTAGATCTACATCTTGTTTTGGAGTGGCAGCAACTACATGACCCTCTCGTGCTAGATTCGCTAATGTCTCTGCTTGCTCAAGCACTGAAAGTTGGCTCAGATCAGCACCACCTAATTCTATACCCGCTAATTGGAGCTGCGTTGTGAGAAGTAACAACCAACGTTCCATTTGCAGCTGATCCATTCCCGCTAAACGCTGCATATCCTGTGCGATAGAATGTGCAATAGAGAGTGCTTGCTCGATATCTTGAGTCGCATCTGCTATCGCCTTATCATCACGAGGGTTGATGGCGATGGTGAGCGAGGCTCGATTGTAAGCGGCAACACATTTGTGAAAGGACTGTTCTGCATAGCGACTGATATTACCATTACTGGCTTCCTCTATTTTTCGACTCATGACTTTAAGATAATGTTGTTGAGCCGAAACAATCTCTAAGGCTTTTTGCTCTCTTAAAAATAGGGGTAATTGTTTTACTGCTTTGTCGGTTCGACCTTTTGCAATTTGAGCGAGAAGCTTGCTGTGGGCTTTTTCAATTTCAGAATACTCTGAAGGAAAATAGAAAGGCGCCTCAAATTTTTTCAACCACTCCATGTTTTCGGTAAATTCCTTTAATATCGCATCTGAATCTCGTTTGTTGTTTTCGGCTCTTAATAATGCGGTGTTAGCTTGTGCAATAAGTGATAGTGCCTTTTCACCCGTTGGTTGCCCGAAAAGTAATGAAGTCGATGATTTCACTCCAGTGCTGTTTCTCAAAAAGCGACTGTGATATCGGCGAGCCTCCGCTAAAGCATCCAATGCTTCATTCATATCATCATTTCCTAGGAGGGATATACCGCTAGCACGCGCTTTGGCAACTCGAGTTTCCAGCAGGTCGAGTTTTGTTGCGACATTGGTGACTATGGCTTGTTCATCAATCTGCTTTTCCGTTTTCATCATTAGCTGATGACTATCACTGACACAGCCTGTCAAATTGAGTTGTAAGCCAAGGTAAAGTAGAAATAGAAATTTGAAGGAATAGTTTTTGTTCATTGCCAATTCACTCATAAATCAAAGTAGACAAGTCGATAGATAAAAATAAAACCTAGAGACGCTGATGGCATTATGTTTCGATGCCGTCGATACATTTAAAGTCTAAGCCTAATTAATAATAAGTGTCAGAACAGATCGAAATAAAAGAAGTGGAATGCGTCGTGTTTACAAATAAATTTTACTTTCATGAAGGTATAATGGTATTCGTCAGTGAAGTGTAATGCGCCAAGATTAATCCGCCTGATTTATGCCGATACAAAAGCTGTAATGTGCAAACTAGCTAGAGTCAGTGGCTATCGATAGGAAACCGGTCGTAATCAATATAAAGTCGCTCATTATTATTGCCTACGAGGCTCTGTGATTAAGCACATACAACCGCGATAGACTAATATTGATACTATCAATGTTGATTTAGATTGTGAAAAAATGATGAGAATAATCATTCATCCTACAATGGCTCGGGAGCAGCTAAAATGGGTAATCAATCTCTTTTGCAGATGGGTTCTAATATCTGTTTTTCTTATCGTGATCCCGATCACTAAAGGTGAAGCGTCAGTCTCCTCACGCGAAAACACTTCAGACGAACGTTCTTCCTACGAACACTCTTCCGACGATAAGCCCATTTCCAGTATTCGAACTGTCGCATTCGATGACAGTAACCCCAGTATTATTTTAGGTTCCCATCTTCAGTATGCCGTGGATAGGAGTGGGTTATGGAGTCTGGACGATGTTCTCGATATTGAAAATGATTCTCATTTTACTAATGTGTTAGACCCAATCCCCAGCTTTGGATTCACCGATAAGCCTCATTGGTTTCGATTGGTCTTGAAATATGAGGGTGAGCTGGAAGAAGTGACAAAAGAGCTTGAACTCGCTTACCCATTATTAGAATTTATAGACTACTACGAAATCAATCACGAGGGCGTAAATCGAAACGTATTGGGGGGTAAAAATCGAGACCTTATGGGTCCCGATATCAAATCCCGTAGTTTCGTCGTAAGAATACATTTAAAAAGAGGGGAGACGAAGAAGATTATGATTAAGGTCGCGGGCCAAGCAATGCTAAATCTGCCGTATTATTTATGGGATATTTCGGCTCGCCGGCAATGGGATCAAACACAGATGCTCGTCTTTGGTGTTTATTACGGGATCATAATCGTGATGTTTTTGTATAACCTTTTTTTATTTTTATCGATGAAATTCATCAGCTACTTTTACTATCTATGTTATATCCTTTCACTTGGCTTATTCATGCTAACAAACGATGGGCTAATTAGAGAGTATATCGTGGGTAATAATCAGTGGATAAATATACACGGTTTTTGGACGTTAATGAGTACAACTGGCTTAACAGCGATACTGTTTTTTCGTCAGTTTTTACATATTAAAATTCGCCATCCTAATTTAGACAGAGTTTTGCGTCTTATCATTGGGCTCTATCTCAGTGGTCTTTTTCTCTCGTTTTTAGACTATTCAATCTTTAGTAATTATATCATTATTGTTGCCACCATTTCCTGTACATCATGCTTATTAATAGGTGGCGCGATTAGCCTCTATAAGGGATATCGAGAGGCTAAGTTTTTTATGATGGCTTGGTCAATCGTATTGATAGGTGCAACGGTTTTAATGTTGACTTATCTTGGGCTGATTCCTGTCAACATCTATACCCTGCATGCCGTTCACTTTGGTTCCGCTATTGAAGTGCTTCTACTTTCTTTTGTTCTCGCAGATAGAATAAATACACTCGTATCAGAAAAACTATCGATAGAAAAGTTGGCCAGAGCTGAGCTACACAATAGTCATCAACAATTGCGGGCGAGTCATCGACTAAAGGATGATTTTTTAGGGAGTATTGGTCAGGAACTGATAGTACCTATCAATGGTGTCGTTCGTCACGCGTTAGAGTTGTCAGGTAGTCGATTGTCTCAAGATCAAATCGGATTTTTGAATACCGCGATCAATTCGGCACGTTCTATGATGTTTCTAGTAAACGACTTAATTCGATTTACGGAGAATTCGGAAAACGTCATACATGTTTCAAAACCTTTTAGCCTCAGAGGTAGCTTTGAATATATTCGTTTACGCTATTGGGCTAAATGCCAAAGACAAGGTTTGTTATTCCACTACAATGTTGACGAATCAATACCAGACCGTTTAAAAGGTGATGGAGTAAGATTGCACGTTGTCTTGTACGGATTGCTGGATAATGCCGTCAAATTTACTCAGGATGGCAGTGTGAACTTTGCGGTTAGAAGTCAGCTTAAGGACAACGAAAAGAATAAAGTGACTTTGATTTTTTCAATTTCTGATACCGGAAAGGGAATTCCACAAGAACAACAGCAAAGTATTTTTAGTCCGTTCTCGCTAGTCGATGCGAGTACGAATAGGGCTGAAGATGGACTGGGGTTAGGACTAGCGCTTTGTAAGAAAACTGCAGATATCATGAAAGGTGCGATTGTATTATCGTCAGTCGTCGATAAGGGTACTGAAGTGACGTTTACCGTGGACTTTGAAATCGACTTTGACTCTTCGAGTCAAACGGATCATAGAGATGAAGAAAACCCCGTTAATGCAGGGTTGGGTTCTTTTCCATTACTTATGACAGAGGAGTCTTTGGAAAATAAGAACCCATTTGAAAAGAGCCACAAAAACACTCTCTCACCAAGCTCTAATAATTTTTCCGAAGATGTGAGCTCTAAACTTAAGACTTCTAAATCTGAGGCATTTGAGTTTGAGGCTTTAGAATTTAAGAGTAAAAGGGTACTCATTGTAGAAGACAACGTAGTTAATCAAACTGTAATGAAATCGATTGTCGAAAAATTAGGGTGCGTAGCCAATATTTCAAATAACGGGCAAGAAGCCGTCGACTACTTGAAACAAAATCAAGTCGATCTGGTCTTTATGGATTGCCAGATGCCGATTAAAGATGGCTATGAGGCCACTCGCGACATACGGTGTCACGAAGCTGATGGGTTTAATGTCCCCATAATCGCTGTGACGGCAAACGTAATGTCTGGAGATAAAGCGCGATGTCTTGAGTCGGGTATGGATGATTATGTAAAAAAGCCGGTAAAACTCGCTGCTATTAAAGCCGTATTGAAAAATTATTTAATCGCTAGCGAACCTTCGGAATCGGCATGATATGAAGGTGAATTTACGATTTACTCGAATTTATATCCATAGTTTACCGATCGTATTCTGGCAACTTGCTGTTATTGGTGTTTTTCTATTTACAGCATTTCCTGTTTCTTCTAATACTATCTCCTATAACTCTATCTCTTCTAAATTAAGCGCAACCGAAGCAATCAATTCTGATTTGCTGATTGAAGATGTGAGTCAGACCCCTTTATCAAAAGATACTAAGATACGAACTCTTGAATTTTCGGATGAGGAAGAGCGGATCAGCATAGGACCTTATTTGCAATATGCTACCGATAATGGTGATATCAAATCGCTCAAAGAGGCATTGAGTCGTAATGTTGCAGATAAGTATCGGGATGCCAACGCAGAAGTTCCCAATTTTGGTCCTCAATCGACGCCTTATTGGTTCCGAGTGGCAATGCGGTATAAAGGTAGTGAGAAAGTGACTATTCGGGACCTGGATATTCAGTTTCCTCAATTGGCGTTGTTAGATATATATGTGTTGAATGAGTCGGGCGAATATCATTTAGAACAGAGTGGTTTGTCACGAGCCAAAGCGAGTGCCGCGATTCAGTCAAGGTACTTCGTGTCGTCACTACATTTCAAAAAAGGGGAAACGAAATGGATTTTTCTAAAGGTCGAGAGTAAAGGCCCACTGATTTTGCCCGCCTATTTATGGAAACCCAATAGTCGGTTTCAAGACCAAAGAATACAGCTTTTTTTGTTTGGCGCATATTACGGTTTAATCGTCGCGATGTTTTTTTACAATGTATTCTTGTATATTTGGATGCGCTCAAAACCTTATTTCTACTACATACTTTATATCGGTTTTGTTGGCTTAGCGCTATCGATGAATGATGGTCTGTTTAATAATTATTTTTCTTTTTCCGAAGGTTTACCCTACACACAGCTACTCTATTTTGCGGATAGTCTAGTGGCAGCTTCAGCGGCGCTATTTGCACGAGTCGTGTTAAATACCTCTGCTCGACACGTGGTTTTAGATAAGGTGCTTTTAATAGAAGTTCTTCTTGTGGTTGTTGCGGGCATTTCAGTGATGTTGCATTATTCTATGGCTGGAGCAATGCTCGTTATTATTTTTGCAGCCATAATTGCAGTAACACTCATTGTTGTAGGAGTGGTCAGTTCATATCAAGGGTATCGAGAAGGAAAGTTTTTTTGTTGTGCTTGGGGTATTCTTTGTATTTCCGTTGTCACTCTCATACTCGTTTATGCGGGCCTTGTTCCGCATAATTCATTTACAGGCCATATTGTACACTTGGGATCGGCATTGGAAGCCGCGCTTTTTTCTTTCTTTCTTGCCGATAGAATTAATACGTCTGCGATGGAAAAACTGGCAAGCGATAGACAAGCTAAGGTGAAACTTGAAGAGAGCCTAATTAACCTCGATAGTAGCCATCAGCTAAAGTCAGATTTATTTGCTATGGTTAGCCACGAATTGAGAACGCCTATGAATGGAGTGGTAGGGGCCCTGGATCTTATTTCTCACTCTGATCTTGAAAAGAAACAAGAATCGAGTATTCATACGGCGGCTAAGTATGCGGACAAAATGATGCAATTAGTTGATCACATGCTAGGATTTATGGAGAAATCGGATAGCGGTAATCTTGTACAAACACCTTTTGATCTCAGTGAGAGACTGGATAATATTCGTCTAAGATTTATGGCTCGATGTCATACCAAAGGATTATTGTTCGAATATGATATCGCGTCTAATGTGCCAATTCATTTGATTGGTGCCCCTTCAAGGTTACGCAGTATCCTCAATCATTTGTTAGATAATGCAGTGAAGTTCACGGATAAAGGACGTGTCTGTTTGTCAGTAAGTCTTCTAGCTGACATCACAGATAGCAATAATATAATCGTTTTATTTGTTATTTCTGATACAGGGGTGGGAATGCGGAAAGAGAAAATTGATCTCGTATTTAAGTCTGGAGACCTGACCAATGAGGAGTTTCGGCGATTAAATGACGGTGTTGGTTTATCTCTCTGTAAACGAACTGCTGAAGTGATGAATGCACAACTGGAAATAGAGTCAAAGATCGGGCAGGGCACCAAGGTACAATTCTCAGTACCCTTCGTATTACAATCCAACGATGATGTGTAAATCAACTCTGCGAATTCATATAATAAGTTAGCTATCCCCGATTTCAATTATCTTGCAATCGACTCGGGCTCCCGTCATTATTCTCTGCATAAATTCATCTTCATGGAGAATAAGTAATGAAACTTTGGCATTGTCTTGGATCTCGTTCCTTTCGCGTATTGTGGACGTTGGAAGAAATGGAGCTGGATTGCGAGATTGAAGTCGTCAGGTTCCCTCCTAGAATGTTCCAAAAAGAATATCTTGAAATAAACCCCTTGGGTACCGTCCCGTATTTTGTCGATGGGGCGGCTCATATGACCGAGTCTGTTGCCATTTGCCAATATCTAGTCGAAAAATACGGAATAAAGACTGCGGGCGGCGGACTGGGGATTGGTGTCGAAGAGCCCGAATATGGAGAGTTTCTCAACTGGTTATACCATTCAGAAGCCACTCTCACTTTTCCCCAAACGGTCGCTATGCGTTATCAGATACTCGAACCGGGTAAATATCCTGAAGTCGGTAAGAGTTATCTTGATTGGTATATTGCACGACTCAGGCTGCTGGAGGAGAAAATTAAGGGGAAAGAGTTTGTCTGTGGAAACAAGTTCACCATCGTTGATATCTCCATAGTTTATGCGCTCTATTTAGGAGGCGTGCTGGGAGTGACTGACCGCTATTCTGCTGAGCTATTAGATTATTTGGAACGCATGAAAGAGAGACCTGCCTTTAAAAGAGCGGAGAAAATCAATTAGGAGAAAATCAATTCGGACAATGACAGATATTGTGGCTGGAATAGAGAGTTGACTGAAACTTGAAACCAGAGAGGGATAGCGCTAGGATTCCGCTCAAAATAATACATACGCTTAGCAAGGAAACCCAGTGTCGCAGCTATATGATCCGAATTTGGATGGGGATGTCACGGTAGTCGATAAGGACTTGCTAGTGAGCCGGCTTCATCAATATATGTCTACTGATCTCGTTTTAACGGTATTAGAAGATAAAAAGCCTTTCGAGTGTGACGGATTATCCGCTTATTGCACGGTTCCGTTAATCGTCGTTATTCCTGAAACCGTATCACAGGTGCAAAGTGTGTTGCGAACCTGTTATGAGATGAGAGTCCCGGTAGTGACGAGAGGTTCCGGGACTGGGCTATCTAGCGGGGCGTTACCTTTTGAGCAAGGTGTCTTGCTAGTCATGACAAAGCTCAATCGGATCATTGAAATTGATATCAATAACAGGATCGCGAGAGTGGAACCGGGTATTGCCAATTTGGCGGTATCGGAAGCCGTTGCTGAGTACGGTTTCTATTATGCACCCGATCCCTCATCTCAAATAGCCTGCTCAATCGGTGGGAATGTTTCTGAAAATGCCGGAGGCGTGCATTGCCTCAAGTATGGTTTGACGGTACACAATGTTTTATCCATGGAAGTGTTATCCGTCAGTGGAGAGCGATATACGGTAGGTACTGACGCGTTAGATGCACCCGGATTTGATCTGCTGGCATTGTTAATTGGATCGGAAGGAATGCTGGGCATTGTTGTCGAAATAACAGTAAAGCTACTCCCTAAGCCGCCGCAAGCAAAAGCGCTATTGGCTGCGTTTGATGATGTTAAAAAGGGCGGGGAGGCGGTAGCAGCGATTATCGCGGCGGGAGTGATTCCCGGTGGTTTGGAAATGATGGATAAGATCGCGATACAGGCGGTCGAAGATTTTATCCATGCCGGTTACCCCAAGGATGCTGCTGCAATCTTATTGTGTGAGCTTGACGGTGACGATGCTACTGTTGCCGCCGAGTTGGAAACGGTGACCGCTGTTTTAAAACGATCCGGTGCTATCGAGGTACGGGTCGCCAAAGATGAAGCAGAGAGATTACTTTTTTGGGCTGGGAGAAAAAGTGCATTTCCCGCTGTAGGACGTATCTCTCCTGATTACTATTGTATCGACGGCACCATTCCCCGACGAGAGCTGGCGAATGTGCTACAAAAAATGCAGGACTACTCCGAGCATTATCAATTGGCCGTGGCCAACGTGTTTCATGCGGGGGACGGAAATCTACATCCTCTTATTCTGTTTGATGCCAATATCCCTGGCGAGTTTGATCGAGTTGAAGAAATGGGCGCGCGTATCCTTGAATTGTGTATAGCCGTTGGCGGCACGATTACCGGAGAGCACGGAGTGGGTCGTGAAAAGCTCAATCAAATGGCAGTTCAATTTAGTGATGTTGAAATTGTTCAGTTTCACTCAATAAAAAATGCGTTTGATACAAATGGTTTATTGAATCCAGGAAAGGGAATACCGACATTAGCGCGTTGTCGCGAATACCGTGTTTTGAAATCGAGACGAGTCGATCTCGATGGATAGCAAAGATCCTTAATTCCCGCCAGTCAGTACAGGCAATCAATACAGTCACTATTTCCTCGAATATAATTGAAGTCAACTATGAGTAAGCTAGATTCAGAAGAGGCGATCCAAGAAAAAGTGCAACATGCGGTTGCCAAAAAACTGCCATTGCGTATAGAGGGTGGTAATACCAAATTATTTTACGGCCATCCCGTAGAAGGCGAACGCCTTTGTCTCAAGGATTATCGTGGAATCGTGAGTTACGAACCCACTGAACTCGTGGTTACCGCACGTGCTGGTACTCCTCTAGTAGAAATCGAGGCGATGTTAGAAAAAGAGAATCAGATGTTAGCTTGTGATCCGCCTCATTTTGGCGCAGGTGCTACCTGGGGTGGAATGGTGGCTACGGGTTTATCAGGTTCCCGCCGACCCTTTACTGGATCGGTGCGAGATTTCGTTCTCGGCACTAAAATTATTAATGGCCGAGCAGAAGTGGTTAAGTTCGGTGGCGAGGTCATGAAGAATGTTGCGGGCTATGATTTATCTCGTTTGATGGCGGGCTCTTTAGGTTGCTTGGGCGTGTTATTAGAGATCTCAATGAAGGTCTTACCGAAACCCGAATGTGAACAGACCATCGTTAAATCTATGTCCCTGCAGCAGGCACTAGAAGAAATGACTAGGTTATCTAGCGAGTGGTTACCCTTATCCGGTGCGGCCTACTATAACGAACAGCTATACATCCGGTTTTCTGGCGGAGAATCTGTTGTCAATAATGTGATTAAAAATAGAATGACGACGGATGGTGGGGAAATAATCGAAGCGTCTTTTTGGAATGATCTTAACGAGCATCGGTTGCATTTTTTTCTAACCCAAAAACCCTTATGGCGAATCGCCGTACCACCTGCTACTCCCCCAATGCAGATAGAAGGCGAGTGGTTGGTGGATTGGTCCGGCGGTTTAAGGTGGTTAGTGAGCGATGCTGATAGCGCTGAGATAGTTAAGGCCGCCAAGTCTTGTAAAGGTCATGCCACGCAATTTAACCGTGTTTACAAAGGCGAGCATTTATTTGAGCCTCTAGAAGGAGTGACTAAACAATTACACACCAATTTAAAACAAGCAATGGATCCGATGGGCGTATTCAACCCCGGTCGGCTGTACCGGGGACTGTAACTTATGCAAACTTCACTCACGAACTCTAGTTTAAGTCCCGCTGATAAAGCCGAAGCCGATCGTATATTACGTTCCTGCGTACACTGTGGGTTTTGTCTGCCCACCTGTCCTACTTACCAAGTTGAAAAGAATGAATTGGACAGTCCTCGAGGACGGATATATCTCATGAAGGAGATGTTCGAAGGCGGCCCCGTTACCGAGAAAACACAACTCCATCTTGATCGTTGCCTTTCTTGTCAGTCCTGTGAAACAACCTGCCCGTCAGGGGTTGATTATCATAAGCTGTTAACCATAGGCCGTAAAACTATCGAGAAAAAAGTGCCTAGAGCGTCTGGTAATCAATTGGCGAGATTTGCACTTAGGTGGTTTTTAACGAAACGAAATCTCTTTACCTTCTCGCTGAGGTTAGGGCAAGCGTTTCGATGGTTAATGCCGACTTCAATGCAAACCTTCATTCCTCAACGGCAAGTCGAACTTAGCTGGCCTGTTCAAAAACATGAAAGAAAAATGCTAATTATGCAGGGATGCGTCCAACCTGGTATTTCACCTAATACCAATCAAGCGGCCGCCAGAGTGTTAGATCGTCTGGGTATTGATTTGTTGCGTGTTAATGATAATTGCTGTGGCGCGCTCAGCTTTCATCTCAATGCACAAGAGGAAGGTTTAGCGTTTGCGAAGAGGAATATAGATAAATGGTGGCAACATATTGAAAGCGGCGTAGAAGCGATTGTAATGAGTGCTAGTGGTTGCGGAACGTTTGTTAAAGAATATGCAGAAATGTTAGTCGATGATCCTGAGTATTGTGATAAAGCGAAACGAATTTCTGAAATGACAAAAGATATTAGCGAAGTACTACGAGATGAAAAACTAGAAAAATTGTATATTAAGGCAGAACAAAAAATCGCGTTTCATAATCCCTGCACCTTACAGCATGGACAAGGATTGAAGGAGACGACAGAAAATTTGCTACGTCGGTTTGGGTTTGATTTAACCCCCGTTGCTAACAGTCACATATGTTGCGGTGCGGCTGGAACAAACTCAATCTTCGAACCCAAAATTGCAGGGGAATTACGAACGGATAAAATCAGCGCGTTAGAGAAAGGCGGAGCCAAACTCATCGCTACATCCAATATTGGCTGTCAGACACATTTACAAAGAGGGACTAAAAACCCGGTTAAACACTGGATTGAAATAGTTGATGAGTCTCTTTTATAGGGCAGCCTATTATAAATCAGTCTTTTATAAGAGAGATTGAATTCAAAGATATCGCTTATGTTAATCATTCTTCATTTCAGCTGGGAAAGACGGTCTGTTTTCAAGTTTTTCGAGATACAGTGCAACATCAGTGGGGATGCTGATGTTATAAGAGCGCGCCCATGTAATAACGTGATGAGCATAAATATCCGCAATGGAAAAGCTCGGACCAATTGCAAATTCATTTTCTACTACGATAGAGAATACAGTAGGAATACTTTTCTCCACTCTCTGGAGAGCTTCATCCAAAGTCCCTTCAGGCCAATGGTATATGCGTTTTAATCTCGTACATTGGTCTGCTATCCACAAATGAGGTTCAATTTCTGAATTGAGATAATAGATCAGATTACGAAACCGGTATTTTTCTTGTGACTCGGTAGGAATAATATTTTTTTCAGATGACAGTTCATCTAAGTACTCTAAAATAGCGAGAGACTCCGTATAAACTCTGTCTTGATGTACAAGAACAGGCACCTTTTTATTCGGGTTCAATTCAAGGAATTCTTTAGTATTCGTATCTCCCTTGAATGGATCTAGTCGAACTACGTTATATTGAAAATTGAGCTCGTTTAATCCCCACAAAATCCGTTCAGCGCGAGTTCGGATGTTATAGGCGTATAATGTAAGCTCTGCGTTTTTCATTGTTTTGGCTGCTTAATAATTCAGTTTGTTGAACCGGCATGAAAGGGGACGGCTAGCTTTCGTTTGGATCGGGTAATCAAATAAAAACGAGTCGTCCAAGATAGATATTAAATTAGGCTTTTTCTTTCGCTTCCTTTTTCTTGTCGTGCTCTGCAAACACTTCAGTCGCGATATGCATGCCTTCTACCGAAGTAGGAAAGCCACCGTATATGGCTAAATGCATGATGATTTCACTGATTTCTTCTTTAGTCACACCGTTGTGGAGCGCACGACCGATGTGTAGTCGTAACTCATTTGGTCGGTAAAGTACGGTCAATGCGGCGACGGTGATAAAGCTACGATCTCTTTGCGAAAGACCTTCCCGAGACCAGACACCTTCGGGTAAAACAGTATCGATTATCATCTTTCCCCAGTCATCACGAATTTCGTCAGGTGCCGGAAGCTGGTCAGTGATGGCTCTTGCTAATTTTAATTTATCTTCTTCATTCAGACTCATATTTCTACTCTCCATTGCGAATATTTATCTATCTGTATGTGCCCAGGCATTGTGCAAGTTGAGTCTGATAATGTAAAGATTGGATTGGGAGGTGATGCCACTATTCCTGGAAAGTGATTGCGTAGTTTTTTCGATTTACGATTTCAAAATCGTAACAATGAATGCTCTACATTAGGAATGTATTTTCCCTGACAAAAAAACGCCTATATTTTTGTCCGGGAAAATGGTGGAGGAACATTTATTGTTCGCATGGTTTGTTGTCCTTCTAGGCCACGACTTTCACTACTAATTCTATAAAGTGACACCATCTAACGGCCAACGAAAAGTGCATGTACACGTATTCTAAAATGTGTTAATAAAACAGGTGTTTAGTCAAAATATCCCTTTTGCGAAGGAGAATGCAAAGTGAATACCGTTGCCCCTAAAAAAGAAGTTGATTTTGATCCCGTTGCTTTAAGAAAAAGATACGATCAAGAGCGGGATAAGCGTCTGCGATCAGACGGTAATGAACAGTATCAAGAGATGAAGGGGGATTTTTCTCATTTTATTGAAGACCCTCATGTTGTTGAGCCCATCAATCGTGAACCCTTAGAAGATGAAGTGGATGTGGTCATTATTGGCGGTGGTATAGGTGGCTTGTTAGCGGGAGCACGTTTAAGAGAGTCAGGGATTGAAGACATTCGGATTATAGAGAAAGGTGCGGGTTTTGGTGGAACCTGGTATTGGAATCGCTATCCCGGCGCCGCCAGTGATATTGAAGCTTACACCTACTTACCTTTGTTAGAAGAATTAGACTATGTGCCACCACGTAAATTTGCGGATGCCCCTGAGATATTATCTCACTGCAATAACATCGCTAAAAAATATCGGCTTTACGATAATGCCTGTTTGCAAACAGAGGTTCAAAAACTAGTTTGGAATGAAGAGAGTCGAAGGTGGACGATCCTAACTGATCGCGGCGATAAAATTAAAGCCCGATTTGTGTTAATGGTTAATGGTCCACTCAATCGGCCTAAGTTACCTGCCATAAAAGGTATTACGGATTATAAAGGGCATACGTTTCATACTAGCCGATGGGATTATGATTATACCGGTGGAAATTCTCACGGCAATCTAACTGGACTTAAGGATAAGAGAGTCGGGGTTATAGGGACCGGTGCGACGGCTATCCAATGTGTTTCTCATATCGGTGAAACCGCAAAGCAATTATTTGTGTTTCAGCGTACACCTTCTGGGGTAGATGCCAGAAACGACAGACCAACCGATCCTGAATGGGCAGCAAGTTTAAAGCCGGGATGGCAAAAGAAACGGCAAAAAGATTTTACTGCTGTGTTAACAGGGCAGGGTGCTCAACTGGATGAGTTCGATGATGCTTGGGTTGATTTAGGCCGAATATTTCGTCGACGTATGCAAGAAGCGGGTTCCGATTTTAAGATGGAAGATTTCTCAAAGATGTATGAATTATCGAATTTTGAGAAGATGGAAGATACGCGCAGCTTGGTAGATGACATTGTAGAAAACAAAGAAACTGCAGAAGCACTCAAGCCTTATTATGCCTATATGTGTAAGAGACCTTGCCTTGATGATCGCTATTTACCGACTTTTAATCGAGACAATGTAAAACTGGTGGACACTAACGGTAAAGGCGTTGATTACATTACCGAGAAAGGCGTTGTGGTAGATGGAGTTGAATACGAACTAGATTGTTTGATCTTCGCTACGGGGTTTGAAGTGGGAACTGATTACACTCGCCGAGCAGGTTACGACCTCATAGGTGTTGATGGTGTTAGCCTTGATGAAAAGTGGAGCAAGGGCATGTCTTCTTACCAAGGCATTCATAGTCGAGGCTTTCCCAATTGCATGCTGATAGGGAATGGACAAGCCGGTTTTACTGCTAACTATCCCGATGCCTTAGATGAGGCCGCTAAACATATGGCTTACCTAGTTAAGCACTTTCTCGACAATGGCATTACACGTGTTGAAACAGAGGAGCAAGTTGAAAAAGATTGGACCGCCGAAGTGGTGGGTACTAAAGCAGTGACAGTAATGGGGGGGTCATCTTGTACACCGGGGTATTATAATTTGGAAGGGCAGCGCGATCCACGAGCCCGTTATAATCAACCCTATGGCGGTATGATGGGGGCTAATAGTTATTTCGCGAAACTAAAGGCTTTTAGAAAAGACGATAAAATGCCCGGCTTAGAGCTGTCTTGAATTTAGATTCATCTAACTTTTAAATTCATCTACATTTTAAATACTGTTAAGGAAACTAGACATGTCGATTTCATTGCATCGAGTCAGTATAGGAACGTACGTACAAATATTAGATAGTATTACTGTGGTGCTTAAAAAGGGCTTAGCACACTGTAAAAAAAATGATGTGGACCCTAACACTTTTTTAGAGGCTCAAATACATCCTGATATGTTGCCGCTCACATTTCAGATTACCAGTGTTGTACACCATTCATTAGGAGCAATTAAAGGGGCTGAAGCGAGTGTGTTTTCAACACCCGTGATTCCAGAGCTTGACTATGAAGGGTTTCAAAAGTTAATAGAGGACACAGCGGCTGAATTAAAAGCGTATTCAGTAGAGTCTATTGAGGCGCTGGAAGGCGGCGAAGTGCAATTTAAGATGGGTGGGCAAGCGGTTGGAAAGCCATTCAAGTCGGAGGACTTTATTCTAAAAATGTCGCTGCCAAACTTTTATTTTCACGCAGCGACGACCTACGATATTTTAAGGTTGAAAGGTGTTGCGCTGGGTAAGATGGACTTCCTAGGAAGTGTTATTTCCTTTTAAGGATAAACTGGACCGATTAGAGATAGGTGCTACTCGAATTGAGTAGCACTTTTTTTTCGGTTTAAATTAAACCTCAAATCGGTAACTATCACCATCCGATACAATTTTACCGCTAGTCGGTGACGCGAAGTGCGTGCCGAGAATTAGTGCAGGTCCGTCGCCGTATTGTTTCATAAATTTTACCCGCGTCTGATGAGCGATATCGCCATCGATATCCGCAGTATCTTCCCAAGAAGGATGGGCAAACCCCAAGGGGTGATGAAATAGATCACCAGTAATAACGGCGCGCTCTCCTTTGGATTCGATTTCAACACTAACATGGCCCGGTGTATGTCCCGGTGTCGGCACTAAGCGCACTTCCTCAGTGATCTTGTGATTAGTTTCCACTAAGTCCACGAGATCTGCGTCCAATAAAGGTTGTATGGCTTGTTCATTGGTGCTGGCACCATAAGGGTCTTCTTTACCGCCCCAGAAATCCCATTCCGTTGCGCCCACTAGATACCGTGCATTGGGGAACGTGGGTATCCATTTCCCGTCCTTTAAAAAGGTATTCCAACCTACGTGATCAAAGTGTAAGTGCGTGCATAATACGTGGTCTACCTTTTCTCTTGGGAAACCTGCATCAGCTAGGTGTGATAAAAATTGTGTTTTAAGTTCAGTCCATTGAGGGAAGGGAACCGTTTTGTCATTACCGACGCAGGTATCAACGATGATACGTTTGCCTTTGGATTCGATTAGAAATGAATGAATGCTCAGTAACATGTTGCCTTCATTGTCGAGAAAGTTAGGTTGTAACCATTCCAAGTCGCCGGAGAGAGTTTCAAGTGACGCGTTTGGGTAGAGCAAAGTGGGTGGTACGTTAGTGACGTTTTCTACTACTCTCGATATTTTAACGTCACCGATTTTCCAAACTTCCTGTGGTCCTTCCGTATTCATATGATTCTCCATTATTTATCTAATTGGTTGTTGGCAAGCTAGCTATTTATTGAAATGTACTTATTGATAACTACCCATCTATTTACTACTACCGATCTTCAACTGTATCGCTACAGCTGCATCACTACCGCTACATCACTAGAACGACACGTCCAATCACTTCTCTATTTTGGATTAACTTTAATGCTTGATGAGCATCCTTCAGTGGGACTTCTGCGCAGACGTAGGGGTTGATCTTTCCTTGTTCAGCCCAGTCGTCTACCATCTTCATGTTTTCTCGGCCCTTCTCTGGATCTCGAACACCGTATTCACCTGCTCGAACTCCAACGATAGAAAAACCCTTTATCAAAGGCATATTCACGGGTGCTTGGGGAATTCTGCCTGAGGTGAAACCAATCACCAACAATCGCCCACCCCACGCTATGCAGCGTATGGATTCGTCAAAAACATCACCACCAACAGGGTCGTATATTACGTCAGCCCCTTGTTGATCGGTGAGCTCCTTTACCTTCAAGCGAAAGCCCTTCTTAAAGTCAGCGCCGTAGTTAATAACGTGGTCCGCGCCGTATTGTGTAACGATGTCGAGCTTTTTGTCCGTACTACCGGTTCCTATAACCGTAGCGCCAAGCATCTTACCGACTTCCACTGCAGCCAAACCCACTCCACCGGCTGCTCCGTGAACCAGTAATGTTTCACCGGGTTGCAAGTTGCCACGTCTGATCAAGGAGACTTGTGCTGTGAGATAGGCAGACCGAAATGAGCAAGCTTGACCGTAGCTTAAAGGGGTTGGCTTGGGTTGTAGGGCTTGCTCAGGAATATTAATTTCTTCGGCGTAACCGCCGCCTTTTCCCATTCGTCCAGTAATGACAGCATCACCAATTTTCCATTGAGTGACTTCTGGACCAATAGCGACCACATCGCCGGAAAATTCCGTTCCCGGAATGTAGGGCAGTGGCGGCTGGTATTGGTATTTTTTTTGAATCATTAATATGTCGGGAAATTGTACTGAGGCTGCGCGTATTCTGACTCGTACTTCACGCCCTGTGGGATCGGGGAGTTCAATTTCCTGAAGGCGCATCACTGATATATCTTCACTGTTTTCGTTGACGACCATTGCGCGCATGCGGTTGTCTCTCTTTATTGTTGTATGTGAAATGTTAAATATAAATGCGAAATAAATGCGTTTAAAAATAATGTACAGGGTATTAAAAACAATAGCTTATAAGTGTATTCTAGTTTTTGTTTTAACTTTGTGTTACCCATCTAAGAGTGATTCTAGTTGTGACGTATAAGCTAATGTTTTATCGCGCTCTTTTTCTTAGCCCACCTTCGTTATTATATTTTCTGCAAAATCATCTAATGCTCTTTTAAGTCCGTCGGCATCGTAGGCAGGCGGTGCAATCAACATGCGCGAAACACCCAGTTCCTTATACCTTGCGACTTTATCCACATCGAGTTTACCAGCAGACAGCGTGATTTCTATTTCACTTGGGTCACGATTGATTTTGCTGCATTCATCTTTGATGGTATCTAACAGTGCCGGTAGGGTTTTCATACTGCCGGAGGCGGGATAAAACCCATCACCGACCCTGGCTGCCCGACGAGCAGCGCCTTCTACATTGCCGCCGATAATAATGGGGACTCCGCCTTGTTGGACAGGTTTGGGATTTGAATTCAACGGCGGCCATTGATAGTACTTGCCTTCAAACGCTTCAGGCTCTTTTTTCCACAAAGAGCGGATCGCCTTTATCGATTCTTCTGTTCTGCCTGCGCGCTCTTTAAAAGGAACGCCCACCGCATCGAATTCTTCTTCTAACCATCCAATGCCCGCACCCATAATGGCGCGGCCACGTGACAGCACATCAAGTGAAGCCCACTCTTTTGCAACATAGAGAGGGTTACGCTGAGGTAATATCATCATGCCAGTTGCAAGCTTTAAATTTTTTGTCATGCCTGCTGCGTAAGACAAAGCGACTACGGGATCAGGCATAGACGCCGTTTCGCCGCCGGGAAAACTGCCGTCTTTGCTGTAAGGGTATTTAGATTTAAAATTTTGTGGCAAAACCACATGTTCAATTGCCCATATTGATTCGATGCCGACTTCTTCGGCGGTCAATACTAATGTCTCAAACAAATCAGGTGTGGCATAGGGTCCAGCGGTAGCAAAAGAAATTCCAAATTTCATAGTGACTGTCTCTCTTATCAATACGCTTATGATAAAGGCATCGATGGTTAGAACGAATTAGCTCGTCGTGTTACATAGCGATAGAAGGCTAAAAATATACACTAAAGAATGTACGGATCCACTTATTATTTCAGGGTTTCTTACTGTTCTTCACGTTAGTCAGCGACCAACGCTGGTGAGCTAATGAGTTGCTGTCCTTAGGTATGTACTACCATTTCATTAATTAGCCGTAAGAAATGAGTGCTATGACCGACAGTATGCAGGAAGCAGTTAGTGAGAGAGTTTTACGCCAAGACGTATTTTGCGTATGAAATAAGCTCAAACTAGAAGCATTCCCTTATTCTCGTGCAACACCTTATTTGAATTCCCTCTACATCAACAGTTATAGTGCCGGGGAAAGAGGCACTAAATAGAGAGTAAGGGGAACGAATGAAAGAGAGTGTTTTAGAGTTAGTGAATGCGGATGCAAGGTCTTTATTCGATGGACGCTATTTAGAGGGTTTGCGTGATCAGATGTTAAAGTTTGCCACCCTTCAGTTGGGGAATCCTGATCACGCTGAGGATGCAGTGCAAGAAGCACTGTTGGGTGCTCTCAAAAGCGTGAAGTCTTTTAGTGGTAAGGCGGCTCTGAAGACCTGGGTATTTGCAATATTAAAAAATAAGATTGCAGATCATTTTAGGCAACGCTCGAAGCTAGGCGAGGGCAGCAAGATAACCGACTCTTTAGATGATGAGCAAGATTTATCCGCGCTCTTTGATGAGCGGGGACATTGGCATCAGGATGAAAAGCCTGTGGCTTGGGGGCAGCCCGAAGAAACATTTAAGCAAGATCAGTTTTGGGTCGTATTTGAAACCTGTTTGAACGGGTTGCCCGCAAAACAGGCGAAGATATTTATGATGCGAGAATTTGTGGACCTAACAGCAGATGAAATCTGCGAATTAGAAGGGCTCACTACCAGCAATTTACATGTCGTGTTGCATCGGGCCCGTTTGCGTTTACGTGAGTGCATAGAGAACCGTTGGTTTTTAGGAGAGAGTGAAAATGCTAAGCTGTGAAGAAGCGACTCGCTTGATGTCAGACGCAAGAGAGCGTCCCTTAAAAGTATCAGAGCGTCTAGTCCTTGGTGTGCATGTCTCAATCTGTACGGGATGCCGAAGATTTGGATCTCAGATGGATGTACTGCACAAAGCGATGCAGAACTTTGCTGGAGGAAAAAATGAATCGACGGAAGATGATAAGTAGGGCAACTTATCATTTAAACGGGAGTATTCTTCTGAATCTTGTTTAAAAACACCAAAACTGCGGCGACTAGAAATACGGTGGAGTACTCATTAAATATTCGCATTTCTACGATATGCCCAACAAACAACATAATTAATAAATAGAGTGGAAAACAGAGTGTAGCGATTTTTATCACGTTGTCCTCAATGTCACGAATACATAGGAAAACCGGAATCCAAAGAAAACCAAACATAGCCATAATCGATGGCCACCACATGGGGTTAGACAGGTAGCTGAGGTTAAAGCTAAATTGATACTCCAATAATCCCAAATAGGTTTCAGATCCAGCAGAGTTTGTACTGTATTGCTGGTGTAGCCAGGCCTTCAATACAATAAATAGAGTTACACTGACTGCAGATATGACAAGCGCTCTGAGGTATCGCTTTTCCAAAAGCCGAATCAAAATTAATATCCCTGCGGTGAAAATAGTCGTTTCTCTATTGAGAATTGCAAGGGGTAACAACAAGAGAAAATAATGATCTTTGTTGTATGCGATTAACAATATAAGTGAATAAAAAAACAATACACCCGATAAGTCATAGGGAAGCCAATAGTTAGAACTGGGATAACTGAATAAGGTAAATGGCAATATGTAGAAAATACCGAATGGGGCGATCTGTCGTATAAGCAAGGGCGCTTTTAGCAAGGTAAAGTGAAGGCGTATTAGATTGACTAATATTGCGATGGAGAAAAAATTTATTATCATAAATGCCACGTGATTGGCGTCGTTAAACGGTGCGGGCCGAGATTTCAGAATATCAGCAAGATTTATAAATTCAAAAATTTCGATGATCGGTAAAGCCAGCCAAACAACGAAAATTCGCGTTTGAAAAGGTGCGATATGTTCCCCTTGTAAATATGCATCAAGAGGTAAAAATTCTAACGCCGTTGAACTGTGTACAATGACCAGCCAAGCACATGCAAGTAAGTTAAATGTCTGGAAACGTGCTGTATTTCTTATGTATTCAGTCATTCCGTGTATACCCGTAATGTGGTAATTATCCTATATATGAGCAAAAACAACTTTGCTGATAGGGGCAGCACTATATCACAAGATGTTTTTTTTCATTGGGCAGGAGGAGGGTGTAGCCATTTTGTATAGGCTGCCACCTTTAACAAAAAGGACGGCGGTCTCGTCAGATAAAGGCAATCAAGGCTTGAGATTAAAGCTCTAAGTTTTGTCGCCAAGTTTGTGCGGTTTGGATATCCTTTTCAGTGATGCTGTCAGGCTGAGCATCCTTAAGAGTTCTAACACTAGTGTGGTAGCATCAGTATCCGCATCTAATTTTAGGTTGTATGCACCCACTTTTCCGGACCAGCTGCATGTGTCTGGGTAATCGGTCGATTGACGATAATTCAAGCTTACACCCATAAGCATATTTGCGTATATTGTCTGGGTTACTTGCCCTGCCACTCCCAACTGCGCGCCGATTTTATTGTGACCCCAGTCCACATAAGGCCTCACACAAATTACAATTTCGATAATGAGTCTTGATTGCTTGGCCGCTGACTGACATTCCATAAATCCTTTTAAGGTGCTGATGAGGGGACGCTAATATTAGCAAGGGTGCTTTTAGAGCTGATTACAATTCCGCAAGTAGCGATAATTGTTATCAGCTTTGTTCATTAAGTTATTGAAAATTGGGCAAAAGCGTCATGTAGAAAAAACCCGTTGTGGATCATAGCATACTGGCATAGGAGGTGGGGTGTGATGTATGTCACAGGTTGTAGGCGTATTTGGGGCTATAATCCCATAGATGAAACAGGATCATAAACCCTTTATTTTGAACGCCCTCTACAAAATGCTTAGACCCCTGGTCAAGCTACTGTTGCGCTATGGCGTCCCCTACAACGCGTTTGCCTCCGTATCGCGCCGAGTTTATATCGACGTTGCTGAAGAGGAATTTAAACTTGAAAATAAAAAATCCTCTCTCTCGCGTATTTCAGTTCTCACCGGTATTAATAGAAAAGATATAGCAAAAATAAAGAAGCAACAAAGCCAAAGCATAACGGAATATCAATCCGATAATCGAGCGTCGAAGGTGATTAATGGATGGTTAAGGGACAGTGATTTTTTAACGCCCACAGGGAAACCCAAAAAACTGTCCATTGAAGCAGACGCTAATAGCAGTAGTTTTACGGAACTGGTGAGACGGTACAGTGGGGATGTTCCAGTAAAGGCGCTACTCGACGAACTTACTCGTATTAATGCTGTAAGTATCTCAGACAAACAAAAGGTATCGTTGATAGTCGATGCTTATATTCCTGTTGAAAACATTGATGAACAAATGCGTATCCTCTCGCGAGCCACCAGCGATCTCTTAAATACGCTAGATCATAATGTTTCAGTTAATGACAATCCCACTCGATTACAACGCACCGTTGCCTACTCGAATATCCCCATTGAATGTTTAGCGAAAATACAAGAGTTGAGCGAGGAGGAGGGGATTGCGTTTCTATTACAAGTTAATAAATGGCTAGCTCAATATGACCGAGATAATAATACAAGCCTAGTGGGGTCTGGTAAGGCACGGGCTGGGATCGGAATATATTACTTTCAAGAGATTGATGATAGTTCTATAGATAAAAGCGCTATGGACAAAGCTTCTGTGGACAACGCTTCTGTGGACAAAGCTTCTATGGACAATAGCCCCCCTGACGTGGCCGATGATAATGAAATATAAAAATAGACTCCGCTCAATAGTTATAAAAAATAATACGAGGCTAATAAAAATGTCTAGTACCGCAGCACTGAGATCGATTGCGATCTTGTTTTTCTTAATACTCACTGTGGCTTGTGGGGCTGAAAATGGCAATCATTTAGCGGAAGGCGGAATTGAAGGTACCGGGATTACGGATGATGCCCCTCATGTTTCTATTGGCAGTATCAGCGGCTTTGGCAGTATTTTTGTGAATGGCGTTGAATTTGAAACCACTTCAAGCACGGTCATTATTAACGGTGATGTTATGAGTCATGTTGACGGATCGGATGACCCACTTAAATTAGCAATGGTGGTTACCGTGGAAGGAGAAATCAATGATGACGGTAGTACGGGCACTGCCGATTTGATTGTATTTGACCGTGATGTCCAGGGACCTATAGCAACAATTACAACGATAGATTTCAGCCATAAACAACTTCTCATATTAGGGTTAGAAGTCTTAGTTAGCAGTGATACCGTATTTGAGGGGGTCAGTTTTGAGACGTTGACGGAAAATGAAGTCGTCGAGGTAAGTGGTTTTGCTAACGCTGACAATCAACTAGTGGCAACGTGGCTGCAAAAGCAAGCTGACTCCTTTGAAGAAGGTGAAGAAATAGAAGTTGAAGCACACATTACAACATTGGATTTGGATCAACAGATTTTGACGCTCAGCTCTCTGACTGTTGATTATAGTCAGGCGAATCTAGTTCGGTTTTCAAATGAAGCGCCGAGTGTGGGGGACTTCATTGAGGTGAGGGGGTCCAGTATTAATGAGTCGGGACACCTTGTTGCTGAAAAAGTGAAATATAAAGGCGAAAAGCTAAATATTGAGGAAGGGAGCAAGCTAGAGCTAGAAGGTGTTATCTCCTCCTTCACCTCGGTGAGTGAGTTTAGTCTTCATGGAGTTACCGTTAATGCTGAAAATGCGACGATTAAGAAAGGGAATATCAATGACCTCGCCATTGGTCTTCGAGTTGAAGTGGAGGGTTTAATTGATGACAACGAAGTATTACTAGCGTCAGAAGTGACGATTAAACAAGAAAGCCAACTCAGGCTGACTGCGCCCGTATCCGCCATTGACTCAGAGACGGGAGTGATCACCTTAATCACAGTAGATATCACCATCGACAATCAAACCGCCTTTCAGGATGTAGGCTCTAATCATTTAAAGTATTTTAATACCAATGATATTGCAGTGGGGGATTGGTTAACGATTCGCGCCACGGGTATCGGAGAGGACATTGTTGCCTCTAAGGTAATTAGAATCCAAGACAGAAAGCAGGTCACAATAAAAGGGCCTATCGATTCTCTCTCTCTTAACTCAGCTGTTGTATTGGGCGTCAGTCTCGATATGAGTGCTGTTTCGATGGAAGAACAAATGCAACTTGCCGTTGGCGATAGCCTCAGTGTGACAGGTGAGTCTTCAGAAGATGTGGTTTTTGTCGCTGAGGTTGAAAGGGGCGAGTAGGACGATATCTAGGGTATGGCAGCGCTGAACGATTGCGATATTCCTAGACTTTATTTACCGTTTGACGCGTATTTCCCGCTTGGGATAAAAGTCCCAATTAAATGATAATAGTGTGCAATGAGTCACGTTCAGGATTTGGATTGTTTTATATACTTTCTTTATAGGCAGTTACTCAGAATGGTGAATTCTTTTTTTTAATAGAAAATAGTCCAATTAATACAAAAGAATAAAGAATAAACCTAACTCAGAGTAGCAAGATAATTCGTGTCTCGAATAATCCATAGCAAACACATAAGGGAAAGTAGAATGAAAAACCTTCGTCCAATCAAAGTATTTCTAATGGCTGTATTAGCTGTTGTGTTGTATGCCTGTGGCGGTGGAGCAGGTAATGATCTTGATTCGAATTCCGATGGCTTCAGTAATTCAAGTGGTTCAACCGGATCGATTACGTTATTAATGACTGATGGGCCGTCAGAGGATTTTGATAAAATAATGATCACGGTCACTGGTGTTAAGTTGTTGGGTGGTGATGACGGGCAAATTTCCTTGTTCGAAGGAGAGCAGGAATTCGACTTGCTTGAACTGCGTAATTTCTCTGAAGTGTTTGCCGAGAATAATGACGTTCCCGTAGGCGTGTATAGCAAAATTCGTTTATTGGTTAGCAAGGTTCAGTTGATAACCCTGGGTGAAGAAGGGGAGGACGATGTCGTTATCGAAGCTGACCTGCCTGCAAACGGTAAAATTGATCTTAATCCACGCGGTGATTTCACGATTGGAGATGATACGCATACTTTAGTGACGATTGATATTGATGCTGAAAAATCCATAAAGATTCATCAAACAGGTAATGGCAATTACAAGTTCCGCCCGGTCGTCTTTGTTGACATTGAAACAACGGATGTTGAGCGAGCACGTCTTATTAAATTTGAAGGTCTGATCTTAGCGGATTATGTGGATGTAGAAGCGTCTACATTCATTGTGTGTGGTGACGTGAATGGTTCTGAAACGTGCTACACCGTATCAGTGAACGAGGAGACTTCTTTATTTAACGATGAACCTGTCTTGATTGGACTTGCAGATCTGGCCGGTACTGAGACCGATTCCGAGACTGAAACAACAGAAACTGAGACAGATCCCATCGAACATCACGCTATCGTTCATGGTTGGATTCAAGATGGTACGGAAGAAGGATACATGATGCTGGCTGCTGTTGTTGAAGTTAGTGAAGCTGGAGAAGAGGGGTCATTTTCTTCTGTCACTGGTGAAGCAACAACTACCTATGATGCCGAAACCAATGTGTTTAGCATGAGTTACGATGACGAGAGCGTCTCCGTTGAGCCGCAGGCAGGGGTTCAAGTCTTTACTCAAAGCGGTGAAGCATTAACTCTTGAAGCTATCGTTGAAGGGACTGAGTTAGAAGTGAGTGGAATTCTTATTTCTTCTGAGGTAGATGAAAGCAGCGTTCTGAAAGCGACTATTATTTATGTTCATGAAGACGACGGTGAGGAAGGTTATTCAGGATCTATTTCTGATTTTGATTCGGGTGCTTTCAATATCACTAATGAAGAAGGAAGCACCTGTGTTGTTCTTGGCGAAGACGTCACTATCTTCCTCGTGTCTGACGATAGCTCTGATGAAATGACGGCTGAAGATTTACTGAATGATGTTTCAGTGGATGTTTATGGTGATGTCAATGATGAGGGTTGTGTTGTGGCAAATACGATTATCGTCTTTGCTGCTGAGGAAGAGGAAGAGGAAGAAGAGGAGGGAGAATTAGAAGAGGAATAGTTCCTTTTTGAGAAATAGTCGTCTCTTAAATAATGAGTCATCTCTTAGATAAATAGGGCAGCCCGTGAATATCGTGGCTGCCTTTTTTTTTGGAACTGAAAAACCGCCACGCGAGTAATTAATATGCGTTAACCGGTGCAGAATAGTTACGATGAGTAACTGACCGATGCTGTTCGCGTGCTTGGGGTAATAAATCGAATTCAACGATTAGGTTCTAAAAAAAGTAGACTGTTAGAACTTCAGAATGGATATACCGATGATGAATGCATTGACGTATCACTCTCTTCTTTTTTCAACGTCCAAAGTAGGATAAAGTAAATTTCTTTTCATGGGAAAATACCTGTGGCTACAGATGCCGATGAACTTTTCAAAGGAGTCAATATACTGAACGGAAAAGCCATTGTGATGCTAAACTAGTTCAACAACAAATTATAAGGACACGGGTTACCAAGACCAGACAGGTTAAAGGCACAGCCATTATCGGTTTTATTAACTAAAGTGGATGACTTAACTATGAAACGATCAATCCGAAATTATTATTCTTTTTCCCTTTCCGCTATTGCCTCCCTTTTATTATTGTTTCCCGTTTATGGCCACGCCGGTATGGAGGCTAAAAATACGATAAAGCAGAATCCACCCCCGAAAACCGCCCAGGTAAAAAGAGGTCGGATGGAGCGTATTGCGAAAAAAAACCTGGGTCGAGACATCTCATTTGATTTTCATTCATACCTATTGGGATTAACGGGTATGCGTCTGGATGAATTCAGAATTGCGGAGAACGAGCAATATCTAGCAGACCACCCCTACTTAAAGCCTTGGACGGTCAGAGCGGATTCAGTCGATATAAAATACAACCCATTTGCCTTATTTATAGGGCGAATCAGCGTCCGTAAAATTGGCATGATCAACCCTCAGGTTCAATTCTCCATTGATAGATTAGGGCGAACCAATTTCGATGATATGGTGCAGAAACGTAGGAAAAACAAATTTTCAAACTGGATTAGGACTCACCATATCGGCATTGAAAATATGCAAATGACCATCATTAGCGAATTGCTGTCGTCTCAACCCATTCAATATTATATTGAAGATATCAATGTCGATATTCGTAATTTAATTAAGCGAAAAGTAGCACCTATCAGTATTACGGCTAGAACCCCCGGTGCTCTGCAACCCAATGTGGAAGTCTACGGAGCTATTGGACCTATTGTTTCCATTACTCGCATGGAAGAATCGCCGATGGATATTCATCTAAGCGTATCTGATGCTCCATTGGATTTCGAATTAGCGAAACTTCCCGATGAATTGATGAAAAATAAAATCAGCCGCCGTAGTTTAGTGTTGCCTGAGAGTGGCAGGGGAGATTTGAGTTTTGATATTATCGGCAGCACCGGAACGGGTCTTGACGTCAATGGAAGTGTTAGTGCCAGAGACGTGGTATTAGCGACTATAAACAAGGAAGTCAGGGGCGTACCTTTCGATGTCATTACCGATCTGAGCTATCATTACAGCCTTGAAAAACAACTTGCAGAGATTAAACAATATTCCATACGTTTAGACGACGCTGAAATCGCCGTAACGGGTTACGTCGACAATATTACCGAAAACGCTACTGCAAACTTAAGCATACAATCCAGTAATATGGATATGGTAAAGCTTAACGATATCTACCCTTTTGTCAGCCAAAGAAACCAATTCAAACCCGTTGATGGTCACGCCGATATGGACCTTACTGTAGCTGGCACGATGAAAGAGGGGTTCAAGCTGAAAGGCGATATAAGCTTAAACTCATTTCAAGTCGCCACACTAGATGGTGAAACTGAGGGCCGCGCTTTAGATGTCTCTATCGATTTAAATGAGGGCATTACTTACAACTTTCATGAAAATGAAATCAACTATGACAATATTGAATTGAAAGTCGCCAACAATACCATTCAGTTGTCCGGCCACATCAAAAACGTCACTCAAATTGAGCGAGTGCTTACCACAACGATTCGTTCTGATGCCATTGATGTGAGATCCATTCAAGAGTTTTTTCCTTTCTTCGATCGCTTTATTCCGCCCACGGCGAGTTACGATGGTGTTTTTACCTTGCAAGCCAATGCAACCGGAAAAATGGATGGTATCAATATAGTGGGGGCTTTTGATTTTAGTCAGTTGGACTTTGTGTTGCCGGGATTTGCCAAGAAGACAAACAACAGTCCATTTGATGTGGAATTTTCCGCTGGCTTAAACGAGAGCTTTGACTTTTACGTAAAAAGCTCTTTTGTTATGAAAGAAGGTGCATTGGATAACGCGACCCTCTACATTTCCGCTCTTGAATTTCTACTGGGTGGTAATTCTCTCACCCCAAAAGCAAAAGAGTATCTTGCTAATATTGATCCCCATAGTATCCGTTTTGAAAAAAGCAGCGGCAACCTGACGCTTAACGATTTGGAAAAAGTCGATCTATCCTTAGAGGTTTTAGATATCCGCAGCGCCACTCAGAAACAGGTGACATTGGTGTTAGCGGGCACCATGGGCCTGACAGACTTTGATATCGATTTAAAGGGAGAGATGGTTTTCCCTCAAGCAAGCTACCACACTCTAGTAGAGTTGAACCCGAAAGCGGCTCGCTATGTGACAATGAACTCCAATGGCCAAAAGGTGCTCGTGTTACCTGTAATGCTCGATGGCATCATCAGTGAACCTCGATTTAGTAGCCAAGCGAGACCTGTCGTTCAAGATCTTTTAGGCTCGCTAATGTAATTTGCAGCTATATTATTCAGTTACGGTAAGCCGCAATTAGAGATTACTTTTTTTCTAATGAAAATTACGCGTAATGAAAACCTTCGATGTTTGTTCGGTACTAAGTGACACCGTTTTTTATATATTTTAAGACGATATTCACTGGTTAGTCTTACCGTTATGCGACAGATCCGATTTTGCTCTATTCTTAAAATAATCTATAGGACATCTTCGGCTAGCGGCATGGTAATTCGAGACAAGATCAATGGGTACTAAAAATTATTTAGTTTGGTTTATGCTGTTTGGCTTGGCGATAAGCCTGGTTCTATTTTTTATTGGTTCAGATCCTGATGAAATTGATGCAGGAGATGAATTTGACACCATGAATCGAAATGGTATGAAGCCGTTTGCACTGGAATATACGGTTGATCTAGCAACAGAGAGTGACAAACGCAACGAGCAGACGACAGCAGGACGTAACGCGGGTGGTTATCGAAGTGACTCCATTCTCATGGCCCCTTCTAGAAATTCAAAGATTGAAAAAAAATTGCAACTGCGATTTAAAACTGGCACATCGGAAAAACTAAAGGAGTTCATTACCAATGATCTTCGCCGAAGATTTACGAAGGTTGTATTTAGGAGTGCGGTTTTAAAAAATCAGAAAATGTCTAGTGATGGGCAGATAATTACACATAGAATGAAGCATAGAACGTATCCTTTCTCAATATATCGAAAAAGAAAATTATTAAGTCAGCTAATAGTTGATGGTTCTGATAAGTATCTTTGGGTTTCTAAAGAACTGGTGAATATTTATCAACTTCAACTAGAAGCATACGGAGATAACGGTATAGTTGATAAGTTGCTTGAATCAGAAAAAAGATTAAATAATATGTCTAATTGGAGCATAGATGAGTTTTTTTCTTCGACAGTAATTGTCTCTCCTAATAAAGAAGAAGCAATCAGCCATTTTAGAGATAACTTTTCAATGATGAAAAATAGTTTTAAAAAATATACTAGTCTCCCTCCAAGTATACTAAACATAGTGCCTATGGAGGCGTTAGGGGATAGTGCATCAAGATTCTTTCCTCGTAGTATTAAAGGTAAATTGGTTGCGCGTATGAATGCGTATTCTGAATTGTCAGGGGTCTCAAGTAGATACTTGGTTTATGACAATGAGAAATGGAAATTGTTGAGAGTAGATTATGGAATCTAATGCTAGATAGACGAGAGCGGTATTTGCTAAGGTTAAGGGTGGATGAGATGGTTTGATAACAGTATGGTTTGGAAGAGATGCATCGTTTTCATTAGTACACGCCTATACCGTAGCTGTTTCAACTTGGGGTTTATAATAAGGCAAGATAAAGAATGGCTAGTGTTCAAATCGTAATTATGGTGTTAGTAACTTTTCTGTCATTCATAGGAGGGTATTTCAACTTAAGGATTGTAGCCAGTTTAAAACAAGGAAAACGAGGAAGTGTTTGGACTGGTCGTTGGCCCTTTCATCCTGAATGGCTAGATGAATCTGGAAGAAAAAGATAGGAATGGATTTATTGTTATCCTTGTGCTCGAATTTTGTTTGGCAGGCGCTTTTTTTATGACAACTTAGTGGTAAGTTTTTTGTGGGTGGGGGCAGGATTAACAGCTAGCATATCTTGATGGATGCCGGTTCAAGTATTAATACCGATCTTCTTCGACCTGTTCTATGATGGGAAATAACCCCTTGTTTGACGAATCTAAATTAGGTCTGCAAGGCATTAGCTTAATTCGTATCTAAGTCAGCGAATACTTTTTACTTAACCATTTTTACAAAGGACTGTTAAAGAATATGGGAATCATGGTTATTTATTTGCTTATCTATCTGTTTTTTTCAACAATCTCGATAGTTGCAGCGATAGTCGTCCACAGAAATAGTGTGAAATCTGGGTTTAGTGATAAAGCCATGCTGATGTACAAAGTATTGGGTTTTATCATTGCGATAATATTGACTTGGATTCTTATCTTGCTGGTTCCCACAATAATTGACGTTACGCGCAATACCGCTTTTGATAAAAAATTTATTCACGGCGTTATACAGCTTGCCTTAACGCTTATTACTCCCATTAGCATTGTGCTGGTAGCCCATTTATTATTCGTTGATCGGAAAAGAGAAAAGTATATCTCTGTTGGAGCTTTGTTTTCGATGCCGATCATTCCATGGGTTACTTATTTTCCGTTCGTATATTTAATTTATAGGGGCTAGTGGAATAATGATTTATCCAAACTAACGTCTATAACCGTCACCTAGCCCCGTAGCGTTTTGGCTACAGAAGGTTCTGTTTTGAACCAATCGACTCTAGCGGCTTCGATGGGCGTCAGCGTGCCAACAGTTAAGAATCATCTGGACATACTGGAGGGCACCTTTGTTACTCGTCGTTTACAACCTTTTTATACCAACACCAAGAAGCGCTTAATAAAATCTTCAAAAATATATATCAGAGATTCGGGTTTGATTCATTGTCTACTAGGTATTGAATCGCAAAATGATTTATTAGGGCACCCGGCATTGGGGAATAGTTTTGAGGTGTTTGTTATAGAAACTATCTTGGCAAAATACCCACGTTTTCAGGCTTCAGAGGGATCATTTTTACGCGATTGAATGTGCTCTATTGCTAGCTCCCGGTCAATCTCACAATCGACAATAAAAAAGCCACTGCCATTATTCCCTGCAATTTCAGAAAACCGGATTCGCTATAAATGTTGTCATTTGACGTAGATCGGCTAGATGATCGCGGCTCTAGTCAAAATAAACGTTTTCCTATCCGTGTAACTCGCTATTCAAAAAACGGTTTTAGTGTTTGAAAGGAATCTCATGAAAAAAGTCTGTGTCTATTGTGGTTCAAGTCCAGGAAAAAGCCCTGAGTATATCGCCTCTGCAAAGGAGTTAGCGAACGAGCTAGTGACCCGTAATATTGGTTTAGTATACGGCGGTGCCAGCGTTGGAATAATGGGGGAACTTGCAGATACTGTTCTTGCTGGCGGTGGTGAAGTCATAGGAGTGATTCCACAGTCGTTAGTCGATAAGGAAGTTTCTCATTCCGGGCTTACAGAATTAAGGGTCGTGAAGTCAATGCATGAACGAAAAGCGATAATGGCCGAAATATCAGATGGATTTATAGCGCTCCCCGGAGGGCTTGGTACTATTGAGGAGTTATTTGAAGTGCTAACTTGGTCTCAGCTGGGTTTGCACAAAAAACCCTGTGCACTTTTGAATGTTAAGCAATATTATTCTAGTTTATGTTCCTTCCTCGATCATGCCGTTGACGAACAATTTGTTAAGCCTAATCATCGTGAAATGCTACTAGTTGAAAAGAGATCATCTAAGCTGTTAGATGCTATGGAAAGTTATAAATCTCCCTCAGTGGATAAGTGGATGGGACTCAATGGCACCTAGCATATGCATCGGGGAAAACCACCCGCTAAAATAATACAGGATCTTTAGTCTCTATAGACTTTATTGCGTGGGAGCATTAAATTGAGAGTTTTTTTAATTGGCGATTCGATACGCATCAATAGCGAACGTTTTGTAGTTGAAAATCTAAATGGCGATTTTCAAATTTCTTCTCCGCGATTCAATTGTGAGTCATCACAAGAAGTCAGAAAAAAACTCGACAACTGGTTATTCAACGAATCGCCAAACTTGGTGCATGTGAATTGCGGATTACATGATGTCCGTTACGATCCGGGAACAACATATCCTCTTAGCTCGAAAGAGCAATACTCTAAAAATTTAATTTCTATATTCCAACGGTTATCTGTTTTAGACGCAACAATTATTTGGGCAACTTCCACACCAGTAGATGAGAATATTCACAATGAGGTCAAAGCTTCAAAACGTTATATCGAAGATATAGCGGAGTACAATAAAATTTCGGTGAGTTTGTCTCAACAATATGGATTTGAGATTAATGACCTTTTCAGTAAGATTGTTGAATTGGATATGAGTGATATTTTTCTTGCCGATGGCATTCATTTTAATGAAAAAGGTAATGGTATAATTGGAGATTTTATTTCCAATGCAATCAAGGAAGCGGCTAAATCGTAAGAGCTGCCAGCGCTGAGTTCGTTGTGAGTAATAGTGAAAAAAATGACACGAATCAGGTAATTGTGTATTAGTCATATCTAAGAATGCTCGCGACATTTTATACTGAATACAAGGTAGTCGAACCTGTGTACAGCTTTCCTTACACACTTTCCGTTAGTTCCCACTTAAAAGCTATTTTTGATGGAGAAACCACATGCTTAAAGCAAAGAATATCCTAGTCGTCATAGACCCCAATTCATAGGAACTCTCTCAACAGCAAAGTAAGCGATCATTATAAACCGTCTTCCTATCCACCCTAAAGTAGCTAGTCTAACTCCGCGTATAAACTGTAACGAAATAACCTAGCGG
>JAHRWA010000034.1 GCA_019090455.1 Pseudomonadales bacterium | reverse complement strand
CATAACCTTTGAACTGAAGATTAAGCCCCAAGCTATGGACGGCCTGGTGTGCACTTTTATTCGGCCTATATCCATAGCTATTGCGCAGAAAGTCTTGCTCCCAAATACTTTTCAGTATCTCTGCAACACTTTGCTGTACCAGTTTATCTTCAACCGTGGGTAAGCCTAGGGGTCTCTCTTTACCGTTTGATTTAGGAATGTAAACGCGTTTTATATCATTAACTCGGTAACTGTTTGTTTTGAGCTGATGATTTAGACGCTGTATATTTTCTGACAATCGCTGCTCAAAATCGACTGGCTTGACCCCATCGATTCCCGCAGACGATTGCTTATTAAGGTTAGCCCATCCGTAATACAAAATATCGCTTTTCAGATGTCCGTATAAATTCTGAAAGCGATGCTTCGGATGAGTTCGTGCTTTAAATGCTATGGCGTTCAATTGTGTTGTCATAGTGATTCCAGCCCAACTCTGTCCGGACTATGTCTCTGTTAAACTCCGAGATATTACTGTCAGCCCCTTCGCCTAAAGCGCCTAGAGCCTGCCCCATGAGCACAGCGAGTGCTTTGGGTACTCTTGGCGCCATGTAAACGGCTTTCCCGCTCTCAGACTACTATGAACTGATCCGACTTCCAAAATGCCTTCGTTCGCTTCGTATTTTACTTAGCAGCCCTACCCACTTCCTTTGGGAGCAACTTTGGATCTCACAAGTTCCTGCCTCAACTCTATACACATGCCACGGTTTGATAACTCCGCTAGTTCGTCACAACCTTGCCCTGGACGGTTGCTTTGCGTGGACTTCGGCTGCGTTACAAGCCTCGTCAACTAGATGTCGCTATTTTCGGAGCGATACCAACACTTCAGGAACACGTATTCCCTATGGCCTATGTAATTCTCTGTCTACGCTTCACATTGGTTGTTCGATTGAGTACTGGAAAAAAATATTTCCAGAGGGAAAGTGTTCACGATCCACAATCTCTGCACAACGCGCAAGACTCGATACGGGTGGTCGGCTAAACCTTCCCCGACAGGGACTTTCACCCTGCTAGTTGTGACAAGCTTCTTCTCGCACTAACGCTTCAATTTGTTGCCCACCAATAAACTGGTATTCTACTTCCAAATATCTGTACGGGAACGGGACCAATGTAGGTGGGTTAAAAACATTGTCTTGTGATGCTTTCCCACGCTATCAGATATCAATGCATTGTAATACGACGGTATCCTATGCCCAGCAGTCCGACTAGTAAACACAAGATGTTTAATTAACTCCTTGTGCATAACGCACAGTTAAGCGACAAATTATGGTTGGCTATAGTCGCAAAGAATGAGCGGGAACCAGTTTTAGTTTTTCCGTTCGAACAGCTTGCCAGCACTTCGTTTATCAACTGATACTCAGCCATTCTGTATTTGTCTTTCCATTTTGAACAAATCCAGCATTGAGCGCGACATTATCAGTTAAAATATCTAACGCAACGACAAAGCCAAAAGTACCCTTATTCTCTTTAGTAAACCACTCTAGCCACTCTACGTCATGACCATGAAATGATGTAAACTTTTTTCTTTTGCGGTGGACCTTCCATTCTAGTATTGCTATAGGAGCATGCTTTGATTCCCATTTACTATTCCATGTTGTCATTCCAGGGGTAGGCCAAATTAATAGATCTTTGTTAACTTGCTTTTTTGGGGTTTTATCCCACTGTTGGACAGCCCCTTCAATAACAGCTTGTGAAAGACTGTGGAATATTGTGTTTTTCTTGACCTGATTTATAAGGTGAGCTGTAACGAAGTGGCTCACAGCTTCTCTTTCCCGACCAATCCATTTGTTCACTTTTACGTCCGAATAAAAATCGGAAAGGCTACTTTTTATTATCGTTTCAATCATAAATTTCCGTAGTATTCACAGGTATTAGAATTTATTGGAGTGCTAACGCTGGGTTTTGCAGCGTTCAACTCAGAACACAGCGGTAAGTTTGAGCATCCGTAGCAGGCCTATGTTAAGTGATCTCCTTGATTGCCTGCGAAACAAGATACTCACGTATTTTCGTTAGTTCATTAATCCCAAGAAATCCCTTAACGATTTCTTTTACTTCTTCTATATCGCAAACGCCCTCAACAAACTTACCATCTTCAAAATTCATTAGTGCACTGAACTTGGAAAAAGCTTCGTCCATTTTCTTGGATCTATTCGCGCTCTGATGAGGAACACCTGCTGTCTTTTTAAGAAAATGTGCGGCAGCTCCAATATCACGTAGAGCCTGTTCAAATGGCTCAAGCTTTTCATTCATATCTTTGGTTAACCAAGCAGCGTGGTCTTTTCGAATACTTAGCAAATTTCCAGCGTGCTTGAGAGCACTCTCTGATTCACCCTCACGAAACATCACAACGAAAGTTTCATGAACCTCTGTCATATATTTTTCACAAAACTCAACATGTTTATCAAACGCAATGTTTGCCATATGCGAAGTGGCACCAATGTTGAAAACCTGCCTTTTATTTTGTAACATGAGATCTTTTTCAAATTTCGCCTGGTCTCTAAATACTTGATAGATGGCACCCAGTAAAGCAAGCAATAGCGGACTTGCTAGTATGCCTTTATAGATGTCTCCGACAGGCAGAAGAAAAGTGCTTGCAAAGGATGAGATAAATATAATCGCCAAAAAGGGATATATCTTAAATTCACGTTTCATACTTGGATCTCACCTTTATCACTTAACATTTAGTATTTAGTCATCGTGCAAGAACAGTATTCACATGATAGTCATTTTGAAAGCTATCCGATAGACCAAGAGTATGATGATAAATACCTTGTTGGTCTATGCCGCTACGACGGCCTACAAGCTTTAAAGAGGGGATTGAAGGGGTCCGATTATTTAGATTGTTTTGAGAGTCAATGACCTCTCTTTTTCCTTTATCGCCTTAAACTATTGCGCTGCTTATTTAACTTTTAGCCTAAATGAATCGTTATTCTTGTATATCTTGGGCTTAACGCAGAAGCCATTCCGCCCTCCTTATATGATGAGTGTTAATTGTCAGCATCTATTGTTAAGACCCTACAGTGTTATCGTCACTTCACGCATTTCGCCAATATAATCTTCCGCTGGTTTATCCTCTCGGATAACAAGAAGTCACTCTTGATCAGTGACGGACTTGCATAAAACCATGCGGGCCTTACATGCAGCAGATAGCGGCGCAATAATTCGCTTATTTCTAGCGTTGTTCTTTTTGCCTTACTCTTTTGTCGGCAGTCCTCCCAAAGTGAAGGTAGTCTCGTTTTGATCCATGGACACCGGTTTGCCTGACGGTAGAGCTTCTTTATCGCATGCGAGCCATTCTTTGTTCCTCAGTCTATTCGACAGCGGATCAAGTGAGTCTGCTTATTCATATTGCAGACTTTGATTGAATTTTAAAAATTGAAACGGGCCAGCATACTGAAGTAGTGAAAACCAAAATAAACTAAACCAAAAAACAAGTTCACCCTGAAATAATGCGCGTAGAAATCTCGTCATATCTAACTCTAATTAAACCTGTTAAAATAATTATATATGCTTGTATATAGGTATATATTGAGTTTTTGTAGGCCTTGAGAAATCATTTGTTTGGTGTATTGTTCGGAGTGTTGGAACGAAACAATCAAACATTGAATAGATATAAAATAAGAGGTTTTAGAAAATGGCACACTTAATCGATATGAGTAACGGAAAGGAAAATTTAGCGTTTGTTGGTGATCGTCAGGAAATATGGCACGGGCTAGGCCAGCAAATAACAGCAAACATGACTCCAGACGAGCAGCGTATAGCGGCTGGTTTAAATTGGGGTGTGGAAAAACGCGAGGTTTTTTACAATGTAGAAAGCAGTCCAGGCGAGACGCTACCGCAACTTATTGATGATCGATTTGCTTTGGTTAGAAGTGACACACAAGAAAGCCTATATATTGCGAGTGGCCAATACAAAATCGTTCAACCTAAACAGGTTGTTGAGTTTTTTAGTGACATGATTAGTGACATGGGTTTTCAAATGTCTAGTTTAGGTAGCTTAAAGGATGGAAAGGTTGTTTTCGCCAATGCCAGCACAAACAAGGCTATTAGGTTAAAGGGTACGGATGAGTTAAAAGGCTATTGTTTGCTTACGACTTCTTTTGATGGCTCATTAGCTACTATGGCGAAGCATACATCTATCAGAACGGTTTGCATGAATACCCTTGCAATGGCGACAAGAGGCCAAGGCAAGGCTGCACGGGTTAGCCACCGTTCCATATTTGATGCTGATAAAATAAAACGAGAAATGGGGATATATGCGGAAACATTCGAGCAATTTGAACACGATGTTTTTCAGCTATCAGAAACCAAGATTACAAGCTCCAGTGTAGAACACTTTTTCAAAGAACTGTTTGCAGAAAAAGCAGTTACCATCGATAAGAAAAGCTTATCAATAATACCATCATCAACAGTTAAGAAAATTGTCTCATTAGCCGCTAACGGCAAAGGTCAGAATATGACAAGTGCAAAAGGTACGCTGTGGGGTTTAGTCAATGGCGTGACTGAATATTACGACCATAATGCCAAGGCGCGCAGTGATGATCATCGTGCTTTTTCTTCTCAATTTGGGCAAGGCGACACAATCAAAAATAAGGCGTTTAGAATCGCTCTGGAAATGGCGGCTTAGGGTGTTTTTTTTAGATCTATATTTGTTAGCCGTACTTACGTTTTCATTGCTAAAAATCGTATCAGGCAAGGTGACTATAGGTGTTGTTTGCTTTGTCATAACTCTAGTAGTGGCTGATTTCTTCAGCGCTGAATAAAAAGGATATAAGAAAAATGAATACTACAGAGGAACAAATTGTAACTGATGCTTTGTCTATTTTAAAAAGCAAGATGCACAATGGCCCTGTGATAACTGAACCGCAAGACGTGAAAGATTATATTAGGCTTAATCTGGCTACTAGTGAGCGTGAAGTTTTCGCCGTTATGTTTTTGGATCAAGGGCATAAAATGATTGAGTTTGACATATTGTTTAAAGGGACCATTGCAGGTGCAGCGATATATCCGAGAGAAATAATTAAGGCAGCACTATTGAAAAATGCCGCCGCTATTATTATCGCCCATAACCATCCTAGTGGCCGTGCTGAACCTAGCCTTGAGAATTCGAGAATTACGGACAAAATAAAGGAATCTTGTGACATTTTAGAGATCAGATATGATTGATCATATAATTGTTACTGTTGACGAAAGTTTTAGTTTTGGCGAGTTAGGGTTGCTTTGATATGAATATTTCAAAAAAACCGCAATTAATGACTGCAAAAAAATACACCGGTCAAGATGTTTCTGGTTGGTTGATGAGTGAAAAGTTAGAGGGTGTTCGAGTGTTGTGGGACACTGCCCCATTTTTTATGTTCTCCATTATTCAGATTCAATTTCGGGTTCAAAATCCCGTAGTTTTTCTAATCCTATGCCGAAGCGAATTTTATTTCTAACGGATCTAGCCTCGGAATGAGTAACACCCCACACCCCTGGTAGTTCAGGGCATTTCTTCAGAAGTTTAGGGTCAATTGTTATGGATATTTCAGTTTTACGTGGAAGGTATTGGTGATATTTAATAAATAATCCTTTTCCATCAGCGCTAATGTCATGAACTTTTCGTTTATATTCTTTGCTATCTCCAATGCACATATTGACGTATCCAATGTCTTTCGATGCATCTCTTTTCGAAGTCCTTTTGTCGTGCGGTGCGCTAGAATTAGACGCTTTTTTGTTCTGATTTTCTTCCAGAGACTCTACGTAATCGAGGAATATACGCATGCTGTCTTTGAAAGAAATAAGGTGCAATATTATATTGAGCGCTATTCTGGAATTTTGGAAGTTACTATAATCCAGTTTTGTGAATTTCTTAGTCTCATATACGGCCGCTTGAATTGGTGCTGTATTGCCGTTTTCAAGGTAACCGCAAATATTGTGAGCACCGATACGACCAAGAATAACAGAGGTAAAAACTCGAGGTAATATATCTGAATTGCGATATGTAGAAACTCGAAACTTTCTAAGTCCAAAGACAAGTGCAATAGAGGATATGTGAATAGTTCCCGTCAGTATCTTTGCCCGCAGATTTGGTTCTTTCGTAAGATCGGAAGTGTCGCTACTCGCAAGATCTAAATGTCCCCCATCAGGTATTGAGGATAATAATTTGTAAATGTACTTTGAGTCTTGACCGGCATGCATCATGCTTGCATCGATCATTTTGTTGTACTTAATAATGCTGTTTTTATATTTTTCGTCTCCCAACTTATTAACAATTTGCCCAAGCTCTTTCTCAACTTTAATATAAGTAATAAAGTATACCGTCAATGTCAGAACGGTACATACTAAGGTGTCAGCATCTATAAGCCCGTTCTTACTGATTAGATTGTCTTCCAGTATATGCGGAATACCGGTTTGATTAATTAGAAAGGCAAATACGGCTGCCCAGAAAATGGAAAAAGCAACAAACCCTATCATTGATCCGTATAACTTTATTATGTCCTGCCTCATATCATGGCGTTTAAAAACATAAGGAAGTAAAAACGGGAATTTGGAAAACGAGTATTTCGCGCTTCTGGAATTAAGGATTGCGAAAATTCCGACTAGGAAAGATGGTAATATTATGTGTGTATAATTTAAAATAACATCTATCATCATCAGTTCCAATACTATAGCTAGAGCGCTATCTCAGTCGGAAAGCTGATCAAAAATCCATTCCAGTTGAGCATCCTAAAAGGCTGGGGCTGTCCGGCACTTATTATTCTAATAGAGGCGAGGGTGTTGTTTAAGTTTCGCAGAGTTCGACTTGATCTGTATTTTCTTTATTTTCTGGTTTAGATCTCTTAACTATGCCTAGTTCATCTAGGCCATTGACAATAACGTTCAGTCGGTCCATGGGGAGATGGGCTAGAATGCCTAAATTACATAAACACTGCTTACCTTCACGGCTAAGAATATACAGAACCCTTTTGATATCGTTTGCTGACGCTGAATCCTCAATATGAGAGTTTTGGAATAAGGTTGAGGGGTAGTTGGTAGTGGCTTTCTCATACTCATATAAAGGGGGGGCAAACTTTTTATTATTATTCATATCCGTCCTTGAAGTGGTGGCCTCTTCCGGCCGATATTATAGGTAAAGTCTTCACTATTATCAACGAAGTGAATCGTGATAATTTGAGGAAGCAACCAATTCCGCAGTTATAGTTAACTTGTGGTTAATTTTCAAAATGCAAGATACGCCATTAAAATATGTTCTATCTAAACTTTAAAATGATCGCATTTATACAGAAAGAAATTTGCGCTAATTCAAAATATTTTACTGTATGCTCCGCAGCCTATCCCATGCTTTTGACTTATAGTCCTTCCGCTCTCTCGTTAGCTGTAGGAATAGTTAAAGCGCCGCAATTTCTGGTCCTTGGTTTTGTCGCGTTTCGAATAACTCTGAATTGTGGAAAATGCATGAAGCATGCCATGTCCTGTTTGATGTGGTCTATCATCAATTGGGTTGGTGTATTTTGGGTAGAGTGAGGGCACTAATAAACTACTATCACAGTCTATCTAGATCCGGATTAATTTGCGCTTTTTTCTTCCTAGCGGCGTAGGTTTACTATTAACCTCTGAGAGCTATGCGCGTAATGTAATAATAGTTGACACATATATTCTCTATATATGCAAGAGTTTGCCCTTATGGCAGACTTTGTGGTAAATAGATGAGGCTAGCGCAGACTCCATACAGTGCAATAAAAAATAAATAAAATTATTTTGTTGCATTGTTGGTCACTGCTGCCGTCCAGTCTTGGCGGTGGGTTATCTTATGATATTCAACCACTCAACTTTTGGGTCCTCCCTGGCGGATATTGAGTGTCGCGGGGGTCGCGGAGCGCGAGACTATTTCCGAAATTTCCTAAGTGCTCCACAGGAGAGTGGCAGTCGAGGCGTAAAAGTAAGGGATTATAATCATAGCTCCCCCTTTCCCCCATATATTTAGCTTTGGAGGTTCTTGGGTAGGCTGCGCACTTTTGGTTAAATTGCTGTGCACTTTTAGGGCTAGGCTTGTGTGCTGCTCTGCCCAATAAGTCAGTAAGGTAAATTATGAGATGCCTCATTGTACTCTAGTATTTTTGATTAGTAAGCGGCCGGATATTTGTTGTCCTCTTATCTTTTGTGGGGATCTTATTTGCCGGTGTATTTAAGTCCCCTCTGCGGATTGTCGGGTGAGTTGTGTGTGTCGTAGATTCTGAAAGGCTGAGCTTCAAGTTAACCTTGTGAAGGCTTCGATAAGGGTAGCTATTGTTCTGGCCATTATAGGGTGAGGCGTGGCAGGAGATTATTATGAGGGGAGTCTAAATTGATTGCTCCATGATTGGCTATTCACATGATCAAAATGAAAGTAGATTAAATGTCGATCGTGCCCGTGTGTGAAGCGATGTGGTGGAGTGCTGTAGTAAAATCCTTACCGCCAGTGTTACCGCCAGTAAAATCGAAAAAGTCGATATTCGTTGGCGGCGGGTTGTTGGTAAGTCTTTGTTTTGAATGGTGGGCCCACGAGGACTCGAACCTCGGACCTGCCGATTATGAGTCGGACGCTCTAACCAGCTGAGCTATGGGCCCTGAACTGAAAATTCAGAAGGGCGCCATTATACTGATCTGTGCATAATGACGCTAGTTTAAGTTGAAGTAGTTGGGTTAACTTTTGCTGTTTCCGCTGGTATCTGTTGTGTCCAGGAAGCTGCGCAAGTGTTCTGAGCGAGTCGGGTGGCGTAGTTTTCTGAGTGCCTTGGCTTCGATTTGTCGAATACGCTCTCGGGTTACGTCAAATTGCTTGCCGACTTCTTCGAGAGTGTGGTCGGTATTCATATCGATGCCGAAACGCATGCTCAGTACTTTTGCTTCCCTTGCCGTTAGGCCTGCTAATACACCTCGGGTGGCTTCTCTTAGGCCGCTCGTGGTGGCTGAATCTACTGGTGATTCTACGCCAACATCTTCGATGAAATCACCTAAGTGAGAATCTTCGTCATCACCGATGGGGGTTTCCATGGAGATGGGTTCTTTGGCAATTTTGAGAACTTTGCGCACTTTGTCTTCTGGCATGATAAGACGAATGCCTAGTTCTTCAGGGGTAGGTTCTCTACCCATTTCTTGAAGCATTTGACGCGATACGCGATTAAGCTTGTTGATTGTCTCGATCATGTGCACAGGTATTCGAATGGTTCGTGCTTGGTCTGCAATGGATCGAGTAATAGCCTGGCGAATCCACCATGTGGCGTAAGTTGAGAATTTATATCCTCGTCGATATTCGAATTTATCCACTGCTTTCATCAGGCCAATGTTACCTTCTTGGATAAGATCCAAGAATTGCAGGCCTCGATTGGTGTATTTTTTTGCGATGGAGATAACGAGCCGAAGGTTTGCTTCAACCATTTCTTTTTTCGCTCGGCGCGCTTTGGCTTCGCCAATAGACATGCGGCGATTGATTTCTTTTATCTCAGCAATGACTAAGCCGATTTCTTGTTCCAGAGTAATGAATTGGTTCTGGGCTTTTAATACGTCTTGCTCGACTGCCGTCAACCTGTCGGCGAGTTTTGGGAAGTCCTTCTTTTGAAGGTCTAGCCATTCGAGATTGATTTCGTTGCCCGGAAATCGTTTGATGAAATCTTTTCGAGTCATGCCTGCGCCGCGTATGCATTCTTTTAGCATGATGCGTTCTTGCTTGCGTATCGTTTCTAGTACGTCGCGAACCGTCATCACGATGACTTCATATAATTTCGGAACTAGTTTCAGGCTCATAAAAGCGTCGGCTAGTGCTGTCATATTCTTGCGGCTGGTCTTGTGATCTCGGCCGTGTTTTTCTAGGGAGGCTTTCGCTTTGACGTTGAGTTTGCGAATTTCGGTGAAACGGGTTAAAGCCTCTTCAGGATCCAGTCCTCCTTCCGGAGCGTCGTCATCGTCATCGTCGTCAGAGATGATTCTGGGGGCTGGCGGTGCCACTACATCGACTTCGTCAAGGTATCCACTGATGATGTCAGTGAGTTTTTTCTCTTCCGTTGCGACTTTGTCGTATTCGGCCAGTACTCGGTCAACGCATCCAGGCCAGTGAGCTAGAGAGTGTAGTACTTGACGGATACCTTCTTCGATCCGTTTGGCGATGGCGATTTCGCCCTCGCGAGTCAATAATTCTACCGTGCCCATTTCTCGCATATACATGCGAACAGGGTCGGTGGTGCGGCCAGGTTCGGTCTCTACGGAAGCCAGTGCTGCCGCGGCCTCTTCTACTGCATCATCATCAGTGGTGCTGCTACTGGAATCGTCGTTGAGTAGAAGTTGGTCGGCTTCGGGCGCTGTTTCAAATACGGTGATACCCATATCGTTGATCATGCTTACGATGTCTTCGATTTGATCTGGGTCGGTAATGTCTTCAGGGAGGTGGTCGTTCACTTCCGCGTAGGTTAAGAAGCCTTGTTCTTTTCCACGGGCGATCAACGATTTCAGTTGCGATTGCTGTGTCTCTTTCTTGGTGCTCATTGAGGGTCCGTCTAGTGAAGAATGTGACTGCTTAACGAAAGGTGCGCATTATACAAATCGATCGCTAAGTCCGCCACCATTGCACGTTTGCAAAGCGGATTTAGTCGATCAGATTGGCTATAGATGCCAGTAATTCGTTTACTCTAGCTCTGTCTTTAAGTTTACTAACACTGTCTTTAAGTTTAGTAGCTCTTTGAGTCGATTGCCGTCAGGAGTGCGACTTTTGCTCTCTTGATCGATGGCCTGTTCCACAAATTGGATATTTAGGCGTTTTATCGCATCGTTAAACTCAATTTCATGCTTTTCATGACCTTTGACCAAGAATTCTTGGGAAGCCAATCTGGCTAATTGTCGACCTTTTTCAGTTTCATGCCACAAACCGAAAAGGTAGGCCGTACTTGTATTGGGGCTTTTACGGAATAATTCAAGTAAGGAAAAGAATAATTCGCTATTCGGGAGTTCAATTTTGTGCAAGCTTTCGGGGATTTCTGTCGACTGGGCTAGCTCCGGATTGAGTAATAATAGTCGTATTGCCTGATCTACCAATGGCGCTGTACGGACTTTGGTTCTGGCCGGCTTCGGCTTATTGAAGCGCTTGTTATACGATTTGCCGAAACGATTACGGGATTGTTCTTGGTTGTTTGGGTATGGATTGTTTGAGTGCTGATTGTTCGAATGCTGATTGTTTGAATATGGGTCGTTTGAGTGTTGATTGCTTGTGTATTGATTATTGTTGTAAGAGTGCTGCTCTTGGTCGGAGTAATGGTTTCCCATCTCCTCAGGGTAGTCTGAATGATTCGGTTCTTGATGACTAAAAGATGCCGGAGTTGTAGGGCTAACATCTTGGTTGTTTGTTGGGTCGATGGCGATGACCAGCTTATCGAGGTCTAGCTCGGTAATTTTGGCTAATTGATCTAGCATTAACTGTTTGAATACGCCGACAGGTAGTTTGTCTAGAAAGGGTTTGGCTTTAACGGCTAGTGCTGCTCGGCCATCCATCGTTTGAATGTTGAGCTCCGATGATAGGTTGTCGAAAAGGTATTCAGATAACGGTGTCGCATGAGTTATGCGGTTTTCAAACAGGGCTTTGCCTTCTTTTCTGACGAGTGTATCGGGGTCTTCCCCCTCCGGTAAGAACAGAAACTTAACCTGTCGACCATCGCGCATGGAGGGAAGTGCATTTTCTAATCCTCTCCAGGCTGCTCGTGTTCCAGCAGCATCTCCGTCGAAGCAAAATACTACTTCATCGCAAACGCGAAACAGGGTTTCTAAATGATCTGTGCTAGTGGCAGTACCCAGGGTCGCCATGGCGTAATGGATGTCTTGTTGTGCTAGTGCGATCACGTCCATGTAGCCTTCAACGATCAGGGCTTTTTGCAATTTGCGGTCTTTTTTTAAGGCTTGGTAAAAGCCGTATAATTCTTTGCCCTTATGGAAAACGGGGGTTTCTGGTGAGTTGAGATATTTTGGCTTATCGTCCCCCATGACTCGCCCGCCAAAAGCAATTACTCGCCCGCGCTTGTCTTTGATCGGGAACATGATGCGGTCACGAAATCGGTCGTAATGTCGGTTTTGATCCTTTTCGATAATCAAGCCCGCATTGATTGCCGCTGTCAGTGCATTTTCTGGGTTTGATTGGAGTTTGATTGTCTCGATGAGATTGTCCCAGCCTGGTGGGGCATAGCCCAGCTCGAAGTCTTTGGCGATTTGGCCTGATAGTCCACGGCTTTTTAGATAGTCCACGGCCTTTTGTTTCTGGTTGTGATGGCGCAATTGTTGTTGAAAAAAATGGCTGGCCTGCTCCAGGGAGGAGTAGATTGGTTTGTTGTTTTGTGCCGGAATGTCTTGGGATTCAGTGGGGATTTCTACGCCATTAATCTCGGCGAGTTTTGTAATGGCATCCAGAAAACCCAGATTGCTGTAATCCATCAAGAAGCCGACGGCGTTACCGCTGGCACCACAGCCAAAACAATAGAAAAACTGTTTGTCAGGACTGACCGTAAAAGAAGGCGTTTTTTCTTGGTGAAATGGGCAGCAGGCGCTGTAATTTTTGCCTGCTTTCTTGAGTGGGACGTAGGTGTCAATGAGATCGACGACGTCGGTGCGAGCCAGCATGTCGTCGATAAATGTTTCTGGGATTCTGCGGCTCATGTTTTTGGGTGACCGTCTTTTCGGGTAACGTAAGCTAAAAGTGGTAGAGGGCAGGCTTGTCTAAATGATTTTGTTCAAGCCGGTTTTGTGCAAGCCGGTTTGAACATAATAAGTTGCCGCGCTTTAGCCTAGCTTGGCTTTCACTATCCCGCTCACTGAACCCATGTCACCGCGACCTTGAATTTGGGGTTTGACAATTGCCATGACACTGCCCATGTCTTTCATTGAGCTGGCTCCGCTACTTTCGATGGCGGCGATAACTATTTGCTCAATGTCACTTTCGCTAAGAGCTGCGGGTAAAAAGTCTTGTAGGACATCGATTTCATCTTGTTCTGTTTGCGCTAGTTCAGGTCGCTCGGCGTCTTCATACTGCTTTTTAGAGTCGCGTCGCTGCTTGATCATTTTGTCCAGGATAGCGAGGAGACGGGTATCATCAACATCGGTACGTTCATCGACTTCTATTTGCTTGACTGCGGAGAGAGCCATTCGAATGGTGCCTAGGCGCTTTTTTTCCTTATTACGCATGGCATTCTTCATTGCTTCTGTAAGCTGTTCCTTTAGCGTCGCTGATGTCATTTTGATGTGCCCTATGTCGGGTTGTTGTTATGGTTGTTGTAGTGAGGAGTGATTGCTTAGTGTTGCGAGCATTGAATGTAATTCGGTTCCGAGGGTGTGGTCCAGTTTCTACCGCCCACGAAAAAACCAAGCATTGGGGCTTATTCTGGCCCAGTGCTTGGCTTAAAACAAATAGAGATTTCTACCAATAGAAAATCTATGTGATTTACCGCAGCTTACTGCCTATATGTATGTAGTGATATCCATGCAGGCTATATCTACATAAGCTGTGTTTGCGGTTTAGTACAGGTTGGGTCTAGTACAAACGCTTACGACGAAGTGTTTCGCGAGAGACTTTTTTGGCGTGTCGCTTTACGGCGGCAGCCATTTTTCGTTTACGGACCTGTGTGGGCTTTTCGTAATGTTCGCGACGACGAACTTCGGCTAAAACACCTGCTTTTTCACATGAACGCTTGAATCGGCGCAGGGCAACATCAAATGGCTCGTTGTCTTTGACTTTAACTAGGGGCATTAAAATTACCTTATATTGGTAGAACTTGTTTTGGTAGAGCTTGCTGGTTTCAGTTGTTGTCTACAGTTATGACCTACAACAATGGCCTACAAAAATAGTAGACCAAAAACAGCATTTACCCTGTCTTATTAAGAGAGGGCCGAGATTTTACTGTTATCTATGAGGAAATGCAAAATATATCCGGGAGTGTCGCGCTCTTTATTGCACTTAATTTAGCTGGCTCGGATTATACTATGCATCTTGCGTTTGGGATTTAGATTGAGAATTTGGATTGAGTAGTCATTGAGATGGGAACAAGTTAATGAGAGTGCTAGGTATAGAGACGTCTTGTGATGAAACTGGGATCGCCATATATGAAGCTAAACGAGGATTACTGAGCGAGGCATTGTACAGCCAAGTTGAGATCCATGCGGATTATGGCGGCGTTGTTCCCGAGCTGGCGTCAAGAGATCACGTGCGTAAAACTATACCGCTTATTTCCCAAGTTATTGATAATTCGGGGCTAACTAAGGGCGATATCGATGGTGTTGCGTATACCTTAGGGCCAGGATTGATGGGTGCGCTATTTGTGGGGGCCACTGTAGGGCGGAGTTTGGCTTTGGCGTGGCAGGTGCCTGCTATTGGCGTGCATCATATGGAGGGCCATCTTTTGGCTCCCATGTTAGAACAGTCGCCGCCGGAGTTCCCTTTTATTGCTCTTTTGGTTAGCGGCGGACATACCCAATTGGTAAAAGTAGAAGGCATTGGGCGTTATCAGATATTAGGTGAATCTTTGGATGACGCTGCGGGTGAAGCCTTTGATAAGGCCGCAAAGATGTTAGGTCTGGATTATCCCGGTGGGCCGGTGATCGCAAACTTGGCTCAAAAGGGCGATTCTAATCGCTATACTTTCCCTCGGCCCATGGTGGATCGGCCGGGATTGGACTTTAGTTTTAGTGGATTGAAGACCTATTGTTTGAATACAGCGCATGCAGCAAAAAATGAAGAAGGCCAGATTGATGAGCAAACGAAAGCGGATATCGCTTGTGCGTTTCAGGACGCGGTTGTTGATACGCTGGTGATTAAATGTCGTCGTGCGTTGAAGCAGGAGGGATTGCATCGTTTGGTGATTGCCGGTGGTGTTAGCGCCAACTTACTCCTAAGGCAGCGGTTAAAAGAAGGTTTGAAAAAAGTTCGGGGTGAAGTGTTCTACGCTAGGCCAGAATTTTGTACCGATAATGGAGCGATGATTGCTTATGCAGGATATCGTCGATTGGCCGCAGGGCAGAGCGACGGCTTGGCTTTGAAGGTGAGGCCTCGATGGCCGCTGGAAGAATTGGCGTCTCTTTAAGTTGAGAGAATGGTGCTCTTCTTATGTATTGTTATTTCTAGATCATATTCTTCTTTATGATCGTTTTGTTCTTTCTATATAGAAGACTTGCTGGCCCCCATTTTCTTTTCAGTCCCATTGATGAGGTTTTTGATATTGGTTTTATGCCGATAAATCAGCAGGGCACTCAAAAGCGTAATGGGTCCTACGGATTCGGGGGCGAAATAAAACAGGATAAAGGGAGCTGTAGACCAGCTAATAACAGCTGCGAGCGAAGAGTATCGAAATACCATTAGAAGTAGTAGCCAGGCGACATCAAGGCAGAGTCCTGTCTGCCAGGATAGGACATGAATAACGCCGAGTGCAGTGGCAACGCCTTTTCCGCCTTTGAGTCTAAAAAATAGAGGATAAAGGTGGCCGAGAAAAACACATAAACCGATTAACCCCAGGTACAAGTGTTTTATTTCCAGCAGTAACCCTATGAAAACGGGAATCACCCCTTTTGCGATATCACCGATTAGCGTCAAAGTCGCGGCAGTTTTCCCTGCTAGGCGAAAGACATTGGTGGTCCCTGGATTGTGAGACCCCTTAGAACGTGGGTCGGGATAACCGAGGCTGCGACATACCAATATTGCGGTAGATACAGAGCCTAGGAGATAGGCGCTGCAGCAGATTAATAGGATCATGAGTAGAGATGTGGTTTCCAGCAAGTGGCTCACGCTGATGTCTGTAGAATATGAATGACTGTCGTTAGACCCGTTAATCTTGGTGCGAATCTATTTTATAGCGCCTATTCCTAGATTCCTACTCATATTCTAAGAGCACTATTTTATGCTGCGCTTTAGGCTGGACGCACATAGCCTTAAGCCGGACGTACAAAGTCTGACTGAACCTGTTTGATGGCTTTGATTCTCAACCGGTGAATTTCATCGCCCATCTTTTTACCTTCGAATCCTTTTTCTTGCAGATTGCTGATGTCGGTTTTAGCGCTGGCTTTGAAACAAGCAGACAAAAAATCAGGTTGAAAATAGTCGCGTTTTTCAAATCCCGTTCTTCCTCTGTAGTCTGCTTCGCAAGCGACTAGGAAGTCGTTTAATCTATCGGGTCGTCGATAAGCGTCAATCGCTTTGAAAAGTTTAGCGATGGTGCTGGCTTTCAATTCAAAGGCACGATGACTGAGTCCGTGGTGTTCCGCAACAATGAGTGCAATTTCGCGGTAGCGGTTAGGAATTTTGAAACGCTGGCAGACCGTGTTGACCAATTCGACGCTACGCAGTTCGTGACCTGAATGGCGGGGTAATATGTCATCGGGTGTCGTGCCTTTACCTAGATCATGAGTTGCGGCGGCAAATCGAATCCGAGTGTCTGGTGTCAACAAGCAAGCTTGTTCGATAACCATTAAGGTATGAATGCCGGTATCGATTTCAGGGTGGTAATCCGCTCTTTGGTCAACGCCAAATAATTTATCAATTTCAGGAAACAAAGGCTTGAGGCAATGAGTGTCTCTGAGTACTTTAAAAAAAATGTGAGCGTTATCTTCTGATAAGGCTTTTTCTGTCTCGACCCAGACTCGTTCCGGTGTGAGGAGTGCCAGTTCGCCAGACGAAGCGATATCTGACATGAGTGCCTTTGTTTCTTCCGCTATGGTGAACCCTAATTTGAAAAAACGGGCGGCAAATCGAGCGACGCGTAAAACGCGCAATGGATCTTCTGTGAAGGCTAAGGATATGTGCCGTAAGATTTTGTTTTCTATATCTTGCTGTCCGTTAAAGGGATCAACGAGATCGCCATTCTCATCCTGTGCGATGGCATTGATGGTGAGGTCCCTGCGTTCTAAGTCTTGCTCAATGGTGATGTCTTGTCCGAACTCGCAGATAAAACCGGTATAGCCAGAGCCTGATTTCTTTTCAGTTCTTGCGAGGGCGTATTCCTCTTTACTGGTGGGGTGAAGAAAGACGGGGAAGTCTTTACCGACTTGGATATACCCTTGACTCAGTAGGTTTTCAGGCGTCGCACCAATGACGACCCAGTCTTTGTCCTTTACTGACAAGTTTAAGAGTTGGTCTCTAACAGCGCCGCCTACTAAGAATTCTTTTATCATTAAAATTTAAACCGAAAAATAAATTGACCTGTCAGAGGGACTGAATCACAATGCTGTGCTTCCTGATTTGCAAACCTAGAACCTAAAAACCTAGAACCTAATAATCCAGAAACTTATTCATAAGTCTAGAAATAAGTTTAGAAGACTTTATAGCATCATGCAGCCAAATACTAGATTCAACCTAACTTCCGCATTCAATATAGTTCCCGAATCCGAGAGCCTGAAATTACTCTTCACGGCTCCTGTGTGCGTCTCCGGTTCTAGTCTTCGTCTGCAGTGGGCATTTGCGATGCGCAAATGGTTTAGCGGCCTTAGGGGAAAGTATTAATCTAAACGATTAAAAACGAAAACCCGAAAAGGCCGCAGCATAAAAACTGCGGCCTTTTTCGTTTTAAAACCTGAATAAACGAATGAACGAAAGAGTTTTGTTTTACCTGAAATACGAAAATGAAAAGAAGAGGAGTTTTATTATGTCTATCCCCGTCGCTTATGCCGTGATTATTGTTGTTTGGTCTACCACGCCTTTGGCCATCAAATGGAGTGCAGAAGGACTGTCACCTGTGAGCGGTGTATTTTTACGGATGCTAATTGCGACTTGTGTTGGCTATTTGTTTATTCGAATGACGAAAAGAAAGTTACGCTGGGATAAAGAGGCATTGCAATATTATGCGACGGCCAATTTGGGGTTGTTCTTCGGCTTATTGTTAATTTATAAGGCATCGACTTTTGTCGCATCGGGCTTAATCTCAGTGTTGTTTGGCTTGTCTCCGATCTTGTCTGGTCTCTTGGCTCACTATATTCTGGATGATGCTAAGTTTAGTGGTCGTCAATGGGGTGCATTGTTGTTTGCTGTGTCGGGATTGGCGATTGTCTTCTCTGATCAATTGAGTACGGGAGGCTCCTTTTCTGGCGACCATGTTGCGCTGGGGCTAGCCTTAATCTTGACGTCGGTCTTCTTGTTTAGTTTTTCAGGAGTCTTAATGACGAAACTAGACGTAGATATGGATTCCATGTCAGCGGTGGTGGGTTCTTTGATAACGGCTCTGCCACTATTTTTTATTGCGTGGGCAGTAGCAGATGGGACTATTCACTTCTCCAATATAAGTCTGGCATTACCGAGTATTATTTATCTGGGTGTCGGAGGGTCTTTGATCGGGTTTGCTTGCTACTTTTATATTCTTCAAAAAACCTCAGCCACGTACGCGAGTACAGTGACGTTGATTACGCCTGTTATTGCCCTCTTTTTAGGGAGTGTATTAAATGGGGAAGTGGTCACTGTCAGTGTCGGAGTGGGGGCGAGCTTTATTTGTTTGGGATTATTTTTGTTTCTTTCGGGCGGAGCCGCGATGAATTCAAAAATGATGGGTGATTCTGATTAACAAATTCAATCGGTACTAATTGATAGTACCGATTGAAAAAATTGAGTTTATTGAAATTAGGGGTGATGTCTATGTCACTAGTACGATGGATTGTATTACCTATTTTGCTTCCAATAGTGGGCATATCATCTGCGTGGTCCTACGAGTTAGGTGATGCATTTGGTCCGTGGGATAAAATTATTTTCAATGGCGAAGTGATTTACACCCAAGTCAAGGATGTCGAGCAGGGACTAGTGATTCGTGCTGAAAGCCACAGCGCGGCATCCGGACTTATCGTCAGTGAGGAAGTTGAATTAAGTCAGACTCCTTTTTTGCATTGGTCATGGAAGTTAGAGCAACCTCTGCAATCGGATGCTAATGAGCAAAGCAAAGCAGGAGATGATTTTTCCGTCAGAGTGTATGTGGTAGCGAAAGGCTTGTTTCCTTGGCAAGCCAAAGCCATTAGTTATATTTGGTCTCGCCGATATCCCGTGGGTACCGTTTGGGATAACCCTTTTGCGAGTCATTCAAAAATGGTTGTTGTGGAGTCGGGTAATGACCGGCTGAAACAATGGTTGAGTTACAGTCGCAATGTAGAAGCCGATTTCCGCTCGTTATTCGGCAAGCCGGTTCGTACAGTTGATGGTGTGGCCATCATGTCTGACACGGACAATACCGGTAGTGATGCCGTTGCGCTTTATGGGCCTTACCGGTTTTCTAGATAGTCGGATCTGTATGAAAATGGAGTATGGAGTGCTAGGGTCTGGCGCTAAGATGGATTCCTTGATAAGTTCAAGCGATAAGTTTCATCTTAATAAGTTCCATGGATAGGCTGATAGAGTAATCGAATGATGAGTTTCTAGGAGCGCAACGCCAGTTGATGCCTCAAGAGTGAATCAGTCTTACCTTCTACCAACACGACATAAAAAGGAATAAATAATGAACTTTGAATTCTCTGATGAGCAAAAACTGCTAAAGGACCAAGCGTCTGGCTTTTTGAAGGAGAATTGCCCCCTCGTAAGCGTGCGTGACATTGTTGATGACGATGCACTGTCTTATGACAAAACCTTGTGGGCAAAGATTGGCGAAATGGGATGGACGAGTACCACTATTCCAGAAGAGTACGGCGGGCTGGGTTGTTCTTATCTGGAGTTGTCCGTAATCGCCGAAGAGCTAGGCCGATCATTAGCGCCAACCCCTTTTTCTTCTTCCGTTTATTTGGCGACCGAAGCGATTAATGTGGCAGGGTCTGACCAACAAAAAAATACCTGGTTACCGAAATTGGCGACAGGAGAGATCATTGGCTGTGTTGCTGTGGCGGAAGCGAAAGGTCAAATCACGCCGGCGTCACTGGCCACTGAGTCAAATGGCAGCACTCTTTCTGGCACTAAAATCCCCGTGGCAGATGGTGATGTCGCTGACTTTTCTATTGTCTTTGTTAGGGCCAATATCGGTGATGGTGCGAGTGCATACATTGTCGATTTAACCCAATCAAATGTGGAAAGAGAATCCATCAGAACATTAGATCCTTCTCGCTCTCAAGCTAAAATTACTTTCACCGATGCGAATTGTGAATTGCTTGGCAAAGAAGGTGAAGGTTGGAGCTTGCTACAAAAAATAAATAATACCGCAGCGGTATTATTCGCATGGGAGCAAGTGGGTGGTTCTGAGCACTGTCTCGAAATGGCAAAAGCTTATGCTTTAGATCGTATTGCCTTCGGACGCCCCATTGCCAGTTACCAAGCGATTAAGCACAAGTTGGCCAACGTCTATGTGAAAAACACCATTGCTAAATCCAATTGCTATTACGGTGCGTGGGCCTTGAGTACCAATGATAAAGAACTACCCGTCGCCGCCGCGTCAGCCAGAATCTCAGCGATACAGGCTTACTACTTTGCGTCGAAGGAAAATATTCAAGTGCACGGAGGTATGGGCTTTACTTGGGAGTTTGATTGCCAGTTTTTTTATCGTCGTTCAAAACAGTTGGCAGTCAATATTGGTAGTGAGCTGGTTTGGCAAGACAAACTGATTTCAGCCATCGAACTCGATCGAGCGTCATAAGGAGAACTCATCATGGATTTTAACGATACGCCAAAAGAAGCCGAATTTAGAATAGAAGTCAGAACCTGGCTGGAAGCCAACGCTCCAACCGAGTCCGAGTTGAGGGATATGGAGCCCATGGCAAGTTCAAAGCTATGGCAAAAACGTAAATACGATGCCGGTTGGGCCTGCTTGCGCTGGCCAAAAGAATACGGCGGCAGAGGGGCTTCCGCCATCGAGCAAGTTATCTATAGTCAGGAGGAAGCAAAAATCCAAACGCCTGACAATGTGTTTATGATCGGGCAGGGCATGTGTGCTCCGACAATGATGGCATGGGCAACAGAAGAGCAAAAGCGAGAGTACGTCCCTGCGATTGCCAGTGGTGAAAAAGTATGGTGCCAATTATTTAGTGAGCCTGCCGCCGGTTCCGATCTCGCGGCGTTGACCACCAAAGCAGAGCGCGATGGCGATGATTGGATTATCAACGGACAAAAAATATGGACCTCTGGCGCACATTACTCGGATTATGGGGTTATTGTTTTGAGAACCGATCCCACGGTTCCAAAACATAAAGGGTTAAGTTATTTCTTTTTCGACATGAAATCAGAGGGAGTAGAAACTCGACCTATCAAGCAAATTTCAGGGGCCTCCAATTTTAACGAAGTTTACTTCACCAATCTGAGAGTACCTGATACCCAAAGACTGGGGAAAGTCGGGCAAGGCTGGGAGGTTGCACTGACCACGTTGATGAACGAGCGTGCTTCCATTGGAAGTGGCGGCGGTGGGGGGGTTAATTTCAATCGTTTATTTAAGTTGGCTCAAGACGTTAATATCAACGATAAGCCGGCAATTAAAAATGATGTGGTACGTGAGAAGTTGGCTAATTGGTATGTGCAAGAATCCGGTTTGAAATTCACTGGCCACCGTACGCTCACCGCTCTGTCTCGTGGCGAGTTGCCGGGGCCGGAAAATTCAATTGGCAAACTGGTAGGCGCACCTAAGTCGCAAGATATGGCCTCCTTCGGATTGGATCTCTTAGAGCAAAGTGGTGCCATATGGGATGATGAATATTCGGATTTTCGTGGGCTATATCAAACCAGCTATATGAGTTCTCCCGCCATTCGTGTGGCAGGTGGAACCGATGAAATAATGGCGAATATTATTGCCGAACGGGTATTAGGTTTACCGCAAGAGGTGCGGGTAGATAAAGGGATTCCATTTAACGAGATTCCAACATCAAGTAGCGTTAAATGATTTTTTAATTCCAAACAGATTTTGTAATTTTAAATAACAGGAGAAAAACTATGTTAGTTATTTTGGCGAATATGAAAGTGAAAGAAGGTAAGGCAGATGAATTTGAAGCCTTAGTGAGGGATCTCGCAGCATCCGTTAGACAGGATGAGCCAGGCAACAAAATGTACACGCTTAATAAAACAGATAACGGCGAATACGTTTTTATTGAGCAGTATGATGATGCGGCGGCTTTCAAAGCCCATTCGTCTAGCGCGCACTTTAAGGCGGCCTTCGGCATTATGGGCGGGCTGCTGGATGGCATGCCCGTTATACAGCAATTAACTGAGATCGTTTAGTCTCTATTATTTAGCGCATATTGTTCAGTTCTGATCTAACGATTATCTAAATATCGGGTAAATAGGGCTTCCAATTTACCCGATATTTTTAATTGTTCCAGCCAAGCATCCACGTATTCTTTTAACGCAATATCCTGCGGCAACAAAAAACCTTTCTCCGAATGTGTGAGCAACTTCCCTGGCATGGTCGCGCAGAGTTGAGGGTGTAGTGTGTGTTGTAATCTCACCTCGATATCGTCTGTAATCATGACGTCGGCTTTGTTGTTGAGTATTTGTTGAAATATGGTGCGGTTGTCCGAGTGGAGTAATCGTTGGGCATTGTGAATATTCTGTTGTAAGTATTTCTCATTGGTCCCGCCGGGATTGACGATAACTCGAATCTTGGGTTGATCAATTTTTTCGAGAGTATTGAGTTGCGCTACCATTGAGCAGCGAGCTATGGGAGTTTTACCTCCGGTGAAATAAGCATTCGAAAAAAATGCTAATCGCCGCCTGAGTAACGTTCGTGAGATGCCACTCATTCCCACATCGAATTGCTGCGCGGCAAAGTCTGTCATTAAGGTGGGCCATGACGTTTTTACTAGTGTTAGCTCAACACCTAGGCTGGTCGCAAGATCTTGTGCCAGATCGATATCAATCCCGCTATATTGACTGGCGTTCGGTTTGATAAAACTAAAGGGCTTATAGTCGCCCGTGGTGCCAACGCGAAGAGTTCCTTTTTGTAGAATTGTTTCTAGATGATTTCTGGATAGGTTTTGTTTTTGTATCATGCTTAAGGCGTGCAGCAATTGTTGTTTCATCTCAGTAGAAATAAAACGGACAGTAATCGCAGTCTCTATTTTGGTTTGGTTTTCGGTATGTAATGTGTTGTCGTGCAATTCAGGCAAGGCCAATGACAGTTGATCCACAATCTGTTGACCGAGTTTAATCAACTTAGGTCGAATCTCCGTGCTAAGATTTGGGATAGCCTTTTCTGATACGCCAACTCCTTGCTCTTTTTTCCAGTGTTCGATCCAGTGATGTTGGATTTCCTTCGCGATTTGAATTTGAAGACGAAAAAACGATTCAACAGATTGGGGCTGCAGTTGATTCTGTTGCGATTTAGACATGGCGCTGCGAAGGACTACGATCTCTCGTTGTTTGTTTTCAATTGCAATGTTATTCGCAAACTTATAGGCAGCCACATCTTTCATTAGGCTTAAACGTTGATTGACTAGATCTAGGAGCTGATCTAATTCCGTATTATTTGTCTGTGACTTTGTTTGTGGGTTTGTGTGGGCGTTGGTCAGGGTTGAGGATGAGTTGCTTGCATTTACGGACCCCACAGTGAGGCAGCTGAAAATGAGTAGCGTCAACAGGGGATGCAACAATCGAGCGTGAATTCTTTGAGTGTGTGCAATTGGCATGACGTTTCTATCCTGTGGATGACTTTAGAAGTGTCACTTCTCGCTGAGGGAACGGAATAGTGATGCCGGATTTTTGTAACGCAATCATCGTCGCGTAGTTAGCGGCATAGCGGGCTTCGTATTGTTTGGCGGTGGGTGCCCAGAAGCGTATGCCTAAGGTGATGCCACTATCTGCAAAGGCGATAATACCGACGCAAGCATCTCTCTTTGTGCTGCGCAAAGGTAGCGCGTTGATGTGTTTTGTTATTGAGGCGATGGCATCTTCGGTATTGTCGTGATAAGCAATGTCCACGGATAACTCGAGCAAAGTATCATCGTGGGAGTTGGCAATGATTTCGCCGACGATTTTTTTGTTTGGGATGGTGTATTCGACGCCGTCTTCATCCTCCAAAATGGTATATCCCAGCTTCAGCATCATGACAATTCCGCTCACGCTCTCGATGGAAATGGTATCACCTACAACAAAAGGCCGAGTAACGATCAAGGTGATGCCAGCGCCATAGTTTGAAAGTGGCCCTTGCAATGCCAATCCAATTCCTAAAGAGGCAGCGCCCAGTGCCGCGACAAAAGGGGCGATGCTAATGCCGACCTTGCCGAGGCTAATGACGAGAAAGATCGCTATTATTAATAGTTTGACTGTGGAGGCGATAAAACCCGAGAGTGTGACATCAATTTGCCTTTTTTCACAAACTCGAAGAACGAATTGACTCAGCTTATTACCTACAATCCATCCGATGAGGACAACGATAAAGGCGCCGATGATATGGAAGCTGTAAGTGACAACGAACTCGGCAACTAGCTGATAAATCGCATTGAAATGCTGGATTTCATTTTCCAATAAATTTTTGTCCATTGACCTTCCTTAATTAACGTTATCGAGTTTGAGTAAGTTAACGATATACCAAAGCTCTATGGAAGTACTATTCCCTTTCATAAAAGGAATGTAGAAAAACAAGAATATTAAAAAAAAGTAAATGACCTAAATAAAGAATTATTGTTTGATCGGTTTAGCCTTAAATCGGTAATAATGTATACGAGAGGTATTTTAGCGGGTACTTTGAGTGCTATGATGTCGCCATAATAATAAAGGACGGCTTATATCAAAATTGGCATGTCCACTAATCAAAGCAGTCATCCCTTCAAGAATGTATGAAGTAGAGCTGATGGGCATGATAGTTTGAGCATTATGAAGTTGACCTATGAAACCGATACTAACAATTTGCTATTGTCTTTTATCCTTACTTTTTTCCGAAATATCCCAAGCTAATAAAGTAGATCTTTCTACTACAGACCTTTCTACCACAGACTCATCGTCTACAATTTTTTCCATTTCAAATCCTCCTATCACCAAAGCAGAGTCTACAACCCCATTGTCTGTTGTCCCGTTAGATTTAACAGATGCCGAGATTGATTGGCTGGAATCTAACCCGCAAGTGACTTTTACGGGTGATCCTAACTGGTTACCCTATGAAGCATTCACCGACTTAGGGGAATATATTGGAATCGTTGCTGAACACTTAAAATTGATATCTGAAATAACCGGTTTAAAAATAAAAATCAGTCCGAGTGCAACTTGGACTGAGTCAATACAAAAGGCGAAAGACAGTCGCGTTGATATCATCTCTGAAACAGACGACTCCGATCTAAAATCACACCTCAACTTTACCCAACCCTACCTTTTTAATCCCATTGTCATCGTGATGGGTATCAACGAGAGCTATGTGGAGGTTGTCCCAAAGATTGCAGATAAGCGTATCGCTCTGATAAAGGACTATGGATACGCAGCGAAGATCAGGCGGAAATACCCGGATATCCAATTTGTAACCGTGGACCATATCCAAGATGGTTTGATTTCTGTCTCTACGGGGAAAGTGGATGCGCTGTTTTGTACGCTAGCACTTTGTAGCTACACCATTCATGAGCTGGGGCTAAATGATGTCAAAATAGTGGGGAAAACTGAATTCGATACGAAGCTCGCTTTGGGTGTTCAAAGCCATCTTCCTGAACTGCTTTCAATATTGAATAAAGCCATTCAGAGTATTTCTCAAGGCCAGAAACAACTCATTCTCGATGAGTGGATAAAGCACGAATACGTTGAGAAAACGGATTTCACCTTGTCTTTGATTATCTCCATAATTGCGATCTTATTGCTGTCAGTTTTTTCCTATTGGAATCGACGTTTGGCACATGAAATCAATCTGAGAAAAGAAACTGAAAAACAGCTCATTCAGTCCAATCGAAATAACGAGCGATTTCGGGTGATTTTTTATGAGTCTGCGGTAGGGCATGCGGTCAATTGCCTTAAAAACGGCGACTTCATAGAGGTGAACCAGTGTTTTGCAAACATAACAGGGCATACCATTGAAGAGTTTAAAAATCTAACCTATAGGGAGCTCACGCCCGAAAGCTATAGTACCGTCGAAGAGATACAGCTTAAGTTGCTCAAGGAAACCGGAAGATACGGCCCTTACGAAAAGCACTACATCCATAAAAATGGAGAGCATATCGCGGTGAGGCTCAATGGCGCGATTGTAAAAGGTTACGATGATGAAGATTTGATACTGTCGGTTGTTGAAGATATATCTGCATTTGAAGACACTAAGGAAAAGCTACGCCTATCGTCTCTGGTCATGGAGAATAGTAGTGAGTGCATGATCATCACCGATGAGAACAATCGTATCATTGCCGCCAATCCTGCGTTTTCAAAAATCACTGGCTACAGTCTATTAGAGTCCCTGGGTAAAGATCCCGGTAGTTTTAAATCCGGTAGGCATGATGCTAAATTCTATGATGATATGTGGGACTGCCTCGAGACGTCAGGACGCTGGCAAGGCGAAATTTGGGATAAACGCAAGAATGGAGAAGTGTTTGTTAAGTGGATGAATATCGATACGATCAAAAACACCGAAGGTAAAATCACACGCTATATTGCCTTGTTCTCCGATATTACCACCAGAAAAAAATCAGAAGAGACCATTTGGAGGCAAGCTAATTTTGATACATTGACGGGATTGCCGAATCGCGATCGGTTCCAGTATCGTCTTGAAGAAGAAATGGCTGCGTCGAAGAAAGCCGAGCAATGCCTGGCATTGCTATTGATTGACCTAGATGAGTTTAAAGAGGTTAACGATACCTTGGGTCATGACGTCGGGGACAAGCTGTTAAAGGTGGTTGCAGAGCGCATCGTGAGTTGTGTCGGTCAGTCGGATATAGTGGCGAGATTAGGCGGGGATGAATTCACTATTATTGTGTCTGGGTTTGAAAATATTGATTATGTTAACACGCTGGCAGAGAAGCTAATTGAATCCTTAGTGACGCCCTATCAGCTTGATGCGGAAGTGGTTCATATCTCTGCTAGCATCGGTATTACGCTTTATCCCGACGATGCCGTTGCGATAGATGTGCTGATAAAAAATGCAGATCAGGCGATGTATGAAGCGAAGAGTCGAGGTCGAAATCGTTATAGCTACTTCACACAATCGTTACATGATGAGGCTCAAAATAGACGGCACTTATCTAATGATTTGCGTACTGCATTGTCTCAAGATCAATTTGAAGTGTTTTTTCAGCCCATAGTCGATTTATCAACAAATGGTATTTGCAAAGCCGAAGCGCTATTACGCTGGAAAAATCCAGAGCGCGGGATGGTGTCACCTACCGAATTTATTTCGCTTGCCGAAGATATTGGTGTCATCAATGAAGTGGGCTCTTGGGTTTTGCAGGAAGCTAAACGCTGGGGGAAATACTGGAATGCGCAATTCGATATAGAACTAGACGTGAGTGTCAATATCTCGCCTGTACAATTTAAAACGGATCAAGATTCTCATTGTTCTGGATGGATAGAAACTTTCAACTCCTTATCCAATGGTCATGTAGCGGGGGCGTCTCATAAGCAGAATGTTATCGTTGAGATTACTGAAGGGCTGTTACTTGATGCTGATCCAGAAATTTTGGATAAACTATACAAGCTGAGATCGGCAGGTATCGAAGTTGCCATTGATGATTTTGGAACAGGATATTCATCATTATCCTATCTTAAAAAATTGCCTATCGATTATCTCAAAATAGATCGTTCTTTTATCAGTAATTTGGAACATGACAAGCATGATTTGGCTCTTTCGAAGGCTATTATTGTCATGGCCCATGAGGTGGGTTTAAGAGTCATCGCAGAAGGCGTTGAAAGCGAAGAGCAGCAAAAAATATTGACCCATGCCGGGTGCGACTTTGCTCAAGGTTATCTCTATTCGAAACCGGTTCCACCGGAAGAATTTGAATTATTGTTAAAGGATCAGGTGGGATTTAAAAGAAAGGATTTCGAAGAGGCTTGATCGTCCCGTAAAGACAAGGTTCTGCACTTAACGGGACGAGGTGTTTCTCACAGGCTAATTATTTGGTGAGAACAAAACCATCATAATTATTCGAAGATACCGATTCACATTGGGCAAAGTACACCGGTAGTCCACCCGGGTAATTTAATAACTGCCGTGGCTTACCGGGGATATTCGCTCCCATGTACCAAGAGTTAGCTTTCGGAAATAACGTCATGTCGGCGAGTTCAGACATATGAGCACCCCATGCATCTTCAGCAGAGGTGGTGGTTTCGAACCGTTTGACTCCCCCTTCCCGCATATCATCAAGCATATTGACAATCCAGTCTCCTTGCAGCTCCGCACAAGAAGGGCCATTACAAAATCCCGATGGGCTCTGAGGGCCGTAGAGGAACAACAAGTTCGGAAAGCCCTCGCTCGCCATACCCAAATGGGTGGTGGCGCCTAGGTCCCATTTTTCCTTTAAGGTTTTTCCGCTGGTGCCTTGAATATTGATTTGCTTAAGACCACCGGTGACGGCGTCAAATCCTGTTGCCATGACGAGGATGTCTAATGCTATTTCGCCCTCTTTCGTGACCACGCCTTTAGCGGTGATTTTTTCAATGGGAGATTCATTGACGTCCACGAGATCCACATTATCCTGATTGAAAATCTCGTAATAGTATTGCTCTAGAGAAGGTCGCTTGACACCAAAGGGGTGAGGCGGCTTCATCGGGGCGAGTTTCTCCGCTAAAACCGGATCGTTAATTCTGGCCCGCACTTTGTCACGCCAGAATTCATAGGCATAAAGGTTGGCACTTTCCTCCGCTAACACGTCTATAAATGTGCCAATCCAAAAATGGAAACCGCCTTTCTCCCACATTTCTTCAAAAACCGCTGTGCGCTCTTCATCAGACACTTCGTGAGCGGATTGCTCTAGACCGGAAAACTCAAATCCGCCAAAGGTATTCTTTCGGTTAGCGAACCATTCGGTGTAACTTTTCTTCATTTCAGCTTGAGTTTCTTCATCCATTTTTCGCTGCTTCATGGGGAGCGCTAAGATGGGCGTTCGCTGAAAAATGGTAAGGTGAGCCGCGTTTAAGCTTGCCTCCTGAGCCACCTGAACACCGGTTGCACCCGTACCAATAATACCCACACGTTTGCCGGTAAAATCGATACCTTCCTGTGGCCATAAACTGGTGTGATGACAAATACCCTCAAAGTCATCCAAGCCATCGATATCGGGGACAAAATGCTTCGCCGCAAAACCGGTACAGAGCACAACGGATTTCGCCGTTAGAGAGCGACCTTCATCTAACTCCACGTCCCATTGATTATTCGCGGAATCAAATTTAGCTCCCGTCATGCGCGTGTTAAAGCTAATGTCTCGGCTGAGGTCCCATTTTTTATCAACAAAGTCGAAATAACGACGAAGCTCACTCCAGGAGGGGAATCGCTCGCTCCAGTTCCACTCACTCCAAAGCTCTTTTGCTGAGTACTCGTACATTGGGATGTGAGTATCCACTCTAGCGCCGGGATAACAGTTCCAATGCCAAATCCCGCCTAACCCAGCGCCGGCTTCTACTAAGCGAACGGAGAATCCCAGTTTGCGTAAACGATGGAGCTGATAAAGCCCCCCAAATCCAGCGCCCACAATGAGCACGTCTACTGCGTTTTCCGCGCTCTTGGCTGCTACGTTTGAATTCATAGTAGTTCCTTTTTAATTATTGATTTTATCTTTCTTGAACGGGCCGAGCTTAATGTAATCGGCATTTTTTAGGCGTATCATTTTTATTTTTAAGACATCGTATACTACGCCTAAAGACGTTAACTTGTGAATACACATCTGCAGAGAGGTCCAAAGGGGGCGTGCCTAGATTGTATCCCTGACGGCAAAGAGATTTGCCAATTGCTCCTCTTGTTGAGCGGCATCTTCATAGCCCAGATCAATCAGATCATTGGCGAAATCGCCATCGAATAAAAGATAGGATGGGATGTCACTGTGGGAGTCGTCTTCTCCCTGGACATACTTACGCATAAATCGTGACAGTAACCGATTTTTAATGTGTGCCTTGCCTGCATTGATAAAATCAGCCGCCATTTCGCCGATGTCTTGTGAGGGGCGAATGTGCACCGCTTCGATAGGGCGAATAGGGGCTCCCTGAAGTTCGACGAGTTTGTTATTGAGCATGTCGTTAAATTGATCACCAAAAGCTTGAGTGCCGGCTTCGAGTATGGTGTTGGTGCGTTTTAATCGATCTAAATCGTATTCAGTGTGATCCAGCATCAGCGCATCTAGCGCTTTGCCTAACAAGAATAAAGGGCGAGGATAATGGGTGCCTGATTTGTGTTGAACTTCCAGCTCCTCAGGACTGGAAATATGCCGTAAAGATACCACCAACAAACGATCGGCTCCCAGCCGTATCGCGGGAGACATGGGTGTGTTTTGCCGTAAGCCTCCATCCGTGTAATATTCCCCACCAATTTTAACAGCGGAAAAAATCACAGGAATGGCCGCAGAGGCGAGCACATGTCGAGGACCTATCCGCCCATTTTTTTGTTCAACAAAGGGATCTTGACTCCAGCCAGGCGTCGCATCTGAGGTTTGAGTAAATACCACCGTATGGCCTGTCCCCACATGAGTGGCCGAGACCGCCAGTGCTTGTAAGGTTCCGTCGTTAATGTTCTTGGATATATTTCGCCAGGGTGTTTTTCTCGCCACAAAACGTTCCAGACCGGTGGTATTCAAAATCCCACCGTGTCGAGACCCCTGTGTGGATTTATAATCCATAGGGCGGCCAAATATAAGACGTCCTGCTTTCAATACATCCGCGAAATCCACACCTAATAAGTCATCGATACTCAGAGCCGTCCAATTCTCCCGTAAGTTTTGTGCCTGAATCGCAGGTCTATCCATAGTCGCCGCAAGATAACTCGCATTAATCGCCCCCACACTGGTACCGGTCAATATATCGATGGGAACTTGATAGCCCAGATTCTTGGCCAGCTTTTCTCGAATATACAGCATCACCCCCACTTCATAAGCGCCTCGCGCACCGCCTCCAGCCAGTACCACCGCTGTTTTTGGTCTACCGGGTTCTTGCGGGTGTCTTTGCGAGCTCTGTCTTTGTGAATTCTGTTGTTTTGAGTTATGACTCTTCGATGAATGCAACTAAATCTCCAGGGATAAGTAATCGAAAGACAAATTAATTCTATGATCTTAGATCAGTAACTTCACTCTAGCCATGAGAGCGCTGGCAGTTTTATTGGAACAAAGTGGTGCGTGATGCAATATTGTTGTACGTAAACTCTACGTTTTGTCGATGCTTAGAGCAATTTTTAAAAGATATTTTTATAAAGGCAAGCCCATACGTGCTGCATGTAAAGCCAAAGGCTACTACTGCTCTCGCCACACTAGTGAAACTTTCCTCAAGATAAAGCGTACAGTCCCATAATATTCAGCATAGACTTTTCAAAAGTTGAGTTTATTGTTAGCGATTCGGGTGACTCGTCGGTAGGTGTTTCGGTTGGATACCCAAGACTTGCTGGTGTTGTTATTGATATCGTTTTGTTCGCTACTTGGAAAAAGTCGGGCATGTTGAAGAAGCAGAAACGGTGTTACGCGACATCGTGAAAACCGTTCCTGATAATGTGGAATTGAAATTGTGGTTAGCCCAGTTTCTAGCGAATAATCGCGATCCACAGGTGGCTGAAGCGACATTAAAGGCGTTTCTCGCGAAGCAACCTAAACTCTACGAATTGCATTTTGGCCTCGGTAAGCTCTACCAGGCAATGAAGCGAAATGAGGAAGCACAAGCTGCCTACCAGAAAATTATAGACTTGGATGAATAGGGTGCGGATGGCTTGTAAGCACGCAACCGTTTGGCTGAACTGGCGCTATTGAGAAACGATCAAGCCGTGGCTGACACGTTGTTGGCAGAGGTGTTTGCCATTGAGCCTGAAAATAAGGAGGCATTGTTGACCCGAGGATGAACCTACTTAAGGGACAAGGATACCGACGGCAGCCCGATAACGCGAAAGTCATACAACAATTGGTCGCTGCTTACGGTAAACAGGGTCAATGGTCGGAAGCGTTAAGCTTATCGGATAAGCTGATTGAAGAACCCAGGACACAAAGCTTGGGATACTATTTGAAAGGTCGCGTGTATTACGACAAAAAAGAATATGCGTTGGCTATCACCGCTTTCGAGACAATATTAGCGGATAAGCCTGCTGCCATTGAATTCTTACAATTTCTAATGCGTGCTCACCAGCGAGAGGATCAACTGGATCTAGCCTATGCGTATTTGCAAAAACATATTACCGACTACCCCGAGCATGCCCATGCGCTAGAGCTAATGGGGAATCTGCATCAGGAACAAGGTGCGGTGGCGAAAGCGATTTCCTTTTATAAGAAAACCATCGACATTGCACCCACACGCAGTTCAGCCTATCGGTTTCTTGCAGCGCTACATGCATCGGAAAGTGAGTGGGAAAAAGCCGTCGCTGTTTTTGATCAAGGGCTTTCTCACAATCCATCCGACCTCGGGTTGCTTATGTCTTTGGCTGTATTGCAAAGCCGCAGAGAAGCTTTTGATGAGGCGATCGTGGCATACGAACGTATCCTCATTTTAAATCCAGACCACGCCATGGCCGCCAACAACCTAGCCGTCCTACTCGCCGATCACCGCCCCACACCCGAAAACCTAGAGCGCGCTCGCACCTTAGATTGGATGTATTATAACATGGGTAATACCTCCCAGGCGTTGACTCTACTAGCCGAGTCAGTGGAATCCGGCGGGAATAGTGGCGTATACCATTATCACCTAGGCATGGCTTATCACAGCAGTAATCAGCACAGTTTAGCCAAGCAGCAGTTGCAGCTGGCTCTGGAAAATGAAAAAGAAAGCTATGTGGGAAGAGAAGAAGCGGAAGCCACGCTTAAATTGTTAAAGTGATGGCCCGGTGTCGGTATATCTACAGATTAGGTAATCAATATCCAGACAAATCGCTAAGCTAATATCTCAACGTTTGACTAAATAAATAAAGAATTCAAATAAGCACTACTGGCATCACCGGGAGAGGTTTCAAAGTTGCTTAGATTGGGGAATATGCTCGCGATCAATGAAGGCTCCACGCCGAACCATTCACAGAGAGTGGCGTTGACCTGATCTTGAGAAACGCTGGGGATGATTCGTCCCTTGTTATTGTAATCATCGGGGCCGTCAACCACCAAGCTCGGTGGCGTCCCTATCATCGCACCGCCATTGAGACTGCCTGCATCGCCGCTACTGGTGCCTCCCATCACAAAATGGTGCGAGCCCCAGCCGTGGTCGGTACCGAGTCCGGCATTGATGCTAAGACTGCGGCCAAAATCAGACATGGAGAAGGTAGTGACTTTGTCGGCGTGGCCTAATTCTTCCATGGCTTTTTGAAATTTCCACAGCCCTAAGCTCAACTCACGTAGCCGTAATGAATGACTGGATGATTGGGCTGCGTGGGTATCAAACCCGCCTAAGCCCACAAAAAATATCTGACGTTTGTAATTACCGGTATTGAAGGCATCCTCTACACCCAACTCTATCATTTTGGCGACGGTTTCCAATCGCGGAATCAGGCCTGCATTAATGCTACTGGAATAACTCAACATGGCAGTGGAAGGGATATCAAATAAATCTTCGCCATAGGGACCCTTGGTGGTATAGCTGACGGAATTATTATCCCAAGCTAGGGATAGTGCTTCAAAATTAGTGGTGGCGCGATCCCATAAGTTGGCGCTGAGTTGCTGAAAAGAACTGCCATTTTTGCCGATGTTAATCAACTCATTAAACAAAGCTCGACGCTGATCCTCATAGAGACTCTGATCCTGTCGCATTTCATAAAAGGCGGGGGGCGTGCCCGGATTCAAAACCAAGGGACTGGTGGTGTTGCCAATTAACATTCGGTTATTGCCCGAGTAGGAAATATTCAGTCCTAGAGGGGAGTTGTTGTTGATGCCTGACCAAGCGTCGGCAATCTTGCCAGCCCAACCGATATCGTCGAGGTTATTGGCTTGACCTGTTTGCAGTTCTCGTTGTTGGTGATTGTGTGCAAATAAAAATAACGGTAAGTCTGCTGTTTTGTCTTGGACTTGGGTTCTTGTGGTGGGTGCAACCATATTGCCGCAGTTGGCGATGAGGGATAGTTTGTTGTCCGTCACCAGTTGGGCGAACTCGGGCATCACGCCGTTAACGCCTAAATTGATACCTTTCGATGAGAGGTCGTAAAAACCTTTGGTGTAAGCGCTGGCGTTGGTCTGGTTTACGTCGTAGAGGTTGGCGTCACCAGAACCCATAGTGCCGTCGTGTAATGAGGAGCTAATATCGGACAAACCCAAATCATTTTTTTGCACAGCAATAGCTGCGCGTATCGCTTGATAGTCGTCGTAACTGGCGTCACTGGGAATCAGCATATTAAAACCGTCATTACCGCCCAACATAAAGACGCAGACTAAGGCTTTGTAACCCGCGAAACCGGGGTCCGCTGCCACTGCCTCATTGATTAAGCCTAACTGTCCTACAGAACCTAAGGTGCCCAAGGCACTGCTGGCAGCGAGAGAGCCCAAAAATTGGCGACGATTGAGTTTTGATTTCTTCATGTCATTTTTCACGCTAGTGCTGCGCCATATAAGCTGGCGATACCGCAATAAAGCGAATCGCATCAGAGATTAAGTGATGTGCATTTTCATATTTATCGGAATAACTCAAACCGCTTGCGGATAGGAGATAATCTGCCAAAGCCTCTTGGTATTCACTTTGCATCGTATTGCCTAACATGACTTTGTCTAAGTGGACCAGCAATGCTTCGATGGCTCTTTCTCTATCGAGACCCGTGTCCATGTTGTCAAAGTCACCGTTGGTATCACCATCCAATGCTTGTTCAAATAGCGCGAGTTCACGATCGTAATTAATAATCATTAAGTGAGAGGAGCTATAGGACTTTGTCGCTGCAAATGTCGCCAAGGTTTTGTTGTCTATTTTAGTGATTCGGTTTTTTTCATAACGCCTGAGGTAATACACCAGCGTGTTGTGTACGTTTATCATATTGCCGTCAGATTGAATTTGAGTCTCCGGCGCAACCCATTTGTTTTCCAGAAAAAGTGTATCACTGGGCACATAATCCGGTTGAAAGAAGTTGAAAACAGATTCCGAACGTAAGGGGGCTTGACCAAAAGTACTGTCAGAATTGATATAGGAATACACACCATTGACCACGGCTTTGCTGCCATCGCCACGAGAGCTGTCTGCTCGGCCATTCCAGCCGTCCAGTGGCAAGACGTCAAATGTTCTCAGTAGTTGCGTGAAGACTAAAAAGGGTTCTTTTACTTTACCGAAATTCGCGGGTTGATCTTGATAATTTCTCGCTTCAGTATCCAGTAAGATGGCTTTCACTACCGCCTTTAAATCCCCTTTCGTCCCTTCACCATTGTTATTAAAAACACTAGCGACTCGGGCCACATAATCGGAGGAGGGGTTGGAGGTGGTGAGGTTCATAATTAAGTTCTTACTGATAAACGGGGCGACATTGGGGTGATTGAAAATGATGTCGAGAGCAGGATCAAGACCGCTGGAGTCGAAGCCACTGTTTAATGCCATGGTCGTGCCGAGTACGGTAACAAACCCATCGCCCTCTTCAGCAGCTTCGTCTTCATGGCGATCGGAATGAAACTCCATCTGCGCCGCGTATTCTCCTAGACCCATGCTGGTACCGCCAAAAGTGTTGTTACCTTTGATATCCCAGCCGGTCATGACCTTAGCTAATTCCACTACATCGTCTTGCGTATAGGTGGGAACTTGGTGGCTTCCTGTATCAGGGTAAGTGCTTTCATCTCCATCACGATTGGGGGAGCCATCCACATTTAGTTCATAAAGCCCCACGGTAAAAAGCTGAATTAATTCGCGAGCAAAATTTTCATCGGGTCGTGTAGATTTGTCGGGGTCGGCTTTTTCATTGCCTTGATATGTTAAGTAAACCCCCATGGTGGCGCTTCTGGATATTTCACCTAGCAGTGTGCGGAAGTTGCCAAACGCATGCTTTGTCAGAATATCGTAGTAATAGGCAAGGCTATCACCGCGAAGATAGAGTCTAGGGTCTTTTCCTGACACCACTAAAATTTGACTTAAGGCATAGGCGATGCGTTGTCTCAGTTGGTCACTGCCGTGACGAGTGTGGGTGGGGTGACCTAAGGCATTCTCCCACCAAGCCGACATTTGATAATACCGGACATTCCAAATTGCGGCGGGTGAGGTATTGAAAATACCGTTGTTGGTCCAGGTGATAGAAGGCTCTTCTAGATTGGTAATCTCTACGGTTCTTTCCAGGTGGGTTTTGTGGTCATCGGCTGAGTTGTCGTAAGCAGAGGGCTTGGCGAATTGTTCGGTTAGCCAAGCCTGCGCGCCGATAGCAACGATATTGTCTATCTCTGCTTCAGTAGGGCCAAAGGTGGCTTGGGTTAATAGGCGATGGGCATTGGTTATTGAGGCGGCCTTAGTGGCATCTTCGGGAAATTGATCTTCATTATCAGGCACATTGTCGCCGTCACTATCGGAACTATCGCAAGCGTCGCCCATATTATTATCATTGGCATCTGCTTGATCGATGTTGGCAATGTTGGGGCAGTTATCGAGGGTGTCAGGAATGGTGTCGTTGTCGCTGTCTTCGTCGGCATCAACCTCATCGTCTATGATAGGTTCTTCATCGTCATTGTTGTTGTCATTGTTGTTGCTATCAATGTTTTCCGATGTGTCCGTATCATCGCCGTCATTGGAGTCCGAATCGATGTCGGTATACCCTTCGCCGCCACAGGCGCTTAAGAGAAATAAGGAAAGGGAGATAACGAAGAACCAAGATTTCAAGGGAGAGAGTCCTGTTTTTGTTTTTTATCTTTTAACGCTCGAAGCCTTAAATTGTATCGTTCTCTGGTGGAATGACAGTAACTATTTCTATTTCCGCCTTAATCTGTGACGTGAGTTTGCAATGACAATGAAAAACTTTTTGTGCGAGCGGGAACTAAAAACAGTTTTGGCTAAATTGTTGTTTTTTGTGAATGATTTTTTGGTGAATTAGCCTTTTTAGGCGGTCGACACACTCTGTTCACTAAAGCAAAGCACTCCATTCACTCAGCAGCTCTTCTAATGTCTTTAATCCCCCAGCAGGCAAGGCATGATTGATCACCGCTTTGGCTGCACCATCAGTGGCTTCGGGTAGGCGGTTTTCCCACATGGCTTGATGCAGCATTGGCGTGTCTTCCCAGCTTCCCAGATACGGCGGTGGAACTTGTACTTTTCCGGCATTGATCATTTGTGTTAGACCCATGACTTCTGCGGCATTGCATAAGTGTGTGCCGATGATGCTGGCGCTAGGCATTAGGATTTTCCGTTGTCGCATCCAAACTTGGGGTGCGTAAAAGCTGTAGCGGCGTCTGCTCATATCGCCGGTATAGAGAACGATGCCGGTGTTGGGTTTGATTAACATGGTGCTGGCGAAGAGTGAATCGCGATGGGCTCTTTCGATAATGATGTCGGGTTGGCCGCGAGGGTTGTCGGCTGAGCGTAGGAGTTTGCCTACCGCAGAGCCTACGGGTTTTAAGGTGTTTTCGTTGATGTTGCGTATTGCCTCTTTGAACGCTGGGCTTTCTGGGTCGGGTAGTGTTGGCATGGTGGTGGGCCAATGGAAATGGGGGTGACGCCGTTTGAGTTCTTCTAAACTAATGCCGCCGAGAATGGCGTCGCCATATCCCAGTGAAAGAATGAAGTCACGTTCTGCATCGGTATCGGTGATAACGACGATGCGTAATGCAGCGGCTCGCGCGGCTTCAATGGCGGCGAGTGCGGATAGGTCGCGTTTTTCATTTGCACCGTAAAATAAGACAGCAGTTTGTCCAGGAGTGACGGCGGCTTTGCGCAACATGGATTGTGCCGTGGCGATGCCAGGTTTGCCCATAAATGTCATTTGGTAGCCGGAGCTGGCACCGAAGAAGGTGATGGCTCCGCCGGATTCTAATGCTTGGAAGCTCCGTGGGAACGCGGTTTCGCCTGCATGGGATAAGCTGTGGCTACACAGCTCACCTTGATTGAGTCGGCGTATCTCCGCGAGGAATTCATCTCCTTGCGCTTCCCAATTTGCCCATTGCTTTGGATTTTCAGGGACTTTGGTAAAAGCCTCGGCGATTCCTGTGGCTTTACGATCTATCGCATTAACGCCTTGCGCATTTAGCGCTTTGTGACGTTCGGCTGAGGAGACTAAGCCGGTGACATGTGCATTCATGGCTTGTGCGAGTGCCACAGACCAAGCTCCCGTGCCAGACACTGCGCCTTCAACAAAAAGTCGATCTCCTTGCCCTATGGCTAGTGCCTTAAACAAAGCGCGATAAGCGGTGCCACCGGGTAATGCAAAACTGGCGCTAGTTTCGAGGTTGAGATCCGCTGGCGGCGTTAAGCATTGAGGACCGTCTGCCAGCATAAACTGTTGATGACTGCCCTCTGGTGATTGATAACCTTGAATATGAAAATCAGTAAACATGGGGTCATTGCCGGATGAGGGGTCTAACAAATCAGAGACGCCGGAATAGATCATTATCATTTTTCCTATGGCTAATCGTCCTTCCAATTGCAGTGCGGAACCCAGTCCCACCACGATACCCACGCCGCCAGAACCAGTGACATGTATGTCCTCATCGTGATCGTCAAATAAGGAAACAGGAATACCCGTGATGGCCCAGATATCGTTGTAATTCACTTCAGAGGCTAATACGTAAATGAGCGCTTGATTCGCATTGGGCGTGGGGGTGGGAAGTATCACTTCTGCTTCCGCAGTGATGGGGTCGCCATGCAAGTAAGCGCCGCTCTGTGCATCCCGGACCACTGCAAATGCAAGTTGAAACGGGGGCAGTGGTGTGATGCCTGGGATGAAGGGACTACCTATGGGTAGTAAGTCACCTTGCTGAATGAGCGATTTTTTTTGAGTTGGGGCGAGTCGCGAACGGCTGGGTAACGCGGGAGACTGTTTGTCTAAAAATAAACGTATCCCTTTTTTGCCGCCGTTCTCTTCATCAAGCAGGTAGTGGGAGAAGGCGTTAATTTCTGCCTCTAGACCTTTTTGAAAACCAGTTTCGAATCCTTGTTGTACCAATTGAATAATAGTGTCGGCTACTTTTCGGCGACCACTGTTGGTATGAGCCGTTAGGCAAGTTTGAATATAGTGATCGTCTAGAACTTCATTTAGAGCTTCAGAGAGGAAGCGGCTTTTCTGATTCCAGTGTTGTAGTGATTGGTGACGAGCTTGCATCGCTAGTTTGGCTAAGCCTTTTTCTGATAACACGGCTTCACTGGCACGGGATTGAGCGGCAGTGAGTACATTGCAACCTGGCTCTGCGAGTTCATTCAATAGTCCCTGTTCTGCCGCGTTTTTTCCGTCTATGGATCGTCCCGAGAGTAAGAGTTTAAGGGCATTTAATAATCCCGGATTCTCAGAGATGTTGTCATCAGCTTGCATCATGATACGGGCTAGGCGTTGGGTGCCACCGTAACCGGGCGGTAAGTACAAATTAATTTCGGGCTGCCCTAATTGGCTTTGAGCATTGCCCACGCGCCAATGACAGGCGAGCGCTAATTCGCAACCGCCGCCGAGTGCCACACCTTCAATGGCAGCGATAACGGGTTTTTCCATGGTTTCGATTAGGTGAGCAACTGCATGGGCTTTGGATGGTAGTGCGCGTGCGGCGTGGCTGTCGTGAACTTCCTCAAGGAGTTGTCGCACATCAGCGCCGGCGACAAAGGTGTTGCTGCCTTGGCCGGCGATGACTACGGCTGCCACGTCTTGGCGTCGGTTGATATGGGATAAGGTGGTTTTGAGTTCGTCTAGTACTCTCTCTGATAAGGCATTCACCGGTGGATTGCTGATGGTGATGGTGACGATGCGTCTAGCCATATCGTGTTTGTGGATTGCGGGGTCCCAAATCGGATCGTACTGTATGCGTAGGGTTTTTAAGGATTCGGTGATGGATTGTTGATGGGCGAGAGTTTGGCGATGTTGCCATTTTTTTATGGCGCTGCGGATTTCATCGAGGCACTCGGGATTGCGTAGTGTTGAGATGTCTCCTAGCTTTTCATTCTGATCATCTTCATTCTGAACCATAACGCTAAGAAAACGACGCATGTATTTTCCACTGCGTGTTTCGGGGAAAGCGGATAGGCAAATAAAATCACTGGGTACGGCCACTTGTCCTTTTTCTTCTCGGACTAAATTTTGTAAGCGTCGCTCATCATCTTTGCTAATGTGTTTGCCAGCGGCGGGCAAGAGAAACGCTAAGGGCGTGAGCCCCTTTTCTCTGTGGGGTGCACCAATGACAATACAGTTACCCACATTGGAGTCGGGATTGATGTGTTTATCTTTGAGTATGGCGCCTTCGATTTCTTCCGTACCAAGTCGGTGGCCGGAAACATTGATCACATCATCGGAGCGGCCATGCAGGGAAAAACTGCCATCGGCATAACGTTTTGCAAAGTCACCTTGTAAATAGGCATAAACCGGATTGTCATCAGCGTCTTTGAACCGGCCGAAATAAGTATCCGTAAAACGTTGAATGTCACCGCGCCAATCAGCGCACCCCACATTGTCAGCATCACCCCAAATGGTTCGTGCGAGATAGGGGTAGGGGCGGGTAATAACAATTTCGCCTTTTTCTTCAAGATCGGCAGAACGGTAACGGCTACGTTTTTTATCTTCCTTAACTTTTTTATTTTCTTTATCTGTGTGATCTTGGGATTCTTCCGCTATCCATATATCACCTAATACCCACGGCAAAGGATAGGTGTGGGCATCGGCTCGCAAGGGTTGATCAACATTGCCGTAAGGGTGTGTCCAGACGATACCGCCGTGTTCTGTTGCCCAGTAGGAGTTGATGTATTGCGGTGTGACAAGTTCCATGCCGAACTGTTGCACGCTGGGGCTGGTGGGTTCGGCACAAAAAGTGGCGACCTTTAAGCTGCGCATATCGTATTGTTCTACATCAGCACGGTTCTGTGCGTTACTCATGATGGCTTTGAGAAAGGTAACACCGGCTTTAAAAATAGTGACTTGATAGCGTTCGATAATGGAAGAAAAGCGTCCGGCATTGGGAAATACCGGTGCACCTTCGGTGATAATGCCGGGTATTCTCGCGGCAAGTGATGCGCTAATTAAGTAGGACTGTCCGGTAATCCAGCCGGGGTCCGCCACCACCCAAATGCGATCTTGTCCGGGTACGGCATCGAAACTGACTTTCATGGTATGAGTGATACCGGAAAGATAGCCGCCGTGTACGTGCACCACGCCTTTGGGTTTGCCCGTGGAGCCCGAGGTGTAAATAATAAAAAGGGGGAAATCAGCATCTACGGCCACAGGGGGTACGGACTGCCATAATGCATTGACTAAATCGAGATCCGATAAGGCGTCTAGCTGTGAGGGGTTTTGCAAACCGGCTTGGGACAGTACTTGTTGTTGTGCTGAGGCTAGCAAGTGGTCGGCCCAAATATCCCGTTGTGGATTCCAAGCGATATCTTTGAGGTCTACGTGGCGTACAACAATAACGGTGGACACTCGGGGTGGTGAATTAGCAAGAGCTTCTGCCAGACTGGTACGCCAAGCAACAGTGGAATCGGAATTGAGTTTGGCTTTGTTAAGCACCTTGCCTATCTCGGCCATGATGTCGGCTCGGCTTAAGGTGATTTCGTTGCCGATGCTTTTTTCAAGGTGCGTTAATATATTTGTTTTTAGGATTGCGCTTGTGTTGCCGTCATCTCTATTTCTATCTCCATCTGCAGTCAAATCCCTAAGTGTATTTTCAATCAGCGTGTAGGCGACTTGGGTGCCGATGTAGCGATCCAGCGCGGGGTCGGTATAACTTTCTTTGAAGGCAACGGTTTCTGCATTCCGTGATGCGCCGTCGGTGGTAATGACGATTTTTGCGCCCGCATTTTCGATACGGTCGGATAAGGTTTTGTCAGAGAATCCGCCAAACACGGGGGTATAAATGATGCCTAGTCTTTTTGCCGCTTGCGTCCAAATAATTTGATCGAGGGTGTTGGGCATGTTGATTGCGATTCGGTCGCCCATCTCTAAGCCTAAATTCTTCAATGCTTGGGCGGCGATAACGGATTGTGTTAGCAGTTGTCTGCGGGTGATTTGTTGATGGTATACCGGTCCGCCGCGACCGTTGTTTAAGCTTGGATTCCATCGGTCACCTTCATAGTCAAAAGCGACTTCGCTGCCATAGCCGTTGAGTACATGACGATCCACTTCGTTAAATGCCGCATTGGTTTTCGCGCCAAAAAACCAGCGATAAAAGGGCGCATCACTGTCGTCGAAGGCTAGGTTCCAAGGAGTCCAGCTAGACTTTTGGGTGGACTGAATTCCGGACTGTTTTTCTTTAGGTTCTTGTATTTTCCAGCCGTGCCAATTGCCGTTTGTGTCTTTTGTACCTTTTGTGTTTTGACTTAGCCAAGAGTGGGAAGCTGGGTCAAACCAGTGCAAAGTCTTCGCAGCGATATCACCGTGAAAAGCACCAGGGTCTTGAATGCAGGCATCGCGCATGGACTGCCATTGTCCTTGGTTTGTAATGGGATTAGTAATAGGGTTTGTAATGGCTGTCGGAATTTTTACGGGAGGTATTGTCATTATTTGTTTTCAAATGAGGAGGTGGGGAGAGGGTACGCCGTAGGGTGAAAGGGAATGACATCACCCTACGGATTTTTTTACTTTCTTTTTTTGAACTTTTATCTGTCTTCTTTTTCGGTTTTCTTTTTTATGGGCTTAGTGAGGAGTAATAGAGATGTGAATTCCCTGTTCTCCGTCAACCTCATTGCCGAGTACGCGCAAGGCCAAATCGGCTTGATCTAGCGGGAAAGCGTGTGTGTGCATTAGCTCTAAGGGGTATTTTTTGCTTTCAATAATACGTATTGCTGCTTCGTAGGATTGATAGTCTACGGCTAATGCGCCGATGACGGATAGCTCCTTCATCATGACTTTGTTGCTGTCGAACTCGGGGATTTTATTATATTTAGCGCCTGCTAATATAATTCGCCCACCGCGTGCCGCTAGGTCGATGGAGTCAACTACCGGTTGTGTGGCGCCACTGGTCACTTCGACCACTACGTCAGCCATTTCGCCATCGGTATAATTACGAACGGCTTTGATGACATCTTCTTTTTGTACATCGATGACATGATTTGCACCAAAGGCTTTGGCGATTTCCAATTTGTGAGCATCGCAGCTGAGGCCGGTGACGATTATGTTCTTCGCGCCGGATTCTTTGGCGCCAATGATGCTAGTGAGACCACGTTGGCCACAGCCTAGAATCACTACGGTGTCGCCAATTTGTGTTTGTGGAATACGGCTGGCCCAACGAACGCCTGCACCTAAAGGGTTAAACATAACGGCGATTTCTGGGGGAAGATCCTTATCAATTTTATGCACCAATGTATGAGGATCAAGATACATAAATTCAGCATGACCACCCCAGAGAGAAGGTTTGATACTAATGTCATGGTAGCCATAGGCATTTATTTTATTCGCACCGGCTGCTCGGCAGTGGTTGTAGCGGCCGTTAATGCAAGGTAAACAAAATCCGCAGGGCAGCATGGTTTCTACTGCAACGCGATCGCCTTTTTTTACATTCCAGCGTTTAGCCGCGACGCTGCCGATTTCTTCAATAATTCCCACGGGCTCATGCCCAGGTACGACGCCGGAGAAATCGCCGGTTTTATATTGGGACCAATCGCTGCCGCAGACGCCTGAATGTTCGATGCGAAGTAATCCTTCTTCATCATTGATTTCAGGAATATCAAATTTTTGTAGCTCAACTTGACGTTGGGCAACTTGGACTATGGCTCTGGCTTGCTGCATCATTAGTGCTCCTTTTTATTTTTGATTTAAGTCGCGACAGATAAAACCCCTTGAGACAATTATTGGGTGTTGCTGTAGCGACTTCGTTTCTTGTCTTTCACTGACTTCTTTTATCGACCTAATGTGCTCGTTGTTAATAAAAATTGAACGGTTTTAAAAGTTGAACGGCTTTAAAAACTGAACGGTTAAAAAGACTGATAGGTTACTGATTCTCTCTATTCGCTATCAGTGATTCTACTACGCTAGGATCAGCCAAGGTGCTGGTGTCGCCTAGGTTATCCAATTCGTTTTCGGCAATCTTGCGGAGTATTCTGCGCATGATCTTGCCTGAACGCGTTTTGGGTAATGCGGGTGCTAATTGAATAATGTCAGGTTTCGCGATAGCGCCAATTTCTTTTGCCACATGTTTGATGAGTTCGGCTGTGAGTCCTTCGGTGACTTCAGTGCCTTGCATCAAGGTGACGTAGGCGTAGATGCCTTGGCCTTTTATGTTATGGGGGTAGCCCACAACAGCGGCTTCGGCGATGGCGCTATGCAGAACTAATGCACTTTCGATTTCTGCTGTACCTAGGCGGTGTCCTGAAATGTTGAGAACATCGTCCACACGTCCGGTGATCCAGTAGTAGCCGTCTTCATCTCGACGTGCGCCGTCTCCGGTAAAGTAGTTGCCTTTGTAGGTGGAGTAATATGTTTCAATGCAGCGCTGATGATCTCCGTACACGCTGCGTATTTGGCTAGGCCAGGAGGCGGTAATGATCAGATTGCCTGAGGCTTCACCTTCTAAAATATTTCCGTTCTCATCCACTAGTTCAGGTTTGACGCCAAAGAAAGGCAGTGTGGCCGATCCGGGTTTTAACTCAAATGCACCGGGCATAGGAGCAATTAAAATAGAGCCGGTTTCGGTTTGCCACCAAGTGTCAACAATGGGGCAACGGCTATCGCCGACGATATTGTAATACCACTCCCAAGCTTCAGGGTTTATAGGTTCGCCCACGGTGCCGAGGAGACGTATGGAGGAACGATCAGTTGATTTGACTGGGTCATCACCTAATGCCATTAACGCTCTAATAGCAGTGGGGGCGGTATAAAAGATATTGACCTGATGTTTGTCGCACACTTGCCAGCAGCGAGAGGCCGTGGGGTAATTGGGAACGCCTTCGAACATCAGGGTCGTTGCGCCGTTACATAAAGGGCCGTAGACAATGTAAGAGTGGCCAGTGACCCAACCCACGTCAGCGGTGCACCAGTAGATGTCGCCTTCTCTATAATCCAAAACTGTTTTGTGCGTCAGGGCAACCTGTAATAAGTAGCCGCCCGTGGTGTGTAAGACGCCTTTGGGTTTGCCGGTGGAGCCTGATGTATACAGTATAAAGAGAGGGTCTTCGGCTTTCATGGATTCGGCGGGGCAATCGGCGCTTTGCGCGTCCACGAGGTCGTGATACCAAACGTCTTTGTCTTTGTTCCAGTTGACGTCGTTGCCAGTGCGGCGAACCACTAATACGGTGTGGACATCGGGGCAGTCTTGAACGGCTTTGTCCGCATTGGCTTTGAGCGGGATGGTTTTACCAGCGCGTAGACCTTCATCTGCAGTGATAACCGCTTGGCAATCGGAATCGAGAATTCGGTTTTTTAATGAGTCCGGTGAAAATCCACCAAATACCACGGAATGCACGGCTCCGATTCGAGTACAGGCTAACATGGCGTAGGCGGCTTCGGGAATCATGGGCATGTAGATGCAAACGCGATCGCCTTTTTTAACGCCTCTGGCTTTGAGTGCATTGGATAGTTTGCAAACCTGCTGGTGTAATTCTTTGTAGGTGATTTTTTTGTCGTCGTTGGGGTCGTCGCCTTCCCAGATAATCGCGACTTGGTCGCTGCGTTTTTCCAAATGTCGATCAATGCAATTGGTGCTGACGTTGAGTTCAGCTCCCTCAAACCAGGTTGCTTCACCCTTATCAAAATTAGATTGGCTGACTTGAGTCCAGGGTTTATTCCAAGTGACATACTCTTTTGCTCGATCGCTCCAGAAAGTGTCGGGATCTTCGATGGATTGTTTGTACCAAGTTTGGTATTGCTCCAGGCTCATGTTGGCGCCTTCAGCGAACTCCTTGATGACTGGATACGTTTTTGTTTCGTGCATGTCTGGCAAGCCTCTAATTTGATCTGGATGATGTGGTCTTTGTTTTTGAATACTAGGTTTGTGAATGCTAGATTTTTGAATACTTTATGTTTGACTTCTTGATGTTTAAATAATTAATGCTTTGATTCTTTAGTGTGACTGTAGTCGTAATGATTTAAGTGTCGCGTCTAGCCAGCCCGACTAAGAGTGATGTTGTCGATAAGTCGAGCCCCCCCTAACTGAGCCGCGACTAAAATAACAAGCTCTTTGTCTGTGGCAACCGGTACGGCTAAGTCTTCTGCTCGTCGTAGGGTAAAATACTCGGGATCAAATCCATTTTCTGTTAGGTACATTTGCGCGTGATCACAAAGGCTGTGAATGGATTTTTCCTCTACCTTAAACCCGGGTTTTTCAATATCTTCTTTAGCTAGTTTTAAGGTTTGATAAATTAGGGCTGCTTTTTGTTTTTCTTCTGCGGTTAAATACCCATTGCGAGAACTCATGGCCAGTCCGCTTTCTTCCCGTACGGTTGGCACGCCAATGATGTCGATGGGAAAGGCGAGCTCTTTGGCGAAGCGTTTGATCACCATGAGTTGTTGAAAGTCTTTTTCTCCGAACAAGGCGATGTCCGGTTGGAATAGATTGAAAAGTTTGCTCACCACCGTAGCGACACCGGTAAAATGTCCTGGCCGTGATGCGCCACATAACTCCTCAGAAAGCCCCGGTACGATAACGCTAGCTTGCATCTCTAGACCGTTCGGATACATGGTTTCGACTGAAGGGGTAAATAATATGTCGAGGCCAGCCGCGGCTAGTTTTTCGCTGTCGGCCTCTAAGGTGCGTGGATAACTGTCGAGATCTTCGTTGGCACCAAATTGAGTGGGATTAACAAAAATGCTAGCTACCGCAATGTCAGCGACTTTTTTTGCCTCTCTGGCTAAGGTGACATGCCCTTCATGGAGATTGCCCATAGTGGGAACTAAGGCAACGGTTTTTCCTTGCTGTTTGTGTTCGCGGATTTTTTGTCGAAGTTCGTCGAGCGAGTTAATTAATTCCATCGCGGGTCAATACTCTTTTCTTATGTAAACAATTTAGGATAAAAAATGTCGGAAAACGAATTATGAAAACCCGTTTATACAAAACAATGCTCCGGGCCGGGAAAGCTGCCGTCTTTTACGGCTTTGACATAGGCTTCGAATGCTTCCGGTACGGTGGTAATGCCATCGGCTAGAAAATTACGAACAAACTTTGCGGGTTTGCCGGGTGTAACGCCGATCATATCATGCATGACTAGCACCTGAGCATCACAATCCGATCCCGCTCCGATACCAATGACAGGGATGTCCAGCGTCTCGCTTAAGGTCTTACCCAATACTGAAGGAATACACTCCACTAGTAAAATCGCGGCTCCTGCTTCTTGTACCGCCAGGGCATCTTGTATCATTTGGTCTGCCGCTTGTTGATCCCGCCCTTGTATTTTATAGCCGCCAAACTTATGAACTGATTGTGGCGTGAGACCCATATGTGCGCAGACGGGAATGCCGCCTCGGGCTAAACTTTCGATATGTTCAGCTAGCCATGCTTCGCCTTCGAGTTTCACCATGTGGGCACCGGCTTGCATGAGTTTAGTGGCATTTTGTAGGGTTGCTTCCAGCGTTTGGCATCCCATAAAGGGCATGTCTGCCATCACCAAGGAGCCCTGTCTGCCCTTAGCCACACAGGCGGTGTGATAGGCCATTTCGTCTATGGTGACCGGTATTGTTGAATCTTTACCCTGTACCACCATCCCTAAGGAATCGCCAACTAACAATACCTCTACGCCTGCCAGGCCCTGCTGGTGAGCGAAGCTGGAGTCGTAAGCGGTGAGTACGGCAAACTTTTCGCCGTCTGCTTTCATTTTCTGAAGCGTGGAGACGGTGATGTTTTTCACTTCGCTGGGTACGTACATAAAAGTGCATCCTATTGACGGATTTCAGAGGGGGTAAGCGAACTAACAATACATCAATTGAGGTTTGAAAATAAACGAATAAATCAGCGCTTATGGGGATATTCTTTCGAGCCCTTGCTCTGAGATTGTGTTTGTTATGTCGGATAGCATGCGTCCATCCGGTAGAGTGAAGTTGGGTTCCATCTCTGCAAGAGGGTAGAGGACAAAGTCTCTGTTGAGAATTTCTGGATGGGGTAAAACCAAGGTATCATCATTTATGATTTGATCACCGCAGTAGAGCAGGTCAATATCGATAATCCGAGGGCCCCAGTGTGTCCCATCACGAGTACGGCCTAACCTTGTTTCTATCGTTAATAATTCGTGCAATAGGCTGTGTGGCGTTAAGGTCGTCTCAAGCTTTGCTGCGGCATTAATATAGTCAGGTTGACTGGTAAGGCCGATGGCTTTGCTCTTGTAGAGTGATGACTTGTCCAATAGCCGGATGTCAGCATGTCCGTCAATAGCCGCAAGCGCCTGCTGTATTTTTGTCTGTGGCTCGCCAAGGTTTGCACCTAAGCCGATGTAAGCGATAGTCATTGTTTGGTAGATTGAAGATTATGGGTCAATGTTGTATAGGTCAGAGTTGTATAGGTCAGGGTTTTATGGCTCAAGAGGCTGGTCGTCACTGCTAGTACTATTGGCCTCATTATTTAGGCTATTGGATTCATTGTTTTGAGATGAATCGCTCCTGGGTTTGCGTGGAGAGCGCTTTCGTTTTTTCGGTTTTTGTTTTAGATCTCTGACCATGGACTGTTTTGTTTCTGTGTCCACCTCTTGGTACTTCGTCCACCATTCTCCTAGGCCCGGTTCTATTTCACCGGATTGTTCTCTTAGTAATAGAAAATCATAGGAGGCTCTAAACCGGGGGTGTTGATGTAATGCGTCGGCACGATTGCCATGTCGTTTTGCTAGGCGAGCTTGTAGATCCCACATCTCACGCATGGGGGTAGAGTATCGTTTAGGGATGGAACTCGCTTTAGTTTGTTTGAGGATGACGTATTGGGCAGCTTGATTCATTGCCTGATAGTCAGGGTGTTCTTTGTGCTGTATGTAGAGGGCTTTCTTTTCTTGCATAGGCGCCCATAAGAGTACGGCTAGCAGAAAAGACGGGGTGACATATTTTCCGTCACTGAGGCGTTGATCGGTATTGATGAGTGCCTGATCTATGAGGCTGCGATTTATTTTATCTGAGCGGTAATATTGAACTGACAAAGGAAACAAAATATCCAGCAATTGATAGTCGTCCAGCTGCTGAAAGGCATTGAAGGCATGGCCACAAACAAACAGCTTTTGAATTTCTTCAAATAAACGAGCAGCAGGGATTTCTCTTAAGTGGTTGGCCAGCCGATAAATGGCATCTTTGCTGTGCTTTTCGATAGTGAAGTCTAACTTGGCGGCAAATCGCACTGCTCGCAGCATACGTACTGGGTCTTCTTTGTAACGTACTTCAGGATCACCTATTAGCCGTATTTTGCGCTTTTGGATGTCTTCGGTGCTGTTCATGAAGTCTCGAATAACGCCGGTACGGTTGTCGCGCTTTTTGTTTGGATCGTAATACAGCGCGTTGATGGTGAGATCGCGTCGTATAGCGTCTTCTTCCACTGTGCCGTAAACATTGTCCCGGAGTATCATGCCCTTTTCGGAGGTTTTAGAGGTATTGCCGTGATGGCCGCGAAAGGTAGCCACCTCAATAATCTCTCGGCCGTAACGAATGTGCGCTAGACGGAAGCGCCTGCCGATTAATCGGCAATTGTTAAAGAGACTATCAATCTCTTCAGGATGAGCGGCTGTGGCAATATCGAAATCTTTGGGTATTTTGCCTAGCATCAAATCTCGCACGCAGCCGCCTACGAGGTAGGAATCAAATCCCGCTTTTTGTAGTTTATCTATCACTTTTAAGGCGCTGGGACTGATGTCTTTGCGTGTTACGCCTGCATCTTCTGCTGTGTATTCTTGAATTGAGGTCATTTCACCTGTGGGTGCAGCGCTTATCTTGGTACTGCTAGTCGATAAGGTGCTGAGTTTTTTAATGAATGTAAAGTTGGGGTGTTAGTTAGCCTTGCTAATGAGAGCGACTCACTATAATTACTATTTTAGGCGTTTTTAGTCAGGTCATAAACGATATATTGCATATAAACGCAACATGGGCGAGGAAAAGCCAGGTTTAACACGAGTTTAACGTAGGTTTAGCACGAGAGGGGTGTAAAAAAGGGAAAACCTTTCGGTTTTCCCTTTTTAGGATGTGCTGATTTGAAATACCCAATTAGTCCTATTCTTCTATTATTTTTATATTTGTATATTTGTATATTTTTATAAAATATTTGGTTCAAAGCACTAATTTTACAATTTGTTATTGTTGTTGTTTTTAGTTTTGTTTTTAGAGATAGACGAGGGAGATTAAACCCCCGCCTATCCGTTACTGTGCCGACGTATTTTTATTATTGTTTGCTTTTGAGGAATTAAGTGTCGAAAGCCCTCTGTTACCAGAGGATCAAGATCTGCTTATTATTTTAATTAGATACAAGCCTTGTCTAAAAGTCCGATTTTTTATCTTTCCATCATCGTCCGGATGATGTCACTACTTAATACTTCCCCTAATACTTTATTGTTTTTATTATTGTTTTTATTAACAAATGTTATCTGTCGTTGGTTGTTTTTATTTTTGTTTTCGACAGTTGGCTATTTTTAGTTTTTGTTATTAGCAAGTAGTACATAGCAGGATGTATGCCACTTTTTACAATAATATTATTTGCTTAATAAACAGTAGGTTATGGAGTATGGGATTAATTCGGTGGTCAGTAGTCAAATATTTGTTACGCAAATGGCCATGACTGGGTTACCACTTGGGTAGCAAGGTAACATTATCTTGCAGCGGCTTTTTTGCGGGGTATGCCTAGGCGTTGTCGTCGTTCCCAGAGGCATTTTCGACTAACGCCTAACTTTTGAGCTAATTCGGTTTCTGTCATTTGATCTTGGTGTTCTAGTACAAATTGTTGGAAATAATCTTCCAGGGATAGATCTTCTTGTGGGTCGTTTAAGTCGTTTGCTGAGTTACCGGATTTAAAAGAGGCGGTAAGGCCAACTTTGCTCATGTCGACATCAATGGCTAATAGGTCGAGTGTAATCTCGCTATCGTCTGTCAGAATGATCGCACGCTCAATCGCATTTTCCATTTCCCTTACATTGCCTGGCCATTTGTAAGCATTTATGGCTGAGCGGGCTTCTTCGCTAAAGTGCATAGAGGGTTTGTTTAAACGTAAGCAGGTGCTGTCTAGCAAGTGAGTGGCTAATATGAGGATGTCTTCTTCTCGGGCTCTTAATGGCGGTAGTTTAAGCTCCACTACGTGTAGACGGTAATAGAGGTCTTCGCGAAATCCACCCGATGCGGCCAGCGCCTTTAAGTCTCTATGGGTTGCAGCAATAAGGCGAACATCTATCTTTTTTGATTGAATTGAGCCGAGTCGTCTGACCTCTTTCTCTTGGATTAATCGCAGTAACCTAGCTTGAGCTTCTACAGGGAGTTCGCCAATTTCATCGAGAAAGAGTGAGCCACCATCAGCAGCTTCGACTAGGCCCTTGCGGGTTGTATTAGCCCCCGTAAAGGCACCTTTTTCATGTCCAAATAGCTCGGATTCAATCAGTGATTCCGGGATAGCTGCGCAGTTAACTGAAATAAGAGGTCCAGAATTTCTTAAGCTGCTTTGATGGAGCGCTTTGGCGACGAGTTCTTTACCTGTGCCGGATTCACCCAAAATGAGTACAGTGGTGTCAGTGGGTGCGACTTTATCGATACGCCGATAGAGTTCTTTCATTTCGCGGCACTGTCCGATCATGTTGCCCTGTTCTGAAGTTATAGATTCAGAAGTTATGGTTTCAGCGCGAAGGAGTGTGTTCTGTGTGTTGGTTTGGGTAGACAGTGGCATGTTGCTGTCGGTGTCATTTGCAACGTTTGCTTTTTGAATTATGTTGTGGTGATCGCTAATGATGCGCCCGACAGTGGAGAGCATTTCGTCGTGATCGAAGGGTTTTGCGATATAGTCGGCTGCGCCCATTTTGATGGAATCAACAGCGGATTTGAGGCTGGCATAACTGGTCATGAGTAGCACAGGTACGTCGCCTGCTCGTTCAATGAGTGCTGTGCCGGGTTCACCAGGAAGTCGAAGGTCGGTGATGATGAGGTCGAAATCGGAAAGGGTGTGATTAGTGAGTGCTTCCCCTACCGATCCGGCTTCATTGACTTGATAATTGTTACGCTCCAATAAGCGCTTAAGCGCGGCGCGAATAATGCTTTCATCTTCAACAACTAAAACTCGATTCATGAACTTTCTATTTTCATCTTTAGCTAAAGTGTTTACGTTAAGAACTGCTACCTTGGTTCTCAGGGTAACACCTGGGTAAGTTAATTGTTACCTTAGTCCCCTGGTTACCGCTGGTTCCCATTGTATCCGATGAATTATCAGACATTTGAGGTTTGTTTTCTTTTGTTACTGGCGGATTGAGCGGTGAGGTTATGCTAATTTTTCCATAATGATCTTTGACAATACTGTAGGCCAACGCCAAGCCTAAGCCGGTGCCTTTGCCGGGATCCTTTGTTGTGACGAAGGGCTCAAATATTTCTTCCTGAACATTTTTAGGTATACCGCAACCGTGGTCTATAAAATGAATGCTGACCATCTGCTCGGTGCAGGAATCGGTAATCGATATCGTATCGCCCAGTGCGGAGGCATCTCTGGCGTTTGTGAGTAGATTGATGAATACCTGCATCAATCGTTGCGAGTCACCTAAAGCATATAAATGATTTGAGCAGTGGTTTTTAAAAATCAGTTCGTTAGCGTTAGGGGCCAATAGGACTAAGTCGATGGATTCCTGAATGCAAGCGGTCAGGTCCACCGCTATATACTCTTGTTGGCTGTGGACGCCTGAGCGCGAAAAAGTCATCAAAGATTGGACTATTCTGGAAACCCTTTTTGTTTGTCCTAAAATTTGCTCCGCCACTGAGGAGACCTCAGTGTCTTTGGATTCGGCTCGTAGCTCTTGTGCTAAGCAGTCAATGCCGGTGATGGGATTACCAATTTCGTGTGCGACTCCTGCGGCTAAGCGGCCAATGGAGGCTAGGCGTTCACTGTGGGTTAATTTTGCCTCTAGCAATTGAATCTCTGTGACATCCTCGATGACCACGACGAGTCGGCCTCTGATCGCGGGAGGAGATTGTGATAAAACAGTTGAGTCTGATTTAGCTTCATCGGATTCTGCCGTCTCAGTGCTCGTGTCCGCGCCTGGTTCAGCTTCGTGATCAACGGCGGCTTTATGCAGGCTGATCCAATGGCTAATACCGTTAATCTCTATTTCTTTTTGTTGGTGATGTAAGGTGTCGCCATCAACGAAATCGACGATAAGTTGGCGCCAAGGGTCGTCAATTTCGTTAATGTTTGAGCCCATGATTTCATTGGCGGATATGCCGGTGAGGTTTTCAATTGATTTGTTCCAGCCTAAAATCTCGTTGTCGTGCCCCAATGAGCAAACGCCCATGGGTAAATCATGCAGTATTTGCCGGTGGAAACGACGTAAATGATCAAGCTCGCCGGCGAGTCCAGTTAATTTGTTCCGGTATTCTTCAAGCCGGTTTTCAATAAAGTGTATGTCTTCAGATCCCGTTTGTTCAGTGTGTGTTTTATAGGGAAGGTATTGGTCAATTATCTCTTGCGCAACCGAGGGGCCGAGTAGGCCCGATAAATTTGTTTCAACTCGGTCGCGTAAGCGGCGTAGCGAAAAGGGGCGTGTTTCTTCCATGCTCATGGACAAGTCTTGGAGCGCAAGTTCGACTTCTCTTTTTGCCGTGCTGGAGCCCAATGGTTGGGCAAGTTGAGCAGTAAACTCTTTTACGCTACGTACAGAAATCTCCCAGCGATAAGGTCGACGTAAATTGTCGACTATACAAGTGGCAGCTGCTGCTTTTTCTGCCGGAGATTGCTTGGTAAAAATAGAGACGACAACAAATATTATGCTGTTCAACAGTGTTGCCAGCATTGCTGGCCCTTGCCAATTATCAACTGTGGGACTGAAGCCCAGGTCAAAAATACTGAGTCCCAATGCTTCTACGCTGGCTAAAACAGGGAGTAACATTCCAAATAACCAAATAAAAAACCCAACCGAGAGGCCCGCAATAAATCCGTTCTTATTACCACCAGGCCAAAACATCACGCCCATCAATCCTGGCGTAAATTGCAAGGTGGCAACAAATGCCAGTAAACCTAATTCTGAAAGGTCGTGGGCACCATCCAACGCTTGATAAAAAAGGTAGCTAATGGCAAGTATGGTGGCGATAAGAATACGCCGAGTCCATAGCAGCCAGCTATAGATGTTTTGTTTTGCGCTGGGTTGGTAGAGCGGTAAGACCAAATGATTTTGCACCATTGATGCTAACGCTAATGTGGTCACGATCATAATTCCACTGGCGGCAGAAATGCCTGCGACAAAAATAACCATGGCGAGCTTGGGTGACTGCGTGGCAATCGCAAGACCCAATGTAAAATATTCCGGGTCAGTGGGGGCCTGTACTTTTAATGCAGCCCATAAAATAAGGGGCACCGCGAGTGCGCAGAAAAACAAATACAAAGGGACTCCCCAGCTTGCTGTGATAAGGGCTCTTGGATTCAGGTTTTCGGTAAAGGCCATGTGGTATACGTGAGGCATGACCACCGCAGCGGAAAAGAAAGCCAGAATGAGACTGCGCCAAGGGCCGTGATCTAGAGGGGTATAAAGAAGGTCCAACGCTTGAGGTCTGTCGGCGAGCCAATCCTCCAGTTCATCGAAACTGCCAAAGACTTCATAGACTGAGAACCACGCGATAACACCGATTAGAATAAGTTTGACGAGTGATTCGAAGGCGATCGCCATCACCAGTCCTTCGTGCTTCTCCCGGCCAGGGAAATGCCGCGCACCAAAAAGTACGGCAAACATTAGCATAAATAGAACAAATACCTGCGCAAAGGTGGCGGGTGTTGTTTCTTGATTGAGGATATGAACTGAATCGGCTACCGCTTGAATTTGCAATGCTAATAGAGGCATGACTCCCAACAACATAATAATCGTTACCAGCGATCCCGCCCATTTGCTTCGGTATCGATAGGCAAGAAGATCAGCCAGTGAGCCTAGTTGATATGTTTGTGAGAGGCGTAGAACCGGTCCGAGAAAAATGGGTGCGAGCAAAAAAGCCCCCGCTAAACCGAGATAATACGTTAAGAAGTTGTAGCCGTATTGATAAGCGAAACCCACGCTACCGTATATTGCCCAAGCACTGGCGTAGACGCCAATGGAAAGAACATAAACGATAGGGTGACGAACGATTTTAGCGGGGATGTAACCGCGTTCTGTCATGTCTGCTATGAGAAACAGAAGGACTAGGTAACCAAAGCCGAAAAAGAATAAATGGGAAAGACTAAAAACCATCTAAATCCCGACTTCTCGTAATCCAAGCGACTATTGCGATAATGGAGATCCAGGCAAGATATGGTCGATACCAGGCCGTCCCCCCTTCACTAACCCATTCCATTATGACAGGGGAAATAAAAAACCCGCCAATAATGAAAATTAGAACCAGTCGATCATTATACATAGTGTTGGAGACTCGATTCCGTAATGGTCAGTTTGTCGGTTAGCTCGTGTGATGACCAATGATCTATTCCCCATTGCAGCATGAGTGGAACGCTATCTTGAATGGATGGAGGAGGCGCTAGTCCTAGGGCTGATAATATAAAGGAAAGGGTTTCATTCGTCGGCAATAGGTCAATATTGGTGGCTTGAGCCTGTTTGCTGAGTTTAAAGCCTTCTTGATTAACAACGATAGGAAGATGGCAATAGCTGGGTGTGGAGAAATTGAGAATCTGTTGTAAGTAGATTTGCCTCGGTGTGCTGTCTAACAAGTCTCGCCCTCGCACGATATGAGTGATGCCCTGAAGGTGGTCATCGACAACGCAGGCAAGATGGTAGGCGAATAAGCCGTCTTTACGCTTGATGATGAAGTCGCCCACTTCGGTCGGGATATGCTGTTCAATCATGCCTTGGCATTCGTCTTCAAATTTTATTGCGTTGTCCGGTGATTTTATTCTGATTGCACAGGGGGGGGCATTTTGCGAAGGTGAATGGGTTAGGCAGGTTCCTGGATAGATGCCTCCCGCCGCCATGATTTTATGTCTGGGACAGTTGCAGGGATAAGTGAGGTTTTGGTCAATACAGTGTTGTAGGTAATCCTGGTAGCCACTATTCCGTTGGCTTTGGTACACCACGTCACCATCCCAAGCTAAATGAAATTTTTCTAAGGTATTGAGAATTTGTTGGCAGGAGCCGGTAACAATTCGGGGAGGGTCAAGGTCATCGATGCGAAGATGCCACAACCCCCTATTTGATTTTGCTTCTAGGTAACTGGCAACAGCCGTTAGCATCGACCCCAAATGTAATGGCCCTGAGGGAGAGGGAGCAAAACGGCCAACGTAACGAGGGGAGTTCGTTTGCATTGTTTGGGGTCTTTTTATGAATCTTCGCGCGAATGAAGATTTAACCTCGGGTTTGTTTTTCTTTTATTTCGTCCAACGTTTTGCAGTCAATACATAATGTTGCAGTAGGTCGTGCTTCGAGGCGGCGTATGCCAATTTCAACACCACAGGCATCGCAGTACCCGTAGTCCTCATTTTCTAGGTTTTTCACCGTTTTTTCGATTTTCTTGATTAGCTTTCGTTCTCTGTCTCGCGTTCTTAACTCAAGACTGAACTCTTCTTCTTGGGTCGCTCTATCCGCAGGATCAGGCAAATTTGCTGATTCATCCTGCATATGATGCACAGTACGATCCACTTCCTGCATCAGTTGTAATTTCCAAGCTTCCAAAATATTTTTGAAGTGCTCAGGTTGACCTCCTGTCATGTATTCCTCACGCTTTTTCTCCTTGTAGGGTTCATAACCCCATAGCGTGGCTTCAGATTTGCTCGATTGAGTTTTTCGGGTGTTTTTCGTGCTTGTTTTCTTTGCAGCTGGGCTTGCGGCAGCTGTTTTTTTTGCTGTTGCCATTATTCGGCCTCACTTCTACATTAGGCGAGCATATGTACCAAGAACCCGAGCAGATCGCAAATGTTTTAACACAGTTATTTCAATCAACTCGCTAATCTGTACTCCGACAGAAAATATCCGTTAAGAATAGCCATAAAATTGAATCTGCGTATAAAATATTGATCATAAATTAAATAAAAGACAAATCGGGATCTGATGGCGCTGAATGTTGGCCAAAATTCGAATAATGATGTTGGAATGCTGTTATTGAGACGTCTTCATGACCAGGTCTGAGCTAGCGGGTAACTCTTGTTAGGTTGGGTTTGCTGGATCTTGTTGATAATAGTTTTGTTGATTAGTTTTTTTAAATCACTTTATCGGGAGTTGTCGGGTGAAATTTGCGGATCGGATGGAAAAAATTGAACCATTTTATGTCATGGCCTTATTGGGGCGGGCCAAGCAGCTGGAATCAGAGGGAGTCGATGTGATTCATTTGGAAGTGGGGGAGCCCGATTTCCCTTCGCCATCTCGGGTTGTCAAAGCGGGAATGGAGGCGATGGCTTCCGGTTTAACGCATTATACTCCGGCTACAGGTTTACCTTTGCTTAAAAATAAGATCGCTGATTTTTATCTCCAGCGATATGGTGTGCAATTGGATCCTTATCGCGTCATCGTGACACCGGGATCTTCTGGCGGTTTACAGGCGCTGATTGCATTGCTGGTCAATCCGGGTGAAAACGTGTTGTTAACGGACCCGGGATATCCTTGTAATCGAAATTTCGTCACGATGTATGGCGGAATTGTTAAATCAGTCGCCGTGAGTGCGAAAGATCAGTTTCAATTTAGTGCTGATACGATACGGGCCAATTGGGATAACAATACGCGAGCAGTTCTCATGGCGAGTCCGTCTAACCCCACAGGAACGGTGGTCAGCGACGAGGCATTGATTGCGATAGCGAATACTGTGGCATCGTTAGAAGGCACTTTAATCGTCGATGAAATCTATCACGGATTAACCTATGACCAATCGTTGTCTACGGTTCTGCAATACAGTGATGAGGCTTTCGCCATTAATAGTTTTTCCAAGTATTTCGGTATGACAGGCTGGCGTATTGGTTGGGTTATTGCGCCAGAAGTCGCTGTCCCTGGTTTGGAAAAGCTTTGTCAGAATATGTTCTTGGCACCACCAACAGTGGCGCAGTATGGCGCGATAGCGGCTCTAGAACCGGAAGCACTGGTAGAATTAGAAGAGCGGCGAGTTGAATTTAAACGTCGCCGGGATTATCTGGAGCCGGCGCTGAGATCTATCGGTTTTATTATCCCTGCCTCGAGTGAAGGGGCGTTTTATATCTATGCAGATATCAGTGCTTTTGCTGCCGATAGCTATCAGTTTTGCATTGATTTGCTGGAAAAGACGGGTGTGGCGATTACGCCAGGTATTGATTTTGGCACCATTAATGCTAAGCGCTATGTGCGTTTTGCTTACACGACTTCAGTACCGCGTCTGCAAGATGCGGTGAGTCGAATTGAAGGTTTCATTGCTACACTTTGATGGCGTTTGTAAGCGCTCGAACGTCCATTTACGTTAATTCAACGACGAATGTTAAATCTAATGAAATTTATCCCCCCCCTTCAAGAAGCTAAACTGGTAAAACGATACAAACGATTTCTGGCGGATATCCAGTTGCCTGGTGGTGATATTGTCACTATTCACTGCCCTAATACCGGTTCGATGAAAAACTGTGCTGAGCCGGGGAGTAAGGTGTGGTATTCCACCAGCGATAACCCCAAACGTAAATATCCCAATACCTGGGAGCAGGTCTCTGTGGGGAATGAGCAGAAAGGTCTTCGAGCAGGTATCAATACGCATCGGGCTAATAAATTGGTGTTCGAAGCGATAGAAGATGGGGTGATCAAGGAGCTTCAAGGGTATGGCAGTATAAAAGCAGAAGTTCAATATGGTGATGAACGGAGTCGTATTGATTTTTTATTGCAAACGGGAGATGACCGATGCTATCTGGAAGTGAAAAGCGTCACCTTAGGTTTGGGCAATGGAAAGGGCGCGTTTCCTGATGCGGTGACGACGCGCGGGACTAAGCATTTACGCGAGCTGATGACCCAGAGACAACGGGGTGATCGAGCTGTTTTATTGTTTTGTGTGCAACATACGGACATTGCTGAAGTAACCCCGGCAGATGATATTGATCCTGTTTATGGCGAAACATTAAGAATGGCGGCCGAGTCGGGTGTCGAAATACTGGCGTATGGAACAGCAATCACGAGTGAGGAAATCAAAATAACGGGAAAAATTCCAGTGAGCTGGTAAAAACCACGCTGTAATAGATTAGAATAAGACCTATTCTTACCGGAGAAAATGCATGAGTCAACGATTTGTTATTCGTAACCAAGATGGTTATTACCTCAGTAAATCAAAAGAGTGGGTGGATGGTCGCAATCCTGTTATTGTCGTTAGCGCACTGCATTATGACCAAGCGTTGAATGAACTCATCGAGGCTAATTCAAAAGATATCTGGGTGAGGGGTGTCGTGCTTGAAGTGGATACCAATGCAAAAGGTCGCGTTCAGCTGGAGATACTCGTTCCTGAAATTACAGAGCAGGATTTATTGCTGACGAGTGAAGAGTCTATGAGTGAAGGGATAACCAGTGACTAGTTAAATCAGTGAGCAATGAAGCAATAACCAATGAAGCAATAACCAATGAACCAATGAACCAATGAACCAATGATGCTGCATCACCGATTGATGTTGATGATTAGAACAGTCACTAATTTAAAAATATGAGAGGGCCACAAGGATGTCGACAGTTTCCTATATTGCGTTTCAAGCTTCGGATAAATTACGAGATGATACCGAACTGCTTATTAAAAATGGCCAAGACAGATCTAAGGAAAGCCAGATAAATCAGTTAACCCTCGTTATGTCGCAGTTTATCTCAGAAATGCTGGACCAGTTTTTTCTCAATACCTGTGAGGCGGTACAAATAAGCCCTATGGGTACGAAGATAGTGAAAACTGGAGCCAATACACTCAGCTCGACTTCCAATATGCTAGTCAAGCAGCTCTTTAAGAAAAGGGCTAATGAAGAGTTGTATCCGATAATTGAACACTTCGATAAAACTTTTATACGTGCGACGGAAGCGAGCAATGGCTGCGCGAGTGTCGCCTGTCCTATTGATGATTCGCTCTACGGTAAGTTTATGGAAGAGATACAGCAAATACGTGATGGCAATCATCAGCGGGCTGAAGCATTGACTCAACTTTTACTGGAAGTCACCGATGTATCGGTGGCGGGGTACGCGGAAGTCCCTATTCATATGCTGAAAATGAATTTCGTGACTAAGAAGGTCGCTAACACCGGTATAGAGGCTAGTCGAAGCGCTGTAAAAATGATTATCAATAAGGTGTTTAAAACCCTAGAAGAAGATCAAATGGCGAGATTGGCAGATTATTTGGAAGGTCTCTTTATCACGGCACCTCAGCGGTAAGGCTTGCTATTTTTCTTTGACGATCGTTAATCTAAAAAACCTAAGCTGTCGGGATTGATCCAGCTTAGGCCTGACTTTATCGAGTATTGTTTTTACTTATAAAGTGATAATATTGCGCCCGAATTCAGTTCCCCAAATTGATATTCAAAATACTATTTCCAAAATATTAGTTCATTGAAAGGCGCGCGAGTCTGATGCCAAAAACCCAAGATCACACCAGGCTATTGAAATTAGCCGCCAATGCATCTGTTGTTACCGCATTAGTTTTGGTGGCCATGAAGGTCGTCGCCGTCTATATGACGAGTTCTGTGAGCGTAACCGCCTCCCTAGTTGATTCCGTAATGGATATTGGTGCCTCGCTTGTCAATTTGTTCGCGGTGCGTATCGCATTAATGCCACCCGATGCGGAGCATCGCTTTGGTCATGGTAAAGCGGAGCCTCTAGCGGCTTTGGCGCAGTCAGCTTTTATCTGCGGTTCCGCGTTGTTTTTAATTTTTCAGGCGCTAGAACGGTTTATCACGCCAGTGGAAATTAAGCATTTGGATGTGGGCATTTATGTGATGATATTTTCCATGGTACTGACATCAGCATTAATCATGGTTCAGCGTTATGTCATACGGAAAACAAAATCCACTATCATTAAGGCCGATTCATTACATTACATCACTGATCTATTGACCAATCTGAGCGTACTGATTGCGCTGGGGATTGCACAGTTAGGCTTTTTCCAAGTGGATATATTGATGGGCATCGCAGTGGGAGTGTTTATTCTCTATCACGCAGTGGGCATTGGAGGTAGTGCAGTGAATATGCTGATGGATCGGGAGCTTGAGCGTCCTGAGATCGAAAAAATCTACGACATAGTGTTACAACAAGATGGAATCTTGGGTGTTCATGATGTGCGAACCCGCCAATCGGGTAAAGATACGTTTATTCAGCTGCATCTCGAGTTGAACGATGACATGAAACTCATCGATGCCCATGTTCTGGCAGATGCTGTGGAAGCGAATATATCGGACCTATTTCCTGATAGCGAAATTTTGATACACCAAGACCCAGTTGGTCTAGTGGGGATGGAGGTCGGAATTAACCGGCGGATAAAGGAACCCTTAAACCCGAAACCTTAAAAGCCCTAACAACCGACGGTGCCTCATCTTTTGCTAGGACTTCAAATTATCGTAAAGCCTTAAGGTTGAGCGGCTCTTGCCCGCTCAATAACATACAACCGTACCGCTTCGGTTTTCTCCTCCGAGAGTACATCAGAAAAGTTCGGCATTCCTAATGCGGCGAAGGCACCGTTTCTAACGACATCGTTCCAAAGCTCAACTTTATCTCGTCGACTTGAGGCGCGAAGATCAGTGACCAATCCTCCAGATTTGGCACCATCACCATGACACATAAAGCAATTTTGATGGTAAATCTTACGGCCTAAGTCGATTTGTTCTTTGCTTGCTGTGGATGGGCCCGGTGCGGGGATATCCCGTTGTGGGATCATCGCTGCCGGTAACTTAGCTGAGCCACCTAACTTAAAGCTGAGTACTCGGCTGACGGGATTCTTATTGGCGGCAATGAGTCCAAAGGCGGTACCCCAACCCACAGTGACTGAAATATATTGTTCACCATCGACTTCATAACTAACGGGGCCGGCAACGACGCCAGTTTGAGAATCCATAGACCATAGCTTTTCGCCATTGTCGGCGCGGTAAGCGACGAACTCCCCTGCTATGTTACCTTGGAAAAGAAGGTTGCCTGCGGTTGATAATATGCCTCCATTCCAGGGGCCAGGATGTTCAATGGTAAAAGCGCTTTTATTAGTTTTGGGGTCCCAAGCGAGGAGGCGACCTTTAATCATTGCTCCGATTTGTTTCAACGCTCCTGGATCTTCAGGAGACGCGGCCAGTGAAAAGTCAGCGCCAAGATTCCAGAACCCATGTTGATATTGATAATCCCTATCTTTGCCATAGACAAAGGGGATCTCTTGAGCCGATAAGTAGGCTAGTCCTGTTTTCGGACTGTAAGACATGGGGTGCCAGTTATGACCACCGAAGGGTGAAGGGAATTGTAAGAAAGGTTTTGCTGGGTCAGGGTAGCGGGCTTCAGGAACCTCTACGGGTCTGCCGGTCGCCATGTCGATATCTGTTGACCAGTTAACGGGCACGTAGTTGTTGGCGGAAATGAGCTTGCCCGTTTCTCTATCCATCACGTAAAAATAACCGTTCTTTGGCGCCTGCATTAACACCTTGCGTGGCGTACCGTCGATTTCCATATCCGCTAAGATAATGGACTGAGTCGCGGTGTAATCCCAGCTATCACCCGGTGTGGTTTGATAGTGCCAGACGTATTTACCGGTGTTAGCGTTGAGAGCGACAATAGAAGAAAGAAATAAATTGTCACCGCCATCGGGACTACGGCGATCTCTATCCCAGGGTGAACCGTTACCAACGCCGATGTAAAGTAGTCCTAGTTCAGGGTCGTAGGCCATGGAGTCCCAAACGGTACCGCCTCCGCCTGCTTTCCACCATTCGCCTTTCCAGGTTTCTGCGGCCATTTTTTGAGTGTCGTCTTCAAAGCCGTCAGCGGGGTTGCCTGGGACAGTATAGAAACGCCATAGTTGCTCGCCGGTGTTGGCATCATATGCCGTGACATATCCCCGAACGCCAAGTTCTGCTCCGCCATTTCCGATTATGATTTTGCCATCGATGACTCTCGGTGCACCGGTGATGGTGTAGGCTTTGCTTTTATCTATGGTTAACGTTGACCAAACTTGTTTACCTGTTTCTGCATTAATCGCAATGAGTCGGCCATCTATTGTGCCTAGGTAGAGATTGTCCCCCCAAGCGGCGACTCCTCGATTGACTACGTCACAGCATGCGTAGCGTCCCCATTCGCGAGGGACTTTAGGATCAAAGGTCCACAATTCCTTTCCTGTTTTTGCATCCATTGCGTAAACATTTGACCAGCCTGAAGTCGTGTATAAACGACCATCAATAACCAGTGATGTCGCCTCCATACCGCGTTTGATAGGGATGTCATAAAACCAGGCAAGGCCGAGAGTCGCGGCATTGGTGTCATTGATTTTGTCCAGTGGGCTATAGCGTTGTTCAGAATAGGTGCGGCCGTGAGAAAGCCAGTTTTGAGGTTCTTTATCAGCATCAATAATTCGTTTAGCGGTTATAGCTCCCAACTTGGCGCTGCCAGTTTTCGTATTTTCGCTTACGACAGGGTTTGTCGTAGTAGAGTCAGAAATAACTTTTTCATTAGTGTCATTAGAACAACCGCTGCTGGTCATGATGCTTGCAGCGAAAGTGCTGATGACTAATGTACAAAGCAATATCGACGGTCGAAATTGATAGGACAGTTTAGGCATAATTATGTGCTCATATAGGTTCGTCAGAAAGGACTTGCACGAAGGCAGGATAACGATAAACAAAAAGGGATTAAAAAACAATGGAGGATGTCTGCGGTAATTTGTCATCGTGTCAGTGTCGAATGTTCAGGAATGAGGCTATGGTTGACGCTCGCATTTAGCGTCAGAGCGAGTAGTATCGTTCTACCCATCAACGGAAAAATGTAATCAATCAAGAGACGAAAGTTTATCAACAAACGTAAACACTCTATTAATAAAACGTAGTACTTTATCAATAATCAATAATCAATAATCAATAATCAATAACGATATTTTTGGAGAAAAGAATATGGATGTTCGAACTCTAATGAAAAGGGCAGCGTTGGATTACGCTGATCTGACCGCGATTAGTCATGGCGATAGACAGCTCACTTTTGCTGAAGCTTGGAATCGAGGCATTCGTTTAGCGAATGGTTTGGTTGCCATGGGCTTGAAACCGGATGACCGAGTGGGGGTGCTGGAAGATAACTCTATTGAGGCGGCAGATTTTTACAATGGCTGCGCCATCGCCAATATTGTCAGAGTCCCACTCTATGCCCGTAATAGTATCGAAGCTCACAGTCATATGTTGAGTCACACAAATTGCAAAGTCCTCATGGTGAGCGCGAATTACGCGCATGAGGTAGATGAGCTGCTGGGTCAATTACCCGATTTGAAAAGGATATTTGTCAGAGATGATAATTACGAAACCTGGCTTGCGTCGCAATCAGATGTGGAGCCCGATATCGAAATAAATTCGGATGATGTTTTTATTATTCGACATACCGGCGGAACTACGGGGCCCTCTAAAGGCGTGTCATACACGCATCGGTCCTGGTTAAATGCGGGCCGAGATTGGTTTTACAATCTTCTGCCTGTAGAGCCGGGCGATAAGTGTTTGCACATTGGTCCTATTTCTCATGGCTCTGGGTATCAATATATGCCGGTTTGGTTAAGTGGTGGCTGTAACGTCATGGTGGATCACTTTGATGCCAGCAGCACTATGGATTTAATGGAACGAGAAGGCATTGCTTATGCGTTCATGGTTCCAACCATGGTGAGCGCGGTGGTAAGAGAAGGCGGTTCGCTCAAACGCGATTGGAGTCAACTTAAATGCTTGTTAATCGGTGCTGCTCCTATCGCGGACTCCACCGCCTTGGCGGCAAGAGAAATTTTTGGCGATACGTTGTATCAAGCTTATGGTCAGACAGAAGTCGTCCCAGTGGCTTTTATGGGGCCGTCTCAATGGTTTGGTAACGTGGAGGGTTCGACTCCTTTGCGTGCTTGCGGCTTAGCGCCAGCCTTTGCACAAGTTGCGATATGGGATGAAGAAAATCAGCCGCTGCCACGCGGGGAGGTAGGTGAAATTGTGGCGAAATCGGATGGCCAAATGACGGGATTTTGGAATAACGAGAAAGCCACGGCGGAGAGAATAGTCGATGGTTGGGTGAAGACCGGAGATCTAGGTCGGATGGATGACAATGGTTATCTTTACATTGTCGATCGCGCAGACGATATGATTATTTCTGGGGGCTATAATATTTGGCCTATGGAATTGGAAAATGTGATCAGTGACATTCCTGAAATTATTGAAGTGGCGGTGTTTGGTGTGCCGCATGACAAGTGGGGAGAAACGCCTCATGCGGTTTGTGTTGTACCGCTAGAATCGAATTTGACTGAAGCGTACGTCATTGAGCTTTGTGCCGAACAGCTGGGCTCTTATAAAAAGCCATCCGCAGTAACCTTTACCCAAACCCCATTACCCCTAAGTCCAGTGGGCAAAATAATGCGGAAAAATCTACGTGAGCCATTCTGGGAGGGTGTTGATCGACGGGTGTCTGGTAGTTAACAGATAAAGGTTAATGCAGATTGTTGATAATGATTCATGCTGTTGATACCGACTTGTTAGACATTAGTTAAGGCAAATGCTGCTGATCCTTACTCTAGGTGTCAGAAGCATTTGCTTATTGGTGTTGAGCGTTTTGTTTTACGAAAGCAGGCTTGTTTTATTAATGCGGATGAACTTGAACCGGCATTTGAGAATAACCTTTGATGATGTTGGAGTTGGTTCTTACCGGGTCGCCCATCACCTCTACGTTTTTAAAGCGTTTTAATATTTCTTCCCATACGACTCTGAGTTGCATTTCTGCAAGACGATTCCCCATGCAGCGGTGTATGCCCATGCCAAATGATAGGTGGTGGCGAGGTCGGTCGCGATCGATAATAAATTCATAAGGCTTTTCGATAACTTCCTCATCGCGATTTCCTGATACAAACCACATAACGACTTTGTCTCCCGCTTTAATTTCTTTTCCAGCGAGAACGGTGTCCTTTGTCGCCATTCGGCGCATGTGTGAAAGGGGGGTTTGAAAACGAATGATCTCTGGCACCATGGTTTCGATGAGTTCGGGGTTTTCATTCAGCTTTTTGTATTGCTCTGGGAATTGATTTAAAAATAATGTACTTCCAGAAATAGAATTACGAGTAGTGTCATTGCCGCCAACAATTAGCAATAATAAATTGCCTAAGAATTCCATGGGGCGATCGTAAGGCATGTTTTTCGTCGTTTCTGCGTGAGCCATCATGGAAATAAGATCAAACTGAGGCGGCTGTTTGACGCGCTCATCCCAGAGTTTAGTAAAGGCAGGCATGCATTCTTCGCGTAGAATGCGTTGTCGCTCTTCTGCTGGAATTGGCACGCTGGCACCCGGGTCGGCGATGGCGCATTCGGACCAGAGGGTTAGTTTGCGTCGCTCTTCTATAGGAAATCCAAATAAAGTCGCTAACATCTGTCCTGTTAATTCTATTGAAACTTGGTCTACCCAATTGAAGGTTTCTCCTACGGGTAATGAGTCGAGAATTTTACCCGCACGTTCGCGTATGAGTCCTTCCATTTGAGCGAGGTTTTTAGGTGCAACAACGCCCTGTACAGCGCGTCTTTGGTCTCCATGTCCTGGCTCATCCATTGCGATAAAATTGGTGACTGGCTGATCTGCAGGTAAATCTTGAATGGTGACAGTGGGTTCCGAAGAAAAAATTTCTGGGTGCGCTTCGACTTCCATGATGTCGTTGAATTTGGTGACTGACCAATAGGGGCCGAATCTGGAATCTTTGCAGTAGTGGACGGGATCTTCTTTCCGTAATCTGTCAAAAAAACCCCACATAGTGTTAGAGCGAAATAGTTCCCTTTGTGATACATCAAAGTTTTCTAGCGGGATGTCATAGGGGTCTTTGCCTACCATGTGGTTGGATACTAGGTCGTCTCTTCTTCCGGCCATTTTATTCTGCTCCCTTTATTATATCTTGAAGTATTATATCTAGAAGTGTTGCATCGTGAATTAGTGTGTTGAGAATTGCCGTATTTAATGAGTGTTAAAAGCGAATTTTCAATTAGAATTGTTAGTGGTATCAGCTTTTGAAATTGATTGTCAGACAAAGTTTGGCTGCAATTCTTATACTTTATTCTTTCTTATTCAAGCACTATTTTGACAACGCTTTGTTTCAAAAAGCAGCACGGATTATTGAGGAGCTTGCCGTAGTTTTAATGCCCTTCTTTTATTTTTGTAGGCTAATGAGTTTGAAACTCTTATTGCGGTGAGATGAATCTACTTTGGAGAATAGCGCGGAAGCTTTTTTTTCAATGGCGAGAAATTGATTGCAGACTAAGAAGGCTGAACATCCCTTTTTTAAAAGGAAATGAATTTGTATTAAGAATTTCTCAGTTAATGCTTCTGAGGTTTGAAATCCTCCGTGAAAAGGTGGGTTGCAAATAATGCCATCAAATTTTTGATTGATGCCCATGCCGCAATCCGTGGCGAGCACCTGTCCATTGATTTTATGAGATTGGAAGTTCTGCTGGCAAGTGGCTACGGCTGCGGCGTTATTGTCAGTAGCTGTGATCTCGAAGTTACCCAAATCATTTGCCATGATGGAGAGATAGCCGTAACCACAACCCAGATCGAGCAATGATCCACTAGTCAGTCGACTATTATCAAACATTGATTTTAAGTTGAGTGCGAGAAATTCACTGCCCGCATCCACTTTATTCCAGCCAAAGAGACCTGGTTTGGTGGTAAAGCTGTGTGTGTCGCTGCCCGGTATCTGACGCAGTGTTGAATATGAATTGTCATCGAGGAGTGTCCCCCCTGTCTCGTCTTTCATCAGCGTTGCGATACGAAACTGTTTTTCTAGCTTGAATGATGCTTTCTGGTTAAAACGTTTTTCCGCATTTTTAATGTGCGTTTTTATGCCTTCTTGTTTCTGTCCGCATAGGATGAGTTGTCCGCCTTCTTTTAAAGATGGAAAACTTTGGTTAATCACGTGATGAACGACAACCCGCTCTTTTGATACGCGATAAACAATTAAATCAAAATGGTTGGGCCTAAAATGTGTGGAGTCGAAATCATTGAAGTGCGTATTGATTTTTTTATGGTTCGCTTCTTGGTAGATATCGTAGCGATTGGTCAGTGCTGTTAATGAAGGAGAGGGTAGAGTGGTGGGTAACGCAGCGATATTTTCGTCGATGACCCAAAGAATCGTTTTATCGCTTTGCATTAGGTGCGGCTGTATTAATGTGAGAGCTGTATCTTGCATGGAGTGGTTCGGCCTATCTCTTTTGATAAATCATTATTTTGACGAATCCTTGTTTTGACAAATCATCGTATGGAATTAATTTCTTCTTCTGTTAAAGGGCGGTACTGCCCTATAGACAGCTCACTATCTAATTTAATTTTTCCTATCTGTACTCGATGCAATGATTGTACGTGATTGTCTACGGCGACGAGCATGCGTTTGACTTGATGGTATCTGCCTTCAGTGATGGAAATTTGTAGGGTGTAGGGATCAATGACTTCGACAGTTGCGGGTAGAGTTGCCTTGGTTTCGCCCTTAAGTTGTATGCCTGTTTGTAGCTGAAGAATGGCTTGTGATGTTATTGGATCTGCCAAATGTACTTGGTAAATTTTGCAACACTGTTTTTTTGGGGATGTGATTTTATGTGACCATTGACCATCATTGGTGAGTAGCAGCAGTCCTGTGGAATCTAAATCTAATCGTCCTACAATGTGCAGGTCTAAACTATCGTCGTAATCAAAAAGAGTTAATACGGATTCATGATGCGGGTCTTGAGTTGAGCAGATGTATTCGGCGGGTTTGTGCAGCATATAATAGCGAGGATGTGGCATGCTGATTTTAAGACCGTTGAAATAGACAGAGTGTTCGGCTTGAATCTGCGTGTTGCTTTTTATTTTAGACATTCCTTCGATCGTGATTTGACCGTCAACAATAGCTTTTTTAGCTTGTTTTCTCGATAACCCAATAGTATGTGCAATAAGATAGTCCAGTCGCATAGCGTGTATTATACCGAGTTTATTTCAAAATTCTAAGTTGAATGGTAATGACGATGATGACAACGAAAGGCTACATTGTCTGCGGCGGATAGTGAGGTTTGATTATTAGGTTAAGTGGTCAAATTGGCCAAGAATAGTGTGTAAATAGCAGCGCTTTTGATTTGGAATCGACGTTTTCAAGCTAGTATTAATTAAGGTAAGTCGACCATTGTGAAGTATGGGTTAGCGAAAATGGATGCTGTAACCAAGCTACAAATTTTGATAATTGACGATGATGCTGTCGTGCGAAATTATGTGTCGCGTGCGTTGAAACCTGCCTATTCCATTGTTTGTGCAAACAATGGAGAAGAGGGGTTGTTGAAGGCAGCTGACCAGAACCCTGACCTTATCCTGTTGGATGTGGAAATGGATGGCATAAATGGATACGAGGTGTGTGACAGACTAAAAAGTGAAAGTACTACAAAAAATATCCCTGTCATTTTTATGTCATCCCACGGAACGTTGCGCAAACGGATGTTGGGGTATGAAGCGGGTGCGATGGACTATTTGGTTAAGCCATTTGATAAAGATGAGCTTATTGCCAAGCTCAAAGTTATTGGCTTGGCGCAAGTTCAACAACGCGACCTAGAAGATAAAAATCAAATGGCAAGTCAAACTGCAATGCAGGCGATGCAGGGCAGTAGTGAGTTAGGTCGACTCATCAACTTTATTGATTCTACCTATACGATGAAGGACTTTGGTAGTTTAGCGCAGTGTTTGTTACAGGCGATGGGTAGTTTTAATCTGAACTGTTGTGTGTATATGAGGGCTTCTGGAGAGGAGCTTTTTTATTCTCAAGAGGGCGACGTGAAACCGCTAGAAAAAGAACTGATTGTCTTACTGTCTAAGACGGATAAACGGTTCCAGGATTTCGGCTGTAGAACTCAGATTAATTACGCGAATGTCTCATTGCTGATTAAGAATATGCCGTTGGAAGACCGGGATACGTATGGGCGATATAAAGATATGGTGCCCCATATCGTATGTGCTGTAGATACGCAGATCAAAAATATTATTACACATTCGACAATGGCCTCGCAGACTGAGAATTTGGCGGTATCGTTTGCTTTGGTTAATGAAACTTTATCTGGTCTAGCTGAGCGATTGCAGGAAAATGAGAATACGTGTCTTGGAGTTATGCGAGAAATGGTCGAGGAGTTAGATCAACGTGTACCTGGGATGGGTCTAGAGGACGACCAAGAGGCCTATTTAATGACGTTAATCGATCGAGCTATGTCGCGCGTAATCGATGTGATGGATGATAGTGGTGTTCTTAGGAGCGCCTATGAAGGGGTGATGTGTCACCTTAAACAAATAGGAGATCAGCAGCGGTCTATTGCGGAAGATATTCGATTGCTGCATGAGGAAAAACATGAAGATAGGGATGGCGGTGAGGATGGCCAAGTAGAAATCGAACTTTTTTAATCGTTGCAGTAGTTATAGAAATCCCGAGCATTTTTGATTTAAAAAAAAGGGGCATAATCTTGCGATCATGCCCCTTTTTTATCTGACACAAAAGGCTAAGATTATTCCTTATCTGCCGCAGTACACTCAGCGAGATCCGGCTCCTTCGAGCATCGAATCTTACGGAATACAGTTAAGGCTTTACCATCATAAATCCCCTTATCACGTAGCGCTATTCGATTGAGTCTAAATAATTCGGTCCAGCCTATTTTTTTATCTTCTGGGACAGTTATCCAATACTTCTTGGGAATGCTGGTCTCGCTTTGTTTGATGACTTTTACTGCATCGTCAAAGTGAGAGACGGCATACTCTCGTGAGCTTTGACCAAAACCTTCTGGTAAGCGGGATTTTCGAGAGAGTAGCTGTAACGTGATTTGAATCAGCGGAAATTCAATAATGCCGCCGTTAGGCTCAAGCCCTTTGTGCAATTCCAGCGGCTCAAAAGCGATAGCGGGAGCAGCGGTGAGGTCAACAGCATGATTGTTGAATTTGCTGAACATTGTGGCAAGGGTGGCAGAAACCGGTGTCATTCCAGCTTGCGCAACAAACATCTGTATTTCAGGTGCATTATCTAAAACGGGGATTTTCTTTCCGGCGAGATCGGCAATGGTTGTGGTGGAGCGGTCAGCCATAAAAGCATACGCGGCACCCAGTGGTACGACGGATACCACTTCATATTCGCCAGAGGACATATACTTCGCTGCTTTTGGCGATGCAAGTGTTTCTAAAATAACCTTCAAATGATCATAGGTTGGTATGGCACCAATGGCATCTATTGTGCCAGCAAATGGAACATAGCTTCGCGCTAATATGCCGGGTAGGTTTACCATGTCGCATATGCCGGCTTTAAAGTCTTCAGCCGCGACTACGTCTGCGGTATAAACTTTAAGGTTTAATTTTACGCCCCATTTGAGCGCAGAAACTTGGTAATCCTTTAATGCTTGATAGATGGGGCCGCTTGCACCAATGGGATCCCAAAGGCACATAGTTCTTTCAACGGGGGCTTCTGCAAAAGATGTGGACGCGAGCCCTATCGCTGCTGAGGCGACTATGCCTCGTGTAAAGCGCTTCACTATATTATTCATTTTTAGTTTCTCCAGTTTTATATTAAATCGTCGATATCCAAGGCGGAGCTTGTCTTGGGGTCATCCCAAAATGTGCCTAGCTTACCGTAAGGTGTGCGCTTCCCTGTTGCTTCAGTCCATAATCTGTCGGATATAAGTCTAATCTGCATAGTTGCCATTTCATCCAAAAAGCGAAGAGCGGGGTCGCCAGGTACCTTTTCTTTAGTTTGTACGTGATCCCTAATAACGGCTTTTAATTCTTCTGTTTTTCCTTGGTTTTCATAGAGTGCTGCTTCTAGCATTTGTCCGATGCGAACCCCTTTGTTTTTACCCACTTGTATTGAGTGTGCAAGATCTTTGTAGGGATCTGTGACGCCGGGAGGCAATTCTGTGGGTAATAATATAAGAACGAGAGAAGAAATACCTTCGGGAAGCCCCCACCATTCTTCACTGTCGAGGCACTTAACGCCTTCTAGTACTTTTGGAATGATACCCATGGGGATATTGCTTTTAGAGTCGGATGAAACGTCCGCTAGTACGGCCTGCATTCCATCCATTAAACCTATCATCCAGAATAATTGATTATCAAAGCCTTTCAATTTAGGGCACTTGCCGCCAGGCTCGCCGTAAACTCTGACAAGAGCATTGTAGCCCTCGACCATGCGCTTCGCTGCTAATGCGGTGTAGCGTTTTTGTTGAATCCTTGCATCTTCAGCTTCGATAGGGTCGTTTTTACGTAAGGCGCGAAGATATCGAAGTTCTGATTCTCTGGATTGTAGATCCGCACACATTCCCGATGCCAGGGCAATAACAGTGGTCATCTGATCAGTGACCTCGCCAAACGAAAGTAATACGGGAGATAAGCTCTCCCCCATAGCGCAGGCGACGTAGGGATCTTCTGTGGAAAGAAAGTAAGGGATCATTTGGTCTTTACCGTACTTGACGATAGCCGAACCGGTTAAGTTATATATATGGGTACAGCCGCCTAGAACGAGGAGAGTCCCCATCAAGGTAATCATACCTAGCAGCCTGCTGGGTATGACGTTAACGATAAGCTTGTTTGTAATCATTCTTTAAGTCCCTTAGTACCAAAAAATTTATGGGTATGTCGCAAGTCAATTGAGTCGCTTTCAATGATCTTAATTGCTTGAGTCGTAAGTTATTATTTAATGCTGGTTTGCTATTATTCTTCGTTGATTCAAACTGCCGTATTGTTAATGAATATAATGACAGTTGTCCAGTTCACTTTGGAACAATCTATCGGTGCTATCCGTGATTGAACATAAGTTGGTGATTAATCTAAGTCTGTGACTTAATTGAATGAGTCACTAGACTAAATCGGTTGGATTGAGGTTTCTTTTAGGCTTATAAATTAACTGCGGAGGTCGGAGCTTCTAGGATGGCCCGTTACGCCTGATGTTACTGTTGATACGCTAACTTCGGCTTAGACTAAGGCTATTTGCCATCCAGATCAATACTTAAAATGCGCAAGCAACCCTTAACGGTTCGATGATGTTTCCTAGATCCGTGAGGTTAAAGTCAGCCAGTATCGGCTGGTTTTTTTTGTCTCTGATTTGCGCGAAAAAGTGTTTGTGTGCAATGAGGTTTTTGATAAATTGTTGATTATCGCCAGGGGCAATTGTGTGGTGCCCCGTCTTGGATATACTCCAAGTGTTTTTAACGGAAGCCTTCTTGTCTAGTTGGGTTAACAACTTAACTTCGATGCCTTTTATGTCAAAGCCCCAATCGATGTACGCGTTCGTTCTCTCGGTATCACAATGTAGATTGAGAGTGGGTTGAAACGCTGTGTCGCCATCTGTCGTTATGTTTTGAGCTTTAGCTGTGAGGAATACGGACGTGATTTCCTTTGTAGGTGTTCTGTGTTGAGTTAGGCTCCAATATCCCTTTTTCTCCACAGAGGAATAAGATTTATTGTTTTTATTTTTGACTAAACTTGCCATTTTTCGTGTTTGTGCGAAACAGTTGAGTTTATTCGTCGTATTTCGTTTTTCAGCGCATTTTGAGATAAATGCATTTAATTGGTTCAGTGCAGAATCTAATTCTGCGGATTCTACATTTAATTTTGCTACCTTTCTTTGTGATTCTGTCAGTTGCGCTTGCGTTGATTCCAATGTCAGGGATATCAGTTCTAACTTTTCTTTATAGTGCTTTGAATTCCATTCTTGATTGCTCGCTTTAATGTTGGAAGAATTTATTTCATCTAGCAGAGTGAGATGTTCCTCGTCGCTTAACATGGTGTAACTGGAGGAGATGAGAATGAGGGTGATGAAAAAAGTAAATGTCGCGCTCGTAACAAAAGTGGCAGCGATCTCAAGGTTTTTATTGGGGAATAGAGTTTTTAGGCTTTTCATAACACTGATATTCACTCTTAAAGGGATATCATGGGGTTTTTATTTTTATTGAGGCCCAGTCTACTTAATTCGTTGGCTAAATGGGACGATTTCAGTGTTATTTAAGGAAAGAATTGGCGCAATTTGGCTAATTTATGTGTGGTTAGGTGGTAAATATCTGATTCTGTTGTACTTATTGGTTTATTTGTTGCTTTTAGCTATATAAGTGAATGGAATAGCTTTGTTGTGTTTTATTTCATTCGAGCTTACTATGCGGCCAATTATTGATCTTTTTTATTGTATATCCGTGTATTTCTAATTTGTGTCTTGCCTAGGTACGTTTATGGGATTCATCTATCGACCACTTTTATCGCCGATGCCTGTGATTCTTTCGTTAATCTTGTGTGTATTTTTATTTGCCGGTTCTAAGGTGTATGCAGAAACTGTTTCAGAGGAGTTGGCTGAAAATCAAGGAACGGTAGAAGATGCCTCGGTGGCGGTTTCAACTGAGGTTTTTAAAAATACTTTACTAAAGGAGCAGGCGAGAGATTCGGCAAAAAAAACTGATTTTCTCAACAAGACCGAGAGAGTGAATGCGAGAATATTGTCTATTGCTACGCCTCGGATTTATTCCTCGGCCATATTGTTTTCTGAAGAAAGTGAGTCTTCTAAAATAAATGCGACTACTGAAACAAAAGGGTCACTAGAAGATAGGCGAGCCGGGGGTCTTAAAATTGTCAGTGTACCTCCCGTTAAACTGAAGCAGGGCGTGCAATTTGAGTATCAACTAGAGGTCGTTTCCAATCAGTTGCAGCAGATACAGGTGGGATTGATAGATGCACCAGATGGTATGTTTGTTACCAATACGGGGTTTATAAGCTGGCATCCTACAAGGTATCAAACAGGAATTAGCTTAGTCAAATTACGGGTTGAAGTGGAAGAAGGCGCTAGCCAATTCCAGGAGTTTGTGATTGACGTCCAGCCGTAGCCTTATGTAGTTTGTCTGGTATTTAGGGTTGTCATATGGCTTTCGAGTTTGATGAAATGAGTTTTCGGCAGGAGTAGTTTAGCTTTTTGGTTTGCTTTTTTGGCAGTGCGAGAGCTTCCAAATTACTTTTGATTTTTCTTGCAGATACTTTTCTTTTTGCAAATATCCCAATACAGTTTTCATATGCAGCAGTGTTGAGTTGTAGGGCAGTGGAATACTGGTTTTGTATTTTCTGTTTATAAAAATAGTCCGCCTTTTTCAATTCGCCCTTAGAGATAAAGTTCATCACTAGAAGGCCATCTTCAGATAGGTGCTGTGATAGCGCATGGAACCAAGCTTCGCTTGGTTCTGCAACACGTACGGGTTCGCCTTCCTTTTCCCCATAAAGATCTTCAATAATCAAATCAAACTTAGGGCCTTGTTGTTGATTTATCCACTCAACAGCGTCAGCTTGAACTAGTTTAATTCGTTTATCATTCAACTTGAAAAAGCGCTTGGCTACGTAGAGGTGTGTCGGGTTTAATTCAATGCCTGTGACGCTGATGGGGTCGGTGATTTTGAGTAGGGTTTGTATGACGCTACCGCCGCCGACTCCTAATACCAGAATAGATTTGATAGTCCCTGCCGGACAAAGCAGCGCAGGGAGGGCGAGAATATCCCAAACAGAACCTGTGAATAACGTGTTCTCATTGTGTTGGCTATGAAATACGTCGTCGGTATAGAGTCTTCTGCTTGCACCATGAGATCGTACTTCGTAGTGTGTGTTGTCGACTTTTTTTTTCCAAATGATTGCCATGAATATCCAACGAATAAAAATGTTTGCGTCATTGT
>JAHRWA010000033.1 GCA_019090455.1 Pseudomonadales bacterium | reverse complement strand
CTCAGATATGGATAGCGATGTGCATGTATTTGTTAATAGCATTTCTCCGGTTTAGATCAAAGCTGACTCGGAGCATGCAGCAGATACTTCGCCTTTTGCAGCTAAACTTATTTGAAAAGAGGGATCTTATTTCCTTGCTTAAGGGAGATACCATCGAATATCAGTCACCGGATAAGTTTCAAAGGAATTTATTTTGAAAGTTAACGGGACAGCAGTGTTTTGGTAGGCATCGTTAGTTTTGACAAGTGTTGATTATTTCTATAGATGTTTTTGATTTCGATAGGTGTTGTTTGTTTCGATAGGATTAGATTGTGGCTAAAAGAAAAAGTGCTTATGTGTGTAATGATTGCGGTGCGGATTACACCAAATGGCAAGGCCAGTGCTCTAGTTGCAATGTCTGGAATAGCCTGTCTGAAGTGAAGCTGTCGAGTTCTTCGATACGGCCAACAAAAAATGAAGGGTATGCCGGTGCGTTATCGGAGGTACAAGTCCTCAGTGATATCGATTTGCAGCGAGTACCGCGTATATCTTCCGGGGTGAGTGAGTTTGATCGAGTGCTGGGCGGTGGGTTAGTACCGGGCTCTGCGGTATTGATTGGCGGTCATCCTGGTGCGGGAAAAAGCACCTTGCTCTTACAAGTTTTGTGTCTCTTAGCAAAAACAATGCCTGCACTTTATGTCACAGGCGAAGAATCTCTTCAGCAAGTCGCTATGCGTGCAAAGCGCTTAGAATTACCCATGGGGTCGCTACAGCTTTTTTCCGAGACTAATGTAGAAGACATTTGTCAGGCCGCGAAGAAGTTGCAACCTAAAATATTAGTAGTGGATAGCATTCAAGTGGTGCATTTGGATGACGTGTCATCTGCTCCCGGTAGCGTTTCTCAGGTGCGAGAAAGTGCGGCGTACTTAATTCGGTATGCGAAGCAGACCAATACGATTTTATTTTTGGTAGGGCATGTTACAAAAGAAGGATCGTTAGCGGGCCCTAAAGTGTTGGAACACATGATCGATACCTCCATTATGTTAGAAAGCACTACGGACAGCCGATATCGAACTTTGAGGGGAATTAAAAACCGATTTGGCGCAGTCAATGAAATAGGCGTTTTTGCGATGCTCGAAACAGGGCTAAAGGAAGTCAAAAACCCAAGCGCTATATTTTTGAGCCGATCAGATGAGTTGGCGGCAGGGACGTTGGTGACTGTCATTTGGGAAGGGACGCGCCCGCTATTGGTGGAGTTGCAGGCCCTAGTGGATGATAGCTCCCTAGGCAATCCTCGGCGTGTGGCTGTAGGTTTAGAGCAAAACCGTCTTGCTATGTTGTTGGCCGTGCTGCATCGACACGGTGGGTTGCACGTGGGAGATCAAGACGTGTTTATTAATGTCGTTGGTGGCGTCAAAGTGACGGAGACTAGTACTGATCTTGCCTTGCTTATGTCGGTGGTTTCTAGCTTTAAAAACCAGGTGTTGCAGCAAGACTTAATCGTCTTTGGTGAGGTGGGGCTAACAGGAGAAATTCGTCCTGTACCCAACGGTCAAGAGAGGATACAAGAGGCCGCCAAGCATGGATTTAAAAAAGCGATAGTACCTAAAAGTAATAAACCGAAAGAGCCTATTCCTGGGATGGAAATTATTGGTGTGGTGAGGCTCTCGGATGCGCTGGAATTGATATCTTGACAATCTATACCAACTGAATCTAATTAACGATGGTGTTGGTAGCAGTTGCTGATGCGAGCCAGCGTTATTCATCGTGAGTAGAAAAACAAAAAAATACACTGTGCAATTTCAATTCCGTACTCAATGGGTGCCAACAATCAATCGGTACCAACAACCAATAGGTGCTAACAATCAATGAGTGAGCGTATAGGTGTTGTCCGTCGAGGAATAACGAAATCATTTGATGTCATGCAGCAACCCAAATTCACGTTAAAAATAATCTTGCTGACTGCATTCTTATGTCTGCCCGGATTATTTTGTGACATGGCCGGCGATGATTATTGGTTCTATGGCGTATTCAATGGCGGAATTCCAATAGAAGAAGCATATAGCGCTTCGTTTGAATATTTCAGCATTTACGATGGCCAGCCATCGCGTACTCAATCCATGGTCGAGATGGGGATGACACCATGGTGGGTGTACGAAGGATATAAGGTTATGTTTTGGCGGCCATTAACAGAGCTGACTCACTGGGTTGACTTTGTGCTCTGGCCAAAACACGGCGGCATAATGCATTTTCATAACCTTGTTTGGTATCTCGCTCTTATTGCCGTTTTATCTTTATTGTATCAATCTACTATGACCACGCGCATTGCGATTGGGATAGCGTTGTTAGCGTATGCTTTTGATAGTGGGCATGGCAATAACGTGGGTTGGATTGCTGCGAGAAATGGTGTGGTAGCGACTTTTTTTGGAGTGCTAACGCTAGTAGCTCATATTCACTCAAGGGAAAATAATCATCTTTTGGCAAAGCTGTTAGCGCCTTTTTTCTTGGTGTTGGCCTTGTTGGCGGGTGAGTATGGTATTGCAGTGGGAGCATATCTCTTTGCCTATGCAGTGTGTCTAGACAAAGAGGGGCCGGTGAAAGGCTTTGTCGCATTGTTAAAGTACGCAGTGGTCGTTATTGTCTGGTGGTTGAGCTATCAACATTTTGGTTATGGCGAGGGGCATATTGGTGGAGGTGGATCTTATATTGATCCTGTGACTCGGCCACTAGATTTTATTGATGCATTGGCATTTCGTTTGCCGTTAATGCTTGGGCGGGCTTGGGGTTTTGTTCCACCAGAATTTGTTGCTGGTAATACTTCGCCACTGTTCATTTTTAATGGACTTGTTATCTGCGGATTTTTGATAGCCATTTGGCCTTTGCTTAAACGAGAAAAAGTGGCGCGATTTTGGCTTGTGGGGACGGTGTTGTCTGCGCTCCCCATTTGCGCGGCCCCCCCGTCAGCCCGAATGTTTTTATTTGTCAGTATCGGTAGCTGTGCTCTGATTGGAATGTTTTTGCATGAGTACTTTGGCGATGGCAAGAAAACTGGCAAGTCTAAACTAATCGTAAAAATGGTTGCTGGTATGTTAGTTCTATTTCACTTTGTTTTAGAACCGCTGTTGTTGCCTCTTTCGGTTTATGCCCCTCAACTATCGGGTGATATGCATAGGAAAAGTCTTTTCAGCCTTTCCTCACAGTATGAGTTGGAGGGTAAGCGCGTCGTCCTCATTAATTCACCCCCAGGATTTAATTTTTTCATACCCAGTATGTTGCTTTACTATGACAGCGATTTACCCAAGAGTATTTGGATGCTAACCAGTGATTATGCGGTAAAAGAAAATGAAGTTACCTTTGAAGTGCTCGACAACCATCGGGTTTCTGCTGAGTTAAAAAATGGTTTCATCCGTGGGGAGTATGAGAAAACTTTTCGTAACCTTGATGAATATCCCTTACTCGCGGGGGATTCCATCGCATTTTCTGGTTTCACTGTTGAGGTGACATCGGTTACGGAGGATGGCCATCCAAAGAAAGTGATTTATCACTTCGAGCAATCCATTGATCACGAAGATTATCTGTTTTTCGAATGGACGAGAGAGGGGTATCAAAGGTTTGAATTACCTCGTATAGGTGAGACTCGGGTGTTAATGGATAAGTCGCCTGTGCCAAAGAGTTGAAGCAGACAGCTCCTTGCTTTGTTCGATTTGATAGTGCCGCGTGTCGCTTTTAAGCAACGATTATGTTGATAACCGTATCTATTCTAATGCTCGTTTTCTTTAAAGGTTTTGATACTGATTCATATCAAATATGCCTGATTCTACAATATTTGTTTCCTCTAAATATTGGCTGAAATCGTGAAAGATTGTCCAGAAATCAGGATGTGTTCGTCTCACTCCCCAAGTTGATATGATCTCATCAAATTCTGCTCTGGTGGTGACTTGCTGAAGTCTTCCTACGAACAAAGGAATGTCGTTGGCGGAAAGGTTGAAGATAAAATTAGGGTAGCTGCCTAATATTCCTGGATAAATCGTTAGCGTGTCTTTTTCTGACATTAAGCGTTTGTTTTTATCCGATGTGTCAGCAATATTGGTATGAACTCGGTTTCGAATTAACGAATAGGTTTGTCTTTCGTTGTGGTCAAATGCGCGAACAAAGGTGACATCGGGTAAGAATTGAATAGCGATCAAGTCCTCCGCTGTCAGTGTTGTTAGTTGGCTCAAAGCATGATCGGCGCGCTGGAAGGGTAGAGACATGTTTTGTCTTGAGCAGTCGTTGTTCTCACAACGATTCATCACATCAGTGTAACTATTAATGGCTCTGTTATCGGCTAATACCAGGTCTACAAATTCCTTCAAAACATTATCTTGTTGGTATGATATGGGTGAGGGCGTGGTTGCGTCACTATTTTCATAACGCAGAATAAGCTTTGACTTGGCGATCCCTTGGGCCCATTCCTTGTGTAATTTTTGGCGTTTTGTCGCCGGTAAAAACCGTAAGAAATTCAATTCCGATTCTTGCCGAATTAAATCAAAATAGAGGCGAGTTTGGGTTCGGTGTTGGTCATTACCAAATACGTTAAAGTTCACTACCAGCTCATAATAACTGCGCTCAAGTAGCGGGTAGTCCATAACCCACATTGTCTTGGGGACGCTGCCAATCAGTCCCTTTTGTACGGTGGCATTGTTGTGGTGGCTAAAAACACTTAAGAGCGCATTGGTGTTGTAGCCGTCTCCATCCCAAATGTCATTGAGTGCTGGGCCTAAAGGGTTATTGTTTGTCAGTGCATTGCGCCGTTGATTGACGTATTTATTACGATCCTTTTTGTACTCAATCCAAGTGGTTCCCATGGACAGCAGGTCGTCGTCTTGGCCTGGTATTTCCAGTAGCGGTGTGGCCGTCTTTCGGTAATTTGAATCCACTATAAAGAGATCCGCTTCTGGCGATTGGAAGAATACCCAAAAGTTGTCTCGAATGACGTCTGTTGCTATTTGCCCTCGACAAGCGGGTCCACGTATAAATGTCCGTATAAAATACTCGGCGTTATCTAACATAAATTGATATCGCGCTTTAGCGGGTATTTCAGAAAAGGTAATAAAAGGATTGGAAACCGATTCTCGGTAAGCTGGAGCATTTTTAGTTGCTTGCCAATCGTCACTGAGAAAAACGGTTTTTAGATGATTTAATTTATCCGTACTTAAGGGGTATGTGATATGAGCTTTGTGAACGATGGTGCTAAGAATAGGACGGAGTCGGTAGTAGAACGGTTGGTTTGGTTTGTCGTTTGGCAGAGTCGTTGCTATTGGATTTATTTTTTTCCCGGTAGGTGTTTTTGATCTGACTAGTTCAAAAAAATGGTTTGTTTCCGCGTCTTTAAAAAATAAATGTGCAATGAAAAGGTGCTCGTAAAGGTAGCGCGAAACTAATAGCTCCTTAGCACTGCTGCCATTTAAAAAGTCTTCCCAATCCAAAACAGATCGAGTTTCAAAATTCGTTAATTGAACTTGATCAGACGTAATGTTGGCCCCTTCTAAAATCCATTTATTGAGTGTGCGATATTCTTTGTCAGACAATCCTGTTACGGCAAATGGCATACCTGCAGATGGGCGTTCTTGTGCGTACTTTTCAAATTCGTCTAATGTGGGGCATATCGTCTGACGTTGGAGGGCAGGGTCCAAATGCTTGGGTAACTTCTGGTTGATCTCAAAAGGGTGACGATGACGTAGGCTAATCATTTGGTGCAGAAGAGAGGCTTGAAGTGTCGTGGAGGTGGTCTCTAATTCGTTGCGTAAAACAGATTGAAAGCTTTTTCCGCTGTCTACCCGTAGTTTTGATGATCCTTGGGCTAACCCTTCCGCCGATGTCAGTTTTAGTTGGCACGGTGCATCGTCACAAGCGTGGCAGCTGATGCACTTTTTATCGAAAATGGGTTTAATTTCATCAAGGTACGAAACTGATCTGTCGGCATCAGTCGGGATGCAATAGGCAGCGCTTGAAAATATAGCGAGAAATACAAAGTAGCGAATCACTAGTGTTGAGAGAGCCAGTGGTTTTAGGAGAGCCAACTTACAATAATATTGAAAACTGAGCATTGTGCTCATGACGAAAGGTTCCACTCATTATGTGATTGCTTAGTCACGACGTGAAAGTTAAATAACGATGTGGCCACTAGATAACTGTGTGATTACCATATAAATGTATGATTACTAGGCAGTTGCGGGAAATTGATGCGTAGTATACCAGAATGAAGGCTAATAAATAGGCAGCTATGGTCTAAGCAAGTGAGGATGGTAGTGCAGGAGAGGTTTCAAATTTATGACTTTTCAGTCAGTCGGCAGGTCCAAGGGCTGCTAACTCTCGATTCAATAATTCCGGATCACCGGTATTGAGCTCCACCAAACGGCGTAAATGTGTGACGCTTTTTAAATCCAGGTGAAGGTTTTTTAAACCAATGCGTTTGTTAGAAATGTGAATGATGATGCTTTCAACTTTAATATTAGAAGTCTCATCTGCAAGAATAAGATCAAATAAGACGGTATCGCCTTGTTTTCCGCAAAAATCTTCAGGTTCTTCGATCAGCGCACCGTTTAAAGATATGTCGATTAACACCACTTTGTACTGTGTGCCGCCGGCATCAAACTGAGCCATCGCTTCAAAAGGAATGCGAGTGAATTGCCGTTTATCCATGATTCTTTACTAGCACCTTAAATGTATTAATTTCATTCCTATTATAGTTAGTTATAGACGCTGGTTGGCTGATTGCATAGCACATCAGCGGGTGATCCGCCGGTGTGCTGGTGCTGCTTGATGGATTATGTTTTTAGTTTTTTGTACTTAATGCGTTGAGGTTGAAGCGCTTGATCGCCTAGTTTTTTGCGTTTATAGGCTTCGTAATCCGTATAGCTACCCTCAAAAACTTCTATTTGGCTGTCGCCTTCGAAAGAGATGATGTGTGTTGCAATTCTGTCGAGAAACCACCTGTCGTGGGAGATAACGATTGCGCAGCCAGGGAACGTTAATACGGCTTCTTCGAGTGCCCTCAGCGTCTCCACATCCAAATCGTTGGTGGGCTCATCTAGCATCAGTACATTGCCACCACTGCGCAGTAATTTAGCCAAATGGAGGCGGTTACGTTCACCTCCCGACAAGTCCCCAACTCGTTTTTGCTGGTCGGAGCCTTTAAAGTTAAAACGCCCTACGTAAGCTCTTGAAGAGGTTTCGTAGGTGCCAATAGTCATCATATCTTGGCCATCTGAAATTTCTTCCCAAACGGTTTTGTCGCCATCTAAATCATCTCTGGATTGGTCCACGTAAGCAATTTGTACGGTATCGCCGATAATGACTTCTCCGCTAGTGGGTTTTTCTTCCCCGGTGATCATTCGAAAAAGCGTTGTTTTACCTGCTCCATTCGGGCCGATGATGCCAACGATAGCGCCTTTGGGTATCACGAGATTGAGATCTTCATACAAAATGTTATCGCCAAAACCTTTGCTAACGCCTTTAAACTCAATGACCTGGTCTCCCAGGCGAGGGCCAGGTGGGATGTAAAGTTCTTGAGTCTCATTGCGCTTCTGAAAATCTTGTGAGGTCAGTTCTTCAAAGCGCTGCATACGGGCTTTGCTTTTTGCTTGCCTTCCTTTGGGGTTGGACCTGACCCATTCCAGCTCCGACTTGATGCTACGTTGATGGGCGGCTTCCTGTCTTTTTTCTCGCGCTAAACGTTCTTCTTTCTGCTCAAGCCAGGAGGAATAATTGCCTTTGTAAGGAATGCCGTGTCCGCGATCCAGTTCCAGTATCCATTCTGCAGCATTGTCTAAAAAGTACCGGTCATGGGTGACCGCGACAACGGTGCCGGGGAAATTACAAAGAAATCGTTCCAGCCAGGCAACACTTCCAGCGTCCAAATGGTTAGTGGGCTCATCGAGTAATAGCATATCTGGGTTTGATAGCAGCAGCTGGCATAATGCGACGCGTCTTTTTTCTCCCCCTGATAATTTTGTGACATCCGCGTCCCATGGGGGCAAGCGCAGCGCATCGGCCGCAATATCCAAAGTCCGATCCAAATCCCAGGCATTGGCAGCATCAATTTTGTTTTGCAGTTCAGCTTGCTCTTCCAATAGCGTATTCATGGCGTCATCATCCATGGGCTCAGCAAAGGCGTCACTGATTTCATCAAATCGAGTGAGTAGCGCTTTGGTTTCAGCGACTCCTTGTTCTACATTCCCTCTCACATCTTTAGTGGGGTCAAGCTCAGGCTCCTGCGCTAAATAGCCAATATTGATGCCTTTCTGCGGTACCGCTTCGCCATGAAAATCTTTATCGATACCGGCCATGATTCTCAAAAGCGTCGATTTTCCCGACCCATTGAGACCCAAAACCCCAATTTTGGCGCCCGGAAAGAATGAGAGAGAAATATCTTTGAGGATTTCCTTTTTAGGTGGGACAACTTTCCCTACCCCATTCATGGAATAAATATATTGAGCCATAAATCAACCAGTTATCTGTAGAGGGTGAATGGTTAGAAACTGCAGAATACGCTATTTAAATACAGAGTACGCTACCTAAATTAGTCAGAGCATGCAACGCATGGAGGGGAAGGAATGCAGGTCAAGTGGCTAACTCAATAAGAATTAGTTTCCTGTGTCGCGCATTCTTATTTGAGGTAGAATAGCGGCCCAAAGCAGACCGAGAGCAAGTGAGGGCGACCATGTTTACAAAAGATATGACTATAGCGGGTTTTGATGATGAGATTGCAAACGCGATTGAGGCTGAAAAAGAGCGTCAGGAGCAGCACATAGAGTTAATTGCATCAGAAAACTACGCCAGCCCTAGAGTACTTGAAGCGCAAGGATCCGTGCTGACCAACAAGTATGCGGAAGGCTATCCCTATAAGCGTTATTATGGTGGCTGTGAAAATGTGGATGTCTGCGAACAGATAGCAATAGATAGAGCGAAAGCCTTATTTGGAGCAGATTACGCGAATGTGCAGCCTCATTCTGGATCTCAAGCGAACACGGCAGTTTATGCTGCATTGTTAGAGCCAGGTGATACGGTTTTAGGTATGAGCTTGGCTCACGGTGGACATTTGACTCACGGGGCAAGTGTTAATTTCTCGGGTAAAATTTATAACGCATTTCAATATGGTTTAGATGAGTCCACTGGCGAGATTGATTATCAACAAGTAGAGGCGCTGGCCAAAGAGCATCAACCAAAAATGATCATGGCTGGATTCTCCGCTTATTCCCGAATAGTTGATTGGCAACGTTTTCGGGAGATTGCCGATTCAGTCGGTGCTTACCTGGTTGTGGATATGGCGCATGTTGCGGGTCTAGTTGCAGTGGGGGAGTATCCGAGTCCTGTAAAGATTGCGGATGTCACTACGTCCACTACCCATAAAACACTAGGTGGACCTCGTGGTGGATTAATATTAGCGAAAGCGAATGAAGCACTAGAAAAGAAATTAAACTCGGCAGTATTTCCTGGAGGACAGGGCGGTCCATTAATGCATGTCATTGCTGCCAAAGCGATTTGCTTCAAAGAAGCGATGGGCGATGAATTTAAAGCTTACCAAAAGCAAGTGGTCATTAACGCTAAAGCCATGTCAGTGGTTTTTCAGGAGCGCGGTTATAACGTCGTGTCAGGCGGAACAGATAATCATTTGTTCTTATTGGACTTGGTGGACAAAGATATCACGGGCAAAGACGCGGATGCTGCGTTGGGCAGAGCTCATATTACAGTGAATAAAAATGCGGTGCCTAATGATCCACGATCGCCATTTGTGACCAGTGGACTTCGTATCGGATCTCCTGCCGTCACGCGACGGGGTTTTGGAGAGGCTGAGGTAAAAGAGCTGGTCGGCTGGATGTGTGATATCTTGGATAGCTTTGGAGCGGATGGTCCAGATGAAGCAATTATCGATTCCACTAGAAATAAAGTATCCGAAGTTTGCGCGAGGCTACCTGTCTATCGTCGCTAACACCCTAAAGAGTTAAATAAAAGCCCACCTATTTAGTGGGCTTTTATTTAACTGCAAAAAACTATTTAGAGAAGCGCTATGCATTGCCCATATTGCAACGCGACAGACACGAAAGTGATCGATTCCCGATTGGTGACAGAAGGGAATCAGGTGAGACGGCGGCGAGAATGCCAGGCTTGTGGTGAGCGGGTTACTACCTATGAGTCAGCGGAGTTGTTGATGCCGCGAGTGGTAAAGCAAGACGGTAAACGTGAACCGTTTGATGAAGTTAAGTTGGGTAATGGCTTGGCGAAAGCGCTGGAAAAGAGACCGGTGAGTGTTGAGCAGATGGTGGCTGCGGCGAATCGGATTAAGCATGCATTGAGATCCACTGGTGAGCGTGAAGTGGATAGTCGAATTATTGGTGAACAGGTCATGACGCAGTTGCGAGGATTGGATGAGGTTGCCTATGTGCGCTTTGCATCAGTCTATCGCAGCTTTCAGGATATCAGCGAATTTAGAGACGAGATTGATCGAATGGAGCGGGCTACGGTTGATGAGACTGTAGTAGAAAAGGTAGTAGTAGATAAGACTCTAGTAGAAAAAGCCAAGGCACGAGACTGATTGATGTTTACCGCTCAAGATAGTCACTATATGAATCGCGCTATCCAATTGGCGAAACGAGGAGAATATACTTCAGACCCTAATCCTCGAGTGGGCTGTGTCATCGTAAGAAGCTCTGATAATGAAAGTGGCTCGATTGTTGGTGAAGGTTGGCACGAGGCTGCAGGACTAGGGCATGCCGAAATCGTCGCGTTAAAAAATGTTCGCGGTGAGGTGCGAGGAGCAACAGCTTATGTCACCTTGGAACCTTGTAGTCATCATGGGCGCACGCCTCCTTGTAAGGATGCGTTGATTAACGCGGGCGTTAGCAAAGTGATTGTTGCGATGGAAGACCCTAATCCTCAAGTTGGGGGTAAAGGGATAGAAGCATTGCGTCAGGCGGGTATTGAGTGTCTTGTTGGTTTATTGGAAGATGAAGCTCGTCAATTGAACCCCGGTTTTATACGACGAATGAATCACCGGCTGCCTTGGGTCAGAGTCAAACTGGCTATGAGCTTAGACGGTCGCACTGCGATGGATAATGGCGAAAGCCAATGGATAACGGGACCGCAGGCGCGACTTGATGTTCAGTCCCTGCGGGCCAGAAGCTCAGCAATCATTACCGGAGTCAATACGGTTATAGATGACGACGCCGCGTTAACGGTTCGAATCGATAATTGGACTGAGCCGTATTTTGCTGAAGGAGCGACTCTCAACCAGGTTCGCCAACCCAAGCGGGTTGTTCTTGATTCGACATTACGAACGCCGGTGGCTGCTAGCATAGTGAAACAGCTGGGACGAACCCTTATCATCGCGAATGAAGAAGCTGTGTTGAGTAATGCCTTGTTGGTAGAAAAAAAGGCGGTGCTTGAAGAGCTAGGGGTCGAGGTGCAGCTGAGCGCTGGCGACGAAGGTAAAGTCGATTTAAAAAGTGTGTTATTGGCTCTAGCAGAAGATGAATGTAATGAGGTGTTGGTCGAGGCCGGTCCCACATTGGCAGGACAGTTTTTTCAACATAATTTGTGGGATGAGTTTGTGGTGTACGTAGCGCCAAAATTAATGGGAAATTTAGCGAGACCATTATTGGTGCTACCGCTTGATACTATGTCTCAAGTCGAAAGTTTTGAGTGGCACGATGTGGTTCAGATTGGCCCAGACATTCGAATGACGGCACTCAATTCTCAATCGGTTAAACCCTAATTGATTGCTACTTAATCTAATAATACGATAGGCGAATAACAATAGAATATGTTTACTGGGATTATTGAAGCCATTGGAAAAGTCTCGGCGAAGCAAGTCAAAGGCGGTGATATTCGTCTGCAAATTGCAACTGGGGATTTGGACTTAGCGGATGTGAAATTGGGAGATAGCATTGCGGTTAATGGTATCTGCCTTACTGTTATTTCAATGCAGTCGAAAAGTTTTAGTGCAGATGTATCGTTAGAAACATTAAGCCACAGTACTTTTCAGCAGATGGCTGTGGGGAGCTTTGTTAATTTAGAGAAAGCGTTAACCTTATCAACGCGACTGGGTGGGCATATGGTTAGCGGTCATGTTGATGGTGTGGGAGAGGTAGTTGAGTACCTTGCCGACGCACGATCGGTACATGTTGGTGTTCGGTTGCCGCAATCGTTAATGAAATACTTGGCAGAGAAAGGATCGGTTTGCGTTGATGGTGTGAGCTTAACGATCAATCGGTTAGAAAAAGATATATTTCATTTAAATATTGTTCCTCATACGGCTCAGGAAACGATTATTGATCATTGGAAAATAGGCACTAGCGTTAATGTTGAAGTAGATGTCATTGCTCGCTATTTGGAACGTTTGATTCTGGGTGGACAAACTGGCTCCGCCGGAAAAAGTGATAGCGTAACGAAAGAAATGTTAGCTAAGAATGGTTTTTTTTGAGAAAACCGAATGTTTGAATAGTAAATTATGGCCAGAATTTGATGCAGTCTAGACTTAAACACGTGCTAAAAGGTTTTGTGGAAAACAATGTTTATCTAGAGAGTGTTGTTTATCTAGAGGCTAATGTTGTAAGACATGCAGTGGCCGTTTAACAGTATAAAAGACAAAGAGGTTGGCTCTCAATGGAGTTAAATAGTATTGAAGAACTCATCGACGAGATTCGTCGTGGGAAAATGATTATTCTGATGGACGATGAAGATCGAGAAAATGAAGGCGACCTAATTATGGCGGCTTCGTTAGTGCGAGATTCCGACATCAATTTTATGGCTACCAATGCTCGTGGACTAATCTGTTTGACATTGACGCGGGAGCGTTGTGAGCAACTCCAATTGCCTTTGATGGTGGATGATAACGGTTGCCAGCACGGCACTAATTTCACTCTTTCTATTGAGGCGGCAACGGGTGTTACCACGGGGATTTCAGCAGCAGACCGCGCATTGACAGCGCGTACTGCAGTGGAGCGAGATGCAAAGCCGGAAGATATCGTGCAGCCGGGACACATTTTTCCGTTAATGGCGCGGCCGGGTGGTGTGTTGCATCGAGCGGGACATACAGAGGCGGGTTGTGATTTTGCACGTTTGGCTGGAATGGAAGCGGCCGCCGTAATCGTTGAAATTATGAATGAAGACGGGACCATGGCGCGGCGACCCGATTTAGAAATATTTGCGAAAGAGCATGATTTAAAAATTGGTACGATTGCAGATCTAATACATTATCGAACCGTAAATGAAAAAACCGTTGAGAGTATTAGCAAGCATGAGCTTGAAACGAAGCATGGTGTTTTTCAATTGGAAGTGTTCAGAAGTGTTGTTGATGGTGGCGTGCATTTAGCGGTTTCTACTGGGGATTTGAAAAAGGTTGAGGCCCCTACTGTACGTGTCCACATGGCGGACCCATTCAGAGATTTGTTGGGGGCGACGTTGAACGGCCGACAAGGTTGGAGCCTGGATAATTCGCTAGCTTTTCTTGCCGAGCAAGATGCCGGTGTTGTGATCGTGTTGGGCCAGAAGTTCGATTCGGACGAGATGCTACAGCGAGTTGATCAGTTTTATTCTAACAAGACAGAGACATTGCCTACCACGACGGATGGGACCAGCGTCTATCGGACCATTGGTACTGGATCGCAGATATTAAGAGAGCTAGGCATCAAGAAAATGAAGCTGATGAGCTCTCGATTGAAATTTAATGCATTGTCAGGGTTTGATTTAGAGATCGTTGAGTATATTGAATCTGAATCCTAGGCTTGGCTTTTAAACTAAAGTGGCGTTTTTTAATTAAAGTGTGGAAAGGTATAGCATGAGTCAAATAAACACAATCGAAGGTGATTTCCAGAGCGTTAAAGGCAAGTACGCGATTGTCGTTGCGCGTTTTAATAGTTTTGTTGTGGAGAGTTTACTGAGTGGGGCAATTGATGTGATGCGTCGTCATGGTATTGATGAATCTGATATTGAAATCATTCGAGTGCCCGGTGCATTTGAAATGCCCGTAGCGGTAAAACGAGTTGCTCAAAAAAGAAAGCCGGATGCGATCATTGCTTTAGGTGCGGTCATTCGTGGCGGAACTCCTCATTTTGAATATGTCGCTGGAGAATGTGTAAAAGGGATAGCAACCGTATCTCTTGATTGCGATATCCCTGTTTCTTTCGGAGTGTTAACTGTTGATACCATTGAACAAGCGATTGAACGATCAGGTACAAAAGCGGGAAATAAAGGGGCAGAGGCTGCATTGTCCGCGATGGAAATGGTAAGCCTACTCAAGAACATATAAGAAGACGATTAGATAATGGGTGACTCAAAAATAAATAAACCGAAACCGAGCAATGTAGGGAAACCTGCGGCAAGAAAAAAAGCGCGTAAGTTTCTTCTACAAGCTATGTATCAATGGCATATAACGAAGACGCCCATCAATGAGTTGGAAAAACAGTTCCGAACTGATTTTGATATGAAGAAGGCGGATATCGAATATTTTCATGATGTCCTTCACGGTATTCCGAAGCATGTTAGTGAACTTGATAAGTACATTGAACCCTATTTAGAGCGGCGGGTCGATGAGCTTGATCCTATTGAGTTGAGTGTTTTTCGAATTGCCGTCTATGAGCTGACTCAAAGAGTGGATGTGCCATACAAGGTCGTTATTAATGAAGCGATAGAGCTAGCTAAATTATTCGGCGCGACTGACAGTCATAAATATGTGAATGGTGTTTTGGATAAGTTGGCGCAAAAACTACGAGTGATGGAATTTAAGCAAAAAGGTAAGGGTTCGTCTGAGACCCTATTGTCAAAGGAAGAGTCGCCCAAACAAGAGCCTTCTAAATAAGAACCGTTAATATATATAATTAACATAAGCGTTCTGCAATAAGGCTCACCCTCATAGTCTTTCCTATTACATCTAAATCGATTGATAGATAAAGGTGATTTACCGATACGGTTTGTCTATTAATGCCATTAAGCGAATTTGCAATCATTAAGCAATATTTTCAACGGGACTTTAAGGGTGACTCGGTTATTCTTGGTCCTGGCGATGATTGTGCGCTAGTGAAAACACCCTTTAAAGAAGGGCAATGCCAAGCCCTTTCGATGGACACTTTAGTCGCTGGCGTGCATTTCCCTGTTGATACCAATCCCGCTGATGTGGGCTACAAAAGCCTCGCTGTTAATTTAAGTGATCTAGCAGCGATGGGTGCTAAACCTATTTGGTTTTCGTTAGCGTTAACGCTGCCGGATGTCGATGCTGATTGGTTAGCGCTTTTTAGTTCTGGATTGTATTCCTTGGCGGAACAATATGAGTTGCCACTGATCGGGGGGGATATTACGAAAGGTCCGTTGAGTATCACAATTCAAATAGCGGGAGTGGTTGAAAGCTCTCTAGCATTAAGGCGCGACGGAGCCAAAGAGGGTGATAAAATATTTGTCTCTGGGGCTTTGGGTGATGCGGCGGTGGGATTGACCTTGCTGAACGGCAGTGCCCCAGAATTTTCTGCGCCATCATATCGACATCGAGATAATCTAAAATATTTGAAAGCACGTCTAGATCGCCCTTCGCCCAGAGTTTCTTTGGGACTTGAACTAATAAATGTTGCGTCGAGTTGTATTGATGTCTCTGACGGATTATTGGCAGATTTGTCGCATCTTTGTGGCAGAGGATCGTTGAGTGACAGAAGTTCGTTGGGTTGCAAAGGTTCATTGGGGACCGAAATCTATTTCGAACAACTCCCCTTATCTGCTGAGTTAAGAGCTTATTTTGAAGATAGTCAGTTAAGCGAATTGGAAAAAGCAAAATTAGTTTTAGCTAGTGGCGATGACTATGAGCTATGTTTCTCTGCGCCAGAGGAGCGTAGAGAGGAAGTGGCGGCAGCCGCTAGTAAGGCCGGTGTTCCCGTCACATTAATCGGAAAGTTCACTGAGGCGGGATCTATTAGATGCATAGATGCTAATGGCGAAATGCTCGATTTGCAGCACTTGGGCTTTAGACATTTCTGAATACTCAATTCATGTACATCTAAGATGGTTGGGTGTTATTGCGAATAACAAATGGATTTTAAAAGAACATGAAATCATTACCACATTTTAAATGGAGTAATCCAATACATCTGTTGGCTCTGGGTTTTGGTAGCGGTGCTGTACCAAAAGCCCCTGGTACTTTTGGTACGTTAATTGGAGTTTTGTTTTATTTTCCCATGACTTATCTAAGTCATGCCCATTATCTAGTCTTGGTCGGTTTTTTGTTTGTCGCTGGAATTTATATTTGTGGTAGGACAGCAAAAGATTTTGGTGTGCATGATCACGGATCCATTGTTTGGGATGAGATTGTGGGTTATCTCATTACGATGATCTTTGCGCCCACGGGTTGGCCTTGGATTGTCCTAGGGTTTGTTCTGTTCCGCATCTTTGATATTTGGAAGCCATGGCCAATATCGTTGTTAGACAAAAAAGTCCATGGTGGTTTCGGGATAATGATTGATGATGTGTTGGCAGGCGTTTATGCAATGGGTGTGATGGCTATTGTTAACGTGTGTTTTCAACTGTGAGGTGTCATGGTATTTTGAATTGTGTCGTCTCAGGCCAGCTCTGTATAATAATTGTCGTTTGAAATATTGTAAAAATAAATCCCTCGCCACTGATCTTATTCAAGTTTTATTTTCTAATAATAAAGAAAACGAAAACCCTGCCGAAAAAATCTAAGTATTGAGAAAATAAATTCGAAAATACATTGTGAGGATGGTGAGTTTAGCTATTCTGATAATTACAGCTAAAGGGAGGGAGTCTATGCAAATCACAGCAACTGAGTTAAAAAATCGTTTAGGTCGTTATCTTGATGCAGCCGAACAGGAACCTGTTCGTATCCAGAAGTCGGGTCGAGAAAAGGCGGTTCTAATGTCATATTCGCATTATCAACAATTGGTAAAGTCTCAGCAAACCGAGTCAAAACCTGTTGATCAGTTAATGTGAATCAACCACGTTGGGCTAGCAGTAGGGCCTGAATTAAATCTCAAATTAATAAAAAATGGACGCACTAGAATGACAGGTTATATAACCTTATTCTGGTGCGTTTTTTTATATCTTATTTTTTTATAAATATAGAAATTTGAGGATAAAAATAGATAGTCATGCCCGAACCGAAAAGGGAGCTAAGCTTAAGTAATATAGATAGAACACAGTATGACTTGAGTGATAGATAGGGTGAGGCAATAGCTGGCGATATGGTACGAATACTCGCTGTTGATGATGTTCCAGAGAACGTTTTTATTCTTCAGACTGACCTGGAAGATGAAGGGTATGAAGTCTTGGCTGCCTATGATGGTGAAGAAGCTTTGGCCTTAGTGAGACAAGAGCCGCCTGATCTGATGTTGTTGGATGTCAACATGCCTGGGCTCAGTGGATTGGAAGTTTGCGAAATCATGAAGGCTGATGAGGCGACTAAAAATATTCCGATTATATTGGTGTCGGCTAACTCCTTGAATGATGACGTAGCGTGTGGTCTTGATTGTGGTGCGCATGATTACATTGTAAAGCCGTATCAACTTGAAGTGTTAATGGCGCGAGTCAGATCGGCGCTCCGCTTAAAGCAAGCTCAAGACGAATTAGTTGTCGCGTACGCTCAGCTGCAAAAAGCGAATGAAATTTTGAATACCATGGCAACAGTTGATCCGCTGACGTCACTTGGAAATCGACGTTACTTTTTGGAGAGATTTTCAGTGGAGTTGGCGCGAGCTTGGCGTGATAAAACGGCTTTGAGTTTTTTGATGATAGACATTGATTTTTTTAAAGCGGTCAATGATCAGTATGGTCATCTTTGTGGTGATAAAGTTTTAGAGAGTGTAGCGAAGAGCTTTTTAAAGGCGGTTCGAACAGTGGATGTCGTGGGACGGATAGGAGGGGAAGAGTTCGCCGTTTGTTGCCCGAAATCTTCTGCTAATGAGGTGATTGTATTGGCGGAACGTTTACGGAATGCGGTTGCTGCGCTGCGGATTAATTTTGAAGGTAATTTTATTTCGGTGACAGTCAGTATAGGCGTGACAGAATTGGCCCCGGAAGATACTCAGACTAAAGATTTATACCAAAGAGCAGATAGAGCTTTATATCAGGCGAAAGAGCAAGGTAGAAACCGAGTTGTGCAGACCGTTGCACAAACGATTAACTAGAGCGAAGGAACGATACAGATTACAGAGTACCGATTGAAAATGTAGTTGCAAATGTCGGAGAGTGGAGTGTCGTATGAAAAAAGTAAATATAGAGCAGAGTGAGCAAACCATTGTCAGGGCTAATCTCCAGTCATATCTGACATTGACGGACCAATGGAACTTGAGCCGGCGAGAAGCGAATCTCATGATCGGGTTATCGGGGTTGCATTCCATCGCGCATTGGGCTGCAAAACCTGATGATGTGTTTCTAACAGAATATCAAGCAGAACGACTATCCTATATTTTATCTATTTGCCAGTTATTAGATAATCATTGCGAATCCTCTGGTGATGTTACCGAATGGTTACGAGAATCCAATCCTTCTTTTGTGTTCGCCAATAAGCCTCCTTTGGAGATTATGAGTGGTGACAGTGTTTCGGATCTAAAACGTGTTGCCTCTTGGCTGTTGTCGGTGGACAGCATTTAGAAATGTTTTCGTGGTATTCGCCTCTTGTTCCAACTCTCGCTATATCTCTTACTATAACGGTGTGGCCGCTAACGGTTTTCGCTGATCAATTTTCCGTGGTGGGTCTTTTTAAAAATACGGTTGTGATTGAAACGACAAAGGGAAGAGTGTTGTTAAAAAAGGGCGTTCGAACAGACTCAGGCTTACTTCTAAAATCAGCAGACGCAGCGAGTGCTCTGATTGACTATCAAGGTGTAACAAAGCGGGTATATTTGCAAACTGCTATCGGTACCGGTTATGCGAGACCTAAATATGGAAAGGCAGTGATTGCCATGGACGCGTCTCGCCGTTATTACACCACTGGTAGCATTAATGGTCGGGTGGTCGGATTTTTGATAGACACTGGAGCCTCTAGTATTGCAATGAATCGACATCAGGCTAAAGAGCTGGGTATCGATTTTCGCGTCGAGGGAAAAGAGGGGCAGGTCGTGACTGCCAGTGGTGTGGCGCGTTCGTTTAGCATTCGTTTGGCGACGGTGAAGGTGGGAAGCCTTGAACTTAGGCAAGTGGATGCCGTCGTTATTGATGGCGATTTCCCGAAGACGGTTTTACTGGGGATGACGTTCTTGGAGAGGGTGGAAATGTCGGACAGTTCTGGGGTTCTAAAGCTGAGGAAAAAGTACTAACCGGTTCTATGCTAATAGATGCCTGTGTTAATAAATGTATTTGTTAGTAAGTGCTAACTGATAATGATTTCTTAGGTGTGTAGTGGGTTTATGCCGCCTGGGATGTTTGTTTGCTGTGTTCAACAGTCCATACCTGATAGAATTGCTGCGTTTTTCTTTAGTAACATTTTTTGTTTCGTTATTGGTTCCTCCCTACATTTTTGTCAGGGGGTGGCGTCAATGCGTGGAGGTCGAAAAAATTGTCAATTCGTTACGTGGCGTCCTCTCACCTACCAACAGAGTGGGGTGAATTAGATATTCATGGTTTCGAGGACTCAGTGTCTGGTAAGGAACATCTATTGGTGAGTTATGGTGATCTGAGTGGTGATGAACCCGTATTGGCCCGTATCCATTCCGAGTGTTTGACCGGGGACGCATTGTTTAGCCTTCGTTGTGACTGCGGTTCACAGTTAAAGGCAGCGCTGGAGCGGATCACACAGGAAGGCCGAGGATTATTGATGTACTTGCGACAAGAAGGTCGTGGAATCGGTTTGATGAACAAGATTCGAGCGTATCATTTGCAGGATCAAGGTGCTGATACTGTGGAGGCGAACGTTAAATTGGGTTTCCATGCGGATCAACGCGATTATGCTATTTGTAAAGATATGCTGGATCACTTAGGTATTAAGCAATTACGTTTAATGACAAATAACCCCGTTAAAGTCAAAGCGTTGGAGAGTTTGGGATATAAGATCGTAGAAAGAGTCCCCCTTCATCAAGGTAAAAACCCCCATAACGAACGTTATTTGGCAACGAAGGTCGGTAAGCTGGGGCATTTGTTTGACGAGCAGGATGAACAAGAAAAGAACTGAATTCTTTGGCGCTAAGTAGAGTCAAGTCTGCTTAGCTCTGCCTCTACTATGCCAGCTTAACTCAAGGCCTGCTTAACTAGATGCACTTTTTCGAGTCGCTCAAGAATAGCGGCTTCGATACCTTTGGCATTCAATCCGCATTCTTCCAATAATTCAGAAGGCTTACCGTGGCCCACGAAGTAGTCGGGCAAGCCCAAGTTGAGTAGTGGTCTTGTGATGGCCGATTTGGCTAAGAATTCGTTGACTGCCGCTCCGGCACCACCGCTAATGGTGTTTTCCTCTACAGTGACAATCAAATCGTGTTCGCGAGTAATATTGATAATAAGTTCTTCATCTAAGGGCTTCACAAAGCGCATATCGATAACAGTGAAGTCGAAATTGTTGCCAACTTCCAATGAAGGGTAAACCATAGAGCCAAAGGCTAAAATGGCTACCCTCGACCCTTTGCGGCGCGTTAGGGCTTTTCCTATGGGGAAGCATTCCATGACTTTTTGGATTTCAGTTCCAGGTCCCTTGCCTCTTGGGTATCGGACGCATGCAGGGCCTTCGTGTGTGTAGCCGGTATAGAGCATTTGGCGACATTCATTTTCATCAGAGGGGGCCATTATCACCATGTTAGGTACGCAGCGTAAAAAGGATAGATCGAAGCTTCCGGCGTGTGATGGGCCGTCTTCACCTACCAGGCCTGCTCTGTCGATTGCAAATAAGACGTCTAAGTTTTGTAGGGCTACATCGTGTATCAGTTGGTCGTACGCGCGCTGTAAAAATGTAGAGTAGATCGCGACTATGGGTTTTTGGTTTTCGCAAGCGAGTCCAGCGGCAAGCGTGACAGCGTGTTGCTCGGCAATGGCGACATCGTAATACTGGTCAGGGTACTGCAGAGAAAAATCTACCATCCCTGATCCTTCACTCATGGCGGGTGTAATTCCCACTAGGCGAGGATCGCGTTCTGCCATATCACAGAGCCATTGACCAAAAACGGCGGAGTATTTGAGTGTTGGTACTGGGGATTTCGATAATACGGGTTTCGAAAGTTCTTGTTCTGATGGCTTCCGTTTTTGGGGTGAAGGCGCGGACGTTACGCTGGGAGTGGGGTCAATTTTATTGAGAGCATGATAGCCAATAGGGTCCGCTTCGGCAGGCGCAAACCCTTTCCCTTTTTGTGTAATAATATGCAAAAGGCGCGGGCCTTTAATATCCTTTAGCTTTTTCAAATAAAGTAGCAGCGTGGGTAGGTCGTGGCCGTTGAGTGGGCCAATGTAGTTAAAGCCCAGTTCTTCGAAGAGAGTACCTGGTGCGACCATACCTTTCATATGCTCCTCGGTGCGACTCGCGATATCGAGCGCATGGGGCATATTTTCCAGTACTTTTTTGCCTTTTTCTTTTAGTGCATTATAACGGCGGCTAGCCCAAATACGGGCGAAATAGTTAGACAAACCTCCAACATTTTCCGATATGGACATTCGGTTATCATTGAGCACCACCAGCATATTGGATTTCTCGTGCCCCGCGTGGTTTAACGCTTCAAAAGCCATGCCCGCTGTCATTGCGCCATCGCCAATAATCGCCACGACTTCTCTGTCGGAGTGATCCATTTTGCTGCCTAATGCCATGCCCATGGCGGCACTTATCGAGGTGCTGCTGTGGCCGACACCAAAGGTGTCATAATGACTCTCCTCGCGATTCGGGAAAGCACCGATACCTTCACGCTGGCGAAGTGTGTGCATGAGATCGCGACGTTCCGTTAAAATTTTGTGAGGGTATGCTTGATGGCCCACATCCCAAACGAGTCGATCAGAAGGGGTGTTAAAAACGTGATGTAGCGCAACAGTGAGTTCAACCACTCCCAGTCCCGCGCCGAAATGTCCGCCAGTTTTTCCTACGGTGTAAAGCAGGTATTCCCTGAGTTCATTGGCTAGTTTCGGTAGATCACTTTCAGGGATTTGACGTAACCCTTGAGGGTTCTTGGCTTGGTCTAATAGCGGTGTGACAGGTCGTGTATTGGGGATTTCAGTGAACGGTGGTGTGTTGGTGGTCTCGGTGAACATAGGTGCTAAGCCTGGTCTTTTCTTGCTGGTTGAATCTATCTTTTGTTAGTTGGCAAATATGCTCTGCGACTAGCGTAGGTAGTACATGTCGGTGTTCAGCTTCAATAAAGAGCATTGTACATGATTGGGTCGTACATGATCGAGTCGAATATGTGTGGGTCTTTTGATATCACCTCAAAATAATGCCTTCTCTATCTAGTATGGATTGTTGTGCTGAAATTAATAGGTGCGAGTCACCACGTAGTTCGAGAGCGATCGTAAAGGAGCAGCCTTGTGATCAAGTGATTCTAGAGCCATTAAGGCTTTCTGATGTAATTCGCTGGCTTTCTCTTGCGCGCCTTGCAGTCCTAGCAATGAAGGGTAGGTTGCTTTATTTAGCGCCGCATCGGCCCCCGATTTTTTACCTATAATTTTTGTGTCGCCAGTGACATCTAGAATATCATCCTGAACTTGAAAGGCAATGCCAATATTGGTTGCAAAATCATCAAGTTGGAGTAAGAGTGAAGGGTCTTTGCAGCCGGCCGATAAGGCGCCTAAACGAACGCTGGCACGTATTAGCTTTCCCGTCTTCATTGAATGCAAGTTTTGGAGCTGCTGAAGGTCGATCGAAAGACCTTCTGACGCCAAATCGATGGCTTGGCCCGCTGCCATCCCCATTGTGCCGCTAGCTTCAGCTAAAGTGGTGATCATGTTTAGTCGACAAACCGCATCTAGGTGATGTGCTGGGTTGCTTGATTCAGTCGCTAGAACCTCGTAAGCGAGGCTTTGTAAGGCGTCGCCTACTAGTATTGCGGTGGCTTCATCAAAGGCCACGTGACACGTAGGCTTACCACGGCGTAATTCGTCGTCGTCCATAGCAGGTAGGTCGTCGTGCACAAGAGAGTATGAGTGGACGAGTTCCACCGCACAGGCAGCATGATTTGCTTTTAATGGGTCGGCACCGAGTGCCTCGGCGGTGGCGTAAACGAGTACCGGGCGAAAGCGTTTTCCGCCGTTGAGGGTCGCATAGCGCATACCTTCTTGAAGTCGTGATTCCGTTGAAGCGGGGGGTAAGAAATAATCGATGACAGTGTCAACTCTGTCCACGCAAGTTTCAAAGTATTGCTTCAATTCTAATTCGGTACTCATTCTTCATCCTCATGGAATTCGGCCAGTTCATCGTTGCCATTTTCCTGGATTAATATTTGCACCTTTTGCTCAGCATTGTGCAAAGCACTTTGACATTCGCGGGTTAATTTAATGCCTGCCTCAAAAGTTTTAAGTGAAGCTTCGAGGCTTAGTTCTCCCTCTTCCATTTGCTCAACCAGGTTTTCCAGTTCTTCGATCGCTTTTTCAAAATGAATGGTCTTTTCAGAATTTTTCGTCGCCATGAGTCTGTCCTAACGGGTGGAGACGGCCACATTACCGTAGCGATAGTGTGGGGTCAACGAGCAAATAACAACCTAGTTTTATAGTGACCTGTTAGGTTATTGCCTTCCCCTATTACGATGTTAAAAAATCGGTCTAGACTAAATGTTGAGGCGAAAAATATGAGACCAAATTTCCTCAGAATTTGGGAAGGGGCCAAGGGGAATCTTGTTATTTCGATTGAGTCGATATTTGGAAGCCAGGTTATTAAGTCAGTGAAGTAAGGAGATTAGATAGTGGATTTAGCAACACTCATCGGAATGCTCGGTGCGTTTGGTATTGTGCTCTCTGCCATGATTCTCGGTGGCAGCGCGTTAATTTTTGTCAACGTGCCGTCGATGCTAATTGTTATTGGGGGTAGTGCTTTTGTTGTTCTAATGAAATTTACCTTGGGTCAATTCCTCGGTGCCCTGTCAATCGCTGGTAAGTCGTTTAAGTTTAAATCTGATGAACCCCTGGAATTAATTGAACTAGTCACTGAGCTGGCAGACGCTGCACGCAAAGGAGGCCTACTGTCTTTGGAGGGAAAAGAGGTAGGGAATGATTTTTTGCAGAAAGGAATTTCGTTGCTGGTTGATGGTCATGATCCGGAAGTAGTTAGAGCCGTATTGAATAAAGATATGAAGCAAGCCGTTAATAGGCATGAATGGGGGGCGAAAATATTTAGCGCCATTGGTGATGTAGGGCCCGCTATGGGAATGATAGGTACACTCATTGGGTTAGTGCAAATGCTCTCAGCGATGGATGATCCAAAATCTATCGGTCCGGCCATGGCGGTAGCACTATTGACGACTTTGTATGGCGCTATGATGGCGACAATGATTGCGCTACCGATTGCTGACAAGTTGACTCTCAGGGCGGAGGAAGAAAGTCGAATCAAATCTATGATAATCGATGCGATTACCGCTATTCAAGCAGGACAAAACCCACGAGTGATACAAAGTATGCTGCAAACTTATATTCCTGAGTCTAAGCGGCCCAGTAGTGATGGTGACGAGTAGTGATGGGGATGAGTAGTTAATCCATGGCTGAGGAAGAGGAAGAGTGTCCGGCATGTCCCGATGGTATTCCCGCCTGGGTAATGACCTTTGCGGATCTTATGTCCTTATTGATGTGCTTTTTTGTTTTGCTGCTTTCATTTTCCGAAATGGATTTGCAAAAATATAAGCGGCTTGCGGGTTCTATGAGTGAAGCCTTTGGTGTCCAAAATCAAATCAATGTAAAAGATATTCCCAAAGGGACCAGTATCATTGCACAAGAATTTAGTCCTGGACGACCCAAACCCACACCGTTAAATGAAGTGAAGCAAAGTACAACGAGTGTGACTCAGCAATCGTTAGATACTAATTGCCCAGAAGGGAGTCAGCCAGAATCCGATAAAGAAGGCGATTTGGGTAGTGAAGCGGCGGAGGCCAAGGAAGGTACGCCGGGAGGCTCGGATGGAAAGGATACTGACTCCGCAGCTGCTGCTGCGGCAGCGGAGGCTGCTTCGGAAGCGGCTGATGCCGAAGCGATGGCCATGTTGGCTGCGATGGGGCAACTCGAATTGCAAACACAGCAAAATGCAATGGAAGTGGCCTCTGCTTTAAATAATGAAATCAATAGCGGCCAAGTTGAAATAGAGACAGACGGAAATAAAATTGTGATTAGGATTAAAGAGCACGGCTCTTTTTCCTCCGGAACCGCAAGAATGCATAAAGCATTTGAACCCATTATGAAGCGCATGCGCGAAATTCTAAGTCAAATGCCAGGGGTGTTCACCGTGGAAGGGCACACTGATAATATTCCTATTAAAACGTCACAGTTTCGATCCAATTGGGAGTTGTCAGCAGCGCGAGCAGTAACGGTAGCTCATGAATTAATGGCAGAGGAGCAAATTGATCCACGTAAATTCACCGTGGTGGGATACGGCGATACCAGACCGCTGGCACCGAACCTTTCGAAACAAGGGCGTTCACGGAATAGACGAGTTGAAATTATTATTCGACAGTCGGGCGATGAGAAAGATGATGAGCTGCCGGTGTTTGAACCGGGTGAAGTCGATAAGGTCGTTGAAGAAATAGAGCAGCGAGAAGCACCTGCTTTATTCGAATTTGCACCAGATGAGATTTTTTAACGGAAAAAATTAATGGAGACATTGAGGGTGACTGAAGCTGGGGTGATGATATCAGGGGTAAAGTATGGGAGCTGAGAGGCGCCGGTTTGTTCGAGTCAGTGACATAGTCTCACTGCGATACCGCAAAATGGACGAGCAAGAGCTGGCAGATGAAAAAAAAACAGTGAGCCCTCATTTTGGGTCGCAACTACTTCAGTTAGATAATCAGTTTCAAGTGGTTTTGCAGAGGTTGAATGATTGGAATGCCAATGTAGGGGAGGCCTTAGAATTATTGAATCAAAAAATCATGGTTCTATCTGAACACTTGTCTGATGAATCTGAAAAGGATACTGTTCTTGCTCGAGAAGTGAGTTTAAGTGCTTGCGGTGTCGGCTTTCCTGCGGAAGAGAAAATGAATCTGGGAGATCATATAGGGCTCGAATTGGTATTGCGCCCTATTCATTTGCGTATCGTAACTACGGGCCGAGTCGTTGGTTGCGACCCTCTGGATGATGGTGAGGATCTCCCCTATTTTATTCGAACGGACCTTGTCGGAGTGAGCGCTGAAGACCAGGAGAGCTTGATACAGCATGTTATTAGGCGGGAGTCTCAGCTGTTAAAAGAGCAGCGCCAACGCCGGGAAGCGAATGACGGTGGTTCGCCGTCGGCGGATTGACTGGTTCTAGATTTCAGGGACTATGTCTAAGGGGTCTATGCCCAAGAGTCTGTGTCTGAGAGTCCACGCATCTTTTATGGGTCAATGTTGTCTTCGCCTTCTGACTCTTCGTCGCCGACTAGCCTAAAGCGTTGGGGGTTTGCTCTTAAATCGGATGCCCTTTGTGCTCTGCTTTCTTCAATGACATCAATCAATGATTGAGCGACAAATTTGAGATCCAGTCCCATGGCTTCTGAGATAAAGTCGGGCGAATGCCCGAGAAAAAAAAGGCATTCAATGACTTTTTCTTTATCTTCGTTTTTAATCTCGCCAAAATTAAATAAAACAATGGTTCTTCGGCCTTTACCCGTTTGCCGAGCATTGTCAGATTCCTTAGTGAGTGAATAATAGTTTGGCGAAAGGTGGTAATGATTGATGATCTCTGATGCCTGACGACCCCGAGCTCGACTGAGAAATTGGTCTCGCTGTATGTTCTCCAGCTCTATTAGTTGATCGGTAAGTTCGTAATTGATCATGACTTAATGCCCCTGAACAGCGGTAAGCGGAACCCAAAATTAGGTAGACACATTATTGCGGATGGCCTGATGCTAGTGATGGTGTTAGAACATAATCTCGCCCCCACAATCATAGCGTAATTATTCAATTACGCTTGTGAAATGTTGTCATCATCCAGTGGTGGGGGTGGACATTGGTTTTATGTGAGTGTCTGCGAATACAAGTGGCTTGTATTAGTCTCTTGTATCAATAACTGCGCTAGTATTAATGTCATGGTTTTGTTGATTGGATACCTATAACAATCGGTAGCGATTAAGAATTTAAATGTCCCGCTGTTGCTGAATAGGAACTATTGAAAATATGGATTTAAGTAGACTGGAAATAGAAATATATAATGATAAAGCCTAATCGTAAACGCAGGTTGAGACTCTTTATAGGGAGTGCTTTGTTGCTACTTTTTAGTGTGGCGGCGAGCTTTTTTTACCTTTCAGCCTTGGGTGTTAAGTTTGACCGTAGTTTGTTGAAAACGGCAATGGGAATTCCCGCTCCGAAGGCAACTCAACGAGGGCTGGCTGATCATGTGTCAGTTCCGCTAGATTTTGGCATAGAGGTGCATGCAGGGTTAGTACCGGGTGCGCGTATGATGGCGGTGACAGAGAGAGGTGATTTAATCGTTAGCTCTCCAAGGGAGGGGAAAGTTTTTATTGTGTATAAAGATGATTTAGGTGAAGTCCTGGTGAAGCCTTTATTACGTTCCCTCAATTACCCTCATGGCCTGGATATCCATGAGGGTTGGTTATATGTCGCTGAATCAGGCGGTGTGAGTCGGATTAAATTCGATGCCCAGCGGCGCAGCGTCATAGGGGAGGTTAAGCCTATCATTAATGGGTTACCTGAGGGCGGAAACCACCGTACTAAAACGATTAAGTTTGGGCCTGATGGATTTCTCTATTTGAGTGTTGGCTCTTCATGCAATGTCTGTGTCGAAGAGGATAAGCGGCGGGCGACAATAATGCGATACAACGCAGACGGCAGCGGCGAGGAAGTATTTGCTTCGGGGTTGCGCAATAGCGTCGGATTTGATTGGTCTCTGCAAGACTCTCGTCTTTACGCTACCGATAATGGGCGGGATCTTTTAGGTGATGATTTTCCGCCTTGTGAGTTAAACCAAATTGAAAAAGGTAATTTCTACGGTTGGCCGTACGCGAATGGCGCGAAAATATTAGATCCTGATTTGGGCGAAGGTAAAGATATTCTGGTGCAAGGATCTATCGCACCAGTACATGAGTTCCGAGCCCATAATGCGCCCTTAGGAATGGCCTTTATTGCGGGAAAAACACTCCCTAAAAATTATCAAGGTGCGGCTTTAGTTGCGCTACATGGATCTTGGAATCGTCGAGAGAGGGATGGTTATAAGGTGGTTTCGTTGCATTGGAAAAAAGATGGCAGTATTGTTGAAAAGGATTTTGTGGCAGGATTTCACGATGGCGATACCATATTGGCTAGACCAGTAGATGTGGTAGAAGGGCATGATGGAACAATCTATATATCCGATGACTATGCGGGTGCTATTTATAAGGTCCGCTATTTTCAGCCATAAATGCTTATCCTGTTGTGGTGTTGATTATGCAAAAAAATGAAAGAAAGAATAGAGCTCTTGGGTCATGAGTAACGCCAAATATAATGTTATCTTGCTAGCGGGAGTGCAGGAGGGGCATGATTTTGATGTGGTGGTAAAGCAGCTTGCTAAGTTAGTCAAAACCACAGAAGAAAAGATTGCTCTGTTGCTACGATGTGATTCGACGATAATTAAAAAATCGATTACCGGCGATATTGCTCTGAAATACCAGAAAGCGATTAGCGCCTGTGGCGCAAACTGCAAAGTTAACGAAGATGCGTTAGTCGCTATTGCGGTCAATGAGGATGAAGTCGCTGATGAAAAAGGTGGATTGCGATCTCAAGGAATTGATGCGGTAGAAAAACCGAATGTAGATGAGAGTGACAGTGCTAAGCATAGGGCTACGGCTGCGGATATCTACGCAGAGATTGACCCCGGTGAGGACAAGGATTTTGTTCCTCAGAATCAGAAGATCAATATTAGCGAAAGTTCCGCTAGTGAAGCGAGAAGTCAGTGTTTAAAGAAGATCTTTGTGGGGAGTGTTTTTATTCTTTTGACGGTCTGGTTAGTGGTGAGTTTAGGTTGGCCAGGAGTTCAACAATATAGAGCCAAGGAACGGCTTGCCGATGACTTTGATTTTATTGATCAGGTCTGTGCCCAGGTAACGGCTTATATTCACCAGTCGGGTACTTGGCCGGAGAGCAACGCACAAATGGGTTTGTCTGAAACGCTCAATAGTGAGAGCGTTGAAGCTATTCAATTGGGGCAGAATTCTATTCTTACTGTCTTATTCAAAGAAGAAATCGTCGGTAAAAATAGAGTCTTACACTATGTTCCTAAAAGTTATGATCATGAAGTGATGTGGCGTTGTGAAGGCGGCAATCTCAATAATGAACTTCGGCCGTTGGGTTGTCGGCTTGAATTGCAACACGACACACCTATCGTGTTGCAATTCAAGCCATTGGTGAGCGGCGAAGGTAGGGCGAGGATGGTGGTGCCAATTCATTGGACCAGTTTGGTCCAGTTGTCTGAAAAAACCTTATTGCAAGCGGCTAGTCTAGAGGAAGAAAATTATGTGATGGTGGCTGTGCAAGATAAATCGCTGGAACGCAATATGTCAGTGATTGCCTATGGTGAGAAAGTAGTAGAAAAGGTTTTCACCAATATATCGCGACCGAAAATTATTTCCGGCCCGTCTCAATTGAGAGTTGATGGAAAGAATGCCACTCGCTATTGGGTGGAAGGAGTGATTGATGGCGTTGAGATTACCTACGTTATTTCCATAATCGAAGGCGAGTATCAATTTTATCAAATATTCGCTTGGACCTTAACGACTCAGCTCGAAGAAAATAAGGCAATATTGGAAACCGTTTCCGATAGTTTTTATGAAGCCGACGAAATCCTTTAGTTTTTAATGACGCCTATTTTCAAATACAAAAGTGATTAGCAATGGGAGTAATTAACAATGAGTGTTATTAAAACGAGGCCCTTTGGCTATCTTTAAAGGCTCTTTGGTTCTTAAAAATAATAGCCAGCGCCAAGGTAATAGTTGGTAACGTGAATATTGTTTCCTTCGATATCCATTGGGAATGCCTGTCCTCCCGCGCTGATAAATAATTGCTTGCTGAGTGTGTAGCTAAGATTTACGCCGATGTAGGCACCGATACCGTTTTCGTCAGCGCCTTCTCCAGTAATGGAATCTTCTGTGTTTGCTTGGTTGCTGGTACCTTCTATCTGCCATAAGTGCAGGCCAAATCTCGTGGACAGAATAAATGATTCACCGATGGGTTTACCGAGTCGCAGTCCAGCGCCGAAAGTGGAAGCCTCTATGCTGGCGTTGCGAGTGGTGCTGTTGATGCGATGATTGGAATCACTTTCCCCCATAATATTGTAGAAACCTTCAACGCTAATGATTTTTTTGTCGCTGCGTTTGAAATGAGTGCCTACTAAAATTTGAATATTGGTGGGATTGTCGTAGCTGTCACCGGTAAAGAAAAAATCTTGCGGTGTATTGTACTGAATGTTGCCGAAGGAGACTTCTACATATCGGTCCGCTAAATCGAGTTCAAAGGCAAAACCAAAATTGGAGATCAGGAGTAGAATGGGGACTAAGATAACGATAAGTATGGAAGGATTATTTGGGGGGGTTGCCTTAGGCATATTCTGAAACTCCGAGTTTAAATTTGTTATTATTTCTGACGTGTTCTTCGTTAATTCTTGGTGCCAGGTTCAACCCAAAGAAGAAAAGCGGGTTTGATTGAGTAAAATAGTTGGCCATTTTAATAAGAAATGAGGTGACTTTACCAGCAGTTTTGCAGGGTAAGGTGGGCACGCTAAAACTGGCTCGAGCTGTTGCGGTATGCCGACAGGCGCGGTTAGCAGTGCAGTGGATAAAATAGTTGGAAAGACCCTTTGTCGGTGGTATAACTGACTTCCCGCGTAATTGGTGGACATCTGTTCTACCGTTAGCTGAAAAAATAATAGATATTAATAAATAAAAACAAAACATTAGCAGGGTTCCTATGTTGTTTTCTCGTTATTGGCTATTCATTCCTTTGTTGCTTTGTTTGGCTTCATCTGCATTTTCTAAGAGTCTTGAGCAAGCGCGTATTGATAACCCTTGGGGTACCTATCAGGGCGATAGCGGGCATACGGGTCATGTGCCAGTGTCTTTGGATTTTGCTGCCGGTTCGGCCGTGGACTGGGATAAAGGTTTTTTTGTGGGGCCTTTGCCGGGTGATAACGCCATTACCTTGTGGCACGACAATGCCTTAACGGATCTGGATGAGACTCGATACTTTTTTGAACCTGCATTGAATCAAGTTTCAGTAGTGAAGGGGAAGCTATTCGTTTCCAATCGGGGTTTTAAATTGCCGCATATGTTTTGGGTTGTGGATGAAGAGAAGCAAGTCCTCGAGTCTTTTTATGATTATCGGTTTGACGCACATTTGCGTTTTAATGATAGAACTTATTGGCCTGCGACTAATTTGCCTCCTGATGCACCGGATTATGTACCGCCGGTTTGCCCTAACTCACAAAGTCAGCCTACTGTTTTTAATGACGGTATCTTTATCAATACCAATGCTTGGCAGTACGAGTCGCCATTGTTATGCGGTGGTCACGGAGGCACTATTTTTCGGTTTGCCCATCTTCGGCAGTTCCCTTTTATCTGGACGAAATTAGAGGACGGGCATGAAGCCTCGGGCGGGCCGATTATCGATTCTTTGATGCATCCCATTGAAGCCAATGAGTTTGATATATTTTTGGCACCAGCACCCTACAGTAGTACAGATGAAAATAGCGAAGAGAGTACCCACAGCATTTACAGCATGGGCGGGGGGGAAGCGAAGGAACGGAAAACCAGTGGTATCTATGCTTTTAGTGCGGATAAAGATATAGCGACAAACCTTTGGGCGGGTAATTCAGAGTTTGCACCTGTGGCGGCAAATGATTTATGGACGCCAGCAGTAAATGAAGAATTTGTTTTAACGTATACCGCAAAAAAACACCCCGATGAAGTTTCTTATTCGTTGCCTGGTGGTCGATTTTGGGTGTTTGATCGGGATACGGGAGCACAACGTTATATTGTAGAAGATCTCGATTATGTACCTGCCGATAGTGTTAGGCCTTTTCACATGAATAGGGCGCCATCTCTTTTCGAAAATTATGCCGTAGTGGTAGGCCACAAAACGGTACAAGGAGTTGCTAAGGGTAGATTAATAGCGATTGATCTCAGTAAGCTAGATGAGGATACGCGAAGGAATGGATTTGAGTTCGAAATTGAAAAGTTAACGGGAACGGGATTTGACGGACAAGTTTCTATTAGCCCAAATACAGAAGATAGTGCGAATGGCGCTATTGCTTATGCTGTTGCTAATGGAGGTCTAGAGGCGTTTTATTTAGAAGCTAACGGCTCTTCTGTAAAGGATAGCGTGGGCGACCCTTGGGTGTGGACACCGTTAGTTAATGAGGTGGTGGTGCCGCCATTTATTATTACAAACACTCACGCGATAGTGAAAACAGCTGATCCAGTTAATCTGGAAAACACAGTTAATGTTTATGCCATTGATTTAAGTTTGCAACAAATGTCCTCTGCTGCACGTATAAGTCATACTTTTTTGGATATTAACGGCGCTGCGATTACCGGCAATGTTCATTTGTCTGCAAACTTCGACCGATTGTATGTCGCGCGCAGTGAGCCCGGTTTTCAAGGTAGGGATAGTGTCAGGGTGGACGATTACTTTTCAGAAGAAAGGCCTGATCCGGATGCTGTTACTACTTTGAGTAAGAGTCGAGTGTCTGTGTACCAAATGGGTTTGCTCGAAAGCGTTTATGATGATGTCAGTATTGCTATTCGAGAAGTCCGCTCTAACGGTAGTGCGATTGCCGAAAATTCAGCCGTGCAGGTTGGCGATTATGTGCAATATATTCTTGAAATTACTAATGAGAGTGATGACGTCGATGCCACCGATGTGGTTTTAACTTCTCGTCTTTCTGGTGCTTTAAAAATAGAGCTAGATAGATTGCCTGCAGGGTGTAATTTAGGTGGGGATGATAATCGTTCTTTGACTTGCGAGATAGGCACTATCGCTAAGGTCGATGGCGCCACTCAAGACCTTAAGGTTTTGACGTTGGATGCTCGGGTCATAGGAGAGAGCGGAATCTTGTTGGAGATGACAGTGGATGGTGCCGAAATTGATTGGGATTTTTCTAATAACTCAGTTCTGTTTGGGGTTGATGGGGTTGCCGGTGCAGCGAATGCGGATTTGACCTTGGATGCCCAAATTAGCAATAGTTTTGGGCAGCATGGTGATCAACTAACGTTGAGTTATACCATCACTAATCGAGGGCCGGAGTCAGCCACGGGAGTGGAATTGGGAGTGGATTTGCCTGATGAGTTTATATTTGTCAGCGGCGATGGATGTACCGCCACTGATCAGAGAGTTTTGTGCGTTGTGGCTAGCACCTTGGCTGCGGATGAATCCGTTCAGGATTTAAGTATTGTTGTTGAATTATCGGCAGCAAATCAATTGGTAGCAACGACATTAGATTTGTTTAACCTGGTTGTTGATAGCGCTTCTTTGGATCGTAGTGATGGTAATAATGTGGTGTCGATCAAGGATTTTGTTATTCAGCCTGTGGCCGTGGTATCAGATTCTGCGGATTTATCTGTAGTTCTATCTGGTTTGCCAAATAGTTTGAATGTGGGGTCATCAGAGACGTTTACTGTTGAAGTAACAAATTCGGGTTTAGGTGGCGCAGAGAACGTTATTTTTTCAGTGGCTTTACCTGCGAATATTCAAGTAGATATCTCGCCGGAAAATTGTGCTTTTGGTGAGGAAACCATTGATTGCAGTCTAGGTGATCTACCCGCAGGCTCTTCTGATAGCCTTGATCTTAATGTGTCACTAATGACTTTATCCAATGAGTTTTTAACGCTATCTGTCGTTGTGAGTAGCGACTCGGAAGAGAGTGATGAGACTAATAATAGCGATGTCTCCGGGAATATCGCTACATTTGGGGAATCGGTGGGTGGAGATTCTAATGGCGGTAGTTTTTCAATTTGGATGAGTCTGTTTTTAGTGCTACTTATCAGGGTAAGGCAATCTGCGCTGATGCGGGTGTTGCAATAAAACCAGGTTCTGTCGCGCATTCTCGAGACTTATTACTTGCCTGAAGTGTGTGTTAATTCATTAACGATGCATAGCAATGCGTGATATTCTTCCCGCTTCCGACATATCGATATTTTACCCATTCTGCTTTATTGGCAATTAATCGCGTGGTCGGTGATTTATCGATAATGTCATCAGATAATCATTGGTAATTTAATTGCAGAATCTCTGCGTCCCATATCTTGAACAATTCAAGCGTTAAACGGATCAAATACAAAGGAGAGCATCATGCCTTTACGACCTAGTAATAATGGCTATGCCAGATTTGGCACTGACAGCCATAAATTCAATATCGGAATCAGCTCGAAAAACATCTTTTCAACGGCAATAGGCATAGCTGCTGTTTCATGCTCCATGTTGAGTTATGGTGGTGATACATCGCTCGGCATCAATGCAGGGACGACTGGTTTAGGAGTCGAAATTAGTAAGGGATTGTCGCCTTCCATTGTGACTCGCTTTTCTTTGAGCGGATATACCTTTGAAGTAGATATAGAAGAGGAAGGTATTGATTACACCGCCGATCTCGGTTTTTCTAACTTCGCTGCCATTATCGATTGGCATCCGTGGCACGGCGGGCTTCATGTGAGTGCGGGCCTTGTGAATAATGGCAACCATTTTAATATGGGGGCACAACAAACGGGTACCTATGAGATTGGGGATGAAACCTATTCTGGTGAGTTGAGTATAGAGGCCACCGTCAATTTTCGCAGAGTTAGTCCTTATGTTGGATTGGGTTGGAATAATGCAGCGACCGGTAGAAGCGGCTTAGCATGGAGCACAGAAATTGGCGTTATTTTGCAAGGCGAGCCGGTAGTGAAATTAACGGCAACAGGTGCTCAGATCAGCGATGGTAGCAGCACTTTTGATGTTCTGACGAATAGCGATTTTCAAAATGAATTGAAAACGGAAGAGATTGCACTGCAGGAAGCGCTCGATGGTTTTGAATTTTACCCTGTTATTACTTTCGGATTACATTACCAATTTTAAGGAGGAATCATTATGAATATAACGACATCCATTTTTGCGTATACAAGAACTTTAACAATGATGGTTAGCCTTTTGGTCCTGTCATCGGTAGCCCTATTTAGTAGTGAGGCTGTACAAGCGGCCGTACCCATTGAATTAGAGTGTGAAAACGTTGATGGGATAGAATCCATTGAGGACTTTCAGAATCAATGTACGCTATCGCCAGAAAATCGATTTGGAGTGCAACCGCTGCTCGATATTGTTTTGGCCGTTGACGACTGTGTTCAGGGTGAGGGGTCGGTTGTATGCCTAAGCGAGGGTAATGTGTCCTTGTCGTGTACCACCGATGCGCAGGGCGACAGTGTCTGCACCTTTCCTGACAGCACTGAAGTCAGTTGCTCCGAGGACGAAGGAGGTACTGTAACTTGTAGTATTGAGCCCGATGCTAATTTGCTAACGACATTTGAAACAGTATTGGGTTCTGATCTATTGCCCTCTGCTGAGATGGCTAGAGTGTTATCTGATATCTGTCCTTCACGAAGATCTGATTCGGATTTGCAGGGTGATTGCGATACCTTAATCGGGCTTATCAATAGCAGTGCTGCTGAGGACAATGCGATCGCGCTTCGAATCCTAGAGCAAATATCCCCTACCTTTGCTAGTGTTTCATTTGATCTAGCCATTGGTGGAGCCAATGCTCAAGATCAAAATGTGCAGAGTCGATTGCAGAAGCTAAGAGGAAAAAATGGCGGAACTGATGATGCGGTTATGGTGAGTAACTTGGCTGGCCTTTTAGCCGTAAATCACTTTGCTGCTGGTTCTTCTTCTACCCATGATTTACCGCCTGCTACTGGTGGAGCTGCCGGTGAGGATTCGAATATGGCTGACTCCTATTCCAAAGTGGGTGGTTTTGTGAATGCGACAATATTAAGTGCGGAAAAAGACCCAACGGATTTTGAGTTAGGTTCGGATACCGACACCGTTGCCTTTACTGCGGGAGTGGATTATCAGCTGAGTACTGATTATGTTTTGGGGCTTGCCTTAGGTTTCACTTCAAGTGAGGCGGAAATAAACTCCAATAATGGTCTTTTTGAAGTAGAGGGTTATACCATGACATTTTATGGTAGCTACTATCCCACAGATTCTATCTATATCGATTACACGATTTCCTATGCAGGTAATGACTATGATCAGTCGCGGGATATTGTTTACACGGGGGTGAATCAAACGGCTTCTGCTACATATACTGGGAGCCTGACGACTTACAGTATTGGTAGTGGATATTTATGGCAGCGAAACGCATTGTCTGTTGATGGGTTTGCTCAGCTAATTGGGCTCACAGCGAAAGTGAATTCCTATGAAGAAATTATGTCGAACCAAGGGGCGGCGGGTGCAGGTTGGGCGTTAGCATTGGACGGTCAAGAATTAACATCCTTGACGTTACACCTGGGTGGTCAGGTCAACTACGTATTTGATCAGTCGTGGGGTATCGTTACACCTCTCGCTCGGATCGAATTTGTCTCTGAGTTGGACGATGATCCTCGATTAGTGACAGGTCGGTTTGTTGGCGATATAGGGGATAGGGTTGCTTTTAGTGTGGAAACTGACGAAGTAGATTCTAGTTATGCCAACGTTGGTGTGGGTGTTTCTGCAATATTGACGGGTGGTAAGAGTTTCTATGCTTATTATCAGAGTACGGTGGGCTATGAGGATGTTACTCAGAGTCAGTTCAATTTAGGGGGACGCATGGAGTTTTAGATCACTCGATCATTTAGTTGTGCTGAGCGGTGAATTGATTTGCCGCTCAGCAATTTAGAATTTTATTCCCTTCCTATGAAGCGCGCAGTCGCCGGGTTTTGAATGTTTTAAAGCTCGATGTCAGTAGAACCTTCACTAACGAACCCAGAGTGCCTTCATTTGGTTTAGGGGCTTTTCCTTGGCCCATTCGGTGTAATTGTCGCGTATACCAAGCAACTTCCATTAAACCCAGATTATCAATAAATTTGATGCCTGTAGATCTTGCCTGGATAGGGTTGCTCTTCGCCTGTCCTGCTAAAATCTTTTTTGGATAGTTAGGGTCAACAACTAGAGGTCTTGCAATTCCGATCATATCTAAATTATCTAACGCTAAGGCATCTGCCATGCCGGTTGTTGTTCGAAATCCACCGGTAACGGCAAGCGGAATGTTGTGTCCCGCTGGTGTTTTTTCTTGGCGAATGGTTTCGGCGAATTTTAGAAAATAGGCTTCGCGATCATAAGTGCTTTGTTTTACGTTTGCCATTACTGGAGATTCGTAAGTGCCACCTGAAATTTCGATTAGATCCATGCCGTCGTCAGTGAGTGTTCTGATGACTTCAATGGACTCCTCTTCAGTGAAGCCTCCTTTTTGAAAGTCGGCAGAATTTAGTTTTATGCTGACGGGGAAGTCTTCTCCTACATTCGCTCGAATGGATTTATAAACTTCTCGCACAAATCGCATTCTGTTATTTAACGTGCCGCCCCATTGGTCGGTGCGTTTATTGTGGTTTGGCGATAGAAATTGACTGACAAGATACCCGTGAGCGCCGTGTATTTGTACCCCCGTAAATCCAGCTTGTTTAGCGATGGCAGAGGTTGTTGCAAACCGTTGAATGATGTCCAAAATTTCGGTTTCTGTTAGTGCTCGTGGTATCTCAAAAAAACGAGCCATGTCTGGGCCGAACCCAATTGCTGACGGGGCGACGGAACCTCTATTTAAACCCTTCGGAACTTGTTTTCCAGGATGATTTATTTGCATCCATAAGTGAGTGTTATTGGCAGTTCCTGCGTGAGCCCATTGCTTGAGAATAGACATATGTTTGTCATTTTCTAAAACAACGTTACCTGGCTCGCCGAGGGCTCGTGCGTCTACCATTACGTTTCCAGTAATGTTCAAGCCAATGCCGCCATTAGCCCATTGTCTGTAGAGCGTTGCTAGTTTCGGAGTGGGTATATTGTCTATGGTACCCAGGGCTTCGCTCATGGCTGATTTTATCAAGCGGTTTTTAATGATGGTGCCGTTTCTGAGAGCAAAAGGTTTTTGAATATAGAGCTCGGGTTGTTTCAGGCTAGTGTCAACTGCTGAATTCATGATGCGGTATTCTCCAATTAAATCACTCTATGGGCTAAGTTGATTTAGAGTTGATGATAAAATAAGGTTGTTTTGACTCAACTAAGAGTGCGAGTACGCTAATGATCTGCGACGGCGTAGGTAGGGGTTCTTCGCCCATAGGAACATTACAAAAAAAAGTGAATAGATGTAATACTTTTTTGGGGAAGAGTAGGGTACGGTGTATTAAATGTTCTGCACGGTGACTTTGGTTTTAGTTGTTAATGTGAAGTAAGTATTTACCGGTTTTAAGTCAGCAAACTTCAATATATCCAAAATAGTCGTCGTACACTGAGCCGAGGTTAGATTCCACATTGTCATTTTGAAATTCACCGAGCTTTTCTTCTGGTGTTTTAAGATTGAGATGGATAGCTATGGCAATAGCATCGTTCACAAACGATTTTAGAGCAGCTCGTAGGCTTTGGTTTCCTTCATCGGAGAATAAGCCGAAGTCATCAGGTAGGTCATAGTCATCGATGGGGTCGAAATAGCAGTTAAACAACGCGTCACTGAGTTGTACTCTCACATCTGAATCGAGTATTTCCGCATTTTCCTCAGAGATAATATCCAATTTGTTGAGTAAGTTTTTTAGTACCTGTTCCATGGTGTGCTCCCGTCAACTGCGCCCTTTTGTTTTGTCACAAAAGCTTGCGCAAATAATGCTTCATTCCTGTTTTTTTGATAGCCCGTGTCATGACTCAAGTCGTTTGGTGAAAGTGAGGGTAAGTGTTTTATACCTCTACTGTCACTTCTGTAGTATGGACGAATCCTTAAGATTATAGCCTAAAGGCTGATAAATGCTCTGGTGGGAGAGTGGGCAGGAGTTTTTAGTAGCCAAAACACGGTTTTGATGAGGTGTTAGTCAGTGGTGAGTTGATAGAACTCATGCTCGGAAAAGAGATCTTTGTTGTCTGTGACTTGGTCGAGAAAAGTGAGTCCTATTAAATGGTCGTATTCATGTTGAAAGACGCGGGCTAGAAACCCGTCATATTGTTTGCGATGTTTCTGACCGTCTATGGTTTCGAATGTTGCAATGATGCGTGATGCTCTGGGTACCAATCCGCGAATACTGGGTACGCTTAAGCAACCCTCCCAATCTTTTGATATTTCGTCATCAGTTTCAATTATTTTAGGATTAAAAATTGCAGTGGGTTCCATCTCCGGTGCGTTTGGGTAGCGTTTGTTGGGGCTAGATGCCATGATAAATAATTGCAAGGACTCACCAATCTGTGGTGCAGCAATGCCGACACCGCCTGCATCTTTGGCGGTAGCAATTAAGTCCATCACCAATTGCTGAATAGCGTTAGATGTGATGTCAGAAATTGGCTGAGCTTGTTGTCTGAGAATAGGATTGCCAAGTTGTACGATCGGGCGAATTTTGGGTTTTAAATCGGTGACATTATTCATAATGATTTTCTTTATTTTAGTTCTTCGCTGTTAATTCAGCTCTACGGTGTTGCCGTAAATTGCCCGGCCTTTTCTAAGTGTTCGTATCAACTCCGATGTCTTGGAGGACGTCTTCAATATCGTTTGCGGTGAGCTGCTTAAAATCGAGTGCAAACAAAATGGCAAGCAGTAAGTCTGCGCCGAGTACACCTGTACTGACTTTGGTGCTTAGATTGCTTGCCGATTGTTTTATCCCTAACGTTGCTAGTCGTTGACTTAGCATCTCATATTTTACGTCACGCTTCTTCATTTGCGTACTGATCAGCCTTTTTGCTAGCTTTCTCCAAGTTTGCTGATCCCATGTCTGTTGGTTTTCTGGATGTTGGCTCATAGTGAGTGGTTCCTAGGATCGCTTAAATATTAAAAATGGCGATTAGTTTTAGTTGATCAGCTATATTCTGTAGTCTATTTCAAGAACTATAGATTTTGAAAGAGTAGTGACAAGTCTAACTCAATCAGTTGATATAATTTCCGATTGTAAAAGTGTTTCCAAAAAAGACACCAATTACATACGGCTACATTTTTAATGGTCACTATTGACTGAATATAATCAATAATACTTGACGATAATCAATCATGCGAATATTATTAACACATAAAGCAATGCTTTATATCATTTCAATTAAGGAGAGATTCCATGGCATGGGATATTAACTCACTGTCAGGCGTGTTTGGCGAAGATAATACATTTGTGGTTAGTAAAGAGGGGGAGTGTTTAATCGTTACAAATGAAGACGGTGTTGATGCTTTTGTTTCAGTGTGTGGATCACAGATAGTAATGGAAGTTTCATTATTTGCAGCGTCAAGTGTAAGTGACGTCAATGTGCTAAACGCTGAAATTTTAAAAACCCATCAACTACTGCCTCTATCATCAATTTGCGTAAGTGAAATCGATGGTACGGATTATTATCTTGCTTTCGGGGCTTTATCGTCGGAATCCAAAGCAGAGACAATTAATATTGAAGTTGAAACCTTATTTCAAAATGTTCCAGATTTTCTGGAAGCCTATAGGGATCATCTTAAGTAAGAGGAAATTATTATGAGTGTTTGGAGCAAAATTGTAACAGCAATGCGTGGTGGCGCTACTGAAGTTGGTGAAGCCATAGTCGACAATCAAGCGTTAAGAATTCTGGATCAGGAAATTCGTGATGCTGGTGAAGAATTAAAGAAAGCGGAACAGTCGTTAACTTCCGTGATGGCTAAGCGTAAAATGTCAGCCAGCAAAGTGGCTGAACTAGAAAAATCAGCGACTGAATATGAGAATCATGCTCGCTCCTCGGCGGAGAAGGGTGATTCTGATTTGGCATTAGAGTGTGCTACGAAAGTGGGTCAATTGCGGGCAGATCTCGATGCCGAGCAGCAGTATTTGGCGACTTTTAAACAATCAGAATCTACTCTCAAGGCGAATATTGACAAGGCTAAGAAAAGCCTGAAGCAAATGAAGCAGAAAGTGGACCATATCAAGGCGACTGAAGCGGTCAATAAAGCCCAAGCAGCTTGTTCAAGTCGTCATACGGGTGCTAATTCAAAAATGAAAACAGCATTAGAATCCATGGAGCGAATTGAAAAGAGGCAAGTAGAGCAGCAAGCCACTTTCGAGGCTGCAGAAGAGTTGGCTAATGCAGAGTCAGGCTCAGACTTGGATGAAAAGCTTAAGTCAGCAGGCATTGTTTCTGGTGGCACTTCATCAGCGGAAGATGAACTTGCCCGAATTCTAGGTAAGAAATAGATGATATAAGCATGCATGTAACGGTTCTGCTTAAAAAAATACTATTAAAGTATTTCGTCGATATGCACTGGTCCACTTTGGTACTGGTGCTATTTTTTTATATGGCCACTTCGTGGTTAGCCCTCTATTTAAGTAATGAAACTGAACTGATTGGTTCAAGTTTTCCCTATTGGCTAATTGTTACTGCGTCTACAGTGGGATATGGTGATTTGTCACCCAGTACATTAGCGGGGAAATATGTTACTACACTATTTGTTATCCCTTTCGGGTTAAGCTTGTTTGCGGTTGCGGTGGGGAGAATTGCCGCTTATGCTGCTTTTATTTGGAGAAAAGGGATAATGGGTTTGAAGCCGCTCGATATTGAAGGGCACATTCTGGTGTTAGGCTGTAACGATAAGCGGACCATTAGATTGGTGAGGTTACTGCTAAAGGAAGAGTCCTTACATACGATACAGAGGCCCATTGTCTTGTGTGTGGCTGATGAAATGGAAAACCCTTTTCCGCAGGAGATACAATTCGTAAAAGTGGATAGCTTTAGCGACGATGAGGGGATGAACCATGCCTGTGTCGTCAAGGCAGCCTGTATTGTTATCGACAATGCAACTGACGAAGAAAGCATGACTTCCGCATTATATTGTAACGGCGTTAATCACCTCGCACACACCATTGTCTATTTTGATAACGAAAAGCTCACCTCTATCTTAAAAAAGCATTGTCCTAGTATCGAAGTTACACCGTCGGTTTCTGTTGAAATGATGGCGAAAGCTGCTGTGGATAGAGGATCTAGCGTGCTTCATCAGCGGTTATTAAATGCCTCTGACGGCATGACCCAGTTCTCCGCGGTCCTACCTAGCAACTGTAAACCCATTTCTATAAAATCTATGTTTGTTGATTTCAAACAACGCTATGATGCGACGCTAATCGCCACCGCGACGGAAGAGGGTGCGGATACTCTTAAACTCAATCCATCACTTGATAGCATGGTGAGGGAAGGTTCAACTATTTATTATATTGCGAAGAATCGTATTCATCATATTGATTGGGAGGCGTTCGGTGTTTAAAAAATGGTTTGGGAAAAATGAAGATCCTACAGATATAGGTCCCGATATTATAGGCTTGCGGGTGGGCAGTGCGTTCGAACTAGATGATCTCAGATTAAAGTTGATTGAATCGGATCTTATTGTAGATAAGATTGCTCGGACCCAATTTATTGAAGCGTCAGGGGAAGTAAAGCTAGATCACAACACAACACTATTTCGTTTTTATACTGATGATGAGGGCTTCGTACAACTGAATCTTTCAGGCGGTCAGGAAGAATCTAATATTGACGATGTCAGCCTATGGCATTATTACGACACAAAAGGTATCAGTACTGATGCCGCTTGGGATGAACAGATCAGTCAATTAATTTCACAGCCCAGCTATGAGATTGAGGGTAATCAATACCTGCGAGTCTGGAATGATGTGTCGGGCAGTTGCCCTCCAGTTGCGATGACGGAAAAGACCTATGATGATGAAGGTGAAACCACGAATACGGATCAATTTATGATGCTTTATGAGCGAGTCATTAATGATGATTTGAAGGAATTACTGTTAGTGTCCGGTGAGGAGATTGTTGTGGATAATCGTCTTGAGCGTTGCTTGGTTATTAGCACCGGCATACCTTTGAGGCATAGTGATATTTCTGTGCGTGGATAGTTAAACCTTAAATACCACCTGAATCATTTTCCTAATTCTATTTATATACCCATCTAAAAGTAAAAAAGGAGCAATCAATGGAAAGCCTGCAGGATTCACTCGAAGGTCTAGGCGACTTCGCCATTTATTTCGGCCTGTCTTTAATTTTGTTAGTTATCTTTAAGTTCGTTTACTCTGCTATAACTCCCCATAATGAATTTACCTTAATCAAGGAAAATAAAAGTATCGCTGCGGCCTGTGCTTTTGTGGGTGCTATCGTCGGATTCTGTTTGGCTTTGGGAGGTGCTGCTGCCAATTCGGTAGATTTCGTCGATTTCGGTATTTGGGGTGTTATCGCTCTAGTGGCTCAGGTTATTGCATTCTTAATCGTGCGGGGCATCATGCCAAAAATCTCCGCGAGAATTAATGACGATGAAATTTCTGCGGGTATTATGTTAGGCGGCATTTCCGTTGCTGTGGGTATTCTCAATGCTGCGTGCATGACTTATTAATGGAGGCACTGTATAGATGAAACGTTCAAAGTCCATTAATTTAGAGACAATGCGTAAGTCAGATGCGCTTTGTGATACAAATTTAGATACGTGTCGGAATGTTGAGAATCATGACAAAGTAGAGAGCCACAAGAAAGTTTCAGCTACACGCAGTTCATTGAGTGTCGCTGTTGTTGCAACCTTTTCAATGGCGGGTTGTAGTAGTGATAGCGAAGAGGCAGCTGTCTATCGGTCGGTTGAGGATTGTAAGGATAGCAATCCAGGACAAGCAGAAGCTTGTCAAATTGCCTATGAGAATGCAGAGAAAGAAGCTGAACGTACCGCTCCAAAGTACAACTCACAGAGAGACTGTGAGGATGAGTTTGGTTATGATCGTTGCCGTCGCCATTCTTCATCGGGTGTGTTTATGCCGATGATGGCCGGCTACATGATAGGTAGCATGTTGAATGGCGGTCGCTATAGCTATAACCCCATGTTCACCTCCTATTCGCGTCATAGCCCTTATTACGGAAATTGGGTAGGTGCTGGTGGCCGAGATTACGGCAGTCGCTATAACTCTAGCGTCCGAGCGAGAAGCGGAGATTTCCAGAAAAAACCAACGGTGACTAAAACCATGTCTAGAGGCGGTTTTGGTAGTCGCGCAGCGGCGGCATCTTCTTGGTCTGGTAGCAGGTCATCAGGTTGGGGCGGTTAGTTCATGTTACGAATGCCTATTCCTGAAAGATCTCACTGGCGACAACAAGCATCGGAATACGGTTTCAATTTTCACACTATGTACGGTGAACCTTACTGGGATGAATCAGCTTACTACCAGTTTACCTTAAAGCAAATTGAAGAGGATATTGAAGACCCGACTGAAGAAATTCATCAGATGTGTTTAGCCGTTGTGGATAGAGTTGTTGGCAACGATGAGCTATTAAGGAAATTTCAAATCCCCCCCTCCTATTGGCAAAGTATTTCAGATTCCTGGGGGCGAAAAGATCCTAGTTTATATTCTCGAATTGACCTTGCCTACGATGGCCAAGGTCCTGCGAAGTTATATGAAAATAATGCTGATACCCCAACGAGCGTCTATGAGACGGGCTTTTGGCAATGGCTGTGGTTAGCCGATAATGCAAGAAGCGGCCATATCAGTCGTAATGCCGACCAATTTAATTCCCTTCAGGATAAATTAGTGGAGAGGTTTCACTTTCTCGCACAAACACATTTCAATGAAACACTGCATTTTGCCTGCTGCAAAGATACCGAAGAAGATTTTGGTACCGTTGAGTATTTGAAAGATTGTGCGGTGCAAGCCGGGATTACCTGTAAATTTGTTTATATAGAAGATATTGGGCGTACCCAGTCTGGCGAGTTCACGGATAAGGATGATGTCATTGTCACGTGGATATTTAAGCTATATCCCTGGGAGTTTATGATGCACGAGGAGTTCGGCCCTCTTATCGGAAAGAATGAAACCTGTTGGCTAGAACCCCTTTGGAAGTCTATTCTCTCCAATAAAGCATTATTACCGTTGTTGTGGGAGCTGTTTCCGAATCACCCTAATTTATTGCCCGCTTATTTTGAAGGTGATGCGCGGGTTAATGATTTAAAAGACTATGTGAAGAAACCTATTTTTTCGAGAGAAGGGGCAAATATCTCCGTCTTTAGAAATGGCAAATGTACCCGAGAAGTACCGGGGCCTTATGGTAAGGAAGGTTATATTATTCAAGCTTATCACCCGCTACCTCAGTTTGGTGATAACTACACCTTAATCGGATCTTGGCTTGTGAATGACAAGCCGGCGGGTATTTCCATGCGAGAAGACAAAAGCCTAGTGACGCAAGATATGTCTCGATATCTACCTCATATCATCCAATACTAAAGAACTAACTATTCGGGGAACACCATTGTGAAAGTAAAAGTAAAGGGCGCAGGTGGTACTGAAGGTGGTGTAGGACAATTCATGATGGGGTTTCTGATGATGTGCGGAGGCGGCTATATGCTGTTTAACGCCATCAGAGTGACGACTAATTTTGGTATGGGGTATTCACTGTATCGGTTTGGTGGTGGGTTTTCTATTTCCTCAGGTATGATAATGATCCCCTTTATGTTCGGCGTTGGGATGATTTTTTATAATTCTCGTAATGTTATTGGTTGGTTGCTCTCAGTGGGTTCGTTAGCAGCGCTGGTCTTTGGTGTCATCTCATCGATACAATTTCGAATGGCGAGCATGAGCGCCTTCGATCTCATTGTAATATTGGTCTTGTTGGTTGGGGGGATTGGGTTATTCTTGAGATCTTTACATAATTTTAATCAGGCCGTTGAGGAATGAAACGATTTTTTACTGGGATAACCCTATTGCGCTTTTCACAGAAGCAATTAACTGAGGAAACCCCGCTACGTGCCACAAGAGATCATCCGTTTTGCCAATGATTTCTTTTGGTAAGCCCACTCGTTTTATTTGGAAATTGTCCGCGCCGCTACGAGTTACCCCACGCACAGTCGAGACGGCCGAAATAAGCCCTGCATTTTTTATTTGATTTATATGAGTGTCATTAAAATCGCCTTCATTTCCTCTGGGGAAACTAAAATGTTTGATTTTAATGGCGAGCTTATTTTCGAGATGTGTTATTGAATTCGTGATTTCAATATTTGATAATTCACTATTACAAAGAGCGAGAGGATAGTGGTGAACGGTATGGGCACCAAGAGTAATCAGGTTTTCCTTGCTTAAATTCTTTAGATCTTCCCAAGTTAAGTGCCTATCTAATGCTGAAGGTTTAGCGAGATCGCCAGCAATGGTACGGATAATTTCGTCGAATTGAGTGGGATGCTTATTTGCTTGCAAGTATCGCATAAGGTTAAAAGAGGCATCGAATCGCTTTTGCGGGCTGGACAGATCATAGGTCTTATCATTGATTACGACATGGATTTCGTCATCGGGCACCGCGAAAAAGAAATTAATTATCTCTTGGAACCACAAATTCTTTTCCGTGCTAATGACCGACGAATTAACGTAGAACACGGCGGGTACGCTAAACTCCTTTAATATAGGCAATAGATTTAAGTAATTATCCTGAAACCCATCATCAAAAGTAAGAACGATGCTCTCTCGCTTTATCGAATTATTGTTTATCTGGTCTAATGCCTCGTCGATAGAAATAAAATGGTAGTGCTTTGAGAGACTTTTTATTAACTCGGTGATTTCCGAAACGGAGGATTGTCCCGCAATGCGTCTCGGGTCGTCAGGATTGGCCATTATCTCATCTGTTAGTACGCGATGACCGTACATAAAAGTGATTCCCGGTCCAGAAAATATATTGAGTAGATTCCTAATGATGCCAAATAGACCAGAATGAATAATGAGTTTTTTTATTATAGTGCTCAGCATCGCTTAACCTTGTCAGTTCCAATTATATTCTAGACCTAAATTCTTCTAGCATGCCAGAATTTCTTCTTCCAATAAACATTGTCCAAGCTGGAAATCATGACCCCCTTTGATTTTGAGGCGTGTAAGAACTTTCCATTTTCTAGATACATTCCCACATGTTTAACGTGAATTCCTGTTTTAAATAAAACGAGATCACCTGGTCGGAGATTGCGTTTTGCTATCTTAAAACCCACCTTTGACAGGCTAGTAGTAGAGCGAGGAATATCGATTCCCAATTTCGATTTGTACGTTAGGTGAGTGAAGCCAGAACAATCGATGCCTTTCTTACTCAGTCCACCTAGTTGATATCGGGTGCCTTTCCAGTGGTTGTGTTGTTGGTACAGAAGTCGTTTTACCTGAGAGGTGTTGGCTAGGTTAATTTGGTTTTTTGCGACATTTTTTGTAGTACTGCTGGGTTGAGATGGGGCGTTATGTATCATGCTGCAGGAAGGTAGGACAGTACATAGTAACAAGACAAGTAGTGATATGAGTTGATGATATTGTCGGTTCATTTATGCATTAATCCATTCTCTCGATTCTCGTTTATGTACCTATCCATTGAGTACCTACCCATTACGTATCTGCCCCTTGCGTGCCCATCAACACTAAATCAGCAGAGAAAATGCTGATGGGGAACCCGTACTTGTCTTGTCGCTACTGAGTAGAACCAAATTCTGCTAGAGATTCCTCATGCCCTTCCTTCGCTAATCTTGGACCAAATTGGGAAACCACTTTTGCAGCGGCGATGCTGGCAAGTTTGCCCGCTTCAGGATAAGTGTAGCCATGAGTGATGGCATAAAGGAACGCACCTGCAAACATATCGCCAGCACCATTGGAATCTACTGCTGTTGCAGCAGTAGGTGCAATGTTGTGAAGTTTCTCACCGTCGAAGACCAAGGCACCCTTATCTCCGAGAGTGATTGCAAAGGTGTCTGCCACGCCTTGAATTGATTCCACGGCCTTATTGAGGTCGCTACTGCCCGTCCATTTCATGGCTTCGTCTTCATTGCAAAATAACAGATTGACTCTGTCGCCCAACATTTCCATAAGACCCTCTTTGAAAAACTCGACCATATTGGGATCTGAGAATGTGAGAGCTGTCTTCACGCCTGCTTTCTCCGCAATCTCTCTGGCTTTGACAGCGGCTGCACGGCCTGAGGGTGAGGTTACAAGATAGCCTTCCAAGTAAACATATTCGGAATTGATAATGGCATTTTCATCCAGCTCGCTAGGTGAAACCTCTTCCGTGATACCGAGAAAGGTATTCATGGTTCGATCCGCATCAGGTGTGACCATAACCAAACATTTCCCTGTGACGCCAGTTTCACGTTCGTCTCCCAGGTTGGTAGAGACCCCGCATTTTTTTAAATCCCCGAGGAAAAAAGACCCCGTCTCATCATCTGCCACTTTGCAGGAGTAGTAAGAGTTTCCGCCAAATTGTGTCACGGCAATAATGGTATTGGCCGCGGAACCACCACAGGCTTTCTTGCCATGAAAAGCCTCTAACTTGAGGAATAATTCCTGGTGCTGATTCTCGTCGATCAATGTCATTAGGCCTTTTTCTATGCCGTTCTTTTTCAAAAATTCTTCGTCTACGGCAAACTCCATATCTACCAGTGCATTACCTATTCCATATACGTTGTATTTACTCATGTCGTTGCCTGTATTCCTGTGGTTTGTTTTCAATTAGACTCCGGCGTTTAATCTATATTGGTACTCAATTAATATTGTCTTTGTCGTTACTGTGCGATGGTGCTGCCAGCTTTTAAATGAAGAATATCCGTCGTCGCGCTTGAAGTATTATAACGTTATGAATAAGAAAAAATCATCGAGTAATAAAGATGTCATCTCCAGATAAACCCAAAAACAAAGCAGTCACAAAGAAAAAGGGCTCTAACAAATCCACGATCAAGAAACCCACAGCTAAGAAGTCCACAGTTAAAAAAGCGACAACTAAGAAATCGGCAACCAAGAAACCCACGACCAAAAAACCACAGAGCAAGCGCGCTAGTACTGGTAGTGCTAGCAAGTCGCCGAAACCGAAAAAGAAGACACCCGCCAAAAGAAAGAAGTCGTCTAAAGGAGGTTCTGCAAAAAAGGCGAATCCTCGTTTTTTTAGTCTATCGCGAATATTCAAAGTATTGGTTGTGTTGTTGGTGATTGCACTAGTGGGTGTTATTTATACCGATGCTAACGTTCGATCAAAATTTGAAGGTAAGCGTTGGTCTATTCCTGCAAAAGTCTATGCCCAGCCGTTGGAACTCTATCCAGGGAAGTCTCTCACTCAAGCACAATTAGTGTCCGAGTTAGCACGCTTGAAATATCAGAAAGTTCGCCTATCAGTGAGTGACTCGGAATCAGTGAGCACCTCGGAAAGAGTAGGAAGTTTTACCGTTCAAAATGAGAGGCATGTACAAATTAGCACGCGCGGGTTTCAGTTTTGGGATGGCATGGAAAAAGCCAAGAGGATGTCAGTTCGTTTTCATGAGGGCCGAGTTGAACGCATCGTAGAGGACCTCCAAGGTGACTACCGCTCTTTACCGTTGGTACGGCTAGAGCCCGTTTTGATCGGTGGAATTTACCCGCGTCATAATGAAGATCGAGAATTGATCCGTTTAGATCAAGTTCCGGAGGAATTGATCAATACACTGATTGCCGTGGAAGACCGGGAATATGCACGTCATAACGGCGTGTCAATAAAAGGCATCGCGCGAGCCCTATTGGTCAATGTGAGTAGCGGAAAAATAAAACAAGGCGGCAGTACACTAACGCAGCAGCTAGTGAAAAACTTTTATCTCACGAGCAAAAGATCAATATCCCGCAAGGCTATGGAGGCATTGATGGCCTTACTGCTGGAATTGCACTACAGCAAAGGCGAGATTCTTGAAGCCTACCTCAACGAAGTGTATGTCGGGCAATCCGGTGCTAAAGCGATACACGGCTTCGGCTTGGCAAGTCAGTTTTATTTTGGTCAGCCGATACAAGAATTAAAATTACACCAATCAGCGCTGTTAATCGGTTTGATAAAAGGGCCCTCTTACTATGATCCTCGGCGCCATCCAAAGCGTGCCATCAAACGCCGAAATCAAGTGGTAGATGTTCTCCTTGAATTAAATCAAATTACATCGGCTCATGCTAAGACCGTGAAACAAGCGCCATTAGGTGTGGTAGGTACTGCAGCGGCTCACAGTAAAACCTATCCCGCGTTTATGGATCTTTTGAAGCGTCAATTAAGGCGTGATTATCGAGACGAGGATTTAAATTCAGAAGGCTTGCGAATATTTACCACCCTCGATCCCATGATTCAGCATCAATCAGAATTAGCGCTAAGTCAGACTATAAAGGGATTGCAAAAAAGAGACTACGGCATGGGCGGGGAGTTGGAAGGAGCCATGGTCATCACAGAGCCAGAGAACGGTGAGATCCTCGCCATAGTGGGCGGGAAGAAGCCCAGGTTTGCCGGATTCAATAGAGCGCTGGATGCAGTGAGGCCAGTGGGGTCTGTTATCAAACCCGCAGTCTATTTAGCTGCGTTGGAAAAAGGGCTCCACTTTGCTCAATTCGTCGAAGATGAGAGCATCAAAGTGACAACTGAAAATGGGGAAATATGGCAACCGAAAAACTTTGGTAAAAAAGGCCACGGACAAATCCTAATGCAAGAAGGCTTGATCAATTCCTACAACTTAGCGACGACGAAAATCGGATTAAAGGTGGGCATCGAGTCGGTTATCGATGTGCTAGAGCGGGGTGGCATAAAGCGTGCGTTGCCGAAAGTGCCTTCCTTATTCTTGGGCGCCGCCGAATTGTCTCCCTTAGATGTGACGGCGTTTTATCAAACCATCGCCGCCAACGGTTTTACCACACCCTTACGAACCATTCGAGAGATTACCACTTCAGACGGGGAGCCTTTGGTGCGTTACCCGTTGGCTGTTCAGCAGTCCTTCGATAGTGCTGATGTTTATATCATAACTAGGGCCATGCAAATGGTGGCGGAAAGAGGGACGGCGAAACGTATTTACCAACGCTTAAGCACAGAATTAAAAGCAGCAGGAAAGACCGGAACCACGAATAACCTAAGAGACAGCTGGTTTGTGGGGATTACGGGGAATTACCTAGGCGTTGCTTGGGTGGGGCGCGACGACAATGGACCCACTCGGTTAACGGGCTCCACGGGTGCCATGGCAGCGTGGACTGAATTGATGACAAAAATTCAACCGGAGCCACTAACTCCCTTGCAGCCAGAGAACGTATTGGACGTTTGGATCTCACCTATTTCAGGAAAGTTGAGTGCTGAAAAATGCAAAGAATCTGTTTTGGTGCCGCTGCGTATTTCGGACATACCCACAGAAAAATCAGCCTGTGCCAAGCGGGGAAGTTGGAAGCGATGGTTTAATCGTTCTTGATGATAGTGGGATTATACTCAATCACTCCCAAAATATTCGCATATCCCCAGCGGAATCGAGTTTAATGATCAGTTTAATCTGTTTCCAGCCGCCGCCAGGTTCTACCGAATCGCCATTGTTATCAATCAAGGAGCCTATCAATAACTCAACACTGGCGGTGTTGGTTTTTTTAAATTCTTTCATGCTACCCACTGACACATTTATCGTTTGATATTCTCTGAAAAGAATATGGACCAACTGACGTTTGCGCGCGGAGAGATGTGCCACGGCTAACAAGGATCGCATGTTAGCCGTGCTAAAAGCAGTTAGAAAATGTTGCAGCAACTCAGGTGCAGCTTGTTCGATGTCTGGGATGGGTTTAGGTACCACAACCTTCTTTTTAATGGGTTGGGTTTTTACCGGTTTAATGTCGACAGGGGGAGCGATAGTTATAGGGGTTTCGATGATTGTAGGGATTTCAATGGTTTTAATTACTGGTGCAGTCTTATTAGGTTCAATGTTCTTAAATTCAGAGCTATCAAGCTCAATCGTGTTTGGTGTTGAAATTAGTGGTTCGGATATGACTTGATTGGTAATTACGGATTCAGGAATTGACGCTTTTATACTGACGGGCTGAGTTGCTTCACGTACTGACTTATTGGTAAGTTCCTTTACCATAGCATCAGTATCAAATTCTACCGGCGAACTATCGGGCTTCGATTCTTGGGAGCTGAGTATTGCAGGAGTTTGTTGATCCCATTGAATGAAAAGCCATGTCCCTCCCATTACGATAATAGTCACAAGAGTGAGTATTCCTGCATTCATAAAAAAGCGGCTGCTTTCTTTTGAATGTATCGTAGTTGTTTTTTCCTGGAGTATTGAGTTGCTGTAGGCGCTAGGCTCTCTTGCTGTTTCTGTCTGACAGATATCGTCTGCGGGATACCGAAGTGTATTCCCTTTCGGTAGAATTCTCGTTTTCTCGTCGCTATCATCAGTGCCGTCTGTAACGGCGTTACCTAACAGCATTTCACGCCACTCTAAGGCTGTTTGGGGTCGAGCACTAATTTTGAAGCTGAGTGCAGCATCAATGGCATTGAGAAAATGGGGTGAATACTGTCCTGCGACCCATTGGGATAAAGGTTCAACCGGATCTATTCCATCATTGGCCAATATAGAGGCTCTATATTGTGATTCAGCGGGTACCTTGCCGGTTATTGCGTGATAGGTGGTGGCAGCTAGGGCATACACGTCAGTCCAAGGTCCCTGCATATCACTTTTTTGATTATATTGCTCTAAAGGCGCATAACCGTAAGTCATCATGCTGGTTAAGGTGCGCGTATACTCTCCGATAGTTTGTCGCGCTGAACCGAAATCCAACAATACGGGAGATCCGTTTTGGCGAATCAAGATGTTACTAGGCTTAATGTCTCGATGAACAAATCCACTCTCATGGATAACGCTCAATCCGTCGAGAAGTGGAATCATAATACTGAGCAAAAACGCCTCGTCGAATGGTTTTTTTTGCTTAATGAGCTTGGCGAATTCGATGCCTTGCTCATACTCCATCACCATGTATGCCGTATTAAAACGATTAAAGACACTCAACACCCGCACAATGTTGGGGTGTTTAAATTTAGTGAGAGTTTTGGCCTCGTCAATAAAACTGTTTAAGCCCCAATCGTAGACTTTTTGTTGTCCACTGGTGTGGGGCCTTACCAAAGAGTCTTCCTCGCTTCGGCTGGCAAAATCGGCAGGAAGGTATTCTTTAATCGCCACCTCAATATCAAGATTGGTATCCTTTGCAAGATAGGTGATCCCAAATCCACCACGGCCTAATACATGTTGTATCTCGTACCAGAGGAGCGAAAAGTTGCTGGGTAGCGAGTCTCTTATACTATTCGCTTCCGCCATCCGTCACCGTCCAATTAAAACTATTAGTTAGCACCTCTCTTGCGTTGAGTGCAGCGTTGGAATAGATACTGTTTCCAGCGTCGAATACTACATTGTTTTGTAAGCTTCGTTGACTCCAACCTACCAGTAATGCGTCGTAGTTAGAGGTTGAAAGTGTGACAAATCCAAACATCGAAACCATATTAATCACTGAAGAGACTTCCCAGTTACTCAGGTCTTGATTGAATGCAGTAGCTTGGAAAAACATGTATTCCATATCAGTTACAGAGGAGACATCCCAGTTACTCAGGTTTTGATTGAATGCAGTAGCTTGGAAAAACATGTTTTCCATATCGATTACAGAAGAGACATCCCAGTGACTCAGGTTTTGATTGAACGCAGTAGCTTGGATAAACATGTATTCCATATTGGTTACAGAAGAGACATCCCAGCTGTTTAGGTCTTGATTGAACTCTAAGGCACGGGCAAACATCGCACTCATATTAATCACAGAAGAGACATCCCAGCTGGAAAGGTCTTGATTGAAGGCGTGGGCATCCTGAAACATACTGTGCATATTGGTCACAGAAGAGACATTCCAGCTGCTCAGGTCGTGATTGAAAAACCAGGCACCGTAAAACATCGCACTCATATCAGTGACCTGCGATAAATCTGGAACGTCCGTGGCATTAATGAGGAGGTTTCTACAATTATAAAAAGCATTGCCCATTGATTGCCATCGTTGATCTCCCCACTGTTCGACCGATAGCAATTTACCCTCATCATAACCTGGGAAACTGAAATAAATTCGAGGAAAGTCGCCGGAGATGGCGACGGTATATATTCCTACTGCAGCATAACTATGCGTTATGTCTCCCGTGATATTGGTGTCGGCCGTTCCATCACCCCAGTCAACTCTATAGTTATAACCCGTACCAAAAGTTCCAATTTGAATTTGATTGTCATTACTCGCTCCTAGGTTGTCAGTTTTCCATTTTGTAATGAACGGCGCAGGTAGCTTTACGGTAACGGTTCGTTCCATACTGCTGGCATTTCCAGCACTATCCGCCGCAGAATAGGTAATGATGTAAACGGCGGCTGAGTCTGTATTCACATTTCCATTTTCGGTAACACTCAGCATGCCATCTTGATCATCGTTGGCATTAGCCCCTTGCTCTGTATAGACATCACCAACTAGGAGGGTAATCGCGTTGTCACCATTGAGAGTGATTACCGGCGGCGTCGTGTCTGGTATTATTTGAGCGCACCTAATATCAATGTCACCAACATGGTCTGTCGCTGTTCCTTCCAGTGACAGACCATTATTTGTTACAAAAGTACAATTAAAGCCATTAGGCTGAGAGGCGATGGCAACACGGTAGTTTGTGTTGTGGAGTAGGGACTCTGCAAAGCTAAAGTTAGGTCTTGTAAACTCAGTAATCACACCCTCATTAAGTTGCAGTCCAAATATCTCGTTACTCAGTCCTCTTATGCTTCCCCCGATGCTCCAGTTGGCTACTATGAGATTGCTTCCCTGTTGCAGTTCGATAAAATTACTCAACCCATCGTTGTCCTCGTCAAAAGAGACCGTCTCATAATCCGTGTCGGAATCAATATCGGCTATCCCTAGGCTGGTCGTTTCGCCCTTTGCGATAATGACTGTTTTTGTGTAAGTCGCAATCGTTGCTTTTTCGACGCCATTGTCGGGATCAGTGAAATAAAACGTAATCACTACCGTGTGTTCACCAGGGTCTAGCTCTAAAGTGTCTAATTCAAAGTTATCACCATTACGCCTCATGTCTATTGACGCATTTTCGTCAACACGGATGGAGGCTTCAATAATCCCGCTGGTATCGTCAACCGCCAGCGGGAATAGATTATGTGGCACCGACACGGCAACGCCTTTCGTGGAGGGTTTGGAGCTTGGTGTGCTATCGGATCCGCCACATGAGACTAAGAAGGTGCTGGTGCAGAATAATAGAATCAAGGAGAGGCTAGTGTGTAGTGATCTGTTCAGAGAGCTGTATTTTTTCATGGTGACGACCAACTAAGTAGCAAAAGTGTTTTTATAGAACTAGTGAATGATGGAGCTAGTGATTGAGGAAAATCACAAATATTGGATTTAGGGTGCTGGAACCGTGATGGCTAAGTTGCCGGTCTCTGAAGGCTTTTCTCCGTCACCGTCACCACCCCCTGCCGCAGCGCCCAAAATCACAGCGCCAGCTATCCAAAACCATTTGTTTTTTAAGAGGCTCTTTTTCTGAGGATCTTGGGTCGAAGTGTTGACCAGTCGTTCGGTGGTGGAGCTGCTTGGATCGTCGGTGATCTTGCGTTTGATCTTGATAGTGAGTGGCGTAAAACTATGGCCTCGAAGGATTTTATTGCCGGCGAGATCTTTGGCTTGAATATAATATTCTAAGCCCGAAGAGATGAGCTCTTCAGTCCTTAATGTGGCGGAATAAATATCGGTATCGCCGACTCGGTTCATCCTACGCTGATTGAATGTAAGGGTTCCTGATGAACGAAAAAAGAGGATAACCGATTGTACCGCCACATCATCGGTGACCGTGGCAGAGATGATTTGACTGTCATTGTTCGCTATTTTTTCCAGCAAGGGGAGGTGTTGAATCTCTGGTGCAATCACATCGTCTGGGGGCAGGGCTAAATCGGCTGCCTGTAGGCTCAACGGGATGAGCAGAGAGAGCTGGCAGAGTACTCTTGTGTACTGCAATAAAATAGTTCTCAACTTTGGTGCCATTGTTGCAATCCCCGCCTTTTCATCATTGACTCATTTCTCGCGGAGAAGATTCTATCACTCAAAGCTGAGTACTAGTAGATTGCAAAGGAGCGATTATTATGTGGTCAATTTTAGTAGGTGAAGATGTGTGAATAATTGGTAATGAAAGCAGTGATTTAGTGATTGGATGCTATCAAATATAAATTATAGTCAGTAGGCCACGGAGCTGGGTGCAAACAGTTGTATAAAAATCGCTCAGATCGCGAGCCTCCCACACTATTCGCTTCCGCCATCAGTCACCGTCCAATTAAAGCTATTGGTTAACACCTCTCTCGCGCTGAGTACAGCACTGGAATAGGTGCTGTTTCCTGCGCTGAAGCTGACGCTGTCTTGCAAGGTTCGCTCGCTCCAGCCTATCAGTAGCGCATCGTAGTTAGGGGTTGAAAGCGTGGCGCCAAAAAACATTTGATACATATTCGTCACAGCAGAGACATCCCAGTTACTGAGGTCTTGATTGAAGGCGCTTAGATTAAATAGAGAGCGCATAGTGGTTACTGAAGAGACATCCCAGTTACTCAGGTCCTGATTGAAGGGGCTTCCAAGAAACATATAACTCATATCCGTGACAGAAGAGACATCCCAATTGCTGAGGTCCTGATTGAAAGCAGAGGTATCATTAAACATAGAGCTCATCGTTGTGACAGAAGAGACGTCCCAGTTGCTCAGATCTTGATTGAAAGGGGTTCCATAAAACATAGAGCGCATAGTTGTTACAGCAGAGGTATCCCAGTTGCTTAGATTCTGATTGAAGACGCTTCCACGAAACATATAACTCATATCCGTCACAGAAGAGACATTCCAGTTGCTGATATCCTGATTGAAGGCGCTTTCAAAAAACATAGAGGTCATATCCGTGACAGAAGAGACATCCCAGTTGCTGAGATCTTGATTGAAGGTGCTCCCAAAAAACATAGAGTTCATATCTGTTACAGAAGAGACGTCCCAGCTATTGATATCTTGATCAAAGGCAGAGGCGCCAAAAAACATATATCTCATGTCGGTCACTAGAGACAAGTCAGGCTGATCCGTGGCATTAATGACTAGGGAATTACACCTAAAAAAAGCATTGCCCATTGATCTCCATCGCTGATCTCCCCACTGCTCCACCGACAGTAATTTAGCATTATCAAAGCCTAAGAGATTGAAATAGATTCGAGGAAAATTGCCGGAGATAGTGATGGTGTAGGCACCTGCTAAATCATAAGTATGTGTTATATCTCCGGTGATACTGGTGTTGACGGTTCCATCACCCCAATTAACGTTATAATTATAGCCCGTGCCAGAAGTCCCTATTTTTATTTGATTATTATCGCTAGACCCAGAATTATCCGTTTTCCATCGAGTGATGAATGGAACGGGTAGTTTCACGGTAACGACACGTTCCAGGCTACCGATATTGCCGGCACTATCTTGCGCAGTGTAGGTGATGATGTAAATGGCGGCTGCGTCTGTATTAACTTGGCCGCTTACGCTAACACTAAGGGTGCCATCGGTATCATCGTTGGCATTAGCCCCTTGCTCGGTATAGACATCGCCACGGAGTAGGGTAATAGCGTTGTTACCATTGAGAGTGATTACCGGTGCGGTGGTGTCTGGTGAACTGTCCACATCAATAACAGCGCAGGCTATATCGGAATCCGTAATATGCGTTTCCACTGTCCCTTCCAGCAACACACTATCATTGACTACAAAATTACATTGAAAGCCACTGGGTTGGGAGGCGATAGCAATACGGTAGGTGTTGTTGTGAAGTACCGGCTCTGCAAAGGTAAAATCTGCTTCAGTAAATACAGATATCGCACCGCCGTTAAGTTGCAATCCGATGGTCCCACCATTAAGCCCCGCTACGCTTCCCCCGATACTCCAATTGGCAACCGTGAGGTTGCTGCCTTGTTGCAATTCGACAAAGTTACTCAATCCATCGCTGTCGTCGTCAAAAGAGGCTGTCTCATAATCAGTGACTGGATCAATATCGGTTATCCCTAGGCTGGTTGTTTGGCCGGATACAATGGTGACTGTTTTTGTGTAGGTCGCAACTATTGCTTTCTCGATGCCATTGTCGGTGTCTGTGAAATAAAACGTGATGACAATCGTGTGCTCACCCAGGTCGAGTTCCAGGGTGTCAAATTCAAAGTTGTCGCCATTGCGTCTCATGTCTGTTGGTGTATCGTTATCAACACGGATAGTTGCTTGAATCATGCCGCTGAGATCATCCATCGCCATAGGGAAAAGGCTAGGGGGCACCGACACAGCAACGCCTTTCGAGGAGGGTTCGAGGCTTGGGTTGTTATCAGAGCCGCCGCAGGCGGATAAAAAGATGCTGGCACAGAACACTAAAATTAAGGTGAGGCTCGTGTGTAATGATCCATTAAGAGAGCTGTATTTTTTCATGTTGATGACCAACTAAAGCAGGGAAAGTGTTTTTATAGAACTAGTGAGTGATAGAACTAGTGAGTGAGGGATGTCACGTCTATCGGGTTTAGGGTGCTGGAACCGAGACAGCTAGGCTGCCGGTGTTTGAGGCCTCTTCTTCTCCGCTACCACCTCCGCCACTTCCTGCCGCAGCGCCCAAAATCACAGCGCCTGCAATCCAAAACCATTTGTTTTTTAGAATGCTCTTTTTCTGCGGATCGGGGGCCGGGGTACTCGCAAATCGTTCGGTGGTGGAGCTTCTTGGTTCGTCGGCGATCTTGTGTTTGATATCGATAGTGAGTGGCGTAAAACTATGACCTCGAAGGATTTTATTGCCGGCGAGATCTTTTGCTTGAATATAATATTCTAACCCTGAAGAGATGAGCTCTTCTGCTCTTAATGTGGCGGAATAAATGTCGCTATCGCCGACTCGGTTCATCCGACGCTGATTGAATGTGGGGATCCCTGATGGACGGAAAAAGAGGATAACCGATTGTACCGCTACATCATCGGTGACCGTGGCAGAGATAATTTGACTTTCATTATTCGCTACCTTTTCCAGTAAAGGGCTGTGCTGTACCTCTGGAGCACTGACGTCATCGGGGGGCAGTGCCAGATCGGCTGCCTGTAAACTAAGAGGGATAAGCAATGCGAGTGGACAGAGCGCCCTCATGTACCCCGAGAATATAGTTATCAATCTTAGTGTCACTGTTGATAGTCCCTACCGTTTATTGCTGCTTAATATTTCGCCGGCCGGATTCTAACACTCAAAGCAGAATACTTATAGATTGCATAGAAAAGATTATTATATGATCAGAGTGGCTGAGTCATAATATGCAAATAATATTTAATAACTTCAGTGATTTAGTGGTTTTTTATTCTAAGACCAGATGGCCATAGATTTTCGGTATCAGGAGGAAAGTCAAAATGTTAATTGATTTGCGACCGGAAGAAGTTGCGGGCTGAGCTGATATTATTGGTGGTGCATGATAACTTTAATCCGTAAATAGATTGGCCTTCTGCGTGCTAGCGGGTGCTGCTCTATATACACGGAGCCTCACGGCATTTAAATATAATATAAGGTATATCTTATGAGTTTCGTTGGTAGTCAACGTTCTACTTTTTTAGGCATTGTCGTTGTCTGTTTGATGCCAGGCTGCGCAACAAATGCAAAATACGCTTCTGAGCCCGCAGAAAAAAAAGCACGAGTAGAAAAGAGCATTGCCTCATCTGTTGCGAAGGCCAACGTTTCACGCGTGCGCCGAAGTCATTATAATGTGGCAATGAATAGCTTGCTGGAGATAGCGAAAAACCAACAGCAATCTGGGGATTATGCTGCTGCCGCTGCGAGTATTGAAAGAGCACTACGGATTCAACCGAAATCAACTGAGGCGTATTATCATTTGGCTGAAGTTAGGATGCAGCAGGCGCGTTTTGGTGAGGCGGAGCAGTTGGCTAAGAAGGCGATGTCTTACGTTAATTTTGGTAGCAATATGAGAAATAATCAGTTTAAGGCAAAGTTGTGGCATTTGATTTCAGAAGCGAGAACGCAGAGTGATAATAAATCGGGTGCGGAGAGTGCACTGATAAAGGCCCATCAATTAGAGCAGCGTGTGCTGTAAAGGAAGAGGGATAATCGTAATGAAGTTTTTTAAAGGGTTGGTGCTTGGCGTAATGATAGGTTGTATTGTTGGCGCAGGTCTGGGAGTGAACTTTAGCCAAGGGCGACCGCTGGCGAGTAATCCTTTCGAAACTCAGTTAATCAAAATGCGGTTGACGACTAGCTGGAAGAATGTAGTGAAATACGGTAGCTCTGTTATGGGAGATGCCATCGCGTCTGCCCGCACTGACCCTTGATCTTGAATCTAGAACTTAAAACTGAGACGGCTAATCAAGGGCCCGGTTGATCTTTTTTCAGAAGTATTTGTGTTTTTCAAAGGCTTCAATATTTTTCAAAAGTACCGATGTTTTTCAAAAGAACTAGCGGAGCTTCTTCATGACTCTATCCGCTGCGGATAGAGTTTTTTCTATTTCTTCATCACCGTGAGCTGCGGATATAAACCCAGTTTCAAACGCGGAAGGAGCGAGGTAAACGCCTTCAGCTAACATGCCGTGATAAAACTGTTTGAAGCGCTCTTCATTGCATTGCATGACTTGTTTGAAGCTTGTGATGTTTTCCTCTTCCGTAAAGAAAAAACCAAACATGGCGCCCACATGGTTCGTTGTTAGCGGGATGCTATTTGATCTGGCTACGTCTTTTAAACCGGTACAGAGTTTTTCCGTTTGCTGGCTTAAGGGTTGATAAAATCCGGGTTGTGATACGTGGTCTAACATTGTCAGTCCAGCAGCCATGGCAATGGGGTTTCCCGATAGAGTGCCAGCTTGGTAGACCGGGCCAACGGGGGCGATGTGATCCATGATTTCTTTTTTGCCGCCAAATGCGCCCACAGGCATGCCGCCGCCGATCACTTTTCCGAGCGTGGTGAGATCCGGTGTAATGTTATAAACCGATTGTGCTCCGCCTAAGGCAACGCGAAATCCCGTCATCACTTCATCGAGAATGAGCACCGTTCCGTACTCGTCACACACTGCGCGTAAGCCCCTTAAAAAACCTGGAACAGGCGGGATGCAATTCATATTTCCGGCAACGGGTTCTACAATGATGGCAGCAATCTCTTTGCCTATTTTTGAAAATGTTTCTTTGACCGAATCAATATTATTGAATTCTAAAGTGAGCGTGTGTTCCGCCAGATCAGCGGGGACTCCCGGCGAGCTAGGGATGCCAAGCGTTAACGCACCACTGCCGGCCTTGACTAGCAATGAATCGGCATGGCCATGGTAGCAACCTTCGAACTTAACAATTTTGTCTCGCCCGGTATAACCTCTGGCGAGTCGAATGGCGGTCATCGTTGCCTCGGTGCCGGAGTTAACCATGCGAACGGATTCGATGGAGTTCATCAGTCCGCAGACTTTATCGGCCATGGTGATCTCGATTTCTGTGGGAGCGCCAAAACCGAGGCCATTATCCATCGCTGATTTAACGGCATCGATCACGGCGGGGTGGGAGTGTCCGAGAATCATGGGTCCCCAAGATCCTACGTAATCGATATATTGATTGTCGTCCACATCCGTAAGATATGCCCCTTCACCCTTGCTGAAAAAAATGGGGTCACCTCCCACACCTCGAAAAGCACGAACAGGAGAATTGACGCCGCCGGGAATATGGATTTGTGCTTTTTTAAATAATGTTTCGCTACGTGTCATAGGGAAGCCTCGAGGGAGAGTTGTTTCAGAGTGCATTGGAAATTATGTGTTAAACGCTAAACAGTGCCTGAAATTGTTGGCAAATTTGCTGAATATTCGGGACGTTATAAACCGCATCCACAGCAGCAATCATATCGGCACCCGCACTGATAACTTGCGGCGCATTATCCAGGTTTATGCCGCCGATGGCCACTACCGGTAGTTCGAAGCGTGTCTTGGCTGCGGCTAAAATGTCGAGTGGCGCCGGGCTTGCATCGGGCTTGGTGGTAGAAGGAAAAAATCGCCCGAAGGCCAAATAAGTTGCGCCTTGTTGAGCGGCTTGTTCTGCGGCGTTGAGAGAGGCGTGGCAAGTCGCGCCAATTACCGCATCGTCGCCCAGCGTTTTTCGTGCTGTTTTAATGCAGTCATCATCTTGGCCAAGGTGTAGGCCCACACCTAATTTCGCCGCAATGGTTAAGTCATCATTGATGATGAGAGTGGCGTTGTATTGCTGGCATCGTGCTGCGATCGCCGTCGCATATTTTAACTTTTCTTTCGGCGACGAGTGTTTGTCGCGAAATTGAATAATGCGAGTGCCGCCCTTAAGCGATGATTCTATCTTGCTGAGTAATTGGCTTAGGTAGTGGTGAGTATCGTTGGCCTTGGGCTGAGAATCTGTAATGGCGTACAGCCCCTTAGGCGTAAAGGTGGTGATCATAAATGCGATGGAGTTTCCGTTGGCTGGTCTTTACAAGGGAGGTGGCTTTAGTTTTTAGGGTCAGAAGTTTAATTGGTACTTCGGCGCCAGTCATTCGCCTTTTCCGTATTTGTCCAAAATAGACGGTTGGGTATTACTTGCCCCATGCCCAAACGTTGCCCGTTTTTAAGGCTATGCCAAGTAAAGGCTTGGGCCTCTCGAACTGCCGACTGTAAGTTCATGCCTTGGGCGATACCCGCTGCAATACCCGCAGCTAAAACACAACCCGATCCATGATATTCATTTGGCAGGCGTTCCCATTCACAATCTAACAATGATCGGTTATGTCCCCATAAACGATTAAGCACTTTATCCGAATCATCGTGAGTGCCGGTAATCAGTACATACTCGCTACCCATTTCCATCATCTCATAGGCGCAAGCATCTATGGTGTCAGCTTGTGCGGCGATGGCTTGGGCTTCGTTGGTGTTGGGTGTAATGAGTGTGGTCTGAGGCAGTAGCAAGTTGACCATGGCTGCGATTATTTCTTGGCTTGAAATATGGGTGCCACCACCGGAGACTAAAACCGGGTCGAGTATCACCGGTATATTGGGGTAGTCCCTGAGTACGGTGTGTATGGCTTCAATAACAGCGACACTACCGAGTAAACCAATTTTGATGGCTTTGACTGGCATGTCTTCCAATATAGCTCTGGCTTGAGAAATGAGAAACGTCGATTCGACGGGCTGAATGTCTTTAACATCAGAGCTGTCTTGGGCGGTTAAAGTGGTGATGATCGGTGCACAGTGGCAACCTAAACTCGCAATCGCTTCAATGTCTGCTGAAATGCCAGCACCACCAGAAGGGTCGAGACCTGAGAAGCAAAGCACTATGGGAGAAAGCCATTCTTGATCAGGTTCGGTATGGGAGCTCATTGATGTCTGCACCTAGATAATCACGTCGGATTAACGCTTATTTTAGTTTAACACAAGGTTGAAAATCGGATGCTTTAATGACAAGACTTCTCTTATACTGCGGCCATTCTTTTTAGGCAAAGGTTTAGGAAAAGGGTTTGACGATAGCCAAGATGACCACTGTGACTAAAAGAAGGACAGGGACTTCATTGAACCAACGATAAAAAACATCACTTCTGTGGTTTTTATCGTTTGCGAATAGAGAGAGTAGTTTGCCGCAATAAAGGTGGTAGATGATAAGCCCTGCCACTAGGGCAAGTTTGATGTATAGCCAGTTGGCTGTTTGATAGTGCTCCCACCCAAGGATGACCATCCAAAATCCCAATACCACTGTTGCAATCGCAGCAGGTGTCATGATGCCACGATAGAGTTTACGTTCCATCACTTTGAAACGTTCTACGCTAACGGTGTCCGTAGACATGGCGTGATAGACAAAGAGTCGTGGTAAATAGAAGATACCGGCAAACCAGCAGATAACCGATATTATGTGGAACGCTTTAATCCAGAGCATATGAGTCTTCTTTTGTGTGAGTGGTGATTTTAGGTCTGTGCTTTTGAGAGCTAGGGTTTTCTGTCGCTAATTTTTTGAGAGCTAGGTTTTTTTAGAACTATAGTATCTTTCAATATCTCTTCGGGTGACAACGCCATAGACTCTTTTTATCAAGGGCGCTGTGACACGATTGATGTATAGCGCACCCACCTCTTTTTCATCGATCAAATCCAACGCTTCTCTCAAGTTAGATTGCAAGTCAATTTCTGCCAGGTCTTTTCTGTTGGCAGGTATCTCCAATAGATTAAAAGTATCCTCTTCATGGGGGCGTTCGTCAGCAGGTTTGTCTTCCATCTGATTGACGTAGCGTGCCATGTCCGCCATTGGCATGAGTGCGTGGGGCGTGTTTTCTTTCCCGTCAATTAACAGCCAATAAGGTGAGTTTTCCATCAGTACGTGTGCTTCATGAAAACTAATGGAGGCATTGTGCCGGATAAATCGTCGGTCTATGACTTCCCGAATGCCCACTCGGTAAAGCCATTGGCTGAGGGGGTCGTTACGAAAGTCGAGACCCTGCGCTTGAAGGAGTGTGAGAAATAGTGATTTGAGTTTAAACACTTCAGTGACGATCATGCTAGATATAACCACGACTAGCATGCCGGGTAATATAATATTTGGGTTTGACGTCATTTCAAGTAATGCCAGCAACGCGGCGAGGGGTGCTTGCAAAACAGCTCCCATCATTGCCGCCATTCCGATCATGGCGTAGAACCCGGTTGATGCGGCGTAATCCGGTAAAATAAACTCACCGGCAATACCCATCAAACAGCCCAATGTCGCTCCCATAAATAAGGTCGGTCCGATTAAACCGCCGGGAATACCGGCCCCTATGCAGGCGCTAGTGGCGATCATCTTGCAACATAAAATAGTAATTAAGAGATAAAGAGGAAGCTGTCCTGTCATCACGTCATTGACCGTGTCATAGCCTATACCGAGAATTTGCGGAGCGATAATGGCCAGAGCACCCGTGATGCCCCCTGCTAGAGTGAACCGTTGCCATAGAGCGATCTTTTGACTGTAGAAAAAACTGCGCTCAGTGAGGTAGATAAACAGTGCAGAGGCGCAGCCGATGACCAGCCCCATTAGCGCGATGTAAGGGACTTCGAGTAATGAATTTAAATGTAGAGGCGGAACGCTAAAGGAGGGTTCGTTGCCATAAAATAAACGTGACGTAATAGCTGCGCTGACGGAGGCCAATATGATCGGCGTAAATGTTGTCACGGTGTATTCAGTGATAACGACTTCCATGGCAAAAATAACACCGGCGATTGGCGTGTTGAATGAGGCAGATATGGCGGCGGCAGTACCGCAGCCCACGAGTAATCGCATGTTTTGATGGGGTACTTTAATCCACTGGCCAATCGCGCTGCTTATGGCGGCACCCAAATGAACAGCTGGGCCTTCGCGTCCCACAGATAGCCCGAATAGGACAGTCCATGCGCCAGCGAGATATTGCACCAGAGCATTGTATGGTTTCATTATTCCCTGATGGTTGCTAAGCCTGTCCATCACATGCAGTACACCGACTTTGCGAAGATGCGGTGGCAGACCTTCAAACGCGAGCCCTAAAAGAAATGCGCCTGCAAGCGGTAATACGATGTATAGCCACATGGGCATGGCTTCGAAATTATCTTGTAAATTGTCGGGCAGCAGGAAGTGTTGAGGTAATTCGATGAGTTTTCTGAAACTGACAATAAGCATGCCGGAAAAAAAACCCGATATTACTCCCAGTATGGCGAGTCTAGGCAGAGTCTCCACATGGGTCATGCGATGTCGCAGGTAATGTCTTAAGTTACGAATTGATGTCTTCATTCAGCGGCTATTAAACTGGGATGATTGGCATCTATTATAAGCGAGTCCCCCGCGCATTTGTAACATTACGAAAGATTGATTGTTTTGAGGAAAGATTGATTGATTTGCGCGAGGAATAGATCGCTATATTGAGTATACTCCCACGTCTGATGAGGGAATGATTCCGAGTCAATTAAGTAGCTTCAATTAATAACTATAGTTAAATATAAACAGAGGATGAAGAAAGTGATTAAGGTTGGAATTGTGGGGGGAACGGGTTACACCGGTGCCGAATTGCTCAGGCTCTTGGCTATGCATACGGAAGTGGATCTTAAGGTGATTACCTCTCGCTCCGAAGCCGGTATTCCGGTGAGCCAAATTTACCCGAATTTACGACAGCATCTTGATCTTTCGTTTTCTGAGCCAAATTTGGATTTGCTAGGCGAATGTGATTTGGTTTTCTATGCGACACCCAATGGTATCGCGATGAAAAACGTACGTGAGCTACTGGACGGTGGCGTCAAAGTGATAGATCTCGCGGCGGATTTTCGGTTAAAAGATCCCGCTGTTTGGCAGCAATGGTATGGCATGCCCCATGACTGTGAGGATTTGCTGGCGGAAGCCGTTTATGGAATGCCTGAAGTGAATAGAGAGCAGATCAAGACAGCTCGACTGGTTGCCAATCCTGGTTGTTATCCTACGTCTGTTCAGCTGGGTTTTTTCCCCTTGTTAGAAGCGGGGTTGATCGATGAGAAGCGGTTGATTGCCGATGTTAAATCCGGTGTTAGTGGTGCAGGCAGGGGGGCGAGTGTCGCCAATTTGTTGTGTGAAACCAGTGAGAGTTTTAAGGCCTATGGTGTGGCGGGACATCGACACCTACCTGAAATAAAACAAGGCCTCTCCCGAATAAGTCGCAAAGCAGCTGATGGGGGTGATATTGGTTTGACTTTTGTGCCACATCTCACGCCCATGATTCGAGGGATACACGCGACACTCTATGGCACTTTAACAAAAGAGATCAGCACAGAAGAGTTGCAGTCTTTATTCGAAGCTCGCTACAAAGATGAGTGGTTTGTGGATGTCATGCCCTCTGGTAGCCAGCCCGAAACGCGAAGTGTCAGGGGCTCTAACCAATGTCGTATTGCGGTATATAGGCCGCAAGATCAAGATACGGTTGTCGTGTTATCTGTCATCGACAATTTGGTGAAAGGCGCAGCGGGTCAAGCGGTACAGTGCATGAACCTGATGTTTGGCGTAGATGAGCAATGCGGTTTGCGGCAAGTTGCGTTGTTACCTTAGAGCATTTCGCCCGGCTGTCAGCGGAGTCGTATAGGGCGCCGTCAATGATGCCAAAATGAAACCAGTTAGCACTTAAATTGACCTAGTTAGCACTATGAGTTGTTGGATACCTCTTTAACTTAATTATTTGTGTGTATTGAGTTCCAGTGACCTAGCCTTAATCTAAACCATTCCATAATTGTAGAGATTGACACTGTGAAGCATCAACCTAAGGTCTTAGGTAGCCAGCAACCGGAATTCAAGCTAGTCAATCATAACCCTGCGCGAACCAGGGTCCAGGTTTTTATATTGGCTTTGTTTATCTTTGGTGCAAGCTTCTCGGTTTTTTTCGCAGGTTACTATGTTGCTCTATTGCATCAAGAGAATGCAATGGAGCATCGAGATGGCTTGCTGCGAGATACTTTATCTCTAGAGCAGGAATTGGCTAAATTTAAGCAGCAATCTGCTTTTTATCAACAGGATGCGGATGTTGCCAAGGCGGCGGCAGAGATTGTTCGCAAGGAAAACAAGTCATTATTAGATCGTTTGTCCGTACTTGAAAAAGAGAATGTGCTTTACCATCGGGTGTTAACGCCAGATAAGGACGAAAAGGGGTTGGCTATAGGGCAATTGGACCTCAAGTCTACCAGTGACAATATGCGTTATCGCTACAGTTTCACTTTGTTGCAAGTGTCGGGGAGACAACGAGTAAAGGGTCTTGTCTATATCACTTTGTTTGGCGTCATTAATGGCGTCAAATCCCAGATTAAACTCAGTGAATTGCCTGCAAGTAAGATGAAGCGGGAAGGCCTTTCTGTTGGATTTAGAAATTTCCAGTCTTTCGATGGTGAGCTAGTATTAAGGGACGGCTTTACCCCGGAACAAGTGGAAATAGTGACACAGTTCTCGGGGAGAAAGACGGTACGCTTACGAAAAGTATATGACTGGTCAGTAACGGAGAGTAATTACGATGTGGAGCAAGGATAAAAGTACAACGGTTGTTGAAAAAATTGATACTTTAATTGCAGCGAATGTCACGATTGAGGGGGATGTTCATTTTAGTGGCGGTATTCAGATCGATGGCGAGATCATTGGCAACGTAATTGCGGAAGGTGATGAGAGTGCGTTAGTGCGAATTACGGATAAAGGACGAGTTAAAGGGGAGATTCGAGGCCCAAACCTGATTATAAATGGCCATGTCATTGGTGATGTGCATTCGACAGAACATGTAGAGCTTGCTGCAAAAGCCATTGTTACCGGTAATGTTCATTATAATTTGATAGAAATGGTGATGGGAGCTGAGGTCAACGGTAGTTTGATGCACGTTAGTGATAACAAGCCGGCTGGCAAAGATAATACAGCCGATGCTGAGAAATCAGGAAAACCGATAGTGGATTTGGCGACGATTGCGAATGCTAGCTCCTCCGACAAAAAAGGGTCTAACAAGTCTGGCTCTGCAACACAGTAAACCTCTACCTTTCTATCAAATACCTATACGTCTAGTTTTATAGCGCCTAGCTTGGCGCTTTTTCCTGTGTTGTATCTCGAATTCTTGTATTTTAACTATAGTTGACTAATTTACTCGGAATTATCATAATTCTAGAGGTCAGGGTGCGAGACAGGCTCTTTGCTTATCTGTAAATACTTTTTGTTGATGTTAAATCAATAATTTACATCTCTACCTATTATCCTAGTTGGTTGGTAAAACGAAATATGAGTGGCTCAGAACAAATCGATACATTTCTTGTTATTACGGATAAGGCCGCTGAAAAAGTGCGGCACCTTCGAGCTGAAGAGCGTAATGATCAGCTAAATCTGCGTGTTTATATTACTGGAGGAGGCTGTGCTGGGTTTTCCTACGGGTTTCGGTTTGATGAAAAGGCGAATGACGATGATACGGTGATTCGAAATGGGGATGTTACCGTGGTCATTGATCCCATGAGCTATTCTTATTTGAGTGGCTCTGAAGTTGATTATGATGAAGGGTTAATGGGGTCTCGTTTTGTTATTAATAATCCCAATGCCACCACTACATGCGGCTGCGGTTCCTCTTTTTCGGTTTGATATTCTTTTTCAGAGCAATATATTGGCTGGGTGTTTAGGGGTAGTAAACAGCACCTAAGACAGCCTCTTTTCTTGCGCCAGTGACTGAAGGTAGGTTTCCTGGTTTTCTCTCTAAAGTTTGCATTGCTAACCAAGCAAAACCCATTGATTCCATGTAGTCGGGATTTACCCCTCTCATCTCTGTGCTGAGAGTTTCTACGGTCGATGTAAACTGCTTTTGTGCCGTCGTAGAAATTGCCTTCATTAACCTCTTGTTGTGGACTCCACCACCACACACTAAAATTTCCTCTGTGTCGGGACCGTATATTTTGATGGCGTCAACGATACTCTGCGCTGTTAACAGCAGCAGCGTGGCTTGAATGTCGACAGGTTGTATTGGAGTTCCTACTTTTTCCAAATAAGCGTTTAGCCAGGCTAAATTGAAATACTCTCGCCCAGTGCTTTTTGGTGGCGGTAACTGAAAGTAAGGGTCTGCCATCAGCTCGCTAAGCAGTTTTTTATTAACGAAGCCTTGGCTAGCCCAGTTGCCATTTTCATCGTATTGCTTGCCTTGATGTTGATGTATCCACAAATCGAGTAGCGTATTCCCTGGGCCAGTATCGAAACCGAGAGGCCATTGTTTTAGAGGGTTCAGGAGAGTGACATTGCCGAAGCCGCCGATATTGACGATCGCCGTGTGTTTTGAGGATGACTTGAAAACAGCACGATGAAAGGCGGGTAGAAGTGGTGCGCCCTGCCCACCGAGAGCGATATCTTTACGGCGAAAGTCCGCGATTGTGGTGATTCCGGTTTGATGTGCAATGGTGTTCGGGTCACCAATTTGTAACGTGAATGCTGAGGGTAATGCCGGGCGGTGGCGAACGGTTTGTCCGTGACTACCAATCGCTAAAATTTCAGTCGCGCTTATCTTCGCTTTAATTAATAGGGCGTTTACGGCTTGGCTGAATAGATGGCCGATTTCAATATCAAGTTGTCCGCATCGGTCGATCTCATTATCACCGGATGAGCATAATGTGAGAATATTGTTTCGAATTTCTTCGGGGAAGGATGTTTCGTTGTGAGCGATGAGCTGTGGCATGTTTCCAGAAAAATCGACAAGCGCTGCATCAATACCGTCGACACTGGTGCCAGACATTAAGCCAATGAATAGTTTTGAGCTGTTCATTAACGATCTAGTTGTGCGAATTTACTGGCTTGAGCGCGCAGGGCTAATTGTGATAGTAAGTCTCTAGTGCTGCGTTGAAAGTCACTGCGATACTTTTTCGCGAGTGGTTGTGCGTGCGGTAGCTTTACCGTGACAGGGTTCTTGTGAACACCGTTGACTCTAAATTCATAGTGTAAATGCGGGCCGGTCGCTAATCCGCTACTTCCGACGTATCCAATGGTCTGCCCCTGCTTTACGCGTTTGCCTTTGCGGATACCCCTGCCAAATTTGCTCATGTGTGCGTAGAGGGTGTTGTACCGTTGGCCGTGTTGAATGACGACCGCTTTGCCATAGCCCCCCTTCCTGCCGGCATGTATTATTTTGCCATCACCTGTGGCTTTGATCGGTGTGCCCCTAGAAGCTGCGTAATCGACCCCTTTGTGAGCGCGAATTTTATGAAGAACTGGGTGCATGCGTCGAAGGTTAAAGCGAGAACTTATTCTGGCGAAGTGAATCGGCGAGCGCAAGAAGGCTTTTCGCATGCTGAGCCCTTCCGGAGTGTAGTAGTCCGCATTGCCATGCTCGTCTTCATATCGAATAGCAGTCAGATTTTTGCCATTGTTAGAAAACTTAGCGACTAATATTTTGCCGTACCCTACTTTCTCGCCTTCTAGGTAGTTCTCTTCGTAGAGTACGGAAAAAGAATCACCCGTACGAATATCTAAGGCAAAATCCACGTCCCAGCCAAAAATATTAGCGAGCTCCATCGTGGTGTTATCCGATAGTCCTGCGGCTTGTGCGCTTAAGAACAGGGATTGATCTATGCTGGCTTCCGCAAAAGCGAGATGTTTCTCAATGACCTTTTCGCTTATTTCAACAGAGAATTGAGTTGCTGATTGGCTGTCAGCGATTGCTTTGAATACTTGGGTTCGGCTGGGGTTGTAAATGAATTCGACTAAAGCTCCTTTGTTATCGAGACCGAATTCCAATGTTTGTCCTGGGTGGATGCTTTTTAGTACTTTACTTTTTTTGTGGGAATGCATGAGGGCGTGTAACACCTCCGCACTTAAGCCTACTCTTGAAAAAATTCGTGCGAGATTGTCGCCAGAGCGAATTTCTTCATAGTGCCAGTTTAACTCTGGTCGGTAAGAACTATTAGTTTTAGTGCTTTTAACAGAGGATGGTGGCTTCGCATTAGCTGAATTAGCCTGCTGTAATATATCTAAGTCAGCTTCTGCTGCGATTGTTAACGGGACCTGAAGGTCAATTCGGTGTCTGATGGCAACAGCTTCTTGTGAAGGCATAATGCTAAGAATGATGCCTAAGGCTATCGCTGTTGTGCCGAGAAGAACAAAGTGGCTTTTTGGGAAATGAATCCAGTGTGCGTTAACTTGTTGTTTTTCCGGAATTCTATTTTCTTGCATTTATATCTCGGCAAAAATAAAGAGGCTAACGCGCTTGTGAATATTCGAAATTCGAGCGTTAAACAGTAACCCTATAAAAAGTATATTAGATTAGTCTGATTTTCGGTAGGTTTATCGCCGACTTAACAATGATATAATTCGGCCAATTTTTTTATGACTCATAATGTCCGATACAGGGTGTTCGTTAACTATGATACAGCGCGGCACACTTCTACAAGTGCTGCATTTCTCAGAAATTATATTTTTCTTAAATAAATGGTAAGACTCCATGTCTGTAAAAAATAATGATTTATTAGATGATCTAGATGCGCGAGGTTTAGTTTCGCAAATGACAGGAGGCGGCCAGTTAGCAGAACATCTAGCTAAGCCTCGTAATGTGTATTGTGGGTTTGACCCCACCTCAGACAGTCTTCATATAGGGAGCTTGGTGCCATTGCTTGCGCTAAAAAGGTTTCAGATGGCAGGTCATAAGCCGATTGCCTTGGTAGGCGGAGCAACAGGGTTAATCGGGGATCCGAGTGGTAAGGCGCAGGAACGGCAGTTAAACACTTCAGGTATTGTCAGTGAGTGGGCGGAATGCTTAAAGAAGCAGGTTAGCCGTTTTATCGATTTCGATTGCGGGAGTAACTCGGCTGAAGTCGTGAATAATTATGATTGGATTGGGTCGCTAGATTTAGTTGGGTTTCTGCGTGATGTTGGTAAGCACTTCTCGGTCAATATGATGATACAGAAAGAGTCTGTAAAGCAGCGAATTGAGCGAGAAGGGGAGGGGATCTCCTACACTGAATTTACCTATATGATTTTGCAGTCTTATGACTTCGCGGAATTGTATAAGCGCAATGACTGTAGTGTTCAAATTGGTGGTAGTGATCAGTGGGGTAATATTACGGGCGGGATCGACCTGGGACGTAGGATGTATCAGGCTGAGCTTCATGGATTAACGTTACCGTTAATCACGAAAGCGGATGGAACCAAGTTTGGTAAATCAGAAACGGGTACGATTTGGCTGGATCCCGATAAAACCTCTCCTTATAGTTTCTATCAATTTTGGATGAATACTGGGGACGCGGACGTATATCGGTTTCTGAGGTATTTTACATTTATGTCTGTGGAGGGGATAGATACGTTGGAGGCTTCGGATGCTGAAGTGAGTGGTAGAAAACAGGCTCAAGGCGTCTTAGCGGGGCAAGTTACAGAGTTGGTTCATGGTAAGGAGGGGCTTGATGCGGCAAAACGGATTTCAGAAGCATTGTTTGATGAGGATTTGGGGCGTCTATCCCAAGATGAAATTGGGCAGTTGGCTCTTGATGGTCTTCCTATTACCGAAATTGTGGGGAAAGAAAAACTATTGATAGAGGTCTTGGTTGAGAGTGGCTTAGCGTTAACACCTAGAGGCGAGGTGACTATGGGGCAGGCTAGAAAGTTCATAAAAGGGAATGCAGTTAGCGTCAATGGTGAGAAGATTGTTGATGTGGGGGCGATTCTTTCGTCATCAGAAGGGATGCATCAGAAGTATCATCTTATAAGGAGAGGGAAAAAGCATTTTCATCTGTTGGTCTGGCGCTAGGGGTTGGTTCACGACTTGATCTTGATTGGGGGTGATGGCCCTGGTGATTTCGTTACTCTAAGGGGCGTAATTCTCTTATTATTCTGCCGATTATTTGGTTTGAAATAAACGAATAAAAAGTTTGACAAAAAATCGCGCTCCCTTATAATTGCGCCCTCTCGAAACGGCAGCTCTGAAAAATTAAGAGCGCTAAAAAAGCCTTAAGAAACATTAACTAAAGGCTTGACAAGGATGCAAAACAAAGTAGAATACGCGCACTCTTGAACGGCAGCTATTAGATCTAAAGTCTAGAAGTGAAGTCGAATTTGAGGAAACTTTACCGCAGAGGTAAAGTGGATGCTCTTTAACAATTAGGATACTCAACCGTGTGGGAGCTTGCTGGTGATATGTTGTGGAAGCAATATAGATTCTGTGAGTTTCTACATAAGAATGTAAGTTTGAATGTATAGATTAGCAGGGTCATGT
>JAHRWA010000032.1 GCA_019090455.1 Pseudomonadales bacterium | reverse complement strand
TAGTTTCATAGCGGTAATGTCAGGGGTGAAGTTTTAGGCAGGCGTGAAATTATAGATGTTTGAGCTGACCTTTGAAAGAGAAGATCAGCTTAGGCCACCTAGGGTGGGCCTAGATGGGACTAGAGACCTAATTGATGTTTAGAAAGGAAAGCACCGATGTTCAGAAAAAAAAGCAGTGACGAATCGAATTAATTACTTTTATCGTCACTGTTATCTTCTTCATTCGGGTAGGGGCAATGCAGTGTCGATATTACTTTATCGCCGTTTAGGGATTCAAGGTGTACGTCAAATTTCCACAGTCTGTGCAGATGCCGTAATACCTCTTTATTATTTTGTTCTTCCAAAGGTCGACGATTATGTTGCATATGACGAAGGGTTAACGAGCGATCCCCACGAATATCCACAGAGTACACTTGAATATTGGGCTCATTCATACTCAGATTATATTGAGTGGAGAGCACCTCGCGAATATGCTTGTATCCTTGTCTGTCGTGTATTGCAGGTATTTCTAAATCCTTATTTTTATCGTCATCCAGTAGAGAGAAGAACCGAAAATCCCGCATTAATTTCGGTGATAGAAATTGCAGTATGAAACTCTCATCTTTAAAGCTTTGCATGGCGAAGTGCAGGGTATCAAGCCAATTGCTACCGGCAATATCGGGAAACCAATCCCTGTCTTCTTGCGTCGGTTTTTCACAGATGCGTCTGATGTCTTGCATCATGGCAAACCCAAGGGCGTAGGGGTTTATGCCGGAATAGAATTGGCTATCAAAAGGCGGCTGGTAAATGACGCCTGTATGGGATTTTAAAAACTCTATCATAAACCCGTCGGTGACAGACTTTTCGTCGTAGAGGGTGTTGAGTAGTGTGTAGTGCCAAAATGTGGCCCAGCCCTCGTTCATAACCTGTGTTTGTTTTTGTGGGTAAAAGTACTGAGCGATCTTACGTACGATACGGACTATTTCGCGTTGCCAGGGTTCTAATAGGGGGGCATTCTTTTCGATAAAATAAAGTATGTTTTCTTGAGGTTCTTCGGGATACCGAAGGCGCTCGTCGGGGTCGTCTTGATCCACGCTTCGAGGAATGGTTCGCCACAAATCATTGACCTGAGTTTGTAGGTATTCTTCTCGTTCTTTCTGCCGCTGTTTTTCCTCTGCTGCGGATATGGGGTAGGGCCGCTTATAGCGGTCCACACCGTAATTCATTAGCGCATGGCAGGAATCTAGCAGACTCTCGACTTCATCTAAACCATATCGCTCTTCACAATGGGTGATGTAATTTTTCGCAAAGACTAGGTAATCGATAATAGAACCAGCATCAGTCCATGTACGAAAGAGATAGTTCCCCTTAAAAAAAGAATTATGACCATAGCAGGCGTGGGCGATAACCAGAGCCTGCATGGCCATGGTGTTTTCTTCCATCAGATAGGCAATACAAGGATCTGAGTTGATGACGATCTCATAAGCCAACCCCATTTGGCCTCGGCTGTAACTTTTTTCGGTGCTGACAAAATGTTTGCCGTAGGACCAATGATGATAACCAACGGGCATACCCACTGAGGAGTAGGCATCCATCATTTGTTCAGCGGAGATGACTTCAATTTGATTTGGGTAAGTATCGAGACGGTAATAGTCTTGTGCAATACGACCGATTTCCGTGTCGTATTCTTTGATCAGATCAAAGGTCCATTCGGAACTGGTTGATATGGGTTCTTTCTTCTTTTTTTTTGCCGTCTTAGCCACGATATATTAACCCACTTTTAACAATTGACTTGTTAACGATTGATTCGTTAATGATTTGACTTGTTGAACCCTCATGCAATGGCAATCGATTTCTTTTGAAAAAGCTCCCGAAACACAGGGTAAATATCACTAGGGTCGCTAATTTGTTGCATAGCAAAGTAGTCCCCAAACTCCGCTTCAATTCGCTCGTATTCCTTCCAAAGTGCTTGGTGACGACGAGGATTGATTTCGACGTAGGAGTAGTACTGCACCATGGGTAGAATATTCTCGATTAATATTTTTCGGCAGATGGGGGAATCATCATTCCAATTATCGCCATCGGAAGCTTGTGCACCATAGATGTTCCATTCTCCTGCCGGGTAGCGTTCCCGCATAATTTCATCCATCATCTTTAAAGCGCTGGATACGATGGTGCCGCCTGTTTCGCGAGAGTAAAAAAATTCTTCTTCATCAACTTCTTTGGCGCTGGTGTGGTGCCGGATAAAAACAACGTCGATTTTGTCGTAGTTACGCTTCAAAAACATATAGAGTAAAATGAAAAATCGTTTTCCCATGTCCTTCATGGCTTGATTCATAGAACCTGAAACATCCATTAGGCAAAACATGACGGCTTTTGATGTGGGAACTGGGAGTTTAAGGTGTTGGTTGTAACGTAAATCGAGATCATCCAGAAACGGTATTTTCTTGACTCGTTTTTGTAACTTAAGAATACGTTCCTCCAGATACGCCAAACGTTTTTTGTCTCGCAAAATACTGTCTTGTTCTATCAGCTTTTCTCGTTCTTCAATGTATTTTTTGAGCTTGCGTTTGACTGATGCGGTAAGAGCGATCCTTCTGCCCGTTGCTTGTCGCATTGAGCGAATGATATTTATTTTTGCTGGGTTGCCCTCGCTGGTAATGCCGGCTCGGACATATTTAAAAGTTTCAATGCCAGCCAATTGCCGCTTAACCAAATTGGGTAATTCAAGGTCATCAAATAGAAACTCGAGGAATTCCTCTTGGGTGATTTGAAAGACAAACTCATCCATGCCTTCGCCGGAATCGCTAGCATCCCCTTCACCTGCACCGCCGCCGCCAGTTCCTCCTGGCGGACGAGCAATCTTATCTCCTGCAATAAACTCTTTATTACCAGGATGAATGACGTTTCGCCTTCCGCCGGAACCATGCCGGAAGTTGGGTTCGGAGATATCCCGTTTTGGAATAGAAATGCTCTCACCGGTTTCTATGTCGGTGATACTGCGTTTGGTGACGGCATCGGATACCGCTTTTTTGATATGGCCTTTATATCGGCGTAGAAATCGTTGTCGATTGACTGCGCTTTTGTTTTTGCCGTTGAGACGGCGATCTAATATATAAGACACGCCGGTTACTCCTGATTACTCATGCACTCGTCCCCATGGGTTCCTGGGTCCCTAAGTTTTAGGTTCCTAGGTTCGCGAAATCCGTATTTGGCTATTGTGCTTTGCGAACTCGCAGATACCATTCCGATAACAAGCGAACTTGTTTCTCGGTGTAACCACGCTCAACCATACGATTGACGAAATCCACGTGTTTCTTCTGGTCACCAGTAGAGGCCTTAGGATTAAAAGAAATAACGGGGAGCAGATCTTCTGTGTTGGAGAACATTTTCTTTTCGATAACGGTGCGCAACTTCTCATAGCTAAGCCAGGAGGGGTTTTTACCTGCGTTATTCGCTTTCGCGCGTAATACGAAGTTAACCACTTCGTTACGGAAATCTTTCGGGTTGCTAATGCCCGCTGGTTTTTCGATTTTCTCTAGCTCATCATTTAGCGAACCACGATCGAATATTTCTCCGGTATCGGGATCTCTAAACTCTTGGTCTTGAATCCAGAAGTCGGCATAAGTCACGAAGCGATCGAAAATATTTTGTCCGTATTCGGAATACGATTCCAAGTAAGCGGTTTGAATTTCTTTGCCGATAAATTCCACATAGCGAGAGGCCAGGTATTCTTTGATAAAGCGTAAATACTTGTCTCTGATTTCAGCTTGATACTGTTCCTGCTCTATTTGAGTCTCTAATACGTGCAGTAAATGAACGGGATTCGCTGCTATTTCGGAATGATCATAGTTGAATACTTTCGACAAAATCTTAAAGGCAAAGCGTGTCGAGAGACCATTCATGCCTTCATCGACACCCGCGGCATCTTTATACTCTTGTAGAGATTTTGCTTTGGGGTCAGTGTCTTTTAGGTTTTCACCATCGTAAACTCGCATCTTCGAATAGAGCGAGGAGTTTTCTGGCTCGTTCAAGCGGGACAGAACCGTGAACTGAGCAAGCATTTTTAAGGTGTCGGGTGCGCAGTGAGCGTTGGCCAAAGAGCTGTGTTTGAGTAGTTTTTCATAAATCTTGATTTCTTCAATGACGCGCAAACAGTAGGGCACTTTGACTGTATAAATTCGGTCGATAAACGCTTCATTGTTTTTGTTGTTTCTAAAAGTTTGCCATTCCGACTCATTCGAGTGAGCCAGAATAATGCCTTCGAAGGGAATGGCGCCTAAACCTTCAGTGCTATTGTAATTGCCTTCTTGAGTCGCAGTCAGGAGAGGGTGTAGTACCTTGATCGGAGCTTTAAACATCTCAACAAATTCGAGCATACCTTGATTGGCTTTACACAAACCACCGGAAAAGGAGTAACAATCTGGATCATTTTGAGCAAACTCCTCCAGCTGTCGAATATCGACTTTACCCACCAAGGCGGAAATATCTTGGTTGTTTTCATCTCCGGGTTCCGTCTTAGAGATTGCGATTTGATCTAAGATGGAAGGATAGAGTTTCACTACCGTAAATTTGGAAATATCACCATTAAACTCATGCAAGCGTTTGACGGCCCAAGGCGACATAATGGTTTTGATATAGCGTCGCGGAATACCGTATTCTTCTTCGAGTATGTCAGCGTCTTCATTAGGGTCGAATAATCCCAGCGGGGACTCTTGAATAGGCGAGCCCTTAATGGCGTAAAAAGGTACTTTCTGCATTAAGTCTTTTAGCTTTTCTGCCAGCGAAGATTTACCACCACCAACAGGACCGAGGAGATAGAGTATTTGTTTCTTTTCTTCCAGACCTTGCGCCGCATGTTTGAAGTAAGAAACAATTTGTTGAATGCATTCCTCCATGCCGTAAAATTCGTCGAAGGCGGGGTAGCGTTTAATTATTTTATTGGAGAAAATTCTGCTTAAGCGTGGATCTTTGGAGGTGTCGACTAACTCGGGTTCACCGATGGCATCTAGTAATCTTTCTGCGGCCGTGGCATAGCTGTTGGAATCGTTCTTACAAATATCGAGGTATTCTTGAATGGTGTATTCTTCTTCTTGTTGGGATTCATACCGATCTAAATAATGTGTAAAGATGCTCATAGGTGGATGCCCTTATAACGTTCTATTTCCCGTGGAAGAAATCAAATGTTTGCATGCTCTAATATTCAATATAGTAGGCTTTAGGCGGTAAAATGGAAAAAAATAAAATATTTCTTGATTTTGTTTTATTTAAATGGCGGGAGTTGTAAAAGGGGGGTTGTTATCGGTGCGCGTATTTTGTGCTGATCGATGACTTCGGTAGATTGTTTTCGATAGATTGTTTGGTTGAAGCGTATTCGCTTTGGTTATCGTTAGCACAGATTCAAGGAAGTTAGTGCGGGTGCAAGGAAGTAGAAGCAGGTGGAAAAAAACTAAAGCAGGTGAGTATTTCGTATGACTCAATCTACCGCATCAACGCTAATCAGGGTTTCGTTTTCAAGACAAAGCGCAGTGAGTTGTCCGCCCCAGACGCAACCGGTATCCAAAGCAAAAGCGCGACTATTGTTAGTGATGCCTTCAAGACTGGCCCAGTGGCCGAATAAAATTCGTGTTTTCTCCATCGCTGGGCTTTTAAATTTAAACCAGGCTTTATATCCAGACGTCGTCTTTATTGCCCGGGATTTAGTGGTTAATTCTAAGTTCCCTTTTTTATCAATAAAACGCATACGTGAGAAGTAATTGGTGATGACGCGATACCGGTCCATTCCCGCCAGGTCGTCGTGCCATGCTGTGGGTTTGTTGCCATACATATGCATTGCGAATTCCTTGGCTTCATCACCGCGCAATATTGTTTCGATTTCTTTCGCGTATTGGCGTGCTTGTTTCAGCGACCAAATAGCGGGGACGCCCGCATGCGTCATGCAAAAATCCAGTTGTTTATCATAAACCAGCAGTTGTTGTTGCCTCAGCCAGTCCACCAACTCGGCATAATCCGGTGCGGCCATCAAGTCATCAAATGTGTCTTTTTTCTTTGGGGGGGTGTTTGTCAGTTGCAGCGCAATTAAATGTAGGTCGTGATTGCCTAGTGCTACTTTAACGTTAGGTTGTTGTTTTATGAACCGTAGGCATTCTAGCGATTTGGGACCTCGATTGACGAGATCACCGGCAAACCAAAGACAGTCTTGATTGGGGTTGAAGGCAATTTTGTCCATCAAGCTCATTAATGATTTAAAGCAACCCTGTACGTCACCGATGGCGTAAGTCGTCATAGAGCGGAAATAAATTGAAAGGGAATCATCATAAAAGGGCACTTATTAAATTGATCGTTAATGAGGTGATTTATACTAGGGCGTTTTTTCATTGTGTAACAGATCCGCTAAAATTGCGAATTGGGTGAGCGCGACATTTTCGGCTCTTTCGCCAGGGTCAATGCCCGCTGCCTCTAGAAGAGCAGTATCAGCTAGTTTCTTTAATCCATTCCTGATGGTTTTTCTGCGTTGATTAAACGCAGCGGTGATGATTTTTGATAATAGGGCTTCATTTTGGGCGCTTACCGGTTTTTGTTTGTGAGGCGTTAACCTGACCACGGCGGAATCTACCTTGGGTGGTGGATTAAAAGCGCCAGGACCCACACGAAGAATTCTTTCTGTCTGACAGTGGTACTGGACCATAATACCGAGCCGACCATAGGCGGGTTCACTCACCGCAGCACACAGTCGGTCAACCACCTCTTTTTGAAGCATGAAATGCATGTCTTGCACGCAGTGGCTTTGAGACAATAAGTGGAAGATTAAAGGGGTTGAAATATTATAAGGTAAGTTGCCAACAATTCGGATTTTGTTTTGATTCAGCCCTTTTTGATCCGCTTCTTGCTGCGACTGTTGTCCTGCTTCTTTTTGTGCGAGCGATGCAAAATCAAATTTGAGTGCATCGGCAGAATGAATTTGGAATGCAGGGCTTTGACCAAAACGGTTTTCAAGATGTGGAATGAGATCTTTGTCCAACTCTATCACGTCCATTTTTCCGCAGTCCGCTAACAATCCATCTGTTAACGCACCCAAACCAGGACCGATTTCAACGATGTGATCCTCTGCTTGCACATTGATGGCAGATAAAATGGATTGGATAATGCGAGTATCGTGGAGGAAGTTCTGGCCAAATCGTTTGCGAGGTTGATGACCTTCGGTTTGTCTGTGAGAGTTCTTGCGAGGTTTTTTGTTATTGCTCATTGATACATGTTCATCGTTTAGGGTTTAAGAGTGGTTATGAGTTAAGGGCTGTTAATGTTGTGGTTGAGTTCGTCGTTAATGTCGTTGTTAACGATTCTGTCGCCATTATTACAGCTTGATTCAGCGCAGCGAGTAGACTGCCGGTTTTTGCTTTGCCTGTGCCAGCCAACTCAAGTGCTGTCCCATGATCTACGGATGTTCTGATGATGGGTAAGCCTAAGGTGATATTGATGGCATTTCCAAATCCCTTGTATTTTAGCACTGGTAAACCTTGATCATGATACATGGCAATGACAGCGTCGGTGGATTCCAAAATGGGGGGCGTGAATAAGGTATCCGCCGGTAAAGGCCCTTTTAGGAGATGCCCTTGTTCCCTTAGCTGAGCCAAGCAGGGTTCAATGATGTCAATTTCTTCTCGCCCTAAATACCCGCTTTCTCCAGCGTGGGGATTCAATCCGCATATGGTTAATCGTGGATGCTCTATGCCAAATTGAGTTTGAAGGGCGTTATCGGTGATACGAATGATCTGTGTTAATTTTTTCTCAGTAATCGATTCGGCGACTTGGCTTAAGGGCAGATGAGTGGTGACCAGCGCGACTCTCAGTCCATCGCAGGCTAACATCATCACCACCTGTTCGGTGTTCGTGAGCTCTTGCAAAAACTCAGTATGGCCAGTGAAGTCAACTCCTGCAGCGTTGATCGCGGACTTGTTCACAGGGCCTGTTACCATCGCGTCAAACAGACCTGATTGGCAGCCTTGACAAGCTAGCGTCAAGGTATCGAGTACGTATTGACTATTGTCGGGATTTAAAGTGCCAGCTTCACTGGGTGCAGGCATTTTAACGGGGCTTACATACAGCGTCTGCGCTTCTGTTATTAGGCTTTGATCTTGTGCCGGATATTCCTTTAATTTAAGAGGAAAGTTCAGTCGCTTTGCCCGGCTTATCAATAAATCCGGGTCAGCGATGACAACAAGAGGGTAGTTTTGCTGGACTTGGGCAACTTGTACTGCCAGGTCTGGCCCGATGCCGCTAGGCTCTCCCGGTGTTAGGGCAATGACAGGGTGTGGAGGTGCTTGCGTTGCCTTATCAGATTTTGATTTCAACAAAAGCCTCTTCCCTAATTTCCCGTAACCAAACTTGCAACTCTTCTTCAAATTTTATTTTACGCACTAAATTGCGGGCATGGCCCATTTTATATTCTTCGCTCATGTCTTGGTTACGACGATTGTTGACGTGGAGGATATGCCATCCAAACTGGCTGCGAAATGGATTTGACGTTTCATTGACTTTCGTGTTTTTCATCATCTCTTCAAATTCGGGAACCATGGCACCCGGTGATACCCAGCCTAAGTCACCACCAGTGAGTGCGCTACCGGGATCATCGGAATAGGTTTTCGCTAAATCGGCGAAATCGAAACCCTCTTTAATTCGTTGATGGATATCTTGTATTAATTGTTCGGCATCGGCATCGCTACGGATTTCATTGGGTTTGACGAGGATGTGTCTGACCTCTGTTTGGTCGACGAATAAAGTGGAACCGCCGCGTTTATCGCTGATCTTGATAATATGAAATCCAGATGCGCTCTTGATGGGTTTGGCTATCTCGCCTGTTTGCATTCCCAGGACAGTGTCGGAAAAAATGGTGGGCAGTTGTGCGGGGGTGCGCCACCCGAGATCGCCGCCCTCTAGTGCTTTTTGTCCAGAGGATACCGATATGGCTATTTGCTCAAATTGATCGGGGTTTTCTTGTAGCTGATTATAAATATCCATTGCCAAACCTTGGGCTTTTGCCAGCATACTGCTAGAGGGCGCATCGGGTAACGGGATGAGGATATGACCTAATCGATAATCAGCGGCGAGTTCGGTCTTACCAGCTTTGGAGTCGAGAAAGTTTTCGATATCCTGTTCAGTGACTCTCACGCGAGCACTAATTCGACGCTGCCTCACATGATTGATGGTGATTTCTCGGCGTATTTGATCTCGAAGAGAACGATAAGATAATCCGTCGGATTCCACTGCGGCTTTAAATTGCTCTATGTCTAGGTCGTTCTGCTTAGCGATATTTTTCATGGCAATGTTAACTTCATTGTCGTCCACTCTGACGCCCATTAACCCCGCTAGCTGAATTTGAATAGATTCTATAATCAATCTCTCTAAAACTTGTTTTATGAGAATGTCGTTGGGAGGTACTTGTCGTTGTTGTCCTTTGATTTGTTTTTTAATATCGTTAATGCGACCAAATAGCTCACTCTCTAGAATGACCTCATCTTCTACAATGGTGATGACTCTATCCACGGGAGTGCTTTGAGTGGCGGGTTTTATCTGGTCTATCGCGGACTCAGTGTTGGCAGACACCGCTGTTGGGAATAAGGCCGTTGTGAATACGGTTGTTGCAAAGACGAAAGTGAATGTCACTGTTACCACCTTGGCAGTGGTAATGGCCCCTTTGTTCATCCTAAAAAAAGCAGTTAACGAGTTTGTTAGCATAATGGTCATTTGATTCTCTAATGGGTTAAAGGGTAATAATTGCCATTGGGGTCATGAGGTTTTAGCCTAGTAGTGTATAGCTTATATCTCGATTTTGATGCCACTCAAATCTTTCAATTCTATTTCGATAAAGAAACCATAGTCGTTTTCGCGTGCATCTTCATCGCTGCTGGCGTTATTGATTTTGCGGCGATAGACGAAACTACTATTCCAACAGCAGCTTTCGTAGACTAAGCCCGTCATTTGCTCCACCGTGGAATTGTTTTCTAGATCAAAATGCCAGAGGCCGGTGAAGCGCCAATTGTGATTAATTTTCTGGCTAAATAATAGATCAGCTTGGGCGATTCGGTCACTGGTGTCTTTGACTCGATAGCGGTAGCCTAAGTTCCAGTGCTGTTTGTCGGATACTTTATATTCAGCGGTAAAGCTCGCATTTTCTAAGGTGTTTATTTCTTCTTTCCAAACGGCACCAGAGGAGAGGCGCGTTCTAGCATTGAGCCGTGCGCTAATCTCCACTGCGATAGCGGAGCGTTCTAAACTATTCACCTCGGTGGTATTTTCTTCTAATTGTACATGTCGGTCTTTAAAATAGAGAATCTGTCCCGCACTAAGGGTGAGTATTTCTCGGCCTTGGGAGCTATCAATAAAGCGGGTAGTGAGACCCACAGAAAGCTGGTCGGTATCACCAAGGCGGTCTCCGCCGGAAAATCGATTCTCCCTGAACAGTTGATTGTAGCCAAAAGTGAGAGCGGAAGTATCAAAAAGCGGGATGTCAGCTTGCTCTTCTAAAGGGATTTTGACGTAAAAGAGTCTGGGCTCTAGTGTTTGTATCCAAGGTTTGTTGTGAATGCTAAAGGCGCGCTCGAATATCAAACCACCATCAAGGCTGGAGATAGGTGCGCTGAGATCTCTTTCTTTTTGGTTGGCGTTGAGATCGCCACTGAGCCGGTAGTGGGTATGCTGAAAGCGAGCGCTTTGTATCAGGTGACCCCAAGTCCAGCGCAGTCGCCATTCAATGGCAGTGTTTAGATTGACGCGATGTGCGTAAGGGGCATTGATATCAAATTGTTGTTCGAAATAAACATACTCTAACCGGTTGATCCAGTGTATTTGACTGGTTGAGCTGGGAGTGCCAATGAGTAGCTGGTCTCCTTTGAGGCGAATTTCAGGTAGTCGACGATAGGGGCGTGTTGAGGGCAGTACGAGGTCATCAACAGTCTGATAACTTTGAACTCGGGTGCTAAATTGCCAGTTAGCGTCGTTGTAAAACAATGCGGCTTTTCGCTCTATATGGGAGATGCTTTGAATGGAGAATTCTGAATCAAAATCATCGAAATATTCGTTATCAGAGATATAATTGACATCAACCTCGCCACTCCAGCGCTCATTCCAACGACTGGTTTGAGTCCAGTTAAAGAGTTTTCTATCCTCGTAGTTAAGTTCGCTGTCGTTAATAAGAAAGCCGAAATTGATTTCCCCTAACCCCGCCATAGGGGTGAGGTAGCGAAATTGCCCTTCTAGCATTTCGCCGTGGCGACCAATGCGTCTCGGTGTGAGGGTGGCATCGTAGTTGGGGGCAATATTGATATAGTAGGGAGTGGCCAAATCCGGCTTTCTGACATTGAATCGAGGGTAGAGAAATCCGGTATGCCGCTTATCATCAATAGGGAATTTAAAATAGGGAGAATAAAAGATAGGTATGTTTTTCACGTTAAGCGTCATGTGTTTGGCTGTGCCCCAGCCACTTTCTCTATCTAAGCTGATTTCATTACCTTGTAGGTGCCAGGTATTATCGTTGGGCTCGCAGCTGGTGTAACTTCCATCTTTAATAATGAGACCGCCATTCCCCTTTATTTGAATTTCGTTAGCGTCTCCCCTGAGGCCCTTTGAGTGGGTGAGGTATTTTGCTTCAGAGAAATGCGCATCTTTTGATTCCAAATTGATTTCAGCTCGTTCACCTAAGAGTAAGAAATCCGTTTGGCGGAACCGAGCTTGGCCTTCTATGGTGAGCAGGTTGTTTTTTCTATCCAACGTGACGGTTTCGCTTTCCACCTGCATGTCTTGCTGCTGCAGAATCGCATTGCCTTTGAGTTCGGCAACGCCTTGTTCATTGATCGAGTAGTTGTTCGCGGCGGCGAATAGTGCGGCAGGATCTGGGCTGCTGAGTCCGAGATCAACACGAGGAGGTTCCTGATATCTACCGTGACATAAGCAGTAGGGTTGATTTTCTTCACAGGCTTGTTGGCGTTGTTGAGGTGTCATGATCTGCCAATCACTGGCGAGCAATTCAGCGGCTTTTAATGTTTGTGTAAAAAATGAACTCAGCAGTGCGCACAGTACTAAGCGCTGTATTGAACCCAGTAGTCTATGTCGGTGTAATAACGGGATTGAAGTTAACAGTGCTAAGTCTGGCGTAGGGGCAGCTCGCAAGACATGGGACTTCATAAATTTGATGGTTGGGTTTCCTTGCGGCTTGATATCGGTGATGCCGGTTGAGGCTGTATATTACTGAAGAGTGGTGCTTTTTTCGACCCATATTCATTAAATACTGGTCAGGGCCAATATAGCCAGGCCGAATGATTGGCCTGTTGTTTCTCGAGGGACTCTATTCTTACTGCGCTTCGAATTTGAAATATAGAGTACACTTATTGCTTAAGTGTTGGATTTAACAGTAAAGATTGTCTTGATTGGATTGAATTCTATGGATTGTCGTTTAGATATGCTCACTGAGTGGGTGGCGCAGCAAGAAGAAGCCGAAGCGCGAGTGGGGGGGGCTGGTTCTATTGAATTGGAGGTGGTCTCAGGTGATGCTAGCTTTCGGCGTTATTTCCGATTGAAAACCAAAGCCGATACTGGTGATTTGATTGCCGTGGACGCGCCGCCACCGCAGGAGGATTGCAAACCGTTTGTTTCCATCGCTAAGACATTATTGGCTGCAGGAGTTGCGGTGCCTGAAGTTTTTGCTGTTGATTATGATCAAGGGTTTATGTTGTTAAGTGATTTTGGTGACGAATTGCTGTTGGATACTTTAAGCCTGTCGAATGTTGAAATGTTGTATGGCCAGGCGCTCGGTTGTTTACCGGCGATAATGTCATGTATGGGGGAGAGCGCTAGCAATGAGTCTTCTGATCAATTAAAGCTAAGAGATCAGCCAAAACATTACGACCGGACAAAGTTACTCGATGAAATGCAATTATTTCCAGATTGGTTTTTGACTGAGTATTTGGAAGTCAATGTGGACCCCAAAATAATGGAGCCGGTATTTAACTTGTTGGTTGAGTCTGCTTTAGAGCAACCCCAAGTGTTTGTGCACCGAGATTTCCATTCTCGTAATTTAATGATAACGGCCTCTGGTACTTTGGGGGTGATTGATTTTCAAGATGCAGTGGTGGGGCCAATAACTTACGATATTGTTTCGTTATTAAAAGATTGTTATGTGGCGTGGCCACTCTCTCGGGTCGAGGCATGTCTTGTGCAGTCGCGAAAAATGCTGCAACAAAAGGGTTTGTTGGATTCATCGATTGGGCAAGCACAATTTAGGGAATGGTTTGATTTAATGGGAGCGCAACGTCATCTAAAAGCGATTGGTATTTTTGCGCGACTTAATTGTCGAGATGCAAAGCCGGGATATCTTCCCGATATCCCTCGCACGCTGCGTTATTTGTTGGATGTTTGTGATGAACATATTGTGTTAAATGCGCTTGCTGAAAGCATTCGTGAGGTTGTTTTGCCTGCTTTATTCGAAAAAAATAGATTAGCTTCACAGTGGTTTCAAGAAACACATTGTCTTGAATTCGAACCCAGTGACTTTGAAGACGAATGAACTCAATTTATAATTCAACTTATTTTATCATTCAACTATGCCGATAAAAGCGATGATTTTGGCCGCAGGTTTAGGCAGTCGAATGCGTCCATTGACGGATCATACTCCCAAGCCTTTGTTGGACGTGCAGGGTAAACCTCTGTTGGCCCATCACATAGAACGTCTGTTTAAAGCCGGTTGCGATGAGATAGTGATTAACGTGTCTTATCTTGCTGAGCAGATCGAGGCTTTTCTCAGTACAGAAGAATACAGCGATAAGAAATTGCATATTTCCTATGAAGCGGAACCACTGGAAACTGCCGGTGGTATTGTCAATGCGTTGCCGCTGTTGGGGGATGAGCCCTTTTTGTTACTCAATGGTGATGTGTGGATTGATTATTCGCTGGATCGTTTGGTTCAGTTGGCTCAGCAGCGAGGGTTGTCGAAGGAGGGCTGTCCATTGGCGCATTTGGTGATGGTGACGAATCCAGAGCATAATGTGACGGGTGATTTTCGATTAGATTCCGATTCTTTATCGACATCTATTCCTTCCGCTTCAACGTGTGGGAGCGCGCTATTAAGTATGGAGGCCGGCGAGTCATTAACTTATAGTGGTGTCGGTTTATATTGTCCTTCTTTGTTCAAGGATGTTGATTCGGGAAGGCGGCCTTTGGCGCCGCTGCTTAGAGCTTGGATAAAGGAAGGTAAAGTGGCGGGAGAAAAGTATTCTGGTTATTGGTTGGATGTGGGTACACCTGAACGTTTACGAGACTTGAATGATAGATTGCAACCGTAGATTGCAAAAATAAATTACAACAATAAATTACAACAAGCTCGAGTATTACTGAGATGAATTCAATTCAAATTATGTATCCCATGTTGGCGTTGGTTGCTTGGACCTTTCTTGTTTTGTTGATGATCCCTTATCAGCGGGTTAAGGCGGTTCGATCCCAACAGATTAATGCTGATGATTTTAAATTAGGCGAATCAGATAATGTGCCGGCTCAGGTGAGTATTCCGAATAGAAACTATATGAATCTATTGGAATTGCCGGTTTTGTTTTATGTGGTTTGTATTGTGCTGTATTTGTTTTCGGGCTTGAGCCCTGTCACGCTAGGTTTGGCGTGGGTTTATGTGGTGTTGCGGATCATGCACAGTTTGGTGCATTTAACGTATAACAATGTGCTTCATCGGCTTTTCTTTTTTGCCACCAGTAATGTTGTTCTATCGGTTATTTGGATTTTCTTTTTCTTGGTGGTACAGGAGGCAGGTGATCTGGGTTTAGATTCCTTGCCTCGTTAGAGAAATAAATGGATTTTGTTTTTGCCTTATTCTGTTATTTTTTCCAGCCTGTCACGGAGTTCTTTTTTAGCGATTTTTTCCAGAGTGGATCGGGGGAAGTCATCTACGATAAACACACTTCTCACCACTTTAAAGTCGGGTAAGTTTTTTCGACAAGCGTCGATAATCTTGCTTTCGATATTTTCAATTCCCGGTTCTCTTGGAATAAGAAAGACCACGGGGACTTCGTCGAGCATAAAGTGTTGTTGTCCTACTACCGCGCATTCGCCCACGAGTCCTGTCTCCATAATGACGGCTTCGACTTCGGACGCGGCGACGTTTTCAGCGCCCACTTTGAGCATGTCTTTATCTCGGTCAGAAAAATACAGTTCTCCTGCTTCTCCCATGCGAACTAAATCACCGGTGTCGAACCATCCACCTTCATCAAAACTGCTGGCATTTGCCTCGGCATTTTTATAGTACTCCTTAAACAGGGATACGCCTCGGGTGCCTCGAATATAGAGCCGTCCTCTTTCACCGGGTAATATCAGGTCGCCCTTTTCGTTGCGTACTGCGATGTCATACCCTGGACTGGCGCGTCCAATAGACATGTTGGGGCTAGGTTGGTGAGGATCAGTGACGATACCGTGAGTGATGGTTTCCGTCATTCCCCAGAGTCCGACGGTTCTGACTCCGACGGCTTTTTCGACGGAATCTAACTGAACGGCGGTGATCCACATTTGATAGGCGTGAGTGTCGGGTACTGCTTGGCGGAGAATGGCTTTAACGCAAAAAGGGATAAGGGAAACCCAGGTGCATTGGTTCCTAACCGAGACGTCCCAAAAGCGTGATGCTGAAAACTTAGGTTGCAATACGATGGTACCGCCTACCCACAAAGAAGCGAGCATGGAATAGGATTGCGCATTGGTGTGAAACAAAGGTAAAACAATTAACGTGGTATCAGTTTGGCGTAAACGAAAGTGCATGGCATTCATGTGAGCGCCCCAAATGGCATTGGCATGAGTCCATAAGACAGCTTTCGGGCGTGAGGTGGTGCCTGATGTGAACTGTATGCCCAGGTCGGCCATGGGGCTGACCTCTCTTGTTGGACAGGGATCTGTTTCTTGGAGTAGCTCGCTAAAAGGAATATGTTCTATGCCAGCAGGAGTTGTTGCTTGTTCGCCGGCATTGTTGTCAGTAACGGCGAGAAATAAAAGATTGGGCGCTGATTCCGAAACTAACGTTGCAAATTGAGGTTGTGTGAGTGCGCAGACCACTTCAGCATGGTCAGAGAAATATGTCATGTCGCGGGCGACACTGCGAGTATTAGTGGATACGGCTATGGCACCTAAAAGCGCACAGCTGAACCAACTCAACAGGAACTCGGGACTGTTTTCCATATGGATGAGTACGGCATCGCCTTGCTTGACCCCTCGCTTGGATAGGCTGGATGCTAATGAATTGATATCGTCGGAGAAGGTTTGGTAGGTCCAGGTTTTCGATTCGCCTGAGAAAGGTTCCCAAATTAAGAAGGGTTTATCGGGTGTACGACTGACCCAGCTTGCCAACAGTGTTGGAATGTCGCGTCCGACTTCCATAAATTGTTTTGCATGATCAATGCTGGATAAAAGTGTCATGATTCTCTCCCTGGCGGTAAAAGGCGAAGAGTGATACTACTTTTTTTGACGTTAAAGGCAACCCTGAATTTTTGATGGGGTTTATTTTTCAGTTTATCAGTGCATCCGATGATAAACTCGCTCAAGATAATTATGATTCCTTAGGAGAGAAATATGAGTTTAATACGAAAGCGTTTTTTATTGGGTTTCTTACTTAGCTGTATTATCAGTACAACTGTTCTTAGTAAAACTGAAGTTAGTAAAGCCGATGCTAGTAAAGCAGGAGCTGCAGATAGTCATCATGCGCCAGAGGGTAGCTATCAGGTTTTTGATCTCACCAGTAACATTAAGATGCTGCAAGGGAAGGGGGGGAATATTGGTGTCTTAGTGGGTGAAGAGGGAATCGTGTTAATAGATGATGATTACGCCAGTATGTCTGATGCCTTAACCGCAGCACTTGTTCCTTTCGGTGGTGTTGAAAAGCTGAGTTATATTATTAATACACATTGGCATGGCGATCATACGGGGGGTAATCATGTGATGGGTTTAGAGGCGAGCATCGTTGCCCATGAGAATGTGCGCCAACGTTTGATGACTCGACAAGAGATTAAAGCGTTTGGAATGGTATCAGAACCGTATCCTGAGGTGGCGCTCCCCTCAGTGACTTTTCGTGAAGCCCTGAGCTTGTATATTAATGATGAGCAATTGCAGTTGATACATTTGCCCTCCGGTCATACTGATGGTGATTCCATTGTGTATTTTAAGAAGGCCAATGTGTTTCATTTAGGTGATCATTTCTTTAATGGCATCTTCCCGTTTGTTGATGTGGAGAACGGCGGGAATGTGCTCATGATGACAAAAAACCTCAAAGGCATATTGTCTCTCATGAATGAGACAAGTTTGATTATTCCAGGGCATGGTCCGTTGGCGACCAAGTTAGACTTGATTTCGTTTATTGATATGTTATCGGGAACCACTGCTGAGGTACAAGCCATGAAAGCGAAGGGATTGTCCGTGACACAGATGCAGGAAAAAGGGTTGAGTGATCATTGGGATGACTGGGCTAAAGGGCTATTGAATGCCAAAACTTGGATAGGCATCATTGATTCGTCTCTTTAAATAATCGAGTTTCCGATGATCTTTTTGTGATAATCCAGAATATTGGTTGGTATTGTTGCCTGTGTTATTTGTAATCAGGTCTTGCCAAGATGCTGGATCTCGGAAGGAAAATGTCCTCTTTGGATCGAGGAAGTGGGAGCAATAAGGATAAATGGGTAGATCTGAGGCATTAAATTGGCAGTCTCTTAAGCAAGGTTTCTTTGCTTCCTGTAGAGTACCTCCAGGTTCGGGGGGATCTAGCCGCACTAAGCGAGTTAAGTGGTGGGTTGGATTAACCATAAGAGAGAATAATGAAAGTTATTCATCGCATTCAAAGGTTGTAAGCGATGCCCTTGTTACCTGTACATTACCGCGCTTCGTTTCCTAAAACTAGCGCTCAAAAAAATATAGTGGGAGAAATTGAGATGAAAGATGTAGTGATTGTAGATAGCGTTAGAACTGGTTTGGCCAAGTCTTATCGGGGCAGCTTTAATATGACTCGATCAGATGATATGGCAGCTCACTGTATTGATGCGTTGTTGGCAAGAAACCCTGGCTTAGACCCCGGTGCGGTTGAAGATGTTGTTTTGGGATGTGGTCTGCCTGAAGGTGTGCAGGGCATGAACTTGGGGCGAAATTCAGCAATGCTGTCAAATCTGCCTGTTGAAGTTCCCGGTATGGTTTTAAATCGCTATTGTTCTTCAGGTTTGCAGAGTATTGCGATTGCTGCGACACAAATAGGTAGCGGATGTTCTGATGTTGTGATGGCGGGTGGTGTTGAAAACATTACTTTGACTCAAACAAAAATGAACACTGATGGCGTGATGAATAATAAATTGTTTCAGGAATTCCCTGGTCTCTACATGGCCATGGGTCAAACGGCAGAAGTGGTTGCTAAACGTTATAGCGTTAGCCGTGAATCTCAGGATGAATTGGCGCTGCTAAGCCAGCAGAGAACAGCTGCTGCTCAAGAAGCGGGATTGTTCAAAGATGAGATTGTTCCTATGACTGTCACGTACTCAGTGAAAGACAAAGAGTCTGGAAAGGTGACCGAGCATGAAGTGACAGTAGATAAGGATGAATGTAATCGTCCGGGAACGACTATTGAAAGTTTATCGGGATTGAAGCCCGTATTTGATGCCGAAGCCGGTTCTGTTACGGCGGGTAACTCTTCTCAGCTGTCTGATGGCGCTTCTGTCACATTGGTGATGAGCCTTGAAAAAGCGAAAGAGTTAGGGTTGAAGCCTTTGGCCTATTTCCGTGGTTTTGTAACCGCAGGTTGTGAGCCGGATGAAATGGGTATTGGTCCCGTATTTGCTGTGCCCAAATTGCTTAGTTCAAAAGGAATGAATATCGATGATATCGATCTTATTGAATTAAATGAAGCCTTCGCATCTCAAGCTGTCTACTGTCGTGATAAGTTAGGTATCAAGACTGATAGTTATAATGTGAATGGTGGTTCTATTAGTATTGGTCATCCATTTGGCATGAGTGGTTCTCGTATGGTAGGTCATCTGTCACGTGAATTACAGCGTCAAAAGAAGCAGTTCGGTTTGGTCACTATGTGTGTTGGTGGCGGAATGGGTGCTGCGGGATTATTTGAAGCTTATGAAGGCTAATCAGTTTGTTGCTTTAGTTAGAGCTGCGAAAGCGTAACAACTGTAAAGCTGAAGAAAACGGTAGTGGGTGATTAGCCTAGCTGCCGTTTTTTTTCGTCAGATTTAAGTTAAGGACGTGTCTTGGTTTTGCAAAAGTAAAACGCGTTGATTCAGGGATACTATTTTCCTGGCTAAACTTTCAAGTAGGTTGACACAGATGTTGGGGTGCGTTTGCATTAATGTTTGAAATTGATTTCTAGGTACCACTAGAACGGTGCAGCGTTCTGTTGCGATAACAGTAGCGGAGCGAGGGCTGTTTGTGAGTAAAGCCATTGCGCCGAATATTTCTTCCTTTAGCACTTCTCCCACTTTAACCCCATTGACAATCACTTCGGCATGTCCTTCCACTATTGCATAGACTTCCGTAGCAGGCTCGCCCTCGGTAATTATGACGTCTCCTTCGCTGTAATGTGTGAACCCTAAGGCAGCCCTGTTTTTGTCCTGAGTGTTGAGGCTGTAGAGAATGATGAGTTTGTTGATGTTGCTGGCTTGCCATTGGTTCCACAGTAGCAAGGCTTGTCCGGACTCCTTGATAACAGTTTGTAGATTAGAGATGTGATAAGCCTGCAGTTGGACAAATTGGTCCGTTGTATAATGGCCTTCTGTAAAGCCAAATAGCGGTAGTAGCCCTATCATGTCCCCGTCATCAAAGTGAAATAAAGCATCGCCATTGAGCTCGAAACTTATGCATCCATCAGTAACCACGTAGAATTGATCCTTCGGCCAATGAGTACCGAATAGATCATCAATTTCCGAATAGTCCTTTGGTCCCTCAAGAGGGGTTAATAATTGCAGTAAATCCTGACAAATTTCTTTGCTTTTCAGATCAGATGATTCAAAAGATTCGGAATAGCTTGATTCAAGATACATTCTAATACCTACCGGATTGTTATCTTATTAGAGTGTAGTCAAGGACGAATGGATAATCTTTGATGTTCATTGAGAGTCTTAGAGTTAGGTGCTGTAAGTGTGATATCGATCTAAAAGTGAGCTTCTATCGAGAGTTTAAGTCGGTGTGTTTTTGATGGTATTTGGTATGCTGATGTATTTTTTTAAGGTGTTGAATGGAAGTGATTGTTTTTTAAGTCATTGTAAGTGATTGATATTATTTCGATTTGTAGATGAATGGGTTGTTGTTGGTGTGACGTGATGTGACCAGTATAAGGCTGTTTAGTCATATAGACAGTTGCCTCGATACGACAAAGTGTGTAAGTTTCGTCAAGCCTTGAGGACTGTAAACAAGATTTATAATGGGTCCCTTGTTTACAAACTAGGGATGTCTATGAACGACGAAGCGCAAATTTATTTAGCTAATAGCAGTTTTTTTAAACGTTTTGATAGAACGGAGAAGTAACGATGGTAGCAAGTGTTGACTACATGAACTCGAAGTCAGTGGGAAATGAGAAAAAGGTTTCTTCATTTGATTCTCGTAAACTGACGCCAGAAGATCATACTTTGATAGCGCGGAAAGTAGAGCTTACCTTTGGCGAAGATATTCCTCGAAACTGGCAGGGAGAGTATTTTACGACTCGATTCTTCGATGCACTACAGTTGGCTTTTCCTGAAGGCGAGCGCATGTTTATCGAATCAATCCGAAACTATAAAAGTGAAATTAAAGATCCAACGTTGGTTGAGCAAGTTAAAAAATTCAACTATCAAGAGGGACAGCATGGCTTAGGGCATGCAAACTTCAATGATTTGTTAATGGATCAAGGCATTAACGCAGAAGCCATGTACGAAACTATTACCAAGGCAATTAAATTGGTAACCAAGCATTCGCCCAGAAAATTTCTATTGGCTACAACGGTAGCGGCTGAACATTTTACTGCTACTTTGGCGGAAGATGTTTATAACACTGATTTTGAACTTTTTGATAATGCTGACGAAACGATTGCTTCATTATATGCATGGCATGCACTGGAAGAAGCAGAACATAAAGCGGTGGCATGGGATGTTTATCAAGAAGTTGCCAATGGTGATTACCTGACTCGCTCACTCGCTATGGTTACGATTATTCCTGTCCTTGGTGCTTATTTGGCTTTAACGGTTCCAATGATATTGGCAAAAGACAAGAAGTTAACCGATGTGTCAGAAATGAAAAAAGGATACAAACGGTTTCTTGGTAAGAACGGACTTTTTCGACGTATTGCGCCGCCAATTTTGGATTACTTTAAGCCAGGTTTTCATCCTTGGTCGACCGGGCATCCTAAGCATTATGCTGAATGGAAATCGGCTTACGCTGAGTCTGGTGATATGAAGCAAGCGTACGCACATGTTAGAAAATTGATTGCAGAAGCCGCTTAATGCCCTATTGGTAGTTTGGTAGGTTTGATCAATAGTCGTTGTCATTTCAAATGCCCAATATAAATTATTGGGCATTTTTTTTAGGTTTTTGGCTTTGAAGTGTGAATTAATATGATGCAGCCTCAAGCGAAAGCGCCAACGCTGATAGTTAACGATATTATACTTATTAGCATAATGGGTGTGTTAGCGGGCTGCGGTTTGATTTATGAGTATCTATTGTCCCACTACGCTGGCCGAGTGTTGGGCTCAATGGAGTCTGCCATTTATTCCATCATTGGAATTATGATTGTCTCTATGGGCTGCGGTGCATTCTATGCACGCCGGTTCAATCGATGTTACACCGTGTTTGCCTGGTTGGAAGTGAGCGTTGCATTATTGGGTTCTTGTACCATTTTAATTCTTTCTGCATTAATCGGTTATACCCACTTGTTGCCGCAATTGATTTCCGATCATTATCACATAGCGGTTAACCTTGCTTTTTCAGAAGGGGGAGCATCGCTGCTATTAAAGGCCAGCATGTTGTTGCCCTATGTATTTGGTTTTTTTCTGGGTTTTTTGTTAGGGATGGAAATTCCTTTGATGGCACGAATTCGAGAAGAATATTATGGCCAAAATATAAAGCACAATGCGGGAACTATTTATGGTGCAGATTATATTGGTGCTGGTGTGGGAGCTGCCCTGTGGGTTTTGTTGATGCTGAAGTTAGAAATAAATCAGGCTGCCGCATTAACGGCTTCACTTAATGTAACGGTTGGCTTGGTATTTCTATATCGGTTTCGTCAATTTATAGAGGGTGTGAGAAAGCTCGTTTTTGCTCATGGGCTTTTGATGATTATTGTGGTTCTTGTTTATATCTATGGGGGGCAGTGGCAGGCAAGACTTGAGAATATGCTCTATCTCGATGAGGTGGTTTATCAACAGCATACGGAACATCAAAATTTAGTATTTACCCGCCATTCGGTTGCTGCATTTCAGCCAGATATTGTCGACTTCTATATTAACGGTAATTTACAGTTTTCCTCAATGGATGAGCACGTCTATCATGAAATGCTAGTACATCCTGCATTTATGGTCTCAGCGCGGTCAAATTCCATTTTGGTTATCGGTGGTGGCGATGGTCTTGCATTGAGAGAAATTTTAAAGTGGGAGCCGCGACAGGTGACGTTGGTAGATTTTGATGAACAACTGGTGGATTTGTTTCGATATCCAGAATCGAATATGTCTAAATCCTTATCACAACGTATTCAAAATATTACTCAATCAAGTTTAAGTCACGACAGTGTTACAGCGATTTCAGAAGATGCTTTTCTTTATATTGATAGGCTCTTAAGTCAAGGTGAACGGTTTGACGTAGTCGTGGTGGATTTGCCAGATCCGAATCATCCTGATTTGAATAAGCTCTATTCGGTTTTGTTTTATTCTAAACTGAAAAAATTGCTGGCTGGTGATGGTGCAATGGTGGTGCAAAGTAACTCCCCCTATCATGCTAAATCTGTTTTTTTATCCATAGGGAAAACAATTAAAGCGGCAGGGTTTTCAGGTGTAGAGCAGTACCAGCAAAACGTTCCCACATTCGGTCAGTGGGGTTGGACCATCGCAACACCTCTATCCCATTCCCCCCGGCGACAAATGAAACAAAGTGAACATCAGTTACCGGTAGTGAAGTGGGTCACTCTCCCATTGATGGATTCAGCATTTGAATTTTCAGCTAACTATTATCGGAATGTTGATAAGGTTGAGGTGAATACCATGAATAGCTTGAAGTTGTATCACTATCATCAGCAGTCCTGGGGAAGCGAAGGTGGTTATAGTTTTCAGGTTGGAGATGAATCTTGAAAGGTTGTGTTAATCCCGCATTTAATAATTAGGCCGAAGTTTTGTATCAGTGTTGGAGAGGTGACTTATCGTGAGCGAGAGAAAAAAGAGTGTTTGTGTCGGCATGATGAGCGCGATTATGGGCGTTCTTTTGATTGGAACATTCATAACCTATAGTTACGCTTTAGTATCACTTGATGTTCACGCTTCTACTCGATTTGTAAAGTCGTGGGGACAGCCGTATGTAGTTTATTTTGTTTTTCTATTGATGATTCCTTGGGGCCTTATGCGGTATTTTCAAGCATCGAGTATCTGGGGGCGATCAGGTTATTTCATGGTTTTTATTGGTGGATTGTTGCTTAGCGTATCCGTAATTATCGCGTACGCAAAAATATTGTAAAACGGTGAAGTTCGAATTTGACTGTTTGTGGTATTCTGTTTCTTATCTGAATAATCCCAAACAGTCTCAATTCCAGTCAAAAAAAGATTTTAGGTCCAAATGTTAGCAGTGAGTTTCCGAATGTCTTCTGCCAGTAATTGAGGTTGCTCCAGGGCGGCAAAATGCCCGCCTTTATCCATTTCATTCCACTGCTGAATGTTATAAGTCTGTTCCGCCCAAACACGAGGAGGATGCATAATTTCCTGGGGAAATTTTGCATAGGCTGTGGGTACGTCTATCCGTTCGGCCATTCCGCCTTTTGGGTTTCCAAATACCTCGTAATACAAACGCATGGATGATGTGATGCTTTGGGTAAACCAATATATGGAAATGTCGGTGAGTAGCTCATCGCGGTTGACTGCGTTTTCTATGCTGCCATTGCAATCGGTCCACGCGTGAAATTTCTCTGTAATCCATGCTGCAAGTCCGGCGGGGGAATCATTTAGTCCATAGCCAAGAGTTTGGGGTTTGGTGCCTTGAATCTTTTGATAACCCGTGCCTTTGTCCTGGAATTCTTTGCTACGCATTAAATCCTCCATCTCAGCTTCAGTGACACCCTGCATGGGATTGTCTTTTGGAGGGCGAGCGGCGAGCATATTCAAGTGGATGCCTTTGACTGCATCGGGATATTGGGCGCCAATCCAACTAGTGATAATGGCTCCCCAATCACCGCCTTGTGCCATGTACGTCTCATATCCTAATTTCTTCATCAATTGATTAAAGAGTGTTGCCATTTTTTTTGCATCACAGCCGGGCAACTTCGCGGCACTGGAAAATCCGTAACCGGGTAGTGATGGGCTGATGACGTCAAAACTGTACTTTGAATCTATTCCGTGTGATTCCGGATCTGTGAGGAGAGGGATTATTTTATAGAATTCCCACACAGACCCTGGCCAGCCGTGAGTTAGTAGCAAAGGGATTCCTTTACCGTTTACCGCTTTTTGATAAATAAAATGGAGATCAAAATCTTCTATCTCGGTTTTGTATTGGTCAAACTGATTTAATAGGGATTGTTGTTGATACCAATCAAATTCATTTCCCCAGTAAACACAGAGGTCCTTAATGTAATTTAATTCGGTGCCATATTGCCAAGGGTCGCCTACCTGGTCAGGCCATCGAGTTTGATTCAGTCTTTGTTTTAAATCGTCCACTTGGGACTGATGAATGTCAATTGAGAACTTTTTCATGTTAATAGCCTATGTTCCTTATTAGCTAGGAATTGGATCGCGTAATAGCGTGAGTTGTGGTGCTTTATGGTTGTTATTTCTATTGCCGCAATCCAGGTCGGGGTCATCGCTTAAACTCATACGCTATGACTTACGTAGCAGTACTGCCTCCGTCCACCATGTAAACGCTGCCAGTGCAGAAGCTTGCTTCGTCGCTGCATAGATAGCCCATCATGTTGGCAACATCTTCTGGGGATCCGTAACGTTGCAAAGGAATTCCAGCTTCAAAACTTTGCTTCGCTTGTTCTGCTGCACCGGGTGCTACAGCTTCTTCCAATGAGCGCATCATGCGTGTATCAACGGGGCTTGGGTTGACTGTGTTGACTCGAATATTATCGGCCGCGCCCTCAAGAGAAGCGGTACGCATTATCCCAATGACAGCATGTTTGCTCGTGACGTAGGCAGATAGACCTGGGCTACCAATCACACCTGCGACTGATGATGTGATAACAATGCTGCCTCCGCCGCGCTTCTTCATGGCGGGCATAACGTATTTTAAGCCCAACCATACCCCTTTAACATTCACTTCAATGACTTTATCGAAGACTTCAACCGGATAATCCGTGATGGGAGTTACTACGCCTTCTACTCCTGCATTATTGAGGAAACAGTCTATGCCTCCGTAGCGCGTCACTGCGGTGTCTACATAGGCCTCTACTTGTTCAGGCTGGGTGACATCGGCAACGCAATAGCTGACGTTGTCCGAGTTGATTTGTTTGGCTGCTGATTTTAGAGAGTCTTCATTGAGATCGACTAATAATACTTTCGCTCCACCGTCAGCAAATAGCTGTCCTGCTGCAATGCCGATACCACCGGCTCCGCCGGTAATTACCACGACTTTATCTGTGTATCTAGCCATTGAATCTATCCTCTGTTTATTGTGATTAGGTGATTTTTCTGAGTAAAACCTTATTTTTCAAGGAGGCTAGTAATACCAAACTCATTGAGTAGGGACAACCTGGAATCGAAGAAATTGAATAACAGTGGGTCGGGTAATTAATCTCTAACTTGTAAGATGAGCCTAATTAGAGATCAAATTTATTGTTTTTAGCAGCGGTATACTATTCTCTGCTTCGTGTATGTTTTGACCGAATGTAGGTTGCAATAGAGGAATTCTGAGGGTAGGGTTGACCGCCTAGCTACTAGCTATATGTATAGTCAACATCACAATGGAGTTGTATAGCATCGTTGGTCCATACGAAAGCGTGATTTAGATGACAGAAAAGAGGTATGTCGATGAGTAAGTATGAATGTATTGTTTGTGGTCTGGTGTATGACGAGGCTGAAGGGTCACCTGATGATGGTATAAAACCCGGTACTCTATGGGCTGATGTCCCTAATAGTTATCTCTGCCCTGATTGTGGAGTGGGCAAAGAAGATTTTGAGTTACTTGAAGAATCTAGTATAGAAGCTGCACCGCAACAAGATGCCGCAAAAGACGCGGGCACTGTAGATAACCCAGTCATTATTATTGGGACAGGAATAGCAGGGTACTCTTTGGCTAAGGAATTTCGTAAAGGAGATAAAACAACTCCTTTAGTTCTTATCACTAGTGACGATGGCCGAAACTACTCTAAACCCATGTTATCAACTGGGTTTACTAAAAAATCCACAGCAGATGACTTGGCCACCTCCGATGCGGCTAAAATGGGCGACCATTTGCAAGCATCAGTTCGAACGATGACGAGTGTGACTAAGATAGACACTGATGCACAAACCATTGAGCTGGATGGTGACACTGTACTGCCTTACGATAAATTGGTTTTGGCATGGGGAGCTGATGTCATTCGTCCGCCTTTGAAAGGTGATGGGCTTGATCTGGTATATAGCATTAATGATTTAATGGATTACGGTAAATTCCGTAGCTCAATAAAGGAAGCTGGAGCGAAGAAAGTTCTTATAATCGGCGGTGGATTGATCGGTTCTGAATTTTCTAACGATTTAGTGAACGGCGGTTTCGAAGTCGAAGCCGTTGATCCTCTTGGGTATAGTTTGCCTACTTTGCTTCCGGAAGTGGCTGGAAAAGCGGTTCAAGGTGCCTTGGAAGATCTGGGCTGTAAATTCCATTTTGGTAATTTAGTAACTGAAGTCAATAAATCAGGGAAAGGTGTTGTTGCGACATTGGACAATGGGGCCACTATTGAAGCTGATATCGTTGTCTGTGCCGTTGGTGTTAGGCCTCGAATAGAGTTGGCGGTTTCAGCGGGCATCGAAGTGAATCGAGGCATTAAAGCCAATCGATTACTGGAAACTTCGGCTTCAAATGTGTATACGCTGGGTGACTGTGCAGAAGTTGAAGGTAACGTATTATTTTATGTTGCTCCCTTGATGGCAGGTGCTAGAGCTTTAGGGAAAACATTAGCGGGATCGCCTACTGAGGTGGAATACCCGGCAATGCCAGTTACCATTAAAACACCAGCTTGTCCCGTAGTGGTGTCACCGGCTCCGCATGGTTCTGCAGGTGAGTGGGATATTAAGGAAGACGGCGCTAATATTGTAGCCCGGTTCTTAAGCCCGAACGGTAAAATTATCGGTTTTGCGTTAACCGGTGAAGGTATTAGAGAGAAGGCAGCTTTGCAAAAGCTATTGCCTCCTATTCTGGGTTAGGTACGGCTTATCGTCTGAGCTGAGCTTTTTGAAAAGCAGCCAATAGGCTGCTTTTTTTATTCTGCTGCATCGGCAGAACAGAGTTCAGATTGCTCCCAAATGTTGGGAACAGGTGGTAGATCTAATGTGATTATGGGATCGAGGTCTTCGGGATTGGGCAGAGTGCAGCCTGTTTCTATCGTGAATTGAACGACTGTTCTCGGCGTGGTTTTGACAGTGATATATCCCGTGTAGGTTTGGCTAGAGTTACATGCCGTAACGGAAACCGTCCAATTGGTTGGGATCAAATTCGAAGTGCCATTATCAAAATAGACTACTTCGATTAAGTAGCTGCCTTCTGGAGGGTCTTCGGTATAAACAATGTTTTCTGGACCAAAGCCCAGTACATTATCAGTATCAAGTTCTCCGCTACTATCTGAAGTTTTATTGGAGAAGTAAATTTCTGTAGTATCAGGCTCAGTAATATGAAGATCTAAATCCACTGCCAATAAGTCAGAGGAGGTTCCGGTTCCGTCGGTTATGCCGGTAGACCAGGTAAGACTTGTTTGAAAGGTCCCTGTGCCAACAAATACAGCAGTGGTTCCCATCGTAGCGGTTGATGTCCAGTATGTACTGTCATCTATGCCATCCCAGGTATCCTGTGAATAATCAGGGTCAGTGGCATTATCTGGACTTAAAAATGCCGCTATGCTGAGGGACGAAGAAACGACAATCTCTCCAGGTACTGTTCCTTGAATCAGTGGTGTGCCAGAGCTACCGCTTGACGGTCCGGAGAGTTTTATTGTTACACCACCTGCATCAGCAAAGACTTGAGCCGCTGCGGCTTCGTCATCCGATATCAGGCTTTGTTGTGCTTTAACGGCTGCAACTGCAGCTGCAATGTCGGCTGCATCTGGATCAATAGGGATGAGGAAATGTTGGCTAGTACCGGCGAATTGCACCATCACTGAAGATATATGGTATCCCGAAGGCAGTCCGCTAGGTGTAATTTGAATGTGACTGGATGAATTGTCGGAAATAGTGACAGACAACGGTAGCGAGAGAGAGCCCCCAGTCGGATTACTCGGTATCGGTATGGAAGTGCTTATTAATCGAGAGTCCTCGAACGATATTGCAGAAGCCAATGTTCCAGTATCGGTGACTGGTGTTGAGCTATTGGGGCTGAAGGGAGTGAAATTGATTTCAAACTGGCTTGCAGCGACGCCGCAAACATCATTGGTGTATTCGTCTTTAAGCGATTCTTCATTGCATGATATTAAGAATATGCTCATGGGTATTAAACAGTATCGCTTTACAACGTGACTTATCATACTCATCACCTGAATTATTAAACTAAGAGGGTTTCATCTGCTTTTGCAATCGACTAGAAAAATCTCAAAAACTAAATTGAACTCCACCGGAATAACTGTTGATATCAACATTATCTACCTGAGAAAAATGATCGGCTCCAGACCAAATGGTAAAATGTCTTCCAAAATGTAAAGCCAGCCCAAATCCAAGCCATAAACTTTGACCTGATTCAGTACTGGTCGCCAATTGAGTGTTATTCAAGAACAGTGTTGGTTCCACGCGCCAGGCTAAAATTCCTAATTTCATATACAGCGAGGAAAATGGACTGATACGGTTTATGCCGCGTAGTGCCATAGTGACTCCGTTGATGTCTAGGCTGTTGTTAGCGCTACTGTCGAATTCACCTAGATGAATGACGCCTGCTTCGACAGCGACTTGTTCGGAAACTTCAATACCTGTGTACGCGTCTAAACGAATTCCGTTATCAATATCTTCAAAAAGTGGATCGGAAAGGCCGCTACCGCCACCGATATACCATTGTCGATCATATTTGGGTTTTTCCATCAAGGGGCTTTCGCCGGCTAGGCTGAGATTAATACCTTGGAGAGAAATAACGATCATCCCTAAAAGTGAAAATATCAGCTTTTTAATAGGGGGGGATGTTATAAAGGTCAATTTCTTATTTATGTGTTTTGTGCTTGTCACAGGGACTCCCTCAGTGCCAAATTCTGGTTGCTTGTTATAACTAAATTAATTGTAACCGTTCAAACAATATATTCTAGCAAGGTAGCGTGGGTTTTTAGGGTAGACCTTAAGGTTTGGTTTTAAGGATTGATCTTAAGGATAGACACGATCAATTTAATTTTCTAGCCGCCAATCAATACTGTAGGGCAGCCAACAACAATAGCGCCCCCGTGAGCAGTGCTGTCTCCTATCCGAGCGGCGGGTTTTTTTCCGATAAGTACGGTGGCACTACCTACCACGATGCTGTCTGGGGGCCCGACACAGGTTACCGCGCTCCCCATTCCCGCTGCAGGCATATTGCCCAATAGAACCGTGGGCGCGCTTGGTGCGACTATAGGTCCACCTACATGTGGCACGACGCCAGTTACCATGGGGCAAACATGCATGTCGAGAATACGTGCGGCTGGTTTACTCACGATGACTATTCCTCGCGCCCGTTAGCGATGTCCAAGCCTTCTTGCAAAAGCATCTTGAAGGCATCGTTTACTGAAGGGTGTGCAGCTGCAGCGAGATTTACGGCGGCTGTTACTGCAAGAGCGTATTGGAATGGTGGCGGTGGGATTTGTGCAATTGAGTCATCTGCGATGCTACCACTAGACCAAAAAGCTGCGAGAGCCGCCCAGCTTGCCGACGATTTGAGTTGATCCATTTCGGCAAGATTAAAACAGTTTTTCCTGTGCTCTTCGTTGGGCTCTTGAACCCATCTTTGAACCGCGATTAGCGCTTGGGTATTGGTCTGTTCCTCTGGGGCGGTCCGTGCGCAAAGGCTGGCCCACCAAACGGATCTTCTTTTTGGGAGCGCGTGGGCGAGAAATTTTACCGCTTCACTATAAAGCTCTTGTCTTAGCAGTAAAGTAATAAAATCGTATGGAACCATGCTGGTATTTTTGTTTAATTGATCTGCGGCCTCTTCTTCCATTTCATAATGTTGGGTGATGTCGGTGGCTTTTTCCGCAGTGATTTTTTTCAATTGGCTCATGATATCACTCAGTTATTGAAGTTGGTTTTAGTAGGGCTAGAATCGAGGTTGTCTCCAAATATAGGGAATTAGTTAATCATGGTTATTCCACCTTGCACTTTGACCATTGCACCTCCTTTTACTTCTGTCATTGCGCTGCCATCCAACTTAATCATGGTGCCCTTTACCGTAACACCCGCTGGATCTAGCTTGATACTGTTTCCCCCTACTTTGATGGTGATGCCTGTCGATTCTATTTTGATGCTGCTGCCCCCCACCTTTAGCTCAATTTTTTGCTTGCCTGTGAGTTTTATTTCCTTGGCCTCTAAAGTTGAAGCACCAGTAACTTCTGTTTTTTGGTCATTGCCGATAGTGAGGCTATTGTCATTCCCAACATCGATTGTATTATTGTTACTGATTGTCGTGTCATCATCATTACCGATTGTCGTTGCCCGAGAGCCCTCAGTTAGAGTGAAGGCTTGGTCGCCTTTTTCTATGGTGTGGGTTTCATTTCCTTCGGTGACTGTGATGATGCGATCTGCTTTTATTTGTTGTTCCTGTTGACCGTCTATGGTGGCTTTCTCTAAGTTTTTTACGTGTCGTACATAATCTTTTTGTGCTTGTAGGTAGATTTCTTCAGCGTCTTTTTTGTCTTCAAAGCGAAGCTCATTGAAGTCCGATGTAGCGCCTTCTTTGGTGGAGTGTGATTTGAAACCACTTTGAGATTTGGCAGATGCATAAGGGGCTTGATTGTCGCCATTGTAGACGCTACCCATAATAATGGGTCGGTCCGGGTCGCCATCAATAAAACTCACCAAGACTTCGTGGCCGATACGGGGAGTAAAAAAAGCCCCCCATTTTTTGCCTGCCCATGTTTGGCTAACTCGGATCCAGCAAGATGATTTGTCGTCATTGTTTCCATTTCTATCCCAATGGAATTGTACTTTCACTCTGCCGTGTTCGTCCGTATAAATTTCTTCTCCTGAAGGGCCTACAACGACGGCGGTTTGCATCCCGTGAATAAATGGTTTCGGCGTTTTTGAAGTTGGTCTTAAGGCATTGGCTTGCGGAATGCAGCTGAAGGTATTGTTATAGCTTGGCGTACCCTGTTCTCCCATGATGTCGCTGGCGGTGTGAGTAGTTTTGGTGATGAGGTAATTATCTTTGTCATCAGGGCTGGGATGCTCCTTTACCTTGAATCGGCCACCTGCATAGAAGGTGGCACAATTGGATTGTGCTTCCACTACATCGTGTTGAGCTTCTTCAGCCTCCATTCGGTATTTGGTGAGGGTCTTTCCTTGACTTGATTCAGCATAGCGGCCTGGATAATCATAATGCTCTAGAGCGGCGTTGGACGGCCAATTGATGATGGTCTTGGCTTCTGTCTTTAGGCCTTTTCCGGGCGATAAAAAATCGTAATCATTGTGACTCCACTTTCCTGAAGTGAAATTGAAGTGTCTTTCCCAATTGGATATGTAGTTCTCGCCAGGCCGAGTGCCGTAGTCGCAAATGGCTTCAGCTTCGATACATTGTTCAAAGGATTGATTGCTTTGAGTGAAAACCAGCTGATGATCGTTGGACTGGTGAATAAAATGGTAACTGATGCCTTCTTCTTCTAACAGCCGAGAAATGAATTGAAAGTCACTTTCAGCGAATTGAACGCAATACTCTCTTGTTTCGCAGGTAATGGATCGGAATTCAAATTTTGATAAACCATGCTGTTGCAAAATGTCAGTGATAATGTCTTTAGCACTCTGGCTTTGGAATATTCGGCAATTACTACTGTGCTGCAAAAACCAAAGCTTAGGGACCATCTGGGCACGATAGTGGCGAATACCACCTGCTAATCGACCGGCTATGAAACGGGAAATTATGCCGTTAACGTAGCGTATATTATTGTCTGAGTTATTGTGAATTTCGATGTTAGCAATAGTGCCGACAATGTCTTCAGCTTGTAGATTTGTGCTAGCAGAAGATAATTCAAGGTCGAATTGAAATAGATGGGAGACTTGTTCCTCACCGTGTAATCCGTGGAGTATTAGCTCATCTTTTCCAAGCGAAGAGTCAAACCGTAATAATCTGTCGTCTTGAGTGAAAATGGCCATTCAATTTCCCCTAATATAGTTGTGGTTGAAATAGAGATTGGGTAAGTTCAGATGGTTTAAGAAACGATATTAGGTTAATTGGGTATTTGAAAGTTGAACTTAAAAACTTGATCGTAGCTGGTTGCACTGATTGAATAGTTGTTGGTTGAATGCAAATGATTGATTGACGCTGTAGGGGGGAGAGAGGAGCCGAATGGATAACGCTAGCATTATCCATTCACAGTATGGCCCCCTTACTCTACTAAGTTGCTGTCTATTAGCAAGGAGCGCCTTTAGTCAGATCGTAGCCCAGCTTGTTTGAGCTTCCTGATTTGTTGGTTGCGTCTGCGGCACAGTAATCCATAAGTACTTTTGTGTAGCTCAAGGAAAGTGATTCGACGGGCTTGCCTTCTGCGTCTGCTGACACGGAATAGCTGCTTACCAGACAGTTTGTTAGTGTGTATTTCATATATGTTTCAATTTTCTTGGCGCCGGTGGCAACAAATTCGATAACAACTTCTGCTCCAGCGTCACCAGAAACGGATTCTTTAAATAAGCCTGGTGTGGAATTATCCATTATTTTAGAAATGGTGATTTCACTAAGACTAGGACGAGTTGCTTCACGGTTAGCGATCGCACCTGATTCCATCGAAATTCCGCGTCCCACTCCCCAAGAGAATGAGTTTACATTAATAGTTTCTTGATAGCCTTCAGCGGTAACGTTGCCTTTGATGCGTTTCTTGTCGTAGTTCATGTAAATAGCCATGTCGTATTCCTTGATTTCAGTATTAGTTGTAGTTGAGTGGTTTAGTAAAACGTGTTTTGAACCTTGTTTTAGCGATTGATTTTGTGTCTCGCCATGTGAATAAGTATTACAAACTCCAGCCGGTCTGAGAAGGGTTGCCAACGTTAATTGCCAACGTTTTGAGTGTGATTTATTACACAAATATCGCGGTTCTATTCTTCGTCGGATAAATCCGATCTCTATTCTAAAATTGAGCGTGACAAAAGAGGGTCTATTACCTTTTCGGTTGGTTATTCAAAGCGGCAGTAGCAAGGTAGTCGCATAGACAGAATAAGACAATAGAGCCTGAGGTGCTTTTTTCAAAACATAGGTTGTGAGTAACGATGGGGGTTTAGTATTGAAAATCACGCAGATTAAATTATGTTCTGAAGTAGGTTCAATACTGTATTCGGGTCGAAGGGCTTATCGCATAGGGCTGAAAACCCATCCTGCTCAATGGCACCTAACTGCGCAGTTTCGCTATCGGATGTGACCATCATAATGGGTACGTTAGATTGGTTCGACTCGTTTCTAATGTAATTAACTAACTCGTTACCATCCATATTCGGCATGTGATAATCCGTCACAATCAAATCAAATACGGTCTGTTCTATCATGTGAGTAGCCTCAAGTCCGTCGGTGGCTTCTTCTATGTTTGATGGCCCTAATGTGTTGAGTACCCGTATTATGTGTTTTCTTGCCAAAGGACTGTCATCAACCACCAATATATTGTAGTTAGCGATATCGAATTCAATTGAGCTAGATTCACTGGGATCGATGAAATCGATTGCGGAAAAGAGTGATTTTTTTAATGCGCTGATTTCAAAAGGTTTGGGAAGAATAGCGACAACACCTGCTTGTTTGACCGGGTCTAATGCATCACGATTTTTTTCACTGGAGATTAAAATAAAAGGTATTTCTGCATATTTAGAGTGACTTCGAATGATTGTTACTAAATCTGTACCCGTACCGTGTTCAAAGTACATCGCGCTAAAAACAAGATCTGGAACATTTTTTTCCATGGCAATTAATGCGGCACTAACCGATGTAGCCGTTGTTATATTTTTAATACCAGCTTCGGTGAGCGTGGACGAGATGGCCTTACTTTGTGGCGTTGATGCCTCAACTAAGAGGATCGATAGGTCAGATATAGATAATGTTGTCATGGATCTACAGTGCTCGAATTCATCGTTATATTAGTATTTTGGACGACAGGTTTTAGAGTGTAAAGGTGCGAGTTATAGACTCGATGTGATGGTGGTATCGGAAGGTTATTGGGCGAGAGAGTAGAGCTAGGTTATATTTCCTTTTAATACAGTCGTATAGGATAGCAGTGCAGAGTTGAAGCTGCTGAGGGTGGATTCATACAAGTTATTTTATGTTTGATTTTGCAATAACTTGTATGAATCGAAGCGAACAGAATAGCCATTATTAATCTACGGCTGTTGTTTTAGTGATATTAATTTATCTCGTATTCAAATGTGCCCTCGTCAGAAACGCTAATGTGGACACGATTGATTGCCTTATCGTCACCAATTCTCACTAAGCAAAGGCTAGCTAATTCAGGCAACATCGTTCGATTAAGGATGTTCTCGATATTACGTGCTCCGGTGTCCACCTCTTGGCAGCGGTCTACTATTTGATCCAGTACTGCATCATCGTAGCTGAAATCGGCATCATAGTGTTCCCGTAGGCGTTTTTCAATGCGACGCATATTGATAGCGCAAATTTTCTTTAACTCTTGGTCCCTTAACGGGTAGTAGGGAATAAGTTGTGCTCTACCCAAGAAGGGCGCCTTAAAGAACTTTAATAGCTCAGGGCGGAATTCATCCATTAACTCTTCTGGGGATAGTCGGTCTTCATTTGTCGCGCATATCTTGCGAAGTTCTTCTTCTCCCGCATTGGAGGTCATGATAATGACGGTGTTCTTAAAGTCGATATCGCGCCCCTCTCCATCCTTGATCGTACCTTTGTCAAAGAGATTGTAAAAGACATCTTGTACGCCGGGGTGTGCCTTCTCCATTTCATCGAGAAGAATAATGCTATAGGGGTTGCGTCGAACGGCTTCGGTCAATACGCCTCCTTCACCATACCCCACGTAACCTGGAGGAGAGCCTACCAGCATGGAAACTTTGTGCTCTTCTTTGAACTCTGACATGTTAATGGTCGTGACGTTGTGTTCACCACCGTAAAGTGTGTCAGCTAATGCGAGTGCGGTTTCGGTTTTTCCTACACCACTGGAACCCACCATGAGGAAAACCCCGATAGGTTTGCGTGGGTCCATTAAGCCCGCACGAGATGTTCTGATGTTTTGTGCAATCGCAGCAAGCGCGTGAGGTTGTCCTATGATGCGTTTTTCTAGCTGTTCTTTTAGTCCTAAAATGGCTTCAATTTCATTTCGGACCATTTTGCCCATGGGAATGCCGGTCCAATTGGCAACCACTTCGGCTATCGCTTGTGCATCAACAGCAGGCTGCATCAAGGGAATTTCTCCTTGAATATCGGTAAGCTCTTTGGTGATGGCGGCCAATTGTTCGCGTAGCTTATCTCTTTCTTCTTCAGTGAGAGCCGCAGAGAGAGGAGGGTCTGTTGCTTCAGTTTGCTGCTCTTTCTTATTTTCGTCAGTCTCTGTACTCGGGTTAGTTTCGGTAAAGCTACTTTCTAGAGTCTGACGTAATTCGCGAATCTGAGTAATGAGCTCTATTTCAGTTTGCCACTGGCTGTTAAGTTTTTCTAATTCTGCTTCATGCTCTTTTTGTTGCTCGGCAAGGGTTGTTAATTGTTCTTCAAATATACCTGTGGCTGCATTTTCTTTTTCGATCGCCAAGATTGTAGCGGCAGCTTCTCTATGTAAGCGATTAAGATCTTCGATCAGGCCTGGGGTTGCGCTTTGGCTCAGGGCGACGCGAGCACAAGCTGTGTCTAACAAACTGACTGACTTGTCTGGAAGTTGGCGACCGGCAATAAATCGATGTGATAAGTGAACTGATGCGCTGATGGCTTCATCTAAGATACGTACTTTGTGGTGTTTTTCTAAGGATTTTGAAATGCCGCGCATCATCTTGATCGCTTTATCTTCGCTGGGCTCATCAACCTTGACGACTTGGAAACGGCGGGTGAGAGCAGGGTCTCTCTCAAAGTACTTTTTGTATTCTGCCCAAGTGGTGGCGGCTAGAGTGCGTAATTCTCCACGAGCAAGGGCGGGTTTGAGTAGGTTTGCGGCATCTCCTTGACCTTCTTTGCCACCAGCTCCAATCATTGTGTGGGCTTCATCAATGAAGAGGATGATTGATTGAGGGGATGATTTGACCTCACTGATAACCGATTTAAGCCGGTTTTCAAATTCTCCTTTTACACTGGCGCCCGCTTGCAATAGACCTAAATCTAAAGTGCGGATAACAACATTTTTTAGCGGCTCAGGGACATCGTCGGCGGCAATACGTAATGCGAAGCCTTCCACTACTGCCGTTTTACCCACTCCGGCCTCTCCTGTCATGATGGGGTTGTTTTGACGGCGTCGCGTTAGGATATCAATGATCTGCCTAATTTCTTGGTCTCGCCCGAGTACCGGGTCAATGTGGCCTTCTTTGGCTCTAGCAGTGAGATCAATGGTGAATTTGTCTAAGGCGGGGGTCGAGCTAGGTTTGCCTGCACTGGTTGCTTCGCCTGTTGCGCTATCAGTTGTTCCTGTAAAAGTCGTTTGCGCCGACTCCTCAGTACTGCCCACAATAGACGGAGCGAATTCGTGGATGGAGTCTGGAGCGATTTTGTTAAATTCTTTAGAAGAGGCGACTAATTGATTGCGAGAATTATCGTCAGCCAGCAGTGCAGTCAGTAGGTGACCGGAGGTGATCTGTGAATGACCGAAATCAACGGATGCCATCATCCAAGCATTTTTCATGGCATCTACCAAACTGGAAGAGAGGGATGGAGCACGAGTATTACCATTCTTAAATTGATCCACGGTTTTGGTGATATCGCTTTCTAGTTTATTGCGATTCACATCATATTTGTCTAAGAGAGTTCGTAAATCAGTGTTACCCGTTTCCAAGCTTTTTAATAACCAATGTTCAATTTCAACACTGTATTGTGAGCGATTCATACAAAGACCCGCCGCACCGTCAAGACTGCTTTTTAGGTGTGGGTTTAAGCGTTCAATGAGTGATTTTAAATTAAGGTTTATCATTGCCATTTCCTTTAGGCTGTTTGTTGCATTGCTCTTCGAGTGACTCGAATGAATACGTCAGAGTTATTGTTTGATGCTAATTGAGGTTTGCTGTGTCTAGTTTGAATGTTGTTGGCTATTTTGCAATTCCAGCCTAGTCTTAGAGGCTGATTTTCGCTTTTTTGGGTTTGAATTTTCGGCTGTTTTAATTGTGCTCTGGGTATTTGATTTACGTCAAATCGAATGGTGAAATCGAAATCTAATTCGATACCCACATAAAGGTGAATTAAATTTTCCATGGCTCTTAGTTGTAGGCTGTCCGGTGAAAAGTCCATGAATTCATCCCAGCTTTTCGGCTGTAACATTACGGAAAACTTGCCCTGTACTTGCCATACTTTCTTGCCCAGTATCGTGTTCTTTCCCAAAACGTTGTTCATCCCAAAAACGGTGATATTACCTGCATCTGGACTGTTTGAGATCTTCGTTTGAAAGTCGGGTTGTAGGCTTTTCCACTCTCCTTGAAACTGTTCAATTGTCGCGTTTATTCCGAAGTGAAATTCTATGATTTGCTCTAGATTCTTAACCGATCGTATCTGTTGTTGTAGAAAACCGCTGGTGCTAATGAGTGCGTCATCACTGAGAGATAAACGGTTTTGAAGTGAGCTATCACCCAAACCAGCGAGAGCGAGTAGCGCTTGGCTTTGATTATGTTGGTGAGTAGGGCGCGCGCTAGCTAGGCTTTTTTGTGTTATATCGATGGAGGGGCTTTTGCTAATGAGATGGCTTCTTTCAAAGCTTGGCAACATTTTGTATTTAATACTGGCTCGATAAAAATGTGAAATAATCCGATGATTGAGCATGTCGAAGAAGTCCCGCATGCTAAGATCATTCAACCTCAAGCGTTGAACAATGAGTTCCGAATAGTGGTAAGGCAATACTCCGCTAGGGCCCATTAATCCCATAAAAGAAACGGTAATATTCCAATTGTTGTTCTGTCCGTCCGCTGAGCTTTGCGTCAGCTGTGATACCTCTCCTACAGGAAATAGCAGGGCGGTTTCAGCATTAAAATAAATACACTCTAGTTTCGGGTGATGATATCCACCTATGGGTTTTAATTTGACGGGTTCTTTTCCCGAATTGCGGCCGAGCGTAAGTCGTTCAATCAATCGAATGGTTTGAACGAAAGGGAAATCGCCAGGCTCAGTTACGAGCCGATCGATTAAATTAGGGCTTTTTCGCCCGCGCGCGGTGGCCATTTCTTAAGAGCTCCGTCCTTACCTTTAATGTTGACAATTAACCGAGTAAATGTGTTTATCGAGCAATGTAGCGCGAAGAAATATTCCAGTATTGATGCGAAGAGATAAGCATTGGTGCCGGATAATAGACTGTCGTCAAGTTCTAAAATGATTTCTGTGCCGCGGCATAATGTTGTTTTACCTGAAACCGTAATCGGTGCGGTGGTAGGTGCAATATGTAATTTAATAATTGAATCTATTAACGCTTGTGAACTCGCGGTTGAATTAAAATTATATAAATTTAGCAGTTCTTTTAAACTCAGTAGAGCCTCTGGGCTATTCCCTAAACTCAAGTGATTCAGATTTAGATGAGATATGAGTTTCCATTGAGCGGCCTTTCCTGTTGCCGGTCTGATGACTTCTGTGGGAGGAGTTAGGCAACTGATACTTTGAATGGGGGGTGTGTCGCCCACGCATAGCAGTGTTGGCTGGCCGCCGCCAAAGGGAAGTTTGCTGGGTAGGTTCCGGTTGAAACACAACGTTTTAATATTTAATGTTTCATCAGCGGGCGGTAGCTGGTGAAAATGTAAATCGGTGACAGAAATTAATGTATTCGTGGTTGCATCCGTATCATGGCGTTCCTGCCGTCTTGATAGCCAATGTTCGCCATTCCGATGCTGTGCAATCGGGCGCTGGTTGTGAAATGGGGTTTGATACAATGGCGCGATATTTCTCTTTTCTCCATTTGCTTGGATGGCATCTACTCGCGTAATGGAGTGAACTTCCATGCATTCGCTAGCCCTTATATCCGCCACCACTTTGTATTCAGATTGCTCCTGGTTAAGAGGGATGGGGTCAGCGGTATGGTCAAAGAGATTGATGATCGGGGTACACCCCAAAGCAAGATTGTCAGCGGTTAGGTTACGTTCTAATTCTTGATTGGCTTCGTCTAAATAGATGTACAGGTGGAGCGTATCGGTTTCGTTATTTTGGGTCGCCAAGTGCAGTTGATTGAAATCAATAAATAGGAATTTCTCCGGACAGGCAAAGAACTCCGTGAGCAGTCGATACCCTGAAAATGCATTGAGAGGGTAAGGTAGAATACCTTCTTCATCTCGGAACCCAACAGGTTGAATAATTGAGCGGGTGAGGAAAATAGGTTTTTCTTCGCTCTCTTTATCCGCCGAGGTAACGGCTATCTTTATATTGTTGTTCAGTAGCTGTTCATAAAGTTTGAAACGGTGTTGTGGCTGACCTCTTAAATAAAATCGTATGTTATCAATATCCAGTTCTTTAATCGGAACGCCCGCTATGGTCGAACGTATACTGATTTGTAATACCGACTGCGCGCCTTTTACCTGCTCCGAGCCCGGTGTTTTAAAAGGGCGGATGCTATATTTAACTTGTGATATTTCGATGGGCCAAAGCTGTACCGGATAGCGGGTTTCAAATTGGCAAGTTTGTCCATGAAAAGGTTCTGTTTCCAGTAGTGTGTTGGTTGCAATAGAATAGCGACAGTCGAGGTCTTCGCTGGGCTTGAATTGGACGACACTTGTAGAAGGTATAGGTTGCAAATAATGTGGGTACAGTACTTCAAGCAAGGAATCAGTTAATTCGGGAAAGTCATCATCCAGTTTTTTTTGTATGCGCGCATTGAGGTAGGCCACACCTTCTAATAGCCGTGAAACATGGGGGTCCTCTACTATCTCTTCGCTGATTTTTAGCCGGCCCGCTATTTTGGGGTGAGTTTCAGCGAATTGGCCACCCGACTGTCTTAAGTAGGCGAGTTCTTTCTCGTAGTATTCCAGTAGATCATCGCTCACGAGACACCTCCACATCCAAGGTGCGGGTGATCGGCTCCATTATCGAATCGAATACAATGGTTTCGGGTACCGGATCGGCATGTAATGTGGCTTCAATGCGAAGGCGTAGCGAGAAGTACCGGTTGTCATTGTCTTTGGTGGCGATGTTTTCTCTTGGGATAACGCGTACTGTTTTAAATCGCGGCTCAAATTGGTGTATTTGTGCTTCGAGACGACGGCATAGCTTTTGTTGCTCATCGGGTTGCTTTAAATTCAAAGTGGTTAAGTCTGGAACCCCATAATTTAATAGAGATTGGTCGAATTCAGAGCTTTCTCGGTGAGGTGATATTGACCTTATGCGGGTATTGAAAAGGACTTCAATATCACGCCGAACATTTTCTTTGAGGGCTTGCATTTGGTCTTCCGGTGATAGTAGTACATCCATCAACTTATCGGGGACATCATCAATGAGGCGGTCCAATATTGAAGGGCGAATTTTTCGTTTTGGCGTGAACTGGTTGTAGGCCATTTTGGTTGCTTATTCTATCCTGTCTTTTGCCATAGCTGATAACTCCCAGTTGTTCAGTCTACTCGGCAGATTATGCGGCGGAGGTAATTTGATTGAGCTCTGTCGTCAATTTTAACTCTGACACTAAATGATCTGCTTGGTAGTGGGGCTTCAAATGGATTATGCTCCAATAATGCCCTGGCTTTTGTGGCATCTCTTTTACTTCCACACTGCCCTCTCTTAATGGATAGAGGGCCTGGGTTTCCCAATCTAAATCATCTCTACCCGTCGTGTATTCGTTCAACCATTTTTGTAAAAATATTTCACAGTCTGATGCGGTAATGAATGACCCCACTTTGTCACGTAACATGACTTTAATGTAGTGAGCGAAGCGTGAACCGCATAATATGTGTTGTAGCATCGCTGAGAGCTTTGCATTCAATGTGGCACTGTACTCGGTGTATTTTTTCGCTTTTTGCAGAGACGGGTTGCTGTGGAAAGTGGCATAAGGTGTATCGTAATTATTAGATAATGAAATAAACCCTAAATCACTAATTTCTCGTTCTTTGTTATCGGTAATGAGTACGTCTGTGAGGTATTTCTTGGCGACACCCGGACTGTCGGTGCCAAAGGATTGAGGCTTGAATTGGGTGACCAGACCGCCGCCGAGAAAATCCCTCGGCGCTCCTCTGATATGTGAAAACCAGCCTACGGATGCAAATTCTCTAATTAATACCGCACCGAGGGCAAAGCAGGCATTTCCCCAAAGTACATTTTCTTTATTGTTACCCAGCTTTTCTTTAAAACAGATGCCGTTAAAATCTCCGCGCTGGGTTTGGTAGGGTTGGCGCATAAGAATACGCGGTAATACCAAACCCAAAAACCGTGCATCGTCACTATCCCTTAATCGAGACCATGGTATATATTCAGGCAGTGAAAAAAGGCTGGCCAAATCGATAGGTCGGGCTAAGTCATCGAAATTGTTTAGCCCGAATAGAGTCGAAGATGGCGCTGCTATAAAAGGAGAAAAGGCTGCCGCCGCTACCTGCGCAAGTCCCTTCATTGTTGAAATGTCGTTATACGGATGTTGTGCAGTGGGCTTATGGCTAATCGTGTAATCTCCTAGCAAAACCCCGTAAGGTTCACCACCGGGAGTGCCAAATTCAGTGCTATAAACTTTTTGAAATAACTGGCTTTGGTCAAACTCTAAGGCTTTATCAATATCTCTGGTAACTTCTCGCCAAGTAATATCCAAAACCTTTATTTTAATTTTTCGATGACCCATCGCTTCCTCGGTCAAGATAACGAGTCCACGCCAACGGCTTTCCATTTGTTGAAATTTTTGATGATGAAGGACAGCGTTGATCTGTTCGTTGATAAGTTCGTCTAAGAAAGCAATATCTTGAAGCAAAGCAATCAGAATATCGTCGCCAGTATAAGGGCGGTTGTTAATTGAAAAATGTACAAACCATCTTCCTAATGCGGTGGCGGGGTTTTCATCTTTAAGGAATTGATTGAGTTCCTTGTTCATTGTATGGCTATTGAACGAAGAGTGGTTGCTCCCGGTTGGATCCGTTTTACGTGGATTGCTATTATGTTGAGTCGTGTCCATCGCTGACGGTAGTTTCCCTGAATTGGATATCGCAATAACAAAAAAACGGAGCAGACTGTCTATTCCGTTTTTTTGTAGAGGTCTTAATGACTAACAAGTAGGGCCGATTAGCCAACCTTGGGAATGTTTGCAACCATTCTCAAGGATGCTGTGAGCTCTTCCATTTGTAGCCAAGGTCGAAGATAGGCGATAGCGCTATAGGAACCCGGTGCTCCCGGAGTTTCTTTGACTTCGATTTTGGCATCGGCTAAAGGAAACTGCGCTTTCATATCCGCGCTAGCATCAGGGTTGCTATTGGTATAGCCGTTAATCCAACGATTTAGCCAGTCTTCTGCGTTTTTTGCTTCCATAAAGGAGCCAATCTTATCGCGAGCCATGACTTTCAAGTAGTGTGCAATACGTGAGGTAGCCATGATATAGGGAAGGCGTGCTGAAATGGCAGCATTGGCTGTGGCGTCGGGATCAGTATATTGTTTTGGTTTTTGAGTACTTTGGGCACCGAAAAAGACAGAATAATCTGTATTTTTATAGTGACAAAGCGGTAAGAATCCCAGCTTGCTGAGCTCAGCTTCACGCCGATCAGTGATGCCTATTTCTGTGGGGCACTTCTGGTCGGAGTCACCATCATCACTCATAAATAAGTGGCTGGGTAAACCTTCTACTTTTCCTCCTCCCTCTGCACCGCGGATTGCGGTACACCAGCCATTTTGTGAAAATGAGGCTGTGAGAGTCGTGCCCATGACGTAGGCCGCGTTCATCCAGCAGTAATCGTCATGGCCAACTGACTTGGACATTCCTGACGCATCAAGAGGGAATTCTTCGTAGTTAAATTCTTCGACGGGTTTAGTCGCTTCACCGTAAGGAAGTCTGGACAATACTCGTGGCATAACTAAATTAACAAACCGGGAATCTTCTGAATCGCGGAAGCTACGCCATTTAATATATTCCTGTGATTCGAATATTTTTTCTAGATCTCGAGGCTTTGATAGCTCGGTATAGTCTTCGAAGCCAAATAGGCTCGAATCTGCAGCTGAAATAAACGGACAAAATGCACCTGCTGCGACATGGGACATATTGGTTAACATATCGATGTCATTGGGGTGGTTAGTGAACTCGAAGTCACCAATGAGAGCGCCATAGGGCTCACCACCGGCAGTGCCGAATTCATATTCGTAGAGTTTCTTGAAGACCTGGCTTTGATCGAATTCAACAGCCTTGTCTAGGTCTTTGTAAACCTCTTTCTTACTGGCATTCAGCATGCGAATTTTTAAGCCGGAGCCTGTTTCTGAATTCATCACTAGATGGTTCAAACCGCGCCATGAACCTTCTAACTTTTGTACCTTATCATCGTGCATAACGGTTGCGAGTTGCTTTGAAATAACCTCATCAATAGCATCGATGGCCTTAGTGATGGATTGAGTGAGGTTGCGATCCCAAGTGAGAGTGCCATTCATGGCCTGTTCAGTTAGGTTTTTGAGTAAATCCTTAGTCGCGTCAGGTTCAGTTTGTTTTGTGACGGATATGGCTTGATCTAAAATACTAAGGGATTCTTCTGCCGCTTCGGCTCCACCGGCCGCATCTTTTTCGACTTCGCTCATTGTTGATGTCTCCTTACGATTCTTCTGATGGGGTGCCTAATTCTTCCGAAAGGCCTTGTATTTTAGCTGTGTTTTGCAGTACTTCTTCTAATATAGACTCGAGTTCTTCAGAACGATCTACTTTGGTCATTAAGTCTCGCAATTTATTGCGCGCTTCCATAAGTTGTTTCAGAGGCTCAATTTGCTCCACGATATTTTGTGGTTCGAAATCGGACATGGAGTTAAATTTCAAATCTACGGCCATTTCGCTGTCGCCGCCTTCAATGGTGTTCTCTACCTTTAAATTAAGGCCGGGCTCCACTTTACCCATAATGTCATCAAAATTGTCGCGATCTATTTGAATGAACTTACGATCTTTTAAGGATTTCTTAGCCTCAACATTGTCACCAGAATAGTCACCCATTACACCAACGACGAAGGGTAGTTCCGTCTCTTGTGTGGCTCCACCTGTTTCAACATCATAAGTGATATGCACGCGTGGTTTGCGTACCCGGTTTAATTTATCATGGATGCTATCTGACATTTGATCTTCCTTTTTCTTTAAAATGGTAAGCTTACAGGCTTTGTGTTTAAGGTGATAACCGGAGTTCAGTTGAATTCATGACGCCTATTAGACCTTGTTTAATATATTACCTCTTGGACAAAAGTAATAATATTACTGTTGTTTGTACCCTTGCTTTTTTCTACTGACATTGATCTTAGTTGTTTTTAGTCGTTAGGTTACTTTTTTTCTGTAGGATATTGCCTAATTATTTTTAAGCCTCTCGATTTTAGTACTACTCTCGATTCCACTACTAATTGTCATCCTCCTCAATAACCACGCCAGTCAGATCTGAGAAATGTTCTAAGGCAGAGCTGTCAGGTAGTAACTCCTTCATCAAATCAGGCAGCGACATTTTTCCCCATCGAACTGACTTTTGCAAAAGATAAGATAGTGGCGAATGAGGCTCCGTGTTTTTAAAAAAATGAGAAATTTGTTCCAATTGTTTGAATGCTTGTTCTCTCGATTGTACGGGTCCCGATGCTGTAGTCGTGCCTTGCGCGGTATTACCTGTTGGGGTGCCTTCTATACTTTCGCCGTCTGGGCCCGTTGGTAAATCATCTATTGGTAAGTCTATTTTGTAGCCGGCTAAATGTTTTATCGCTCCTTCGATTTCTTCTAAAGTCTGACGGATATTACTGGCCGGTGGAGCATCCATACCGCAGTGGTCATCTAATAGATCGTTGACTGTTTTAAAATGACTTAATGTGGATGATAGGTCTGCTAATATTTCAGTGTAGAATTCTGACGAGGTTTCACTGACGGCACGATCAATGTTGTCGAGGCTGATGCCGCTAGCCGCAATACGTTGTTGGCGTTCGTCGTCATCGTTAATTCTGCTGATGTCGCGAGCTTGTTGATATTGCCAGAAACTATATTCACCGGCTCCCGTGTCATCGGTGAAGGGAACGCTGCGTAGAGGCGCTAATAAAGTACCTTCCCCCCCTTCACCATTAAGCCCTGTGAGTGGAGCCACTTTTGTCTCGATACCATCCTCGTCAGGTATAGGGTAAAGGTTGTCCCAATACTGATCTATCAGAGAAGCAATGAGCTCAAAGCCTTCGCTCAATCCTTTAAAGCCATGGTATCGAATTGCAGCTTCTAAAAGCCAGGTGGCAATTTCAAGGTCTTTGCTTTCTTCCATCAATATGCGGGGAGCAATTTCCATGACAGTCCGCCATTCGGCATCAACTCCCTGAGTCGCGGTTTCATCGAATAGGCGGTTGCGTTCGTTGGTTCTTGCTGAATTTCGAGCATCCTTTATTGCGTAATATTGAGCGCTCGCCTCTTCTCGTAAATCTAAACCGGTGGGGGTGTCTTCAGAGATGGGGGCGATTAAAGCGGGTATATCGAGTATGGATTCCGACGACATAAGGGATTCGATCTCTCTATTAATTGTGTAATGCCACTATGTTATTTAGATGCAGGTCGATTAGATGCTCCCTGGAGGGGAGTAGGTAGTGGACTTATGACTTTATACTTGATCAGTGAGTCAAAGTAAATTACTCGAGATAGAGAAGGGAATCTCAATACCTTATGGGTGAGATTTTTAAGAAATGGTTAACATGCTTTTCTTCATATTCAGAATAATTTTTTGCGCAATATCTAATGCTTTTTCGGTGAACGTGCCGGAAAAAGATTCAGAAGCAGTTTGTTCAAAATAAAAAAACCAACGACGAAAATGTTGGGCTTCAAATGGATGATCACGATGTATTGCTCGGTGAATATTCATAGTGTGGTTATTGTACTGCGGATCGCCCCAAAGCATTTTTTGCCAATACAAGCTAATGGTGGAGAGATGAGTTGTTATGTCGATATTGGCATGGTCTAGAAATAGCGGAGCCATTAGTTCGTCTTTGAGTAACTTGTTATAGAACGAGTGGATGAATAAATCGATATTTTGGGGCGTATCTAGGTCTGTCATATCTGGGTCTGTAGAAGTCATTAGGTGATTGTACATCTCATCGCCAATAAACGATAGATTGGAGAGTTATCTGTGCAACTTAAAGTTTGCCTAGTTAGCAACGGTATTCAACTTTGATTGGCCTAAGAGTTTCTTAAAGAGGCCAATGGCTTAAGTGCTGTTGGTGATCTGCTGTCTGATATTAGTTATTCGATGTCTCTGACAAAAGTATACATATGCGCAACGTATTGTGGTGGAGGTGAGGGCAGCGAATATTTATAGTGGTAAGACTTAGAGTGAGGTGTGGGGGATGTATTTCTTTTCTACCTTCTGTAGTTAATTTGAGAGGGCATGAATGGACAATCCGAAGAGCCTGATCCGGAAAAGCGGGCTTAAATACATTTATTCAAACAAAATACTTAAACCGCCGATTGTTTCTCGATCTGAGAAGCCTCGCAAGACGCCTGTCTCTGATGGCATATTTAAAGATAGGCGTTTGCGTAATGATAGAAGGGAGATCAAGCAGCAATTACCTCGAGGTTTTCGATGCCGACGACAACCTGCGGCCAAGTTGAGAAGAATGTCCTTGGTGGTGGGGGGTGAGTGGTATTTACAAACTTCGACCCTTAGCTGGAATTGTCGTAACTAAACTCTTGTAACTTACTCTTTGTAACTTAGCTCGGCTGGCATAAACCTTAATCTGTAGGAAAAAGGTTTATGCCGAATTTAAAGAATAGCCCTAAGCATTGAATATAGACTTAAGCACTGGTGCTTAATATCTAAGGAGCATTGTGTGGTATTAGCCCGTCAGGCGGCCAAGAATCCACACCTTCTTCCAGTTCCACTTCAAAAGTCAGTAGCATTTGAGAAAAAGTCCGCCAATTGCAGATGGCAGCAACAACCTCTAGCATCTGATCTTCACCGCCAATATGTTCTTTTATCAGATGCAGAGTTTCAGGTAGTACTCGCCCATGTTCTAGCATGTCATCTGTCGCTTGCAGTACGGCTTGATCGGCGCCATCAAAAGTTTTGACCTGTTGCCAATCAGAACGTAATCCTACTAATTCATCCTCAGTGCAGCCGAATACCAAGGCAACTTTCCAATGCTGAGTCCACTCGTAATTAGAACCGGTTTGCCATCCTAGGCGCATGATAATTAATTCACGCAATCGTGGGTCTAACACGTTGCCGTTGCCTAATAGCATCATTAAGGTGTCGGCAAGTGCTTTGGCTAATGTCGGATGATGTAGAAAGACTCGAAATACGTTTAAGGCTGAAAGTTGATTTTTGGGTAAGTCGACATCACTCAGAGTCGACTGAAGTTCACTTTGCCCGGGCAGACCTACCTCAATTGCGCGTTTTTCTGATTCTGCTAGGGACAAGGGTTTAATCACGTCCGTTGCACTTTTCTTGCTAGTGCTCATATTGTTCTCCGTGAGAGTTATCACTTTTGTGCAACAGTTTACGAGATCACGTGATGATGATTTTATTGCTAACTGCCGCATTTGGTTATTATTGAGCTGGGTCGGCTTATGTCCAGCCTGACTTAGGGAGTGCCGACTAGCGATACTACTCTTTATTAAGTTCTGGGGTCTATGGTGCGGAGCCAGATTTATAACGAAGTATTGGAGTAGAATAAAGGGCAGGTATTGATACCTGCCCTTTTTTAGGACTTCTCGAAGGATGACTTATATACGAGTAAAATTAGCTTGCGTTGAGAATAACTTCACAAGCGGGCTGATCAATAATCGGGACAGTGTAATGGGTGTAAGGGTCTGCTCCTGATTTGAAATGAAAGTCAGTGAAATTGAAAATGTTAGCAATGGTGTCGATCACATTCCTACCCGTAATCAAGTGGGCGACACCGCGTAGTTCCACATAGGATTGATGCTCAGCTTCTGTATAAAGGAGCATCGTAGGGCTTCCACCTGCTGTCTCAAGGGCCAGTTTCAGTTCACAGGCTTGCTTTGAAGAGACAAAATTGTCTTCACTGCTGCCAATGATGAGATGGGGTATGGTTGCTGATTCGGGATCAATAAAATAAGTCGGTGAAGCTTGGGCGTATACCAAGTCATTTTCATCTACAGGCGATACGCCCAAGAAGTTGTTGTACATTTCATTCGTATTAGAATTTTGGAAATAGTGCGTTGCTAAATTATGCGGACCGGCTATGGAGACGACTGCCTGCACGCTATCGTCAAACTCAGAATTGTCGCCGACATTTTTGAAGCTATCAATTAATGTTTGTTGTTCGGTGTGAACGGATTGATCGGTTACGCTTAACATGACGGCGAGATGAGCGCCGGCAGAGTGGCCGATAGCGGTAATCGCATTTGGATTAATGTCCAGTTCAATGGCGTTCGCTCTTAACCATCTCACGGCGCACTTCGCATCTTGAATGTGACTAGGCCAAGTGACTGTGTCGGAATTATTTAAGCGATAATTTATCGATACCGCTGCGTAACCCCGAGCAGTGGCTTCTGGCAGGTATTGGTGGAAGTGAGAGTAGTCGCCTGAATTCCAGCCACCCCCATGAATAAATAAAGTGACCGGGTAATTGCCGTTTGGAAAGTCGATTGGGTCAGGAAGTTGTAGATCAAGATCCACAGAGTAATCTTCTCCCTCCGTGTTTGTGCCGTTACAGTAGTCACGTAGTACAATAATTTCACCGCTGGTATCTTGCAGTGATCCCTTAGTGCCTTCGACGTTCAGGGTGTAGGTAGCGCTAAGTTCAGGAGTGAATGTGACCGATCTCGAGTTTAAGTCAGCGCCATCGACGAAAGGGTAAATATCAAAATCTAGGATTGTACCGACTTCTTTTTCTAGATTATATCGGTTCCATGCTAAGACAGCAGGATCCCCCAATTTGGTTTCTACATAAAATTGAGGCAAGCCAGGCACATCCAAGTTTTCTGTCCAAAATTCGTTTTCATCGTGACAGGCTGTTAAAAAAATAAGGCTAGTAATAGTGGCAAGCTTTGAAATTGGCGTGTTCATTCGGTCTAAGGTCAGTCGTTCTTTCATAGGATGATTATTCCTGTTGTATTTAGCGTCTCAAAATCGTGATTTAGGGGTTGGTCGGTTATATAGAGTTTGGTTTGTAATGTTAGAGGTGCGAGCCACTTTGTTCTTATCGGGCAGCTCAATATAGCGGCCACCAACACACTGATCTAATGTTTAATGATTGTGAATTTCTTGTTTTCTTTGTCAGGCTAATAGGTAATTAGCCGCTCTAAAGTATAGTGGCAAGACTATACCATAGTCAGATAATAAACGATTTGATGAAGGAGCGGTCTTTTAATCGGTTCGGTTTGGCTTGCTCCTTCTTATCAAACGAATTTCTATCGACTTTTCAATCTATTGAAAGCTAAAGGGAGGGGGAGATCGTTAGGGTTACGGAGATATCGCAGTCTCACAAAAAATTACATTCTTTTGTGAGTGATTATTGCTGTGCGATAAGTCATGAAGCTAGGCAAATAAAAAAGAGCTTAGAGGAGGGAGAGAAGCGAATCATCCAGGGAGTTTGGAGTTCATTCCATCGTTTTATTTCACTATCAGATTCATTTCAATATCGCTGTTTTATTCTCATTGTTTACGCGGATGCTAGCGCATGAATTCACTGGTGTTTTGCAGAAAACTGAGTACTATTCCTCTCGGGTTTATTGAGTTGATGTATGAGTCATGTCAACTCGTTAAGCCGTTAATTTCATCATCTATCCTAATTTATGCACAAGTTGCCAAGGTCTATGCGTTACCCATTCCCGGCGACTTTTTTTATGTGAGCAAGCACGCAGGAGACAGCTATGCAGTATCGTAGGCGCGGAGCCGCAGACTATCGGTTCAGGCAATATTATCACCCTATCGAAGCCGCAACACAGGAAGAAATACGCGAAGTACAAGAAGCAAAGCTGCAGGCCACGATGTCTTATTTGGAGACCCACTCGGTACTCTATCAAAATAAATTTAAGCAGGCTGGTATTGAATTTTCCTCTATTCGTACTCTCGATGATTTGCAAAAAGTCCCCTTTACCGTGAAACAAGATTTGCGCGACAGTCTCGCTGCGGCACCGCCTTTCGGTCAGCATCAAGCTGCTGCTATCGAAGATATCGTACAATTGCAGGCCTCTTCCGGCACCACTGGTAGCCCTGCTTATGTGGGTTTAACGGAAAGCGATATAGTCTCATGGAGTGAGATGAGTGCTCGTGGTTTTTTTGCCGGTGGAATTCGTCCTGGTGATTTGGTATTGCACGGTTTTTCCATGAGCAAAGGTTTTGTCGGCGGTATTCCTTGTCAGCAATCTATTCAGTATATGGGAGCGATTGATATTCCCATCGGTGCGGATGGCGGTGCTGATCGATTATTACGAGCCTGCGCGGACTTGCGACCCAAGGCGATAATAGGCACGCCCAATTTTCTTTTGTATATGGCGCAACTGGCACCGGAAGTCGTAGGTTGTGAGGCCCATGAGTTAGGCGTCGAACGTTTAGTTGTGGGTGGTGAGCCAGGTGGAGGAATTCCTGCGGTTCGAAAACAGATTGAAGATGCTTGGCAGGCGAAAGTCTGCGAGGCGATGGGTGGCACTGATTTGGGTGTTATCTATTGGGGCGAGTGTGATGAGCAAGATGGCATGCACATGGTTTGTCAGGATCACATTATTGTCGAACTTATCGATCCGGAAACCTCCAAGGTCATTCCTTTCGAAGAAGGCACAACGGGTGAGTTGGTTTATACCGCCATTGGTCGGCAAGCCTCCCCAGTCGTTCGATTCCGTAGTGGTGATCATGTTGTTGTAACGGGTACGAGCTGTGCCTGCGGTCGAACGGGTCCAAAAATTCGCTGCTTTGGTCGTACTGACGATATGCTGATTGTGCGCGGGGTCAACGTATTCCCCTCAGCGATACAAGACATCGTTGTTGCCATGACACCACAAACAAACGGTGTTATGCGAGTTTACGCCGACTTCAAAGGGCATACGACGCAGCAGAATCTCAAAGTTTTAGTTGAGCGCGGAGAGCAACGAAGTGCGGCTCAAGACGCAGAACTTATTACAGAGGTCACCACTAAAATACGCAATGCTTTGGCGTTTAAGCCTGAGGTCATTATTGTAGCGCCGGATACATTCGAGAAACCTGGCGTCCAAAAAATTGCGCTCACTTTGAGAGAAAAACCGCTTATCCCAGAATTGGAGTAAAGTGTATGGCCGTCATGCCCTCCGGGTTAAACTCGGGTCTTATTTTCCTATTACCTGAAAGAAACGCGTGCCAACTGCGTATTGAAGCCAATCAAGACGGCTAAGTGGCCAAAGTCATGTGCGTTGCCGGCGAGAATGTAGAGCGTGGTGCCACAGTCATCGAATTAGAAACAACTGAGTAACTGAAAATGAAACGAAGCATAAGAGGTCAGGCAGCCATTATTGGTGTCGGAATGTCGCAGGTAGGAAAGGTGCCAGGTAAAAGCGCGCTTTATTTAGCAGCTGATGCCACTAAGAAAGCGATTCAAAACGCAGGCATTGATAAGTCGGAGATTGATGGGGTACTGACGGGCATGGCGTTTTCTTCGCCTTTCCATCGATTCAGTATTGCCTTAAGCGAATATCTTAATATTCAACCGCGTTTTTCAAACACCCTGCAAGTGTCCGGTGCCACTACGGCGGCGTCCGTGAATATTGCGGCGGCGGCTGTCATGGGTGGTTTAGCCGATACCGTGTTAATCGCTGGCGGGGATAGTTTGTTGACGGGCATGTCTCCGGATATGTCGTTGCGTTCTATGAGTGAGAGTCGGGATCAGCAATACGAAATGCCTTTTGGTATTCCGGTTGCCAATACATTCGCAATGACTGCTGCCCGACATATGAAGGAGTATGGGACCACAGCTGAGCATTTGGCACAGGTTGCGGTTTGTCACCGTAATCACGCGATCCAAACGCCGGGCGCACAGATGAAAACCCCTATCACTGTAGACGATGTGCTTAATTCGAAAATGGTGACAACGCCTTATCATAAACTGGATTGCTCCTTGATTTCCGATGGCGGTGCTGCGCTGATCGTGACTTCAGCTGAGCGTGCAAGAGAGCTTGATGTAGAGCCCATCTACATTTTGGGTGGGGGTGAATATTATAGTCATGAGCATATATTTCTTGCGCCATCTATTGTCGATACTGGCGCGGCCCACAGTAGTCAAAAGGCTTACGAGATGGCGGGGATCACTCCTAGTGAACTCGATGTGGCAGGTATTTATGATTGCTTTACAGGTACGGTGATCATGATGTTGGAAGATTTAGGTTTCTGTAAAAAGGGAGAAGGTGGACCCTTTGTTGCCGATGGCAATATCACTCATGGCGGCACGCTACCGATTAATACTCACGGCGGATTGTTATCTTATGCGCACACTGGGATTTCCGGTGCATTGCTGCATTTTGTAGAGATGGTTAATCAATTGCGCGGGGAGTGTGGCGACCGCCAAGTACCGGATGCAAAGTTATCGATGGTGCATACGCTGGGCGCGGGATTCGCGACGCAAGCTTCTACTGTATTAGGGACAAAGGAGACATTATGAGCCATTCACCATTTGATACCAGCAAGCCTTTGCCCGTTGCTGATGGCGACAGCGCCGAATTTTGGAAAGCATTAAACGAGGGTGTTTTCCTTTTACAGCATTGTGAAGATTGCGGTGATGTTCAGTATTATCAACAAGCCATGTGCCGAATTTGTTTGTCGGAAAATGTGAGCCGTAAACCCTCTAGCGGGAAAGGTGTTATCTATAGCTACAGCGTGGTTCATCGTGCGCCGGGGCCCGCCTTTAAAGCCGATGTGCCTTACGCCGTATTATTGGTCCAGTTAGATGAGGGGCCAAAAATGATTAGCCGGTTAGTCGAATCTGACTTGTCATTAGTTGATTTTGATCTGCCCGTTGAGTGGGTCGGTGTAGAAGTGGCAGAGGGCGTTACGTTGCCTTGTTTTCGGTTTGCTAAGAGTTAGAAACCCGATTCGAATGATTAAGCATTGAGTACAAAGTATAAGATTGACAGTAATAGAAACTTTAGTAACACATCTTGAATAGCAATAAAAAATAGATCGTAAAAAACGATCGTAAAAAACAACAAGTAATAATAACCAGGAGTTAAAACCATGAGCAGTGATGACATTGTTTTATATGAAGTTGAAAACCATATCGCGACTATCACCTTAAATCGGCCCAAGTCACGTAACGCTTTATTAGTCGAGACCTTTGAAATTCTCAATAAAATTTGGAAAGAGCTAGACGAAGACGATGATGTGCGGGTGGCTATTTTAACGGGTAGCGATTGCGGTACTTTTTGCGCCGGAATGGATCTTAAGCAAGCAGCTGCAGTACGCAGAGATGAAGGGGTCGATATACTGAAAAAAATTGGTGATCCCGCTTTTTCCAGTATGCGAGAAATCAAAACGCCAATGATTGCTGCCATCAATGGTTTTGCACCCGCAGGTGGAATGATGCTGTCACTTAATTGCGATTTGCGCGTAGCGGTTGCGGGTGCTCAGTTAGGTATTACTGAAGTGCATCGTGGACGTGGTTCCCCTTGGGCAATGCCTTTGTTCTGGCAAATGCCACAAGCCTTGGTGACAGAGTTAACGCTAGTGGGTGACTTTATGCCTGCGGAGCGATTTCACGAGGTGGGTTTTATTAATTATATTGAACCTGATGTACCTGCCATGATGGCGCGTGCTCGTACCTTAGCTGAGCGTATTTCTTCAGCCGCTCCCTTGTCAGTACAAGCGGCAAAACGCAGCGGAATGGCGGCTATGGATATGGTGACTGGGCATGCTCTTAAGGTGGCTTCGATGATACATGAGAAAGCTTATGAGAGTGAAGATGCCATTGAAGGCCCGCTCGCTTTTTCAGAGAAGCGTGATCCGGTTTGGAAAGGACGTTAGTGGTTAAGTGAAAAATAGCGCAAAACTATCATCGTGCAGAAAATATAGGTTTGCGCTTTGGCGAACTTGGGACGATAAAATCCCGTACGCCCTGTTTATTGGTTTAAACCCATCAACTGCGGATGAAACTGAGGACGACCCTACGTTAATCCGCTGTATGAATTTTGCAAAATCATGGGGCTATGGTGGTGTGGTCATGTCTAACATTTTTGCCTATCGTGCCACAGCGCCAAAAGACATGATGAAGGTGACAGATCCGGTGGGAAAAAATAATGATAAATGGATTTTAAAGTTAGCGAAGGATGCCGGTGTTGTGGTGGCGGCATGGGGTAATGACGGTAACTACCGAGATCGTTCAACTCAAGTGCGTGACTTAGTGCCAGAATTACATTATCTCAAAATGAATAAGTCGGGTGAGCCAGCTCATCCTTTGTATTTAAAAGCAGACTTACGACCGCAAAAGCTATAACTGGAAAAATCGATAGCTCGAAAAACCGATAACTCACAAGAACTATAATTAATACAAACCATAACTCGAAAAAAACCATAACGGACACAAAATAAAAGGAGCTTACACTCATGGCAACAGCATATGAAAAACAACTAAAAGCCCTCACTCTTAAAGTCTGGCTTTATAAGCAGGGAGAGATGGTCTCTCTGATGATACATATCGGTGATCGGCTAGGATTATATAAAACCTTAACGGGGGCAGGCATTGTCACTGCAGAAGAGTTGGCAGAAAAAACCAATTACCATCCTCGCTGGTTGCTGGAATGGTTAAAGAATCAAGCCGCTGCAGGCATTATTGAATATCATGAGCATGATCGGTTTGAACTGACTGAAGTTGGCAGTGCCGTTATGGCCAATGAGGAGGATAGTCTTCAATTTGCGGTAGGTGCGTTCAATGAACCTTTGGGTGCAGAGCGAATTGAAAAAGTCATTGAAGCTTTTAAAACTGGCTTAGGTTTTAGTTACCAAGATCAAGGTCCTGCTTGCGCTCACTCCACCGAAAGAATGTTAGGGCCTTGGACTAAGCTTGCACTCATTCCTCAAATCATACCGCGAATTGAAGGCGTGAAAGAAAAGTTGGAGAATAATGCCATGGTTGCTGACGTGGGTTGTGGCACGGGCACGGCAATTATGACGCTTGCAGAAGCCTATCCCAATAGTGATTTTCACGGGTATGATTCCTGTGGGCATGCGATAACAAGAGCGAAGGAAAGAGTGAAAGAGTTGGGTCTTACGAATATCAGTTTTCATCATGTGGAAGGGGAAGCTTTACCGAAAGAGGAAACCTTTGATTTCGTACTCACCTTTGATTGTATGCACGATATGACAAGACCGGATTTAGTGATAGACGCAATTCGTCTAGCGTTAAAGTCGGATGGGACGTGGTTAATAAAAGATATAAAAAGTACGGGTAGTTTTCTTGGCGATCAAAAGAATCCGACTTTAGCGTTACTGTATGCCTTTTCCATTACCTCGTGTATGTCTTCCGCTTTATCCGAAGCTGATGGCCTGGGTTTAGGGACTTTGGGTTTTCATCCAAAAGTCGCGGAGGATATGACAAAGGCGGGTGGTTTTAGTCAGTTTACATTGCACGATGTGGGCGACCCTTCCAATCTTTACTATGAGATAAAAATTTAGGTATCTTGGTAGGGTTTTTGATAAAGGGTGAGCATGGATGGCCAGTTTTGTTGGCTATCCATGGGTTTTAGTTTGTTTAGTTGAATAAAGTGCCGACTTAATTTTTGTCTAAAGCCGCTATTAGATTTTTGTATTAGGTAAATCTAGAAGTAAAGCAATAGGTCTTTTTTCTTGGGTTGTCCCATCATGCTCATCTTCATCAAATCCTCCAGTATTTCCTGTAAATAGCTTGTTACCGTCTATTCTATATATGTCGTAAAATACAAATGCAAAACTTTCGCCATCAATTGTCTGGATTGTAAGATCAATTTCTTTGGCACTTAAGCCGGAAGAGGTTGTTAAGGATTGTCCGATAACAAAGGTGCCTGTTGTAGCATACGTATCATCAACTGTAGTGCATCCAGAATCGAGATAGTCTGTACCGGAAGTGTCAAAGGAGTTACCTGAGAAGGTGACTCTAGTCGTTTCGTACACGTCCCAAACGCTATTGTATAGGCAGGTCGTATTCCAGGTTCCTTGAAGTTCAGTTGCTGTTCCGCCACCACCACTGCCGCCTCCGCAGGCAACGACTAAATTGAGCGACAAAGCGGACAATAAAATTATTTTTTTCATTTATGTTACTACCTTATATTTTGGTTTTTATATTTCTTTTCGGGTTTAACTATTAACGGTCTTTACGATTCCATCGTGATAAAACTTATTGATGTAGTCCAATGTCGCATCGTATTCGTCAGTCAATCCAGTCTTGACTTCAGATCCGATAAACTTACATAACGTTTTTCCCAACAATGGTATGGCGCTTTTTACCTGTATGTCGAGCTGATTGACGCTGCCATTGGTGCCGTGAGGTTTGATGGAATGAGTGCCTTGAATTTCTGCAGGTACCCCAGACATCGCAAATCGATAATGGCCTACTCTTGTGTCTTTTCCCTCTAATTCCCATTCCACTGTGGAGGTCATTGTGTGTCGATCACGGACTAACTTTTTGAGTACTTTCGGGATTTGATCCGGCAATTTTACGATGACTTCAGCGGTGAGAGAGATAACAAGGCGTCCGTCTTTTTCTCCGTAGTGATCAATGGTGTAACTTTCTATGTCTGGCATATCGCAACGGGCATGAATGTAACTCTCGTCGAGAAATATTTCGATAAGGTCTTGAGCAGGGATATCGTAGAAATGTTGTTCTTGTATGTTCATAGCGTCGTGCACCGCGTCCATCAAAATCATTGTGGCTCAAGATTGTGGCTCAAAATTGAGGCTCAGCTCTTATGGAGGGCGTTGTCATTGGCCGAACTCCAATTCAGCTATACTATAGTATAGCTGAATTGGGAAGTACATAAAGTAAACGAGAAGTAGGGGAAGCTGACTTTACTATAAATTAATTCGAAGAGTTGATAATGGCTTACGCTAGCTCGTTTAGAGAGAGGTTGTCCCAAATTGCTAGTATGGGTTTGGCTTGGTTCATTGTGTAGAAGTGAATACCAGGAGCGCCATTATCAATCAGTGTTTCTACTAATCGCGTGATTACTTCTTCACCAAACTGTTTGATTGATTCTATATCATCGCCATAGCCTTCGAGTCTTTTGCGTATCCATCGTGGAATCTCCGCACCACAATTATCAGAGAATCGCGCCAAATTCGTGAAATTGGTAATGGGCATAATCCCAGGATAGATAGGGATGTCGATGGCTGCCTTGTCGCACATATCCATAAAATAATGATATGCCTCGATATTGAAGAAGTACTGCGTGATAGCGCTGTTTGCGCCTGCATCTACCTTGAGTTTAAAGGCCTTGAGATCGGCATCGGCAGATACAGCTTGGGGATGAACCTCTGGATAGGCTGCCACTTCTAATTGAAAGTGGTCTCCTGTCTCTTCTCGAATAAACTTCACGAGGTCGCTGGCATAGGTTAATTCGCCAGTTGCGCCCATTCCTGAAGGAAGATCACCTCGCAGGGCCACGATGCGATTAATGCCTTCGTCCTTGTATTGATTCAGTAGTTGTCGCAAGGAGTCGCGAGTATCACCCACCGAGGAGAGGTGTGGTGCGGTGGCTATGCCGGAGTGGTTTTGTGTTTCCAATACGGTGCTCAGTGTTGTGTCACGAGTAGAACCGCCTGCGCCGTAGGTGACGGAGAAGAACTCAGGTTTCAACTGTGCCAGTTGTGAGCGAACCACTCTGAATTTTTCTAATCCCGCATCGGTTTTTGGTGGGAAGAATTCAAAGCTAAATCGAAGTTGTTGACCAATCATGATCGTGTTTCCATTTGTGTCTATAAAAAACCCTCCTGTCTTTAATTAAATAAATAAAGGAAAGAGGGTCTCTGTCATATTTGCTTATTTGGGTACTCAGTGGCGACTATTAAGAAGGTGCCACGAGTACGCCATTATTGTTAGTGTTTTTTGATTTAGTACTTACGGATTTAGTACTTATAGCTTTCTGGTTTGAACGGACCGTCTACAGGGACTTTAATGTAGTCAGATTGTTCTTTTGTCATTTTGGTAACGACACCAGCAAAGCCAGCTACCATATCAGCGGCCACTTCTTCGTCTAGCTTTTTCGGTAAGACTTCAACGTAAAGTGCTTGGGTCTTTTCGCCTGCGGGTAAGTCAGCAAACTTCTTATCCCAAAGATGGATTTGAGCCAGTACTTGGTTTGCGAAAGAGCCGTCCATGATGCGAGACGGGTGACCTGTCGCATTACCTAGATTTACTAAACGACCTTCGGATAGTAGAAGTAAGTAATCAGTGGCTTCTGCTGATCGAGAAATTTTATGAACCTGAGGCTTAACCTCGACCCACTTCCAGCTCTCACGCATAAAGTTGGTATCAATTTCACTGTCGAAATGACCGATGTTACAAACAACCGCGCCTTTTTTGAGGGACTGAAGCATATTTTTGTCACAGACATCGACGTTACCAGTACAAGTAACGACTAGGTCAGTGGTGCCTAAAACACGAGTGTCGATACAGTCTAGAGAGCCTGTGTTAACGCCGTCGATATAAGGCGATACCACTTCAAATCCATCCATGCAGGCTTGCATAGCACAAATGGGATCGATTTCAGTAACGCGGACAATCATACCTTCTTGGCTCAATGAAGCGGCAGAACCTTTACCCACGTCACCGTAGCCTATGACTAGCGCTTTCTTACCTGATAATAAATGGTCGGTACCGCGTTTTATGGCATCGTTTAAGCTATGACGGCAGCCGTATTTATTGTCATTTTTGGATTTGGTGACCGAGTCGTTAACGTTGATAGCAGGGACTTTTAAGGAGCCTTCTTCCAGCATCTCTAATAGGCGATGTACACCCGTGGTGGTTTCTTCTGAAATTCCGTGAATGTTATCCAAAGCTTCGGGATATTTTTCATGAAGAATTTGAGTGAGGTCGCCACCATCATCAAGGATCATATTGGAATCCCAAACAGCTCCATCTTTAAGAATAGTCTGCTCGATGCACCACCATGCCTCATCTTCGGTTTCCCCTTTCCATGCAAAGACGGGAATGCCTGCGGCGGCAATGGCAGCGGCAGCGTGATCTTGTGTTGAGAAGATGTTGCAAGAAGACCAGCGCACTTCCGCGCCCAAATCCACTAATGTTTCGATCAACACCGCGGTCTGTATGGTCATGTGAATGCAGCCCATAATTTTCGCGTTGGCTAATGGCTTGGCGGCAGAATATTTTTTCCTGAGGGCCATGAGTGCCGGCATTTCAGTTTCTGCTATTTCAATCTCTCGTCGGCCCCATTCGGCTAAACTGATATCTGCTACTTTGTAATCGCTCATTGTTTTTCCTTTAATAAAAAAAGTGTAATACAGTCAATAGAAGTAATTATAGGCCGAGACTTGCTTTGATGGCCGCCACTTTGTCTGTTTGTTCCCAAGTGAAATTAGAGCCGGTTCGACCAAAATGCCCGTATGCCGCAGTATCGCGATAAATCGGACGGCGAAGGTCTAACATATCGATTAGGCCACCCGGACGAAGGTCAAAATGCTCACGAACGACTTCGGCAATCTTCGCGTCTGATACTTTACCTGTGCCAAAAGTCTCGATGCTAATGGAGGTGGGTTCCGCTACACCGATGGCATAGGAGACCTGAATTTCGCAGCGATCCGCTAGGCCTGCGGCGACAATGTTTTTAGCGACGTAACGAACCGCATAGGCAGCTGAACGGTCAACTTTGGACGGGTCTTTTCCTGAGAATGCACCACCGCCGTGTCGAGCCATACCACCGTAAGTATCAACGATAATCTTTCGTCCTGTGAGACCGCAATCGCCTACGGGGCCACCAATAATAAATTGGCCGGTGGGATTGATGTGGAATAGCGTATCCGAATGTAGCCACTCAACGGGTAAGACGGGCTTGATAATATGTTCCATCACCGCATCGCAAAGATCAGAATGACTGATGTTAGGGCTATGCTGGGTGGATAATACAACAGCGTCAACGGCGACAGGTTTGTTGTTTTCGTAGCGTAGTGTTACCTGACTTTTGGCGTCGGGTCTTAGCCAATCAAGGGTTCCGTTTTTTCTGACTTCAGCTTGTTTTGCAACGAGAAGGTGGGAATAAAAGATAGGAGCCGGCATCAGAACATCTGTTTCATTCGTAGCGTAACCAAACATTAATCCTTGGTCGCCTGCGCCGAGTGCCTTTTTATCACCTTCGTCTACGCCCATGGCGATATCAGAAGATTGTTTTCCGATAGCGTTAAGTATCGCGCAGGAAGCGCCATCAAAGCCAACATCACTGCTGTCATAGCCGATATCAAGAACAACCTCTCGAACGATAGCCTCTAGATCAACGTAGGTGTTGGTGCGGACTTCTCCGGCTATGATCACCATGCCGGTTTTTACCATGGTTTCTACTGCCACTCGTGAATTGGGGTCGTCCGCAATAATGGCATCGAGTATGGCGTCAGAAATCTGATCTGCCATTTTATCGGGATGCCCTTCGGAAACCGATTCGGAAGTAAATAAAGAATATTCGCTCATTTTGTTGGTCCTTTTTACGTTAAATGAAAAATAAAATGGTTCGTTGATTTGCCTTGTGTTTATTATTCTACTGATTTTCTCGATTTATCTATTTGCTACTTTATCAAACCGTCGTACCTGTATTTGGAACCCATTTCTGAGCCCCAAATATAAACTCTCTTGATCTACTAGGCCGGCATCATTGGCCCACTCTGTTAGTTCTTCAGGATCGAAGCCTAACCAGGAATCGCCACAGCTGTCTTTTGCCCAGCTTTGGTCGTGGCGACAGAGATCGGTTATGACAATTGTGCCTCCCACTTCAAGAAGAGAGGTGCAATCTTGAAAAACGTCGGCGGGAGAGGGCACATGATGCAATACCATATTGCAAACAATGTGATCCACGCAGATGCCGTCGTTGGCGGCCTTTAATGTGTCGCCTAATATAAAATCGATGTTGTGTAAGTTTTCTTTGGTGGAAAAAGCTTGAGCTTGATTGAGCATGTTCTCAGAGATATCCAAAGCTATAACGCGCTTAAAGAGTGGGGATAGCTCTTTTAAAAACTCTCCCTGTCCTGGTCCTATTTCCAACGCGGTGGAATGTTCGTTGGGTTCAATATGAAGTAATAGATCTTTAGCGCTGCCAGCATATTGATGATATTGGGCAATGAGTTCTTGTTGTTCTTGGAATTGAGATACGTGTTTGTCGAAAAAATGTCGTGATAAGTTGGCTCTTTGGGATTTCGTTTTTTTTATCCGTTCACTGGTAGCTTGGGGCAGCTTTGAGGCGTCTACGGATTGAAACAGTGCCTGTAGAAGGCGGCCGCTAGGCTTACTTTGATGAGCCAGTGCCCGTCGATAGAATATGGAATTACCTTCGCGCCGAGTGGCCACCGCATTGGCTTTAGCTAATATCTTTAAATGATGACTCATGCTCGATTGTTTGACGTCAAAAATGTCACATAATTCTAGGACGCTGTAGGAGTCGGTTTTAAGTGCTCGCAAAACTTCTAAGCGCAGCGGATCACCACTGCTTTTGCAAAGATCAGCGATCTCTTTCAGATCAGATGTGTCCAGGCTAGGTGAGATTGATGTCAAGGTACGAAGGCTTATCCAAGTGAGTGAGTTGTTGGTAGTGAACGGTAATGGTTAATAGTGAGCGGTAATAAGTGGACTGAAGTGTAGCAGAGGGTCCTATTCTATATCAAAATATTTCGATATAGAATTAAGTTCTAATATTAGTGTAATTAAAACAATAGGTTGGTTTATTTTCGCTGAGGCTGGACGCAGTTGGCTTGATTAGGAATGACTAAAACGCTTTTTTTTCGAAAAAATCCCACTGTTATCGAGGCCGTTGTTCTCTAGGTTGTTGCCAACCTGATGGAAAAATAGTTCTCAGAATAGAGTCAGCGCAGATTGAAGCCTTTCACTAGGTGAGAGACAATAGCGCGCCTTATTTATCTGCTAGCACCTTAATAGAGACGAATACGGTATCTGGTACAGCCGATATGCAGCTTATAACCCGAGACACTCAACTAACCAAATGACTTGTCTTTTTCGAGAACAAGTTTAGGAGCAAGCCCTGATGCCATCGCGCAGAGAATTAGCCAACGCCATTCGCGCTCTAAGTATGGATGCAGTTCAAAAAGCCAAATCAGGTCATCCCGGAGCCCCAATGGGTATGGCTGATATAGCCGAGGTTCTTTGGAATGATAATCTGAAGCACAATCCTGGAAACGCTAAGTGGTATGACCGGGATCGGTTTGTGCTTTCAAATGGCCATGGTTCTATGTTGTTGTACTCGTTGTTGCATTTGTCGGGTTATGACCTAGCCATTGACGATATTAAGAATTTTCGTCAGTTGCACTCGAAAACAGCCGGTCACCCCGAATACGGATTTGCGGAAGGGATTGAAACCACCACGGGACCCTTAGGGCAAGGTCTTGCGAATGCCGTGGGCATGGCAATGGCTGAGAAGACTTTGGCTGCACAATTCAATCGCCCTGAGCACATTATTGTGGATCACAATACCTACGTCTTTCTCGGTGATGGCTGCATGATGGAAGGTATCTCTCATGAGGTCTGTTCCTTGGCCGGCACCTTGCAACTGGGTAAATTAATCTGTTTTTATGATGACAATGGCATCTCTATCGATGGTGAGGTCGAAGGTTGGTTTAGCGATGATACGGTTAAACGTTTTGAGTCTTATGGCTGGCAGGTATTCCCTGCTGTGGATGGTCATGATGCAGAGGCGATAAAATCCGCTGTCGAACAAGGCAAAGCCAATGCGGATCAGCCGACGCTAATTTGTTGTAAGACCGTTATTGGATTTGGCTCTCCCAACAAAGAAGGTAAAGAAAGCTGTCATGGAGCACCGTTGGGTGACGACGAAATTAAATTAACACGTGAAGCATTAGGTTGGTCTCATCCCGCATTTGATATCCCTGCTGATATTTATAAAGGTTGGGATGCGAAAGCAAAAGGAGCGAAAGCCGAACAAGAGTGGCAGAAAACCTTTGATGCGTACCAGAGCGCATACCCTGAATTAGCCGCTGAATTTATTCGCCGATCTGAGGGTGATTTGCCCGCAGATTGGGATGCGAAAGCTGCCGCCCACATTGACGACGTCAACAAAGCCGCTTCCACAATAGCATCGCGGAAAGCGTCTCAAAATACGCTAAATGCCCTAGGGCCGGTGCTACCTGAATTTCTCGGTGGCTCTGCTGACTTAGCCGGTTCGAATCTCACGATATGGGAAGGCTGTAAAGGTATTCAAGACGAGGCTGATGGAAACTATGTTTATTATGGTGTGCGAGAGTTTGGCATGTCGGCCATTATGAATGGTGTGGCCTTGCATGGTGGGTTTGTTCCTTACGGTGCGACTTTCTTAGTGTTTGTTGAATATGCGCGTAATGCGTTACGCATGGCCGCGCTGATGAAGCAGCGTGCCATTTTTGTTTATACCCATGACTCTATTGGTTTAGGAGAGGATGGGCCGACGCATCAGCCCGTTGAACAAATGGCGAGTTTGCGCGTGACGCCTAACATGTCTTTGTGGCGTCCCTGCGATGCGGTTGAATCAGCCGTGGCTTGGAAAAAAGCCATCGAACGTAAGGATGGCCCCAGTGCATTGATTTTCTCCCGCCAAGGATTACCTCATGTGGATCGGACTCCTGAGCAGATAGCCAATATTGAGAAAGGCGGATACATCGTGAAGGGAGCTGCAAAACCTGATGCAGTGATTATTGCTACGGGTTCGGAGCTGAGTCTTGCGTTGGAAGCAGCTGCTGAATTAGAGAAAAAAGGTCGCTCTATTCAAGTCGTCTCAATGCCGAGTACAGATCATTTCGATCAACAGGATAGCGGCTATCGTGCTTCGGTATTACCTACCGGCGTTAAGCGGGTCGCAGTCGAGGCAGCCATCACTGATTATTGGTATAAATATGTCGGCATCGATGGCGCGATTGTGGGAATGAATTCTTTCGGTGAATCGGCACCGGCGAAGGCGCTATATGAGCACTTTGGGATTACCACTGAGAAGGTGGTTGAAGCGGTACTTTCCTTATAATCTACGGGCTAATTGAAAGACGGATTGGCAGAATAAGCGACAGAAAAAACGACAGAACCAGCGTCCAAGAAGAGAGTAGTAAGAATGACAGTGCCAGCAAATACAGTATTGAAAATGGGTGACCTGGAATTATCGGGCAAGCGAGTTCTTATTCGCGAAGATCTTAATGTGCCAGTTAAAGACGGGCTTGTTACCAGTGACGCTAGAATTCGAGCTGCGTTACCCACAATTCGCCAGGCGCTGGAGGCAGGAGCCAAAGTCATTTTGCTAAGTCATTTAGGACGACCCACTGAGGGGGAATATGATGAACAGTATTCCTTGGCTCCGGTGGCTTCACATCTTGGCAAGTTGCTGAATCGTGAAGTGCCTCTAGTGAAAGATTGGCTGGGTGGTGTTGATCTTAATGAGGGCGAAGTGGTGTTGTGTGAGAATGTTCGCTTTAATCAGGGCGAGAAGAAAAACGACGAGAGCCTTTCTAAAAAAATGGCTGCGATGTGCGATATCTATGTGATGGACGCTTTTGGTACTGCACATCGTGCACAAGCTTCAACTCATGGTGTGGCAAAGTACGCGCCTATTGCTTGTGCCGGTCCTCTGTTGTCAGGTGAGCTAGAGGCGTTAGGGAAAGCCTTGGATAATCCGCAGAAGCCAGTCGTTGCTATTGTGGGTGGTTCTAAGGTATCGACTAAATTAACGGTACTGGAATCGCTATCGAAAGTGGTTGACCAGCTTATTGTTGGTGGCGGAATCGCGAATACTTTTTTAGCAGCCGCGGGTTATCCCGTTGGGAAGTCACTTTATGAAACGGACTTGTTGCCCCAAGCAAAGGCATTAATTGAGTCAGGTGATATTCCTATTCCCACCGATGTGATTGTGGCGACGGAGTTTAGTGAATCTGCGCCGGCGGTTCTAAAGCCTGCCAGTGAAGTGGCTGAAGATGACATGATTTTGGATATTGGGCCCGATACTACAGCAGCATTAGCGGAAATATTAAAGAGCGCTAAGACTATCGTTTGGAACGGACCTGTGGGCGTATTTGAATTCGACCAATTTGCCGCAGGGACCAAAGGTTTGTCTTTGGCGATAGCGGATAGTGAGGCATTCTCAATTGCTGGGGGTGGCGACACATTGGCAGCGGTGGATAAATATGACTTGGCGGATAAAATCTCCTATATATCCACTGGCGGTGGCGCATTTTTAGAGTTTTTAGAAGGTAAGAAATTACCCGCAGTCGCTGTTCTTGAAGAGCGGGCAAAAGAGAAAAACTGAAAATTAGTTTTTCGGGCTACAGTTGATGACGACGATTAAGGGCAGTAGTAATGAATCAATCGTTAGGAATTAATAGTAAGCCTTTAGTTATAAAATATAGGCAATAAGAAATAGACAGTAAGAAATGAATAGTTAGCAATGATTCGCTAAAGACGAACATCATTCACGATCAAATTGAGAAAACAAGGGAGACAAAAACATGGCATTAATTAGCATGCGACAGCTATTGGATCACGCCGCGGAATATGGTTACGGCGTTCCCGCATTCAACGTGAATAATCTAGAACAAATGCGCGCCATTATGGAAGCCGCAACTCAAACCGATAGTCCTGTTTTGGTTCAGGCTTCTGCTGGAGCGAGAAAATATGCGGGAGCGCCTTTTTTAAGGCACCTCATTTTAGCGGCTATAGAAGAGTTTCCCGATATCCCTGTCTGTATGCATCAGGATCACGGTACGTCAGCGGCGATTTGTCAGCGTTCCATTCAGTTGGGTTTTTCATCGGTAATGATGGATGGTTCATTGGAGGAGGACGGTAAGACGCCTAGCTCATATGAATACAATGTTGATGTCACTCGGCGAACTGTGGAAATGGCTCACGCGTGTGGCGTCTCGGTAGAGGGAGAGCTAGGTTGTTTAGGCTCTCTGGAAACGGGAGAGGCCGGAGAAGAAGATGGTGTTGGTGCTGCGGGGAAATTGACGCAGGAGCAGATGTTAACTGACCCAGAAGAAGCCGCTGATTTTGTTAGATCAACGAATGTAGATGCCTTGGCAATTGCTATTGGTACTAGCCATGGTGCGTATAAGTTTACTCGTCCACCCACGGGCGATGTCTTGGCTATTGATCGCATTAAAGCAATTCATGCGCGTATTCCCGATACCCATTTAGTGATGCACGGCTCTTCTTCAGTACCGCAAGAGTGGTTGTCGATTATCAATGAATATGGCGGCGATATTCCTGAAACTTACGGCGTGCCATTAGAGGAAATTCAAGAAGGCATTAAGCATGGTGTTAGGAAGATCAATATCGACACCGATTTACGTTTGGCATCTACCGGTGCAATAAGACGTTTCTTAGCGCAAAATAAAAGCGAATTTGATCCTCGGAAATACCTGAAAGAAACAACCAAAGCGATGGCGGATATTTGTGTTATTCGCTATGAAGCGTTTGGCACTGCGGGTAATGCCTCAAAGATTAAACCTTTGTCATTGGATACCATGTATCAGCGTTATGCTTCTGGCGAGTTAAAGCCGGGAGTAAGTTAAAGCAGATGTTGCCTAAAAGAGAGGGGTATCAATAATATTATTACAGGCTATTATTAACGACGAACACTCCCATTTCAGGCGCATATTGTTGGGTATAGCTCAACAAGTATTTTTAGTCTGAATTAAGTGGGTTTAGTTTGAATTGATCGAACTTAGCCTGAATGAATAAAGAGTCTGCATGGAATCACCGTTTGACGCGCGACAATTACGAGCATCATTGCAGCCCTTCGAGAAAGCCGAGGGATTGGCTTTTAGCTCACAAGTGGAAGCGTATTTAGACTTTTACGGAATTGACTTTGCTAACCAATATGACGGGTTACAACATCGTATTGGTTATTTCGATGCTGCTAATTATCGAGTAGTGATGCAAAGCTTTTGCCCCTCAAATCCCAAAGGTACAGTCTTTGTTTTTCATGGTTACTATGATCACGTGGGTATATTTGGCCATGTGGTGCGGTACGCCATTGAACAAGGTTATGCAGTGGTGGCCTATGACTTACCGGGTCACGGTTTGTCTAGCGGTCCGACTGCCACTATTGGCAGCTTCTCTGAATATCAAGTCGTCCTAAAAACCAGCATTGAATTAATCAAAGGGAAATTTCCTGAGCCCTGGTACGCGATTGCACAAAGCACGGGCGCTGCTGTCATGATTGAGTATTTGCTTGGCGGTCAATTAAATGAGGACACATCCCCTTTTAAGAAAATTGCGATGCTGGCTCCGTTGGTCAGACCAGCTCAATGGGTTTTGACTTGGTGTCTGTATCAAGTCGTCAGGCATTTTCGAGATTACATTGAACGCAAGTTTGCCGTTAATACTAGCGATCAAAAATTCCTGAGATTCTTGCAAGAGGATGATCCCTTACAATCAAAACAGGTCTCATCAAGATTCGTGGGCGCAATGATTGAATACGTTGCTCGAGTTAAGGAATACGATCGGGTGTCTCTATCGCCACTCGTCATTCAGGGTGACTCAGATGAAACCGTGGATTTTCAATACAATATTCCACTATTGCGTCAGAAGTTTACAAACCTAAATGTCGCGACAGTTAAGGGGGGGCAGCATCAGCTTGCCAATGAATCAGAGCTGTTGCGTAAGATAATCTTTGGGCATATCACCCAGTATTTCGACGCCTAGATCCTTAAAAGCCACCATCGTAGGCTCCATTGATAGAATCGACTTGGTCGTTTAAAGTCCAGTAGTCATACAGATAGCCGAGTAGAAAAAATCCTCCTGTTAAAAAATAGAGTATCCCTGTCACCCACTTTCCCATGTATAAGCGGTGGATACCGAATATGCCGAGGAAGGTTAATAAAATCCAGGCCAAAGAGTAATCGATACGTCCGGATCGATATTGTGTATCCGCCTGTTTGTCCATCGATGCAATCAAAAATAAATCAATAATCCAACCAATTCCGAGTAAGCCCAAGGTGAAAAACCAAATAGTGCCTGTTATGGGTTTGCCAAAATAAAAACGGTGGGCGCCCATAAATCCAAATAACCAAAGGATATAGCCGATCACTTTTGAGTGGGTGCTGCTGAGTCCAGACATAATTTGTTATTACCTTTTTACCGTTCTACAGACTTTTCTGCCGACCTTTCTATAGCAGCCTTGTAAAATCGGAGTCTATGTTAAAATGTAATGAGGTAGATATCTACTTCAAATACATTCAGAACAAATACAGAGACAACAATACATTGATTTTTATATCAACGACCGCCACTGGTTCAAATTAAACCGTATGAATAAACATAAAGTAGTCACGCAAATTATTGCGGCAGTGGAGAGGAGCCTTGAATCAACGAGGACTGCCGCTAAACAAGCGCACGAAACGGCGACTCATAAAGAGAGTGTGGCGAAAACGAAGTACGATACTTTTGGGTTGGAAGCTTCCTATCTGGCTCATGGACAATATAAACGAGTGCTGGAATTAGAGGAGGCTTTTGAAGCGTTTAAGAATCTGCCCATTGTTGAGTTTAGCGATGATGACGAAATCGCGGTGTCGGCTCTAATTCGTTTGGAGTCAATGGAGGGTGATACGTGCACCCTTTTTATTGGTCCTTCGGGTGGAGGGATGAAGGTCGAATGCGACTTGGTTGAGGTGATCGTGGTGACTGCCGAAGCACCTCTAGGTCGAAAGCTGTTAGGAAAGTGGGTGGGCGATGAAGTGTCTTTTTCAATGGATAATAGCGTTAAGACTTTTGAAATTGTAGAGATCCTTTAGGATCTCTGTCCTGTATTGATTACTGTTTTGTAGTCTCCTCTGGAAGGCAAGCGCCGACGCCGCCCAAACCACAGTAGCCACCTGGGTTTTTAGCCAAGTATTGTTGGTGATAATCTTCTGCATAATAAAACTGAGTAGCGGGTAGTACTTCCGTGGTGATTGTTGGAAGCCCTGTGTCGGTCAACACTTTTTGAAATTCTGCTTGTGTTGCTTTCGCTTGTGTCGCTTGTTCTTCGGTGTAGGTATAGATGCCAGAGCGATATTGTGTCCCATGATCTCCACCTTGTCGCATACCTTGGGTGGGGTTATGACTTTCCCAAAAAACTTTTAGCAGAACTCGATAGCTTATCTTTGTGGTATCGAATACCACGAGTACGACTTCATTGTGTGCAGTTCTACCGGAGCAAACCTCTTCGTAACTTGGGTTGGGTGTTGAACCAGCGGCATATCCCACTGCGGTAGTGTAGACGCCGGGTAATTGCCAAAATTGTTTTTCCGCTCCCCAAAAACAGCCCAAACCAAATACTGCTGTTTCGTAAGGTGCGTTGAATGGGCCTTCCATCGGTGTATCCAATACGTAGTGTTTTGCGCTGACAGGTATTTTTTTTGAACGACCGGGCAGAACGCTATCGCGGCTAGGCATAACAACTTCTTTTAGACGTTTAAACATTTCCTGACTCCCTTATAAATGGTCCTGGGGTGATGTGGGTATTTTGTTGCTCGGTCGACATCGAAGTCTCGCTACATCATAATCCATTTTCGTCACGACCCCCTAGCGTTCTTGTTTTTAAAGGTGAAAGGAATGAAAGCAGCAACAACTCAAGGCTTTGGTACCAATGCAGTGCTAATTGTGCAAGATACTAAAAGGCCTCCAGTCGGCCCTGATGAAGTATTAGTAGAAGTTTATGCTTCTTCCGTTAACCCCAAAGACTGGAAGCTGAATTTTAATATTTCTGCATTTATGCCGAAGCTGGGCGGCTTAATTACGCCGTTTATCATAGGCGATGATCTGGCCGGAATAGTGGTTGAGAAAGGGAGTAAAGTGACCGGCTTTGAGTTGGGCGATGAAGTCTATGGTATGAACATGCGATTGCGAACCACCGCTTGTGCAGAATACGCTTCGATAGGGCAGCGCTTCATTGCGCATAAGCCCAAGAATATCACTTTCAAGGAAGCGGCTTCTGTCCCTCTTGCAGCGCAGACGGCTTTGCAGGCTTTTCAGATAGGAGGGTTAAATAGTGGCGATAAAATTTTGATTGTCGGCGCGTCGGGTGGCGTTGGCACCTTCGCGGTACAAATTGCCAAAGCGATGGGCGCTCATGTCACAGGGGTTTGTAGTGGCAGGAATACAGAGATGGTGACTCGCTTGGGTGCTGATGAAGTGATTGACTATACGACGCAAGATTATTTGAATGACAGTGCTTCCAATAACAAAAGTTTTGATATGGTCTTAGATGCCACTTCCTATGAGAGTCTGTCATCTTGTTCTTCTTTATTAAAAGAGAATGGTATTTATGTGACGACTGCGGGGAATGGCACGGCGCATTTAAATTTAATTAAAGACAATTTGCGTTACCGGAAACAAAAATCGAAGGTCGTGATTGTGGATTCCATTACCCAAGATTTAGAAACATTAAAAGGATTTATCGAGCAGGGTTTAGTGAAGCCTGTTGTAGATGGCGAATACTCTTTGGAGAATATTCATGACGCGTATTTGCGTAGTAAGACGGGGCGGGCAGCGGGGAAAATTGTGATCAACATAAAAGAGAGTGAAGAGAAAAAAACAGAAAGTGTCACAGGATAAGACTAAAATGAACGATGACTTTATTTACTTTGATCAGATTGAAGAAGGCCAAGTGTTTCATTTTGGCAGTTACCGTCTAGAGCGAGAAGAAATTATTAGCTTCGCCAAACAATGGGACCCGCAACCCTTTCACACCGATGAGGAGGCAGCGAAGCAATCTATCTTTGGTGGTTTGACGGCATCATCGTTACATATTTTCGCTATCTGCACTAAACTTTTTTCCAACTATAGGCCCTCATTTTCCATCTTGGCCATGTTGGGAAAAGATGAGTTACGGATTCCTTCCCCCGCTCGATTGGATGCGACCTTGACCTATGACAGTCGTTGTATTTCATTAAAGCCCTCTTCATCAAAACCGGATAGAGGTGTTTTAGTTCTTGATGATCAAGTGACGGATCAAGAAGGTAATGTTGTGCTCTCACAAAAAGTGACACTATTGTTAGCGAAGTCACCGTAACGATATTCTTGTTTTAAGCACGAATGCTTAAATTTGTAGGTGAGAGTTTTTTAAATGTAAATAGAAATATAAATAGAAATTTAACCCATCAAAATAAAATAAAAAGGAAATTTAAAATGGCATCAGCAGAAGTGTTAGCAGTCTATGATCACATTCGACAAGTGATGAAGGGAGCGGGTGGTGATGGTGACCCCGTTGGCGGTTTAAGAACTTCATTTGATAATTACGCCAAAGTCACAGATGAAACAATGAAGATTGAAGGTAAGGTTACCAACCTGACTGTTGAGGGAGTTCCTTGTGCTTGGCATACTCATGATGATAGCGATGAAGACCGTCGTTTGATGTATGTGCACGGCGGTGGGTACATGGCAGGCGGACTTTATTCACATGGCGCATTAGCTTCGCGCTTGTCGAAAGCAACGGGCTGCTGTGTATTGATGGTGGATTATCGTTTGACACCTGAGCATGCTTTTCCCGCACCCGTAGAAGATGCGACCGCCGCTTTTAAATGGATGTTAGAAAATGGGCCAAATGGGGCGTCCAAAGCCAGCAAGTCTTTTATTTCTGGGGATAGCGCGGGCGGTGGTTTGACCTTGGCAACCATGATGTCGTTACGTGATTCAGGCGACGCTTTGCCCACTGCTGCCATTCCCATTTCTGCCTGGACGGATTTGGCTCACACTGGCGAGACTATGACAACCCGTGCGGAGATAGATCCTATCGCCGGTGGTGGTGCCATGGACGCTTTAGTACAAGCGTATCTTCAAGGAAAGGCGCCGCAGGACACGCCGCTGGGCTCACCTATGTTTGGCGATTTTTCTGGTTTGCCTCCCATTTTATTTCATGTGGGTGATGCTGAGACATTACTTGATGATAGTCGACGTTGTCATCAGAAAGCATTAGATGCCGGTGTTAAATCAGAGATCGAAGTGTGGGATGACATGCCTCATGTATGGCATTTATTTGCTCCTTATTTGCCGCAGTCAACTCAGGCTATTAAACGTATCGGAGAATATGTGCGTAGCTTTTCTTAGAGTGATTCGAGATCGTAGCGTTTTTTGCATTAGATATAGTGTAATCGAATGTTTGCAAAAGGTGCATCGCAAAAAAATAATGAAAAAATCCCCCTCTTTATTTTCAAACATGAAGGGGATTTTCTTTTTTAGTAGACGTAAATTTAATGAATTCTTTAACAGACCCAGACCTTAACTCAGAGATAACGAAGGACAGTGCGCCAAAGTCTCGCTATTTTGCGGGATGGAATATGGTGGCTGCTGCATTCGTCGTGAACTCTATTTCTGTGGGCTTCTTTTTTTATTCCTATGGTGTGTTCCTCAAAGTTTTAAGTGTTGAGTTTTCCGCAAGTCGGTTAGAAATTTCCATGGGCTTAACAATTTCTCATGTTGTGGGTTCGTTATTGGCTCCCATGCTGGGGCAAGCGATAGACAAGTATTCATTACGATTAATTATGACCTTGGGTACTCTTTCTGTCATCACCGGTTTTATCGCGATATCTTTGGCGGATACATTGACAGAGTTTTATCTGGCTATAGGGCTATTTCTGGCGATTGGGACATCGTCCATGGGGATGCAGTCATCGGTTAAGTTGGTGGCGAATTGGTTTATCCTTAAACGAGGCACCGCGCTGGGGGTTGCCACCATGGGGACTTCCTTCGCCGGCATACTCATGCCGCCCATTACAACTGCTCTAGTGGATTGGTTAGGCTGGCGAGAGACTTTTGTGGTTTTCGCGGTATTCACTTTTTTTATTGTTTTGCCGGTGATTCGCCTTATTGTTGTTGATACGCCGGAAAGTGTTGGCCTGCTTCCTGATGGAGGTCGTTTCAATAAGCCCAGTCTTGGTTCTAACTCTATTAATTCTAACGCTACTAATTCAAATTCAAACTCTAAACCTCAAGTTGAAATCGAACAGGACGAAACCGAAAGTGATAGGCCCGCTGCTATACAAAGTTTTCGCGTGTCAGAGGCGGTGCGTAGTCTTAAATTTTGGAATTTGGTGGTGGTTTTTGGCGTGATGCATGGGACGTTAGGTGCGATTTTAATACACTTAATCGCATTCGCTACGGACCAAGGAATATCGGCTTATGAGGCGGCGTATTATTTGTCTTTGTCCGCATTGACTGGGATTTTTAGTAAGTTGATTTTCGGCTGGCTCAGTGATCGATACGACGTTCGTATTCCTATCCTGTTGGTGATTGGTCTGATGAGTACCGGTATTCTTATTTTGATGTCGGGGCCGAATCATTTGCAATTGGCTGCCGCTATTTTAATTTTTGGGTCCGGTTCTGGCGGAGTCGCTCCCCTTAGAAATGTTGTTATCGGTAAGGCGTATGGCCGCATGAAGGTGGCGAGTGCTGCCGGCTTGTTGCGACTCTTTACATTGCCCTTTGTTATCTTTGGTGCGCCTTTGGCAGGATGGCTTTATGATTTGCAAGGGTCGTATCAAAATGCGTTTTACATTCTTCTGGTTAGTTTAGGTGTCAGCGCGGTATTGGCTTTATTTTTGAAGCTAGAAGATTTGGATAAAATGAATTATATGCGCGGAAAGCAATAATCTTTTTCGATCTCTTAAAAAAAGAGGCGTATCCTCTTTCTCATAATGTTGAACTTAGAGTTTTATAAACAGAGGTGGGTAAGTCTCGTCCGGTAGAAATTACCTAAAGATCTGTTCTGAGTGATAAGGGTGTGATAAAACCTATCCACCAACATTGACCTACTTTTAATTTGCTTTGTTGCGTAAGTGACAATTGTAAAATCGATAATTGAATAAGGAAATATCATGCCTGGTGTAATAAATTTCGCAAGTTCTTTTGTGGGGAGCCTATTGGCAGAGGGCCGAGGCGTTGCTGCCATAAAAAACCCCAATCGCCCCGAGTTGCCTTTAGAATTGTACGATATGGAGGGTAGTCCCTTTTGTCGTGTTGTCAGAGAGGTGATGACTCAGTTGGATTTAGATGTGATTATCTATCCTTGTCCAAAAAATGGAACTCGGTATCGACCCAGAGTTGAAGAGCTGGGTGGCAAACAGCAATTCCCCTTTTTGGTGGACCCCAATACGAACGAGCAGATGTATGAATCTCACGATATCATCAGCTACTTGTACGATAATTATGGTGACGGTCAATCTGTATCAAAATTAGCAACGAAAACCATCCGAACGCCAGCCTCTATCGCTATCAGTATTGTGCGTTTATTTAAGGGCATTAAAGCTCGTGATTCAAAACAACCGAATCAGCCTTTGATTTTATATAGTTTTGAATCTAGCCCATTCGCTCGATTTGTCCGAGAGACTCTTTGCGAGCGTGAGATACCTTATTTACTGTTAAATGTCGGTCGTACTGAATGGCAGGATTATATCCCACCTCCCGTTCGAGAATTTTTATTATCTGACTTTAGGCCCAATCACAAAAATCGACTTGAATTGACGGAACGATCTGGAAATGTGACAGTGCCTTACCTCATTGACCCCAATACAAATGTTGAAATGGGCGAGTCAGCCGATATTCTTGAGTACCTGGAAGACAATTACGCAGTTTAAATGATTCTTGATTAGTAACAAAAAAAGGGACGCTATCTGTTAGCGTCCCTTTTTTTATTTTGATTCCGCCTAGTTCTAATAGTCAGTTCTAACTGACAGTGAAAAACGATAACTAGAAGCGGTTCGCTATTTTCGCAGAAGTGGAAACGATTCGTTGGTATGCGGTAGGGATGACGCGCTGGACAAAATCAATCACAACAGCATCTTTGCCAATGAGAACTCGGCGCTTATTTTGTGTAATCCCTTTGATGATCTCCAGAGCGGCATCTTGAGCGGTGGTCATCGCCAAAGAATCGAAGTTTGAAATCATGGCATCAGTATCGACCGGAATCATATCTACGTCTCGGATACGGGCCGTTTTGGCAATGTTGGTTTTTATTCCACCGGGGTGGATAGTGGTGCAGCTAATATTGCTGTCACTTATTTCCAATTCTTGCCTTAGTGATTCAGTAAACCCTCTCACTGCAAATTTGGCGGCGTTATAAGCGGATTGTGTGGGTACGGCTACAATTCCGAAAAGGCTGGAGATGTTGACGATGTGACCTTCATTGGCTTCTTTAATGTAAGGTAAAAATGCCTTTGTTCCGTAAACCACGCCCCAAAAATTGATTCCCATCAGCCATTCAAAATCGTCATAAGTCATATCTTCTACTGTAGCGCCGAGACCAACGCCAGCATTGTTAACAATGATATTGACCCCATCAAAATCTTTAGCCACCTTCGCTGCCCAATCTTCCATGGCTTGTCTGTCTGCAACATCTAGCACTTGAGATGTCACCACCGCACCCATGGATTGAAGTATCTTGACTGTATCTTTCAATCCTTCCTCATTGATATCAGAGATGGCTATGTGGCATCCCTCACGTGCGAGTTCAATGGCAAGAGCTTGTCCTATACCTGAACCACCACCGGTAATCGCCGCTGTTCTATTGGTTAATTCTTTCATCTTAATTCCTCGGTTAGTCCCTTAATTGATAGGCATATTATGTGCATTGGAAGATGGAACTGGCCGTAGGTTAAAGCCTGTTGTGCAAGGAAGCCACCATTTTTTTTCAATAGGGTTCCCAAAATATGGCAGGCTAGAGCGTGCAGTATGGGTTTGTTGTGTTGAAATTAGAGATCGGAATTATTGATTTATAAGCTTCGATTTTTGGCTTAAGTCTTTAAGAGATCAGTGATTTCTGTGGGTTTCCCTCGGGATAGATTGATGGTTTCGCGCCCGAGTAATCGGCCCAAAATATTGCCGTGCCCATTATAGGCTCCAATGACGAAAACCCCTTGTTGGACTTCCTTAAAGACAGGGAGATCAGCGGAGTGGTAAGCCACGTGGCCCGCCCACTGATGTGTTATTAGAGTATCGGCGGGTACACCCACCACATCTTGCAGTAGAGATATTAAATAGTTTTGGACCTCTTCTGAAGGATCGGCTGCGGCGGTGTCGATTCGCTTATCTTTTTCAGCTTGAGAATCATGGTCTCGGCCACCACCTATCACAATTCTATTGTCAGGTCGTTGATGCCAATAATCGAGACCGTTGCGATAATAGATAGCGTGATTGAGTTGTAGAGAGGGTACGGGAGCAGTGGCTAGCATTTGTAGTCTTACGGTGCGGACTTGTTGAGCGAGCTTAGGCAGGAGTTGCTCGAGGCCCCCGTCCACTGCGACGACAACCGTTTTTGCAAAAACATTTCCTGAGGGGGTTTTGACACGGCCACTATCCAATTCTAGTGCAGGTGTTTTTTCGAATAATCGAGCGCCACGTTTTTTTAGCCGAAGAGCGTTTCGTTGGTTTAATACATAAGGTTGAAAGGTGGCATCGGCAGAACAAAGAACACCTTCGCCCTCAACGCCGCTATACCACTGCGCCGAAAATCCGTCTTCACGGAGTAGATCGAGCTGTTTGCGACAATCTTCTTTCTCGGTGTCGTCGCTAGCGAGTCTAACGCTACCGTTCATTCGAACCAGATCAGGATCGCGATGGTGAACTCTCTGAATTTCTTTCATGGTGATCCGGTGGATATCACGTACTTTGTCTCGACCCAGTTGGGTTATCGCTTGTGTATAAAATTTTGCTGTCCCTGCGAGCAGTAGTCCGCCGTTGCGTCCCGCAGCACCTCCTGAAATACGATCAGCATCAATGCCCACTGCGGATAGATCAGCATCTAGTGCGGCTTCCATTGCCGAAAGACCGGAACCACCTAAACCAATAACACACACATCCGCGTGAATCTCGCCTTTGAGTGAAGGATAGGAATCACTACTGGTAAACCAAAGAGGCGATAATTGTTTCTGAGGGAGTTTTTGATCTGACACTTGCTTACCTTTTTATAATAGAGATATGTGACAATGTTTTATAATAGGGATATGTGACAATGTGAAGCTGGTTTATCGAAATATAGGCGATGATGTTTTAAACGGCCATTGTTGTGTATTCGGTGTTGTTACCAGGTAAAACTATTTCTAGGTGGAAGTGTTTCTAAATTTAACTTTAAGAAGAATTAAGAATGTTTGTTTATAAAGAAGAATTTAGACGGCTAGTACCAAGCAAAAAATATAATGCAGAAACATCGGCTTCCTTAGCGATTGCCTGTGATCTGGCATATCGGAAGAATCGCTATATTCAATCCACCGTGAAAGACTGGGGCTATTCCCAGGTGGCATTTGTCGACGTTAAAAAAGGCGCTGACATCGATACTCAGGCCTTCATCATGTCGGATGAAAAAAATATCGTCATCGTATTTCGAGGTAGTGACGATTTAAGGGATTGGTTTGCTAATTTCCAGGCTGTGCGAGATCCCGGTCCGCTAGAAAACAGTAAAGTTCATGAGGGTTTTCAGGATGCGCTGTATCCGGCGATATTAAAGCTAACGGAGATTGTCGATAAGTTCGGCTCCGATTCGAAAAAAAATATGGGTTACGGGCCATAGTTTGGGAGGTGCCTTGTGTTCATTGCAGGCAGGTATGCTTATTGAAAATGGATACTCCGTTTATGGGATCTATACCTTTGCCAGCCCAAGACCTGGCGATGATCAATTTGCTACTGAATTAAATAAAAAGGTATTGGGTTCGCATTATAGAGTGGTGAATACAGGCGATATCGTCCCGCATGTTCCTCCTGAACCTTTTTTTAGTCACGCCGGAAAAAGAATGATTCTAAAGAGTAAGAAGAGAGAAACGTCAAATTCCTCGTGGTTTGCAGAGAGGGTTATGGCATTAGGGGAGTTTGTTAAACGCACAGGGATCTGCTAGATGAGGCTGATAATCATCGATTGAGTGCCGATGGGGAGAGTTATATTCCGAGATTGCTAAAAGGCATGGCTAAAAAATAAAGTGAGTGTTAATCGCATTTTTATTGTCTTGTCCAAGTTCGACATTTTTTATAGGTGCTTGTATCTGAAGTGGTCTTCACTTTGGCGTATCAACGGAGAGAAGACTATTTATTTTCGACTCTAACTCTGATAATTGAAACGGCTTCTTGAGTGAGTCGTGAGCGCCGAGCATGATTGCGGAATCTACATAAAACTCCGGTGCATTACCGCTGATTACGATTATTTTTATTTCTGGATGTGTCTCTCGTAATTTAATGGTGACCTCCAAGCCGTCTGTGTGAGGCATATAAATATCAGTAATAACGAGATCAACGGAATGAATCTCTATTAATTTTATTCCTAATTCACCATTTTCTGCCGATAAAACATGGTGACCAGATCGGGTTAAAACCTCCCTAAGCATCTCTCTCAAAGTTTCGTCATCATCAATTATGAGTATGGTATAGGTCATTACTGCGATCCCCTGTAGTTATCATTTACATGTTGTTATTGTGTATATGTTGTTATTGTTTGATGGTCTGCTGGACTAAGCGCTAAGTATCTCTTTTACTTTTCTGAGTAATGTTTGAGTTTTTAGGGGTTTACTCAGTAGTTCGGATCGCAATATGTGATCACCTTCTTCTAGTTGAAAATCATCATCGTATCCACTAATGAGTTGGATAGGGATTGTTGAATCATATTGCCGGATGATGTTTGCCAGTTGGTAGCCGTTGGTCCTCGGCATAATCACATCACATAAAACCAGATCAATACTTTGGCTCTTGATTATGCCCATAGCGTCTTCCGCATTTTTTGCACAGAATACATTATATCCGTAATTTTGAAGAATTTGTTTGTTAACCCTGATCAGAGCAGGCTCATCATCTACCACCAAAATAGTCTGGCTGCCAGAGAGGTCTTCTTCTAGTAATTGTTTTTTGTTCTTCGATACTACTGATAATTTGGAGATGGGGAAATAGAGTGAAAAACAGGAGCCAACATTAACTTCAGAAATAACACTAATTGCAAAGTGGTTGCGTTTGATAAATGAGTAGACTTGGCTGAGTCCTAGTCCAGAACCCCTATCGCCTTTGGTTGTAAAAAAGGGGTCAAAAATTTTATTCTGGGTGTCTTTGTTCATTCCCGTGCCGGTATCCGTAATGCTGATGACAAGGTGATTTCCCGTCTTGATTTGGAGAGCTTTTGCATCCCGGTCGAATAGGTTTTGTTGTTTGGCTTTGATCGTGAGTCGCCCACCCTCTGGCATCGCATGCATGGCGTTAATACAAAGGTTTAAAATGGTGTCTTCAAGGTCGCCAAGATTGACATTTATATTGATATTATGAGTGTTTTTATCCATTTCTAAATTGAGCTGAATGCGAGAAGTCAATGTCTTTTCCAGCATTTCATGCTGCGTTTTTAAAAATTGAGAAATGTTGATAGTGTCGGTTTGTAAAAGTTTTTGTCGAGAATAAGAGACCAGTTTATCGGTCAGCGTTGAGCTACGCTGAGTCGAATAAAGAATTTGTTCTACATAATTTTTCAGCCCTGAGTCATCAGTAAGATCGCGCATTATCAATTCGCTGTATCCTTGAATCACACTCAGCGTATTATTGTAATCATGCGCGATACCTCCGGTTAGTTTACCCAGTGCTTCCATTTTTTGGCTACGTTGTAGCATTTCTTGTTGTAGTTCTCGTGCGGTGAGATCAAGGCCTGAAACGGCATAGCGTTTAGGGCTATCAGTCATGCCTGGTAGCTCAGTGATTGAAATGTGAAATGTGAATATTTCCCCATTTTTTCGTTTTGCTTTAACGTCAATGCCTGAGCCCAAATTCGCAATTTCGGTCGCACGACGGTATTCTTTTACATGGAGCTCAAAAGGTTGGACTCGGCGGCCGGCAATGAGAATAGTAATTTTTTTACCAATGATTTCCTGCTCTGTGTAATCAAACATGGTACAGGCTGAGGTATTAAAAAGCTGGATTACACCATGATGATCGGTGAGCATCACAGCTTCCGCTAGGTTGCCTAAAATAAGTGATTGCAATTGTTGTTCTTCGTCGATTTCTTTACGTAATCGATAGGCTTCTGATTGATCGTTGAAAGTGTGTACCATGCCGAATTGTTTATTGTCACTGGTTCGGATTGGGGCAGTGGAATGAGAAATGGGGTATTCCTTACCCTTTTTTGATATCAAGGTTATTTGAGTATACCGATGGTTGGCGGGGTCAATGATGGGGTTTCGAGTCGCGGTATCAATGACCTTGAAAATGGTACTGACAGCCTTATCTTTTGCTTCAGTGATAGACCAGCCTGTTAGCGTTTCTGCAACGGGATTTATGCGGGACACGTTTCCGATTTCATCGGTGACGATGACCCCATCGCCAATACTGTTCAGTGTGATGGAGAGATTTTGTTCTCGTTGGATGAGTGTGTCTTGTGTTTTCTGTAAATTAGAAATCAATAAACTATTGTCTAGCGCAATAGCGGCCTGCGTGGTGAGTACCTGTAGTAGCGACACCTGATCCTCACCAAATACGCCGGCCATCAGTGAGTTTTCAAGATAAATAAGACCTAGAATGTGGTCTTGCACCAAAAGAGGGAATGCGAGTACTGATTTTAGCTTATATTGCTTAACCGCAGTGCTGTGGCAAAAATCCCCAGTGATACTGGCGTTTTCAAGTACCACTGGGGACCGGCTACGTATAACAAACCGAGCAATTTCGGGACATAATTTTTCAGTTTTATTCATCTCTTGTTTGAGGCGAAATGTTTCAACATTGGCGTTCTTGCGCCCATGGGCAAGAACATTGAAGTTGCCGTTATGAATTCCAATAAGATAGCCATTCTTTGCACCGACTCGGGCCATCGTTGAAGACAGGACTTGGAGCAAGAGAGCATCATAGTCACGCTCTTTCATTATATTTTTGGTTGCTTCAAGTAGAAACTTGAAATCGAGGCGGTGATCTAATGGTGGGTGGTCTGCCGTTTTAGCCTTGCTTGGTAGGCGAAAAGCACCACCTTCACTTAATAAGGTCACTAAATAGGTAGCATTACATTTTTTGTAAAGATTAATTGCTTCGTTAAAATAGAGTTGACTGCTGTTGTGTTGACGCTGCTCTAGTGCTGATCCTAGTCGATGGTAGGCATGGGCCTCATAAAAGTGGTTCCCCTGTTCATGAGCACTGTCGATGGCTTGCCAGTATCGGTTACGTAGCTCGTTGAGATTCGAATGGTTCGCAGCATGGGTTTCCGCATGCATCAGGTGTAAAAAAGGTTCCAGTATGGGCCCATCTTGCGCCCATTCGGTGACTCGCTTCATCTGATCTGCAGCGGCTGGATTCTCGCCGGTGTGAATTCCCACTAAGTAGCGGTAGGCGTACCAAAGGCGCTCGATCATCGTTCCGGGAACAGCGTACAAGAAGGATTCTGCGTTGATTAGTGCTTGTTCTGCTTTTGTATATTGCTCAGAGTAATACGCTATAATCGCACGGTAAAAATAATAATTAAATAAAGCCGCAACGTGTTGTTCTGAGTGCCACAAGTCAATTTTTTCTTGTCGTCTTTTCTGATGTCCTTCTGGGAGATCTCCCCAAAGAGGTGTCAAGGCGATTTCAATGGCATGACAGATTTCCAGAGGCATGGAGATATCAAATTGTTCACAATACTCGAGGCCTTCTCTAATCTGATGTCTTAGTTGGCTTATATTTTCGCCTTTGGTGAGCTGATACCAAATTAAGGGTGGGTAGGTTAAGCCAGTGAAATTGAGTTCTCCAGCTCGTTTACCGTTTTGAATGTTTCGATGGCAGATATCCTGGAGTTCAGACAGGGTGCGACTGTGGTGTAGTGTAAGCCATATGGCGGCAATCATGGCTCGAATCGAGCTGAACTCATAGGGCGATTTCTCGACCTCCTCCAATAATGCCGTTTCATATTGAAGAGCAAGGGAAAAATCTTTTTGGAAATGGAAGTAACTGCCTGTTACCGCGAAAGCAAAATGTGTGTCAGGACTTTTCCCTTCACGAAGTGTAAGAACAATGCTGCGCATGCTGGTGAGAAATACGAGATCCAGTTTCCCTGAGAGGTAGAATAGAGTCACGAGCTCTGCATTGAGGGCGAGCTCCATCAATACTTTACGGTTTGAAGTGGCGGCCAAATTGCGATACTGGGTTACGCAGGTGGGGTGCTGCAATATCGCGGCATGCTGGGCTATCTCTGCTTTTATTTTCTCTTCCGTTTCTGGGATAGGGCATTGTAGTAATTGGCAACATTTTAGGCTTAGCTCCATGGCCTCTTCTTTTTTACCCAACGACGTGATAGCGACTGTTTGAGCAAGCAGACAGTCTGTCCGATCTAGATCACTCTTTGCGTAAGTAAGCGCTTTATTCATAATTTCGTTAGAGCGAATTTGGTCCCCCACAAGGAGTGCAGATCGAGCGTAGTTCTTGTGGAGAGACAGCATAAAATCATAATAAAGTTGCCAATAATGGTAGTTGCACAAACTGGCGGCTTCAGAGAAATAGTAATCAGCAGTGCTGTGTGCCAAGGAATTGAGGGCAGCTTCTCCCGCGAGAAGATTTATCTTCGCTTCTTGGATGTTGTTTGGATCATTGGTGTTTGGATCATCGGTGTTTGAATCATTGGTGTTTGGATTAATAGTGATTGGGGTAGCGGTATTTAGATTAAAAGCGTTTGGATCAACAGAACTTTGATTCCCAGTGCTTTGAGTAATAGAGCTAGAATCCCCAAGTTGATGGGCACGGCTTTTTTTTAAGTGCTCTGCAATGGAGTAGAGCCGCTGTCCTTGTTTGATTTCAGGATTCAATTGACTGGTTTGTTGAAATTGGTCAATGAGTGATTGAGCGATTTTCTTGTGAATGCGTTTTGCTTTAGCGGGACTGTGTAACGTTGTTGCGGCCATTTGTATCTGGTCGTGGCCAAAAACCAGTTCTGTCTTCTCTCTTATCAAAATACGTTGAGAAATAGATTCGGATAGTTGAGGTATGAGATCATTAATTGATGTGTTCAATAGTGCTGCTAATTCTCTTTCTTCAAACCTAGCACCGAGTAAGGATGCACTGGCCAGGATGTTGCGGCTTGTTGGGGTTAAACGAGTGAGTTGATTTTTAAATAAAGCGAGATAACCGTTGGGAAGTTGCAATCCCTTTAATGTTGATTCTTTCCATTGCCACTGGCCGTTCACATCATAAAAAATCCCTCGTTGCTGATGTAGCCATCTCAAGCTCTCGTTGACCAACAGTGGGTTGCCACCACAGGTAGGGTAGATGGCGTCAGTGATGCTGAGAGTCTCTTGTGGCGGGCTACGAAGAATGCAAGCCGTCATTTGGTTGACCGTAGATTTGTTCAGTTCTGAAAGGGCTATGTCTAACAAAAGTGTTGCGCCATTTTGGAGTGATTTTCTTGTTTGCCGTATTCGATGATTCTCTTCAACTTCATTGTTACGGAAAGCTAAAATGAGCAATAAAAAAGGGTGACGATCCGGATGGGCAACAAGCTTATCAAGCAGATCTAATGTTGCGTCATCACACCATTGTAGGTCATCAATAAAAAGCACAAGAGGATGGTCTTTTGTTGCCAGACAATTCATGAAACGACAAAATAAGTCATTAAATCGATTACGTGCTGCTGCGGGTGGAAGTGAATTAACGGTAGGTTGATCCCCTATCAGAAGAGAGAGTTCAGGGATGACCGTAATGAGTAATTGGCCATTGATACCGACGACATTGAGAATTGTATTTTTCCAGGATTGTAAGTGAGCTTCTGTTTCAGTCAGGATGGTTCGAATGAGTTGACCCATTGCCTGTGCGATCGTGGCATAGGGCTGATGTTTTGAAAATTGATTATATTTACCTGAGACGAATAGGCCGTGACGCATGAGAATAGGGACTTCCAGCTCTTGCACTAGTCTGGATTTTCCGATTCCCGATAGGCCGGTAATATAGGCGACGCCTAGTTTTCCAGTGCCGATTTGCTGGTAAAGGTCTAGCAGATCTTTCTTTTCTTGCTCCCTTCCTAAAAGCAATGAAGGAAGGGTAATCTCATTGCTAAAATCTTCCTGCATTAGGGTAAAGTCGGAGTCATCATTACGGTCAAGCATTTGTAAGCAGATTAGTAAATCCCGCTTGAGCCCATAGGCCGTTTGATATCGTTTTTCTGTTTGTTTTTCCAGAAGTCTCTCAATGATATTGTTAAGAGCGGTGGGGGAGTTGGGTCTGTGCTGTCTTACCGAATCTGGCATTTCTGCTAAGTGTGAATGAATGATTCTCTGAGCATTTTCGGATACAAATACCGGCTGCCCCGTAAGGCATCGGTAGAGTACGCATCCTAGGGAATAGAGGTCGCTTCGGTAATCCACATCTCGGCGAATTCGGCCACATTGTTCCGGTGAATAATAGGGAAGAGAGTCTCTACAATACGCGGGGTCTGAAATTAGGCGGCTAAATTGATTGGGTGTGATGATGCCCAAATCATCAAGCAACAAGACGGTTCGGGTTGTAGCGGAATAGGTAATGTTATTGGGTTTGATGCTTTTATGAACCCAGTTTTTTGTATGCCGAGCTTCCAAGCATTGGCAGAGATCTATCCCTAGTTCCAGAGTCTGTTTGATGGTGAGGGTATTGTGGGTCTCGATATAATAGCTGAGTGTTTGTTGCTCTGTGATAATCGATTTGAGAATAAGGGAGCCGTCTGTTTCTATTAATTCGGGAATGTGGATGTCATCTATGTTCAACTGCTTCATGTAGGAGAGCTGTTGGACAAGGTAGTTCTTCATCGCGGAATCGATAAACTGAGGTTTGATGACCTTGACGCGACAGATAGACTCGTCTTGTTTTTTAGTTCTGGGTGATGGGTTTCGTTGAGGCGATGCTTGTTGATATGGTTTTTGTTGGGCTGATGTGGTGGCTGACTTTCGCGATGTAGCGATGTAGCAATCGGCATAAAAGTTAGAACCGAGTTTTTCTTTAAAGACGAAATCCATTTCTCTTTACTCACCTAGTTCCGTTTGTTCTCTATTTCGGAATTATCTAATTCTGGCACTGATCCTTGTACGTTTTTTAATATACAAAATGCAAGACGCCTCTACAAGAGCTTTACTTGTTGCTTGATTGACTTGCGGAACATAGTGTCGAGATATACGCTGGGCTAGATGTTTTAAAGTGGGTTTCGTGCTGTTTTGGTGCGCGAAACATAAGAATAGGATGAGCTGGGTTTGCCTGAGGAGGGTTGGTGCATATCAAGAAAGTGCATAAAGCAATGTGTCATTGCGGTGCTGTTGAGCTGGAATTGAAGATGCCAGCCGGATTAGAAAACCCGAGACGTTGTAATTGTTCGCTGTGCAGCAAACGGGGTGCGATTGCTGTGTCAGTATTATTAGAAAACTTAAGAGTGGTTAAGGGTGAGGATAGATTAACGCTTTATCAATTTAATACCAAAACGGCGAAGCATTATTTTTGCTCAGAGTGCGGTATTTACACCCATCATCAACGCCGTTCTAATCCGCGCGAGTTTGGAGTGAATGTGGCTTGCCTTGAGGGAGTGGATGCATTGGAATTGGAGCCTGTACCTGTGCTTGATGGTCAGAATCACCCCAGTGATGAATAACGGGAAAATCGAATGAGGAAATAAATGATGGTAGATGCTTATTCATTAAGGCGGGAGACAAGATATGGCTGTCCTGCCGCAGATCAAATATTAGTGAATCGTTTTTATTCTGTTGGATATTCCTATTATTTTAGACAAGCCAAATGGGCGATTGAAATAGTTGATCCTGACAAAAAGGATATGGAAACTGTCGATAGGCTCAATAACTTTCGACCCGATTTTAGAATTCCTAAAATATTTAGGGCTGATTTGTCTGATTACCGGTATAGCGGTTTTGATCGAGGACATCTGGTGGCGAGTGCTAATTTAAATGATGAGAAAATACAAAATAGTGAAACCTTTCTGTTGTCCAATATGTCGCCTCAGAGGCCAGCCTTTAATAGAGTAAAATGGAAAAGTTTGGAAAGAGCGGTGAGGGATTTAGACGCGCAGGAGAAAGTGCTGGAAACTTACGTGATAACAGGACCCATTTTCGATTTTGGTACGCCGATTTCTCTGATCGGTGAAATGGATGACAATGGAATTCAGATTCCTGTGCCCAGTCATTTTTTTAAATGTATATTGGCAGAAAAAACAAATGGTAAATTGGAAATGTGGGCATTTGAAATGGAAAACGATCGTCTCGACGGTGAGTTAGAATCTTATCGAACTTCGACCGCTTATATTGAGCAGCGTGCGGGTATTATTCTCTGGGGGAATCTTACGGGTCCTGAAATCGAAGTGGAGAAACAAAATATTCGGTCTATGTGGTAGCAGATTCTGACTAGCCAAAATAATTTCTCACCATAGCTAGTCAGCGTATTCTATTTATCAGTTTTTGGCTTTATAAACTTCAATGTCATACGATCGCTCTCACCTATCGCGATATATTGTTCTCTATCTTTGTTCTTAAGCCGTAAAGATGGGGGGAGTGTCCAGACTCCCTTGGCGTAGTTTTTATTGTCCTTGGGGTTGGCATTAATCTCGCTTTTACCCATCAGTTCAAAGCCTGCCTTTTTTGCCAAAGCAATGGTTAAAGATTCTGTCGTGTAGCCTGATTCCTGCATGTCTTTGAGAGTGAAAGACTCAGGTGCGCGATGTTCAATGACTCCGAGTATGCCGCCTGGTTTGAGTGCTGCATACATGCCTTTAAAGACAGATAATCCCTGATCTTTTTGTTTTAACCAGTTATGAACATTTCTAAAAGTGAGTACGCGGTCGACTGAGTTCGCAGGTGCTAGAGTGGTTTCTTTGGGAGCGTCAAGCGATGTGATAGTTATTGCATCGTAGATCTCTGGATGAACGGATATCTTTTCTTCAAATTTTTTCAGGTTGTCTCGAAAGTACTTTACCGAGGAGTTAGGAGAAAAATGTGCTGCATAGAGTTTGCCTTGTTTTCTTAAATAAGGAGCCAGTATCTCCGTATACCACCCCGAGCCACCGGGCCAAATTTCGACTACGGTCATATTGGGTTCAACCTCGAGAAATTGTAAGGTCTCCATAGGATGCCGACTTGCATTGCGAATAATATGTGGTTCAGAGCGGTGCTTGCCGGTAATGATACCGTTGAGAACCCTGTTGGTGTCAGGTTTTGAATTGGCAAAAACAGTGCCACTGACTATTAGTAGGGAAGTGATCAAGGTTACGAGAAAGGTGCAATTGAAATGAAATCTTTGAGTTTTCATAATCTATCCTAATATAAAGAGGGTATTACAAAGTGGTAATCGGAGAGCGAGAATAAGGGTAGCATTTTTCTGAATGATTGCGGCATTATAGAGAGCAATAATTTGAGAGTGCTCTAGAACTAGAGATTGAGAGGATAATTCTAATATGAAACTATCGCGATTGGCACGTTTGCTATTCGGATTAAATCAGTGGGCCTAGAGAGGAATGTTAAGGGGTAGTCAGAAAGGATATTTTTAATCATCATTATTGCACGTAATCTACCTTCGGGTGTTAAGGACAGCTGTGTCAGAACCGTTAAAGAATTTATATGATCAGCGGCTTATTGCAAATCTTTGCCGTCAGATATCCAGAGAATATGTCGAATTTGATGCGGAGGGCTTTAGTCATTCTGTATTTGACGAGGAATGGGATGGGAAGGAATTAAAGCAACGTATGGCGCACATTTCTGAATCCTTGCATACGTTTATCGCGCTAGATTATGTTGATGCTATTCAAATATTGAAATCCGTTGCGCCTAATTTCTCGGGTTTTGAATATATGTTCTTTCCTGGGTATATAGAGCTTTATGGTTTGGAGGATTATGAGGAGTCTATTGTTGCTTTGGAACAGGTGACTGAATTTTCTAGTTCCGAGTTTGCTGTCCGGCCTTTCATAAAAAAGTATGGCCTTAGAATGATGCTTCAAATGAATGAGTGGGCGGACTCCAGTAATTATCATGTGCGGCGGTTAGCAACAGAAGGTTGTCGCCCTCGCTTACCTTGGGCGATGGCGCTGCCAGAGTTTAAGCAAGATCCGAGTCCGGTTTTTCCAATTTTAGAGAAACTAAAAAATGATGAAAGTGAATTTGTTCGTCGTAGCGTCGCTAACAATTTAAATGATATCTCAAAAGACAATCCAGATGTCGTAATCGAAGTGGCAAAAAATTGGTTGGGCCAAACAAAAAATATTGACTGGGTTGTTAAGCATGGTTGCCGTACTCTTCTGAAAAAAGGTCAGCCTGAAATAATGGATCTATTTGGGTTTGTAAAACCTAGCCACATTGATGTGGAAGCATTTATGGTGCCCAGCGAAGTGAAAATGGGAGAGAGTTTAGAATTCTCTTTTATGTTGGAATCGGCTATGAAAAACCTGGGAAAATTAAGGATTGAATATGCCATCGATTTCAAAAAGAAAAATGGGTCTCAATCGCGAAAGGTTTTTAAAATGTCAGAGTTCGAATCTTCACTGTCGATAAAAAAAATGAGAAAAGCCCATTCTTTTCGAAAGATAACGACGAGAACCTATTACGCTGGGGCGCACGGAGTAGCGGTGATTGTAAATGGCCACGAGCTGTGCCGAAAGGAATTTATTCTAAATTAGTAAATCTAATCGGGCTTTGAAGGTGTTGATTTAAAAACGGTTATTCATTGAAAATTAACACGGTTATTTGCTGTCATTCATCGTGCTTCTTTTGATATGTATTTCAGTTGTTAAATATAATGGCATTTCTTATTTACTTAGACTGTATCTGTATTCATTGCCTTTACCCAGTAGGTCTCAGGAACTCGACGCTGTTTAGAACCTGGACAAAAAAGATACTTGTCGGTAGTATCCTGGCTCTCAACTCCATAGGGATTGCATCAGCAAACAAAGGACGGGAAAACGTATATCGGAGGGTAATTCACTTTAAATTTCTGCTGAGATTAAAAGGCGTCTTAAGAGTACCTCACAATGAACAATACCACCTTTGGTGAATTCGTCCTCGGCTATCGTTGGACCATCGTTATTTTAACGTTAGTGCTTGTTTCCGTTTTCGGTTATCAAATAAAAAATACTGAAATGACGGATGACATGAATGTCTTTTTTGCAGAAGATAATCCTCAGCTGTTAGCGCTCAATCGGTTCAAAGCCTCTTACGGCGAAACTAAAAATGCATTTATTGCTATCTCTCCGAACGACAATAATATTTTTACCAACACGAATCTCGCTTTATTGGAAGAGTTGACAGAGCGCTCTTGGGAGGCACCTTATTCCCGTCGTGTGGATTCCCTGCAAAATTTCCAACGCACCATCGTAGCTGAGGATGATTTGAGTGTTGATAATACCTATCGTGATGCAGCGTCTTTAACCTTAGCGCAACTCGCAGATATCCGAGATTATACAACCCAGAATGATGTGTTAGCGGGAAAATTGGTATCGACAAATGGCGCCATCGCTGCGGTGAATGTCACTTTCAATTTACCTGATGGTCCAGGGGCGCGTGAGAAAAGGCTGGAAGTTATCGAGTTCTATAGTGTCGTAGTGGACGAGCTTAAGGTTAAGTACCCCAATGTGGATATTTACACCACTGGCGGCATCTATGTGAGTAAAGCTTTTTCCGATGCGATGATTCAAGATGGCCTGGCGTTGATGCCTGCGATGTTGGGTTTAATGATCTTCTTTATGTATCTATTTCTTCGTTCGGTGGCTGGCATGATAGGGACGGTGTTAGTCGTTGTGTTTTCTGCTGTCATTGCTGTTGGTGGAACGGTCTGGCTGGGAATTACGTTAACTAACATTACCTCCATGGCACCGATTGTGATATTGACGGTGGGTGTAGCAGATAGTGTCCATGTTTTGATTTCCATGTTCCAATCAATGTCTCAGGGTAAATCTAAAAACGAAGCCATAAAAGAAACGTTGAGAATTAATCATCAACCTATTTTTCTCACTAGTCTGACTACCATTATTGGTTTTCTCAGTCTTAATTTCAATGAGTCACCTCCTTTTCATGATTTAGGAAACGAAGTTGCCATCGGTGTGGTAGCGGCATATTTGTTGTCTGTATTCTTTTTGCCGGCTTTTTTAAGCTTGGTCCCTATGAAAGCACGAAAAATAAAATCGGGTGATGCACCCATCATGGAAAAGTTGGCAGTCGTTATTGTTTCCAATTATCGGGTAGTTTTGGGCGCAATGATTATTGTTATTGTTGGTTTGGCGTCGACTATTCCAAAGCTGGATTTCAATGACCTGTTTCTTGAGTATATTGATGAGTCCTCCGATTTTAGACGAACCAATGATTTCTTAATGAAGAATCTCGTGGGCATGCTGTATATTAATTACGATGTGGATTCTGGTGAAGAGGGTGGCATTAATAATCCCGCTTACATTGAAGATTTATCCAAATTTCGAAAATGGCTACTGACTCAACCGCGAGTTCAGTACGTGAATAGTTATGACAGCATTGTTTTTGAGTTAAACAAAACTATGCACGGCGATGATGATTCTTATTATCGAACGCCAGAGTCGAGAGAGTTGGCGGCTCAATATTTGTTAATGTATGAGATGTCTTTACCCATGGGGCGTGATGTGGGTAATACGATTACCACGGATCGTCGTAGAACGAATTTGGGTATCAATATGGAGAATGCTAAAACCAGCGAGATTATTGAGCTGACTAAAGTGGCGGAAGCATGGGCTCTGGAGAATGCACCTAATATTAAATTATCTCCCGCCATTGGTGAGCCAATAATGTTTGCGCATGTGGCTAAGCGAAATATTGTGAGTATGGTGGGAGGGGCTTTTCTAGCGCTATTTTTGATTTCAATAGTGCTACTAGTAGCGTTGCGTAATATTAAGTTAGGAATTATGAGCCTAGCCCCTAATGTCTTACCGCTGGTGATGGCTTTTGGGGTGTGGTCTATCTTTCAAGGTGAGCTGGGTATGTCAGGGGGAGCGGTGTTAGTTATCGCTCTGGGCATTATTGTTGACGATACGGTGCATTTTTTCAGTAAGTACCTACGCGCAAAACGTGAGTTAAATTTTGGTACTGAAGATGCCATCATTTATTCTTTTCGAACCGTGGGGGTTGCGTTGCTAGTGACTTCTACCATTCTGGTGGTTGGGTTTTCAATGCTTTATGGATCGATCTTTAAGCCCACGAAAGATATGGGGCTGTTGATATCGCTGACAGTAGGGTTAGCCTTGGTTGCCACCTTCTTTATGATACCGCCGTTGTTGTTGATATTTGATAAGGATAAGAAGTCTGTTGTGAAAAACACGGAGGCTGAAGACGTATCAAATGAGATGAAGGCGGAAGAGGAAAATTTAGTTAGATTAGCCAGCTAGAAAGTAGGTGACGGATCGGACCCTGGAGGTTCGATCCGTGTTGAAGGTTAGAATAATACTCTCGTCTTAATCGTCCCGGTAATCCCTCTTAATTTAGTCAAAGCTAATTCACTGTATTCCGCTTCCACATCAATAACCACGTAACCCACTTTATCGTTGGTCTGTAGAAACTGGGATGAAATGTTAATACTGTTTTCTGAGAATATGTGATTTATCTCTGATAGTACGCCGGGCTTATTTTCATGAATATGTAATAGTCGGTGCACGTTTTCATGTAGCGGCAATGCGGCTTCAGGAAAGTTTACTGAAGTAATAGTGGAACCGTTGTCGCTGTACTTAATAAATTTCTCGGAGACTTCTACGCCTATGTTTTCCTGAGCCTCAAGTGTACTGCCGCCGACATGAGGTGTGAGAATGACATTGTTAAACTCTCTGAGGGGGGAGATAAACTCATCATCGTTGGATCGTGGTTCTACTGGGAAAACATCAATGGCAGCGCCTAACAAGTGCTTGTTTCGTAGCGAAGTAGCGAGTGCGTCAATATCGACGACACTGCCTCTCGATGCATTAATTAGGATAGCGTCCTTCTTGATGACGTCGAATTCTTTTTTGCCAAACATGTTTTGAGTATTTTTGGTTTCCGGTACATGTAGGCTAACAACATCACTGATGCTTAATAGCTGGTGTAGGTCGGAGACTTGTTCTGCATTTCCCAGCGGTAGCTTGGTTACGGTGTCATAGAATTTCACCTTCATTCCTAATGACTCGGCTAACACGCTAAGTTGTGACCCGATACTACCGTATCCGATGATGGCCAAAGTCTTACCGCGAATTTCGTAAGATTTAGCGGCGCTTTTCTGCCAAATACCTCTGTGTGCCAGTGCGTTCTTTTCAGCAACACCGCGCATTAATATAATAGCTTCACCTAGGACAAGCTCTGCCACGCTTCGGGTATTGGAATAAGGCGCATTGAAAACGGGAATTCCGCGTAATAGCGCGGCTTTTGTATCGACTTGATTTGTCCCAATACAAAAGCAACCTACAGACATGAGTTTCTCGGCTGCATCGAAAATAGGTTGAGTTAACTGAGTGCGGGAGCGAATCCCCACAAAATGCGCGTCTTTGATCTTTTCCTTTAGCTCTTGTTCGGGTAGCGCTGTTTTGATGTATTCGATATTGGCATAACCTGCCGCTTCGAAGTTTTCTACTGCTGAGGGGTGAACTCCTTCTAGAAGAAGAATCCGAATCTTATCTTTACCTAAAGACGTTTTAGCCATTTTTGTGTGAACCGAGATTTTGAGTGAATCAATAGTCGAATGCATTAGCGGTGATTAGCTAATGTGATTATGTTCCACGGGGGCGGAGGAAAGCCGCGTATGGTAACATATTAGTCAGTATAATCCTCAGGTCACGAGAATCAGATCCCCAAATAATTCAGGCTATATTTTAGTATGCAAGAAAACGAACATGTTATTAAACAATTACGGTCTTTGGTAGATGATGGCAAGTGCAGAACTGATGCGGATAGCTTGCAGTTATTTGGCCGAGATTGGACCAAAGTGGTTGACCCCGCCCCCCTAGCCATCGTGTTTCCCTCCTCTCGTGAGCAAGTTCAGGCGATAGTCCATTTTGCCAACGAGCATTCCATTGCCTTGGTGCCTTCAGGAGGTCGAACGGGTCTCAGTGGTGGGGCTGTAGCTGCAAAAGGTGAAGTGGTGGTGGCTTTTGATTATATGAATACGATTAGTGATTTTAATCCCGTGGATCGCACTCTACGGTGCCAGGCTGGCGTCATTACAGAACAATTGCAGGGGTTTGCGGAAGAGCAAGGGTTAATGTATCCCGTGGATTTCGCCTCCAGTGGCTCCAGTCAAATTGGGGGGAATATTTCGACTAATGCAGGTGGGATTAAGGTGATTCGTTATGGCCTGACTCGGGATTGGGTTGCGGGTCTCACTGTGGTGACGGGTGAAGGGGAGATATTAGAACTCAATAATGGGCTAACGAAAAATGCCACGGGCTATGATTTAAGGCATCTTTTCATTGGTGCCGAGGGCACGCTGGGGTTTGTGACAGATGCGACGATCCGATTGACTCGACCGCCGAAACAGTTGTCGGTACTGGTGTTGGGTGTACCTGATTTTGAATCGATTATGAATGTCTTGGGTGCGTTTCAGCAGAAAATTGATCTGACGGCCTTTGAGTTTTTCTCCGAAAAGGCGCTAAAGCATGTTGTTGACAATGGTGATGTGAAAAGGCCTTTTGACGGCGTCGCGCCTCTTTACGCCTTGCTTGAGTACGAAGTGCAAACCGAAGAGAATGAAGAAGAGGTGATGGCTCTGTTCGAACATTCGGTGGAACAGGGATGGGTAACCGATGGCGTAATGAGTCAAAGTGAGGCGCAAGCGAAAGCGCTATGGCGTTTACGAGAAGATATTAGTGAAACGATTTCGGTTTTTACGCCCTACAAAAATGATATCGCAGTGTGTGTATCAAAGGTGCCTGAATTTCTGAATGAAGTGGATGCTGTAGTGGGGGAGCATTATCCTGATTTTGAGATTATTTGGTTTGGCCATATCGGAGACGGTAACGTGCACTTGAATATATTGAAGCCGGATGATTTACCACGAGATGATTTTTTTAATCAGTGTGCCAAGGTCAGTCAGTGGGTTTTTGAAATAGTGAAGAAATACGGTGGCAGTGTCTCAGCCGAGCATGGTGTGGGATTGATAAAGAAAGACTATTTGAATTATACCCGTTCGAGTACAGAGATTGCTTATATGCGAGCAATGAAGAAGGTATTTGATCCTAATGGAATTATGAATCCTGGGAAGATTTTTGATTAGGTGGGTTTTTTTTAACTTTACGCATATAACTAACGCATATAATTAAGGTCTGAGTATGCCCTATGTGAGCCGTTGGATTGATGGTATTGAGACGGGATTACCTGCGGGTAAAGTGATTTGTATTGGCCGCAATTATGCGGCACATGCTAAGGAGTTGAACAACCCTATTCCTTCTGAACCGATTTTATTTCTTAAGCCCAAAACAGCATTGGTGGATTTTGAGCAACCGATCATCCTTCCACAGGGACAGGGTGCTTGCCATCATGAAGCGGAAATATCGGTGTTGATTTCTCAGCGCGCCCACAAGATTGCCCCGCAAATCGTACCGGAAATTATTGGGGGTTATGGGGTGGGGTTGGATCTAACGCTCAGAGACTTGCAAAGTCGCTTGAAGGAAAAGGGGCATCCATGGGAGGTGGCGAAATCATTTGATGGTGCATGTCCTATGTCAACGTTTATAAATAGCGTGGAGATTAATGCTCCTTCCACTTTGGGAGTGATATTGGAGGTGAACGGGGCGGTCAGACAAAAAGGAAATGTTGAGCAGATGCTCTATTCTATCAATGAACAGATTGCCTACATGTCTGGCTTTTTTACGCTGGAGCCTGGGGATATTGTGATGACGGGAACCCCCGCGGGTGTTGCAGCCCTCAATAGTGGTGATAGATTAACGTTGAGTTTGTATCATGAGGGTCGATCAGAGCTAGTGACCCAAACCTCTATTGCGTAGAGGTTTGGGTGAATGCGTGTCACGAATGGGCTTAAGCTAAATTGAGTTTTTGGTAGAAGGTTAGTCATCTCTATTCAGGGTTTCTACGCCATTTTCCGCACCGAGTAATAAAATATCGGCTCCTCGGTTAGCGAATAGTCCATTCGTTACGACTCCGACAATATTGTTGATTTGTGCTTCTAGGGTTGCTGGCTGTGAGATGGACATGTTGTGAATGTCTAAAATTATATTGCCGTTATCGGTCACGAATCCATTTCGGTAGACGGGATCTCCGCCCAAAGCTACGATTTTTCTGGCGACGTGACTGCGAGCCATGGGGATCACTTCGATAGGCAGAGGATAGTTGCCTAAGACCTCAACTTTTTTACTTTGATCTGCTATGCAGACAAACGTCTTTGCTACTGCCGCAATAATTTTTTCTCGCGTTAAAGCACCGCCACCGCCTTTGATTAAGTTGAGATAGCGATCTGCTTCATCTGCGCCGTCAACGTAAACAGGAATTTCATCCACCGCATTTAGCTCGTAAACAGGAATGCCGTGTGATTTTAGTCGTGCTGCAGTGGCCTCTGAGCTGGCAACAGTGCCTTCAATTTTATGTTTAATAGTGGCGAGACCGTCAATAAAAAAATTCGCCGTTGAACCGGTGCCCACACCAACGATAGTGTCTTCTTCAACGTAAGCGAGGGCTGCTTCGGCTACTTGTTTTTTGAGTTGGTCTTGTTTTGAAAGTGAGGTGCTCATACTGTTTGCCCTTCTGAATTTAGGTGCTGATCTCGAGTCATGTTATGTCGATTCGTTACAATGCCCAAGAAACTCGCTATTATGTATTATCCCATCTAAATTCCAAAAGAATAGTCAAATTCCCTATGCCTGTAGCAGAATATGCCCAATAAATACGTCAAACGAATTCTAGAAGCCAATGTGTATGATGTGGCTATCGAAACACCTCTCGATCTTGCTTCTCATTTGTCCCAGCGCTTGGATAATCAGGTTTTACTAAAGCGAGAGGATTTACAGCCGGTCTTCTCCTTTAAATTACGTGGGGCTTATAACAAGGTAGTTAACTTAACTGATGAAGAGCGCCAAATCGGAGTGATAACCGCTTCGGCGGGCAATCACGCTCAAGGTTTGTCTTTGGTAGCTCAGCGTTTGGGGATTAAGGCCGTTATCGTCATGCCCAAGACCACCCCTGGTATTAAAATACGTGCAGTGAAGCATTATGGCGCCAAAGTGGTTCTTTTTGGCGACACTTTTGATGAGGCTCATGAGCATTCGTTAAAGATAATGAAGGATAAAGGGTATACCTATGTGCACCCTTACGATGATCCTGATGTGATTGCTGGCCAAGGAACCATTGCCATGGAGTTGCTGCGCCAATATACGAAGCCTATTCATGCGTTGTTTGTGCCGGTAGGTGGCGGTGGGTTGATTGCAGGAATAGCGGCCTATGTTAAATATTTGCGACCCGAGATAAAAGTGATTGGTGTGGAATCGGATGATTCTGCCTGTCTCTCGGCGGCGCTGGATAAAGGGCGCAGAGTGACGTTACCGGAAGTCGGACTTTTTGCTGATGGAGTTGCTGTGGCGACGATTGGAAAAGAGCCATTTCGAATAGCGAAAAAGTGTGTCGACGATGTTATTACTGCGTCCACAGATGAAATTTGTGCTGCCATAAAAGATATTTTTGACGATACGCGGTCCATCACCGAACCGGCTGGGGCTTTGGCTGTAGCGGGCTTGAAAAAGTATGTGGAGAAAACGGGTATTAAAAATGAAACATTGATCGCTATTGATAGTGGCGCCAACGTTAATTTTGATCGTCTACGGCATATCTCAGAAAGAACAGAATTGGGGGAGAAGAGAGAAGCGTTACTAGTGGTTTCTATTCCTGAAAAAATAGGGAGTTTTCGAAATTTCTGCCGTTTGTTAGGTAAGCGAAGTATCACCGAATTTAATTATCGCTATGCAGACGACAAAAAGGCTCAAGTATTTCTCGGTGTTCGTTTGGCTGATAGAGAGACGGAACTACCGGGTTTGATGGAGCATTTAAGGGCGAAGGGTTATTCGGTAACGGATATATCGGATAACGAGATGGCTAAATTACATGTGCGCCATCTTGTGGGAGGCAGAGCACAGTTTGTTCTCCACGAAGAGATATTTCGATTTGAATTTCCTGAGCGACCCGGTGCGTTAATGCGGTTCTTGCATGCTTTAGGTAATAGGTGGAATATAACTCTGTTCCATTATCGCAACCATGGCGCTGCATTTGGGCGAGTATTAGTCGGTTTGCAAATGGAGCCGGCATCCAAATCAAAAAAAGAATTTAAGCAGTTCTTACAAGAGCTGGGTTATCGATATTGGGAAGAGACTGACAATCCTGCGTATAAAGCATTTCTTAACTAACATTGTCGTAAATAGCGCGTATAGAGATAACGAATAATACATAAGGCACGAATTTACCCAAGAGCGGGTAAATTGATCGAAGAAAAAGAGTGACTCTTATTGTTTTGGTAATTTTTCTAATTAACTATGTGAACTACCGCACGTATTGAGTATATATAGCCTAATGCCTTATTGTTAATTTTTTAACCTAGTCTAGTATTGTTATTGTATGAGTATGAAATTGAAAGACTTTATAGACCTTGATTAGGTCGGAGTCGGTTTAGATCAAGGTATAGTGAGTTATATGAAAAGTTGTTCAAAAATAATGCGTTATAACGTTCAGGTGATGAAAGAGCATGGTCCTTATACGATAGAGGGCTATATGATATGAAGAAGAAACCTGATTTTCTTTTGGTCTTAGTTGCTATTTTTAGTGTTGGCGTATTAGTGAGTAATTATACTTTGGGCAGTTCTGACCCTGAGGAAGTTGCCCAGCAGATAGCTATTCGCTAATCACACTTTAGTGTAGAACTGTTTATCTAATTCAGTATTTCGAGTCGCTTTTCGTGACCTCAGCTTGTTCATTATCCCGTTATTAGGCGTCACAGATAGCTTTTACTTAGTAGTTCAGCGCCCCATCGTTTTATTGTTGTCCTTTCTTAGCTTCAATTCTTGAGCGACATTTCGTGTGTGAGATCTATTTGGCAAGTCTGCCTAATTGTATTCATAGCGCCTTGATGTAAATCTCGGTATAAGTGTGTTTTAATTTGTATTATCCAATTTGGCTATGTGTAAGACATTACACACTTTCTTAATTAATGATCGAGGACTTGTTTGATGAGACTGAAAATTCCTAGGGTAAAGCCCGTTGAAAAATCAGATTGGAATGCAGAACAGCTTGCCGCTATGGGTAAAGCCAGTATGGACGGCAAAATTCTAAATATATTCAAAACGCTGGTTCATCATCCCAGTTTAGCTAAACGTTGGATGGTTTTCGCCAATCATATTATGGGTAAATCTTCTCTTTCTAAGCGCGATAGGGAAATTGTAATATTGAGAATGGGGTGGCAGTGCAAGTCCGGGTATGAATGGGGTCAACATGTTGTTATTGCTAAAGATTCCGATTTAAATGATGAAGAAATTGAACATATAAAGCTGGGTCCAGATGAAAACTTTTGGACGAGCCGAGAGCATTTGTTACTAAAAGCAACGGACGAGTTGCACAGCGATGCTTTTGTTTCTGATGTGACTTGGAAAAAATTGGAGAAACATTTTTCGACGCAGCAGCTCATGGATATTGTTTTTACTGCGGGTCAATATAACCTTGTGTCTATGGTGCTTAATACTTTTGGTGTTCAACTTGATGAAGGCATGAAGTTAGACGACGATCTTTGTGTGTAGTGGAGCTTCACTGATATATTTGCCGATCTGTCATGATTGCAGTAACGGGAATATCCCAGCTATCTACCGCTAATCGATCCACTTTTTGGCATTCGTGAGAGAGTCCGATAAGTATAGGTTTGAAACGACGCCTGTTGTTCCGTTCGTAGAAAGTTCGATCATAGTATCCCCCACCCATTCCTAATCGATTCCCTTGGTTGTCAAAGGCAACGAGGGGGGTTAAAACTAAGTCAAGCGCACTACTCTTAAGTTGGTCCTGACGCCTTATTCTCGGTTCCGCTATGCCATACCTGTTTTTAATTAATTTGTCGTGTTTACGGTAACGACTAAATAAAAGATGACCTGACTTTAAAGGGTGGAGTACAGGCAGATAACATTGTTTTCCCATTGCCCAGGCTGTCTGAAGTAGTGGCATTGGGTCAATTTCATTGTCGTTAGCGAGATAAAAAGCAATTCTTTGAGACCGAATAAAGACAGGGTGACGCAGTAACTGTTTTTTTAGCGCTAGTGCAGCGAGTTTCTGTTCGCCTTTGCTGAGTTTGCTGCGCTGTTTGCGCATGTATTGTCGGATGTCGGTTTTGGATTGAGTGTTAGTCGGGGCGGAAAGCATCATTTGTCGATTGAGTTTACTGTTTGATAAAGGAGGGGGTTGAAGAGAAGGTCGATGTTCCCAGAGTGCCGCTTCTAACGTAAGCCCTTGAACCCAGAGGTTCAAGGTGGTGGTTTCTGATGAGCATCAGGCTTTCCGTCAAGCGGACATGCACAACAGCGCAAGCGAGAAACCCCCGAAAAGTAATTCATCGGCTCGAGGACATAGTCAGAGTGGCATACACCCCAGGAGACATCGTCTTTTATTATAACGCAAGATTGAGTCGTTGAAAGTTAATCTTTTTTACTCGATTTCTTGATTTTTTTGGATTCAAGCGCTATTTGGATTCTGAAGATTCAGATATTGCGGTATCCAGTTTGTTCATTAAGCGAGTGAGCTGTTCTTGTGAGTTTTTAGTTAGTCGATTTTGTTCTTTTTTGCTTTGTAATAGCTCGTGGGCCAAGTTCAAGGCCGTCATAACAGCGATTCGTTCCAGGCCTACAGTTTTTCCATGTAAGCGGATTTCTCGCATTTTTTCATCTAGATATTGGGCGGACAGACGTAAATCTTCTTCTTCTCCTGCTGGGCAAGAGACGCTGTATTCCTTGTCTAGCAATTCCACTGCTAATGTCTTAACGTCCTCATTCATCATGTTTTACTCGTTGATTTATTCAGTTGGTTCGGGGTTTTATTGCCTATAGGATTTTATTGTATGCGTTTTTATCTTAGCTTTCTTCCAAACCTTTTAGCCTAGAAATCATCGCTTCAATTTTATTACGAGCGAGGTCATTTTTCTTCATTAATTCAGTGCGCTCATTCATAAGTGATTTTTCGTTGTTAAGTAAGCTGTGATTTTTTCTCCTCAATTCCTGTTGCGCTGAGAGCAAAGTATCAATCTTATCTTCCAGATGTTTAAACTCTTGTTCGAGCATTTCGTGTTCTCGTGTTTGGCGGAGCTGGTTAAAGCTAACCGGCTAGAATTGTTTCACTCAAATGGCGAAGGGCTGTAGTATGGGGTTCTTCCTGGTCTACGGTCAAAGACCATTTTTTATCTTACTCAACATGTATAATAGTTGACAAAAGATCGGCCCATTAAAATAACGGGCGTTTAATTTATTTGTGTGAAATTTATGACTGAAGAGAATGCGCTAGCACGTGATTATGATGAAATTAACGCCATACTGGATGAGATGGGATCCCTGATTAGGGCTTCTGAATTTCATGGGGTGATTTGCGGCCAGCTAAGTGCTGGATTGCAACAATCAGTGGGTCAGTGGTGGCTGGGTATGAAAATTCATTTTGATATTAAGAGAGACCCTGCACCGGGTGACAAGGCCATCCTTCTCGGGCTATATGAGTTAACACAGCGAGAATTGCGAGATGATCAGTTTGGCTTTATGCCTGTGCTGCCGGATGATGATTACAGCTTGACCGACAAGGTGCAGGCTCTTTCCAGTTGGTGCCAAGGGTTTTTGCAGGGGTTTGGTCATGGTGGAGCTTTGAAGGATTCTGATATCGAGGAAGACATCAAAGCAACGTTACATGATTTCGCTGAGGTGGCGCGAGTGGAAGCGGAGATAGAATCTTCGGAGGAAGAAGAAGTCAATTACAGTGAGTTGTTAGAATATGTTCGTGTCGCCTGTGTGATGGTCTATGGTGAATATGGACTCGGGGACGAGGATTCCGATGCGGAGACTCGCAATCCACCGCTGCATTAGCGATGGGATAAAGGGCTATAAATGATTGTGGCTACAACAAATTAATAACGTATCGGTGTAACGACGTCTTATGAAAATAACCCAGCAAGAGTATGCGAAACGATGCCGTAATGTGATGCAATCAATGGGTAAAAATGCAATCGCCATTTTACCTTCGGCAACAGAGAAAGCACGCAATAGCGATGTGGATTATTCCTTTCGCCAGGACAGCAATTTTCATTATTTATCGGGATTTGATGAACCCGAATCGGTGTTGGTTTTAATCCCGGGCCGTAAGCAAGGTAAAGTCGTCATGTTCTGCCGGGAGCGTGACCCGACTATGGAAATTTGGTATGGCTATCGCTCGGGACCTGAAGGTGTGCTGCGTGATTACTCGGTAGATGAAGCGTTTCCTATTGGCTCTATCGATGACATTCTTCCGGACTTATTGGATGGGAAGGACAGGGTTTATTACGCCATGGGTAGTCGGCCGGATTTTGATTCGCAGGTGATGGCGTGGGTCAATGTTCTTCGTGGGAAAGTACGTAGCGGAGCACAGCCACCAAGTCAGTTTGTTGCATTAGATCAGTTGTTACATGAGTTACGGTTAATTAAGAGTAAAACTGAAATTGGTATGATGCAGGAGGCAGCAACCGCGTCAGCAGAGGCGCATAGTCGTGCTATGGAAAAAGTGAAACCAGGCATGATGGAGTATCAGCTGGAAGCGGAATATATCCATGAGTTTATGCGGCGGGGATGTCGTTCCCCTGCTTATCCTTCCATTGTGGGAGGGGGTAAGAATGCATGCATTCTACATTACGTTGAAAACAACCAGGTATTACAAGACGGTGATTTGGTGCTGGTAGATGCGGGAGGAGAATACGATCATTATGCGGGAGATCTTACTCGAACTTTCCCCGTCAACGGCGTGTTTAGTGATGCCCAAAAAGAGATTTATGAATTGGTTCTCAAAGCTCAGCTAGCGGCCATCAAGGAAGTGAAAGTGGGTAATCATTGGAATAAACCCCACGAGACGGTTATTCGAATATTGACGAAAGGTTTAGTAAAATTGGGTTTGTTAAAAGGGAGCGTTAGCACCCTGATTAAAGAGGAAGCTTATAGCCAATACTATATGCACCGGACTGGACATTGGCTTGGGCTGGATGTGCATGATGTGGGTGATTATAAAGTGGGGGATAAATGGCGACTATTAGAACCTGGGATGGTTTTGACTGTTGAGCCAGGACTTTATATCTCTGTGGATTGTAAGTCGGCACCGGAGAAATACCGAGGCATTGGTGTTCGAATTGAAGATGATGTTGTTGTCACGAAAGGCGAGGCATTAGTGTTAACTCGAGATGCACCGAAGACGGTGGCGGATATTGAGAAATTAATGGCAAAGAGCGCGCCGGTATCGGTGCAGTCCAACAATAAAAGTACCGTAAAGAAAGCAAAAACTAAAAAACAGTTAAAGAAAAAGTCGAGCTTAAAGTAAAAGGTTGACTGGAAAATAAGTTTTGAACCGAGCGCATCTAGCGTCGTAGCACTGAAAATGTAGTGTGAAACCACTAAAGAATAAAATCCCTAAAATCATGAAAAAAAATGTTGATGTCTGCATTGTTGGCGGCGGTATGGTGGGTGCAACTTTAGCCTGCGCCTTGGCTAAAAATAGTGACCTTTCTATATTGTTGGTAGAAGCGTTCCCCGTTAATGAATCTCGTGCCTCAGCGTCAGGTGAAATTCAAACCAGCTACGATGCACGAAGTACGGCATTATCACGTGGCACTGCTGAGATTTTTCATCAGCTTGGTTGCTGGACATTGATGCGCGCACAGGCGGAACCGATCATTGATATTACCGTGTCGGAAAAGGGAGGTTTTGGGGCCTCTTATTTGAGTGCTATGGATCAAGGGGTGCCAGCGTTGGGTTATGTGATTGAAAACGCGAGTCTTGGAAATGTGTTAATCAATCAATTATTTCAATATTCTAATATTCAAGTTCAATCACCTGCGAAAGTGGCAGCGATTTCATTCCAAACGGATGGAGTGTCAGTCACTATTGAAGGTGAGCATCAATCCCGTGATGTTTTGACGAAATTAATTATTGCTGCAGACGGTCAAGATTCAGAACTTCGCGCTATGCTGGGTATTGATGTGGCCTATACCGATTATGGCCAGAAAGCGATAATTGCAAATGTCAGCCCTGATCGTCAACATCAGGGATTGGCCAATGAGCGGTTTACGGAAAATGGACCATTGGCTTTATTGCCTTTAAATAATAATCGATATTCGTTGGTTTGGTCCTTGGAGTGCCAAGCGGCTGAAGAAACAATGGCTTTGTCAGATAATGATTTTATGGAAAAGCTGCAACTTCAATTTGGTCATCGTGTAGGACAATTCATAAAAGTGGGTGAGCGATATTCCTATCCGTTGCAGTTGATGAGAGCGAAGGAACAAATACGACCTAGAGTGGTTCTAGTGGGTAACGCAGCCCATACACTGCATCCCGTTGCGGGGCAGGGTTTTAACGTCGCCGCAAGAGATGTTGCGGTATTGGCCGCAGATATAAAGCAGGCATACCGAAGTCATCACCCCATCGATAATTTTGACGTTCTCCAGGGATATTGGAATAAACGCAGACTGGATCAGGAAAAAACGATTCAGTTTTCTGATAATTTGCTGCGGTTATTTAGCAGTGAATCTGATGTGTTACGTGTTGCTCGCAACGTGGGTTTGATAGGGCTTGATGTCTGGGGCTTGGGTAAGGATATTTTTTCCAAACATGCTATGGGAGCCGCTCATCATGTCTCTGTTTTATGAGCAAGATACAAAGGATGCCCTCAATTTTGATATCGTCATCGTGGGCGGCGGTATGGTGGGAGCGTGTTTAGCCGCATTACTCGGTGAAGCGGCTAAAACGTCTTCAAAATTGGCTGCTCTTAAAGTGGGGGTGTTGGAAAATAGTGTTTTGGATGCGCCATGGCAAGCAGGGTTTGATCCTCGAGTGAGTGCCATCACAGTCGCGTCTCAGCGCGTTTTAGAAAATGTGGGCGCTTGGCCTTTAATGGTGTCACACCGTGTAAGCCCGTTTCGAAAGATGGATGTATGGGATGCGGAAGGCACGGGATCTATTCAGTTTTATGCGGAAGATTTAGGTGAAACTCGATTAGGGCACATTGTTGAAAACCGGGTTATTCAAAAAGCGTTACTAGAATGCTGTCGTCATTATCCTCAAATCGAAATTTTAAGTCCGGAACAGTTAGTGAAAATCGAGAAGACTACGCCTGATGTGTCGCTTTTATTAGGGAGTCATCGCACTGTACGGACAAAGCTACTCGTGGGAGCCGATGGCGCAAATTCATTTGTGCGAGATCAATTACGCTTTTCATTGCAGGTGAGTGACTATCACCAAAGCGCGATAGTCACGACAATAAAAACAGAAAAGTCACATGAGGCCACGGCGTGGCAACGATTTACTCCTACAGGCCCAATCGCATTCTTGCCCCTGTCTGATGATGGCAGGTATGATCAAATAGGAGGTGATCAGCCAGGGGATGGTAAGACAAATGAGAAAGATAATAGGCAACACTATTGTTCCCTGGTGTGGTCAACGTCGCCCGCGGAATCTCGCGATTTGCTTGCCTTAACAGATGAGGCTTTTTCACAAAAACTGACGCAAGCTTTTGAAGGTCGCCTGGGACAGGTCGAATGGTGCGATAAACGTTTTTCATATCCTCTTAAACAACGCCACGTTTCCAATTATATTCAGGATAATGTAGCTCTTATTGGCGATGCGGCACATACCATTCATCCTCTGGCCGGGCAAGGTGTGAATTTAGGATTCATGGATGCAGCCGTTTTAGCAGAAGAGATCTGTCAGGCAATGGAGGCGGGATTGTCGCCGGGAATCCACGGTTTCTTACGTCGTTTTGAAAGACGAAGAAAAGGCCCTAATTTAGCAATGATGACGGCGATGGGCGGCTTTAAACAGCTTTTTTCCGCTGAAGATTTGTCGATTCGAATGCTAAGAAATACGGGTATGAGTTTGATGAATCAAGCCTCCCCGATAAAAAATCACATAATGGCGCAGGCGATGGGATTGTCAGGGGACTTGCCGTTGTCAGCGAAGCCGAAGCTCGAGTCTGATCTACTGTATTAGATTATTTGAACATTACCCTAGGAAAATGGCATGCAACAAGAAATCACGAGTGATAGACCTTTTGGTAGTTATTTGACGGCTAGGAGAACTTTATTTGATGCCGATATCTGTGCTTTCGTTAATGTAGGGGGTTTGCATGAACCTCTGTTCATTGACATGGAATACGTTAAAACGAATATGCCGCCTTCCCACCATAAGCGATTTGCACCGGGCCCTTTTTTAATAACCATAGGAATGGGGTTGGTTGCACCACTTTTGTTGACCGTGCTTGAAGATATATCAAAGCAACAACCTTTTGGATTGATGAAAGGGATGTTGAATGTCAACGCGGATATTAAGGCGCCGGGGTATGCAGGTGATACCGTCCAAGTAGAGTTGGTTCCTCGGATAACGTCGATTACCAAATCGGGTAATATATTGTTGGCGTTACAGCACATCATGCGAAATCAAGATGATGTTCTTGTTTTGGATTTTGTTGAGACGTTAATGCTCGGGCCTGTTGAGTCATAATCTGTTGAGCCATAGTCATAATCTGCTGAGCTATAGAAAAAGGAATAAAACCGTGGGACATAAAACAGCGTTGTTTGATAGCCATGTGAAAGCCGGTGGAAAGATAGTGGATTTTGGTGGTTGGGATATGCCTATTCATTATGGTTCTCAAATTGAAGAGCATCATGCAGTGCGAAAACATGTTGGCATGTTTGACGTTTCTCATATGACGGTGGTGGATGTGTTGGGGCCTGGTGCGAGAGAGTACTTGCGTCGTTTGTTAGCGAATGATGTGGATAAACTGAAACAAGCAGGCAAGGCGCTATACACCGCTATGTGCCAAGAAGATGGCGGTATTCTCGATGATCTGATTGTCTACAGAATGATTGACGGGTTGGGCCAGGATTGGTATCGATTAGTGGTGAATTGTGGGACTAGGGAAAAGGATTTAGCTTGGATTGAAAAGCAGAGCAAGAACTTTGATGTGCAGATTGCCGAAAGACCCCAACTGGCAATGATTGCGATACAGGGTCCCAAAGCCATTGAAACGGTGGTCCGTGTTTTGAGGAAAGCGGAATCGGCTCGAGTGGAGTCTCTCTCACAATTTGAAGGGCAATTTTTGCAAAAATCAGGGGAATGGTTTGTCGCTCGAACGGGATACACCGGTGAAGATGGCTTGGAAATTATGTTGCCTAATACCGATGCAACACATTTTTGGCAACAGCTGTTGGATGCTGATGTAATTCCTTGTGGTCTCGGTGCGCGTGATACCTTGCGCCTTGAAGCGGGTATGAATCTTTACGGTTCAGATATGGATGAGTCCGTTAGCCCAGCAGAATCGGCAATGAACTGGACGGTGGTGTTAGACAAAGAAGATAGAGAGTTTATCGGGCAATCGGCATTGAAAGCAGAAAAAGAAAACGGTGCGAATCGCCAATTGGTGGGTTTGGTGTTGGAGGAGCGAGGTGTTTTACGCGCTCACCAAAGCGTGTTGGTTGATGGCGTGATGACAGGAGAAGTGACCAGCGGTACATTTTCCCCGACTTTGGGCTATAGTATCGCCTTGGCGAGAGTGGTGAAACCAGTCGGTCATCACTGTGAAGTTGAAATTCGAAAAAAACGCCACACTGTGAAGGTGGTGCGCCCTCCCTTTGTCAGAAACGGTGTGAAGGTTTTTAAATAGTCCTGTTATTTGCCGTAACGGTAGATTAAAGCGGCTATGACAACGTGATAAAATAAGCCCTTATAATATTGCAAAATGTGTTAATAGATCAGTTACAAGTGAGGAATGAAATAATGAGTGATGTACCTGGAGAATTAAAATACCTATCAAGCCATGAATGGTTGCGAGTAGAGGATGATGGAACTGCATTTGCTGGTATTACCGAGCATGCGCAGGAAGCAATGGGTGATTTGGTCTTCGTGGAAGTACCTGAGTTGAAATCTACTATCACAGTAGGGGAAGAAATTGGAGTCGTTGAATCGGTGAAAGCGGCTTCAGATATCTATGCGGCAGTATCGGGAGAAATCGTGGCGATCAATGAAGAGTTAGAAGATTCGCCCGAAATTATAAACAACGATGCTTACGGTGACGGTTGGATGTTTCAAGTTAAATTAAGCGACCCTTCTGAATTGGAGAAATTAATGACTGCCGACCAATATCTAGAGCAAATAAATGAGGAAAATGAGTAAAGTTTTCAAATCACTGCTTAAGCTTTTAGTTAACGGTTCGCGCTAATAGATTGGTTTAGCTATCCCAAGTATTCCGAGTATCCCGCCGAGGTAAACAATGCCCTATATACCACACACTGACGATGATGTTGATGAAATGCTGGAGGTCATTGGCGTTGATAGTATTGATCAGATTTTTGACGAAATCCCATCGCATTTGCGAGCAGGAGATTTAAGCCAAGTACCCTCGGGTATTGGTGAGATGGAAATTACTCAATTGATGTCAGCGCGGGCACAACAAGATAGCGGTAAACTCAATTTTATTGGAGCAGGGGCATACGAGCATCATATACCGGCGGCAGTATGGGAAATTGTCACTAGGGGAGAATTTTATACTGCTTATACGCCTTATCAAGCCGAAGCGAGTCAGGGTACGTTACAGACAATCTACGAGTACCAATCGATGATGGCCCACCTGACCTCGATGGATGTCTCAAACGCCACATTATACGATGGTGCATCAGCACTAGCCGAGGCGGTGTTGATGGCGGTGCGGGCTAATCGAAAATCCAAAAGTCGCAAGGTTCTGATGGCGCGCTCGGTTCATCCTCACTATCGAGAAACCACCATTAATATAGTTAATAACCAAAATATTGAATCGGTAGAAATCTCGTTTAGTCAAGACAGCGGGCAGATGGAACTGGCCCACTTAAATGAGCATGTTGGCGAGGACTTCGCTGCGCTAGTCATATCCCAGCCAAATTTCTTTGGTGTTCTGGAAGAGGTGGATGCATTAACGGATTGGGCCCACGATAACGGTATGTTAGTGATAGCGGTGGTGAATCCCACTTCTTTGGCCATTCTTTCCCCGCCTGGTGAGTGGGGCAAGAGCGGTGTCGATATTGTCGTTGGTGAGGGGCAGCCATTAGGTATTCCTGTCTCTTCCGGTGGTCCTTACTTTGGCTTTATGTGTTGCACACAGAAAATTGTCAGGCAAATGCCCGGACGCATTATTGGTAAAACCGTAGATAGTGAAGGTAAGGAAGGATTCGCTTTAACTTTGCAAGCGCGGGAGCAGCATATACGACGTTCTAAGGCGACTTCGAATATTTGTACTAATCAAGGTCTTGCGATGTCTGCCTCTACTATTTATATGAGTTTGTTAGGGGCGAAAGGGTTGGAGCAAGTGGCATCTCATTGTCATTACAATCTAATGCAATTAAAAGAAAAATTAGAGGACATTGATGGTGTGACTCCGCTATATTCCAGCGCCTTTTTTCATGAAATGGTTGTTCAGTTGCCCTTACCCGTTAATGATGTTTTGGAATTTATGTTAGGAAAGGGATTAATTGCAGGGTTAGATTTATCGCCTTATTACCCTGAATTTGGTCATGCCTTGTTGATCTGTGTTACGGAAACTAAATCGGTCCCAGATATAGATACGTACGCTCGTTTATTGGCAAGCGCTATAGATGATGCAAAAAAAGCAGAGGAGTGCTGATATGTTGATATTCGAGCAGAGTTCATCCGGACGTCGTGCTACATCTCAAGCACCGGCAGAAACAGTAGATATCAGTGGTATTCCTAAACATCTGAGACGCAAAAAAAGTGCGTTATTACCTGAAGTGTCAGAGCTACAAGTTGTTCGTCACTACACAAACTTATCGCGTAAGAATTATTCTATCGATACACAATTTTATCCCTTGGGCTCTTGTACGATGAAGTACAACCCGCGTGGTGCAAATCGTGCTGCATCCCTCCCTGGTTTTTTGGCGCGTCATCCTTTGGCACCAGAGTCAGCCAGTCAAGGGTATATGGCTTGCATCTTTGAATTGCAAGAAATCATTAAAGATGTCACTGGGATGAAAGGGGTGTCCCTGACTCCGATGGCCGGCGCTCAAGGGGAGTTTGCGGGAGTCGCGATGATTAGGGCTTATCATAATGCGAGACAAGATGAGCAACGGACAGAAATTATTATTCCAAGTACTGCACACGGAACTAATCCTGCCACGGCTGTAATGTGTGGATATAAAGTAAAAGAAATTGCTGTGACTGCTGGCGGGGATGTGGATATTGATGCGTTAAAAGCAGCAGTTGGACCGCAAACTGCTGGCCTGATGATGACTAACCCCTCTACCTGTGGTGTGTTTGAGCGGCAGGTGGAAGAAATCGCTAAGATTGTCCATGAAGTGGGTGGTTTGTTGTATTACGATGGCGCTAATTTAAATGCCATTTTAGGGCAGGTTAAGCCGGGTGATATGGGTTTTGACGTATTGCATATGAATCTGCATAAAACGTTTGCTACTCCGCACGGTGGTGGAGGACCGGGTGCTGGACCGGTAGCAGTCAATGAGCGTTTGTTACCGTATTTGCCAATACCTGTAGTGGGCCGAGAAGCCGTTGGTCATCACAATGAATTTAAGTATCGTTGGTTAAACGAAAAAGATTGCCCCGATACCATAGGCCGGTTGTCGGCGTTTATGGGGAATGCGGGAGTTTTGCTGAGAGCGTATTATTACGCGCGTGCATTAGGGCGAGAAGGGTTGGTTAGGGCAGGATTATTTTCAACGTTAAATGCCAATTATTTGATGAAAAAAATGGAACTAGCGGGTTTTAAATTGGCGTACCCTGAACGCCGAGCCACGCATGAGTTCATCATCACTTTCAGCGAAGAAGCGAAAGCATTGAGAGTCAGTGCTATGGATTACGCTAAGCGTTTATTAGATTACGGTTATCACGCTCCGACGACCTATTTTCCACTATTGATACCAGAGTGTTGGTTGATAGAGCCCACGGAGACAGAAGCAAAAAGTGAATTAGATGGTTTTGTGGAGGCGATGATTGCCATTCAAAAAGAAGCCCACCAAAGCCCTGAATTGCTACGTAACGCGCCTCACAGTTTGTCGGTTAAACGGTTAGATGATGTGAAAGCCGCGCGAGAATTGAATCTAGTTTGGCGTCCATCCCCCTAAATCACCATAAAAAAGCGATGAGGTTCGGTGAGATGTGAGCATTACTGAGATGAAAATAACCTTCGAATGAGCAATTAATATTGCTTACTGACTTACAGCTATGAAATGAGCGCAGAAAATAAATATCTAGCTATCAATTACTTGCCCGGTTTTTTTTAACAAAATATATAAGCTGTAACAAAATTTTATTATAATATTGATGACAATAATTGCCAGTCAAGTGCACAAAGCATAGAATAGCCCACCAAAATGACCTTTCGGCACTACGACCATTTTAAATGATACGATCCCTGCCACAGAAAACCCAAAGTAAATCGAAAATAAGTCACTGTAACAGCTCCCTAGCCCCTGAACGTTTTGGTGGGAGTCATCTTATTGCCGAGTTTTCAGTGTATATGGATCAGATGTAGCTGGGCAGAGGCGTTAAATTAACTACCATTAACTAAACTTATTATTAATTAGGCCGTTAATTAATATAACCACAAGGAAACGATGAATGAGTGCAGCAGAAAATCTAGAAGCTTTTATTAAAATGGAAAATGAGTTAAGAGCCGAATATGAAGTTAAGCTCAATGAACAAATTGAATTAACTGAGCAGGCAGAGAAAAAACAGCAAGAGCTTCGTGACACTATTGATGAAAAAGTAGCTGAGCTTGCATCGTTAGTGAATGCTGCCACCGAAATTAAACGGTTGACTCAAGAAAACCGGGAGTCGAATAATCGCGTAACGAAAGCTTTGTCTGAAGTTGACGCGCAAAAAGGGAAAACTAAACTCGTTCGAAAAGAGCTAGGTGAAACTAGATCAGAGCTTAAAGCACTTAAGCTATTAGATCCTGAAAAACTTAAAAAGAATATTAAAACGGCTAAGAAAAAAATCGAAGAAGAACGAAAAACCAATGGTCTTCTCGAGAAATCAAATAAACAATTCAAAGAGTCAAATCTAGAATTGAAGAAGAAAGCGCAAGAGCTTGAAGATGAGTTGAGTGAATTGAAGAAAGACTCACTCGATGGCGATGAAAGTGCTACTCCTGAAGAAGAGCCTGTTGAGTCTAAGAGCGTTGATGCAGAAGAGCCTGCTGAGGCATAAGAGTAATCTTTAGGTCTTAGTTTAAAACCGCTGTATTTTAGATAGTGATACTTTAAGCAGTGATAGTTTAAAGTATAAGCTAGCTGAAATTTAGCTTAGTTATGAGTGCTCTCATCTTAGTAGAATAATGAACTGAATTGGGCTGACGTTAATCTTTCAGTCTAGAGTGCTAACTTGAAATATTCGGTTCTTAAATCTTTCCTATGATCTCTGTGGTTGCCCGTTAGTCTGCGTCGTAGGCGATGCGCTTATAACTGTTTGTTGTACATGCCACAGTTTGTTGTAACTGGTTTATCTGGCCAGTGTTCAGTTGATATAGAAACCTCTAATCATAAAGTAAAATAATGCAGCTAACATTGCTGAAGCGGGTACTGTTACTACCCAAGCTGCAGCAATTTTGTATAGCGCTGATCGTTTTACTAGCTCAACTTTATAGATCTTCTTAACACGCGAGAGCTCTTTTCGTTTGAGGTTGAGTTTTTTCCTGTTCTTTTTAAGTTTCTTAAACATGCGATTAATCTCATCAATTGAAGCCGATTCGTGTGTTCTTAAAAGCTTGGTAATCGCTTTGCTGTCTTTGTCTTCGAGTTGATCATTGTATACGTGCAGTTGCCATAAATAGTTAAGCTTGAGATATTCACGTAAAAACCCTACGCCAAATACTCCGCCTACTGCTATATGGGTCGAGCTGACAGGCAAGCCCAATTGAGAAGCAATGATAACGGTAATGGATGCAGCCATAGCAACGCAAAAGGCGCGGGGTTTATCTAATTCGGTAATTTCCGTACCTACAGTACGAATCAGTTTTGGGCCGTATAAAGCTAGGCCAATGGCAATACCGATTGCGCCAATAATCATTACCCATAAAGGTATGCTGGCTTTTGCTGATATTCCGGAATTAATTACGGCATCGTTAATTGCAGACAAGGGGCCTATTGCATTGGCGACGTCATTTGCGCCATGTGCAAAGCTGAGCAGTGCGGCGGAACAGATTAAGGGAATAGTAAATAAGTCGCCGACTTCATCCCTCGTGTTAGTCATTGATTCTGCTGCTTTCGCGATTACACTGCGAGTGAAGAATAGAACAGGAATGCAGATGACGAATCCAATGATGCCTGCAGTTTGGAAATCCATTTTCCAAACTTTTTTCAGCCCTTTTAAACACAGATAAGTTGTAAAAGCGCAGGTCATTATCGCTAGAAAAATAGGAATCATTTTTTTTGCAGAATCCAACATGTTGGTTTTGTGAAAAATAGTGTGTTTCATTAGGTATAAGAATAGTGCGGCGATTAGACCTCCGAGTACTGGAGAAATTACCCAGCTCGCAGCGATTGCTCCCATTTTTCCCCAATTTGCAATATCCATCCCACCGGCGGCAATTCCTGCACCTAAAACTCCTCCTACGATGGAATGGGTAGTCGATACGGGAGCGCCTAGAAAGGTTGCAAGGTTTAGCCAGAGTGCGCCTGCTAGTAATGCGGCCATCATCAGCCAAATAAATACCTGCGTGTTTTGTATAAGGTTAGGATCGATAATGCCCTTCTTAATCGTACTGACAACATCGCCTCCTGCAACGATAGCCCCAGTAGCCTCGAATATTGCGGCTATCATAATTGCACCGCCCAGACTTATTGCCTGAGCTCCTACTGCAGGACCGACATTGTTAGCGACATCGTTTGCTCCGATATTCAAAGCCATGTAGCCACCAAACAATGCAGCCACAATCAGTAAATAACTGCCTTCTAGACCTGCGGAAATACTGCTGACATAAAAGAAAACGCCCAGCATGAAGAGAATCACTACTCCGGCACGCAGCAATTCGAATTGTGTGTGGCTAATTTTACTAGCGAGTTTCATAACTTGTCTCTAAATAGAAATAGATCTAAATGGGGTTAAAACTAGGTGATTGTGGCGCTGATTATAGAGGTTTTGAAATATAAAAATAAGCTGGAATGGGAGAATATCCTGAAATCTACAGCAACCAGTTCCTTTAATGATTAAGGTAGCAAATCGAGTGTAAATGTGATTTACACAGCGTGGATAGAGTTGTTGTCAGGTTTAAAATGCAGTGGATAATCTTCTATATTGAGATGAAGTAAATGGGAAATACGTTTAATCGTGACGATTAAGTTCAAGCAATGGCGTTACTGAATAGAAACGATTGATATGGGCTGAGTGTTGACGCGAACTCGTTGTTTAAATAATTTTCTCTTATATAAAATAGCCTGAAACACGCTGATATCTATCCGTACCTAAAACTGTTTGATAGGGGTTAATTTCAGTTGCTCTATTTAGGCTTCTGTATTGAGATACTACTTTATTGGAGGTAAACATGGGTCGGCTTAAAAAATTTATAAAAACATCTTTCATAGGTGGCATATTGGTCTTGCTGGCAATGGCAATTTTTATGGTCACACTTAATTGCTTTTTTCATATCGTAACAGACCTGATACAGCCTTTAACTAACCTGGTGATAAAGACTAAGGCTGTACAAGGGGTCATACCGGAAATAATAGGGGATGTATTGGCAGTTGCCTTTATTGCATTGGTCTGTTTTCTTATTGGTAGTTTGGTGTCGACTAGTGTTGGCCGTTGGTTGCATAGTCGCTTTGACAAGTATTTGTTACGAGCCGCTCCTGGATATAAGTTAATTAAAGAAATTGTGCGTCAATTTCTTGGTGATAAAGCGGATTCGCCTTTTACAAAAGGGGAAGTCGCCAGAGTTAATCTATTTGGTTTGGATTGTGAAACGACTGCAACAGCTATCGTGACTTCGAGACATACAGGTGGGTGCTTTACTGTTTTTGTTCCTACAGGCCCGAATCCAACCTCTGGTAACATGTATCACCTTCCTCCAAATCAAGTTCAATTGTACCCAGAAGTAAAAGTTGAAGATGTTATGCGGACTATCATTGCTTGTGGCGCTGGAAGTGGGGAGTTATTTCACTCATGAGCTTTGAGATAACAGAAAGACGTCAAAATTGGTTTTCTTGTTTTTAGGTAACGAGGATTTGGTAAAGGCAGTGAATCGTCGTGAACGTGTAATGGAAGTTGAGTTCAATTTGGGAAAGTTGAGTTCTAGTATAAAGCGTTTTGTGTTTCATAAAAAAATGGCGTCAGTATTATGAAATACCGCCGAGATAGGAATGGATTTCAAGTGAAGGAAAAATGAAAAAAAGAAGTTGAGAAAGTGATTCTGCGTTATTTTTTAAAGTTTAAAGCCATTAAAAATTAAAAAAATGGTTTTTTTTAAAAAAAAGTAAAAAAAAGTTATGTTTTCGGCCGCATTTTATGCATCTACTGGTTGATGATCTATAGTCATATTATGATAATTGTGTGGACGGCGTTGTTAGCGAAGTTTCTGCATTAATTATTTAGAAAAACTAACGACACTGTTAAAGCAAAATCGGTTTAATGCGTAGAATTTGCTATCATTAACCCACCATTATTATGAAGGAATTGAGGAGAGTCATATGGCAGCTAAGAAAAAGGCAGCTACTAAAGATCCAGTTGCAGCAGCAACTACTAAAGTGAATCAACTAGTGAAATCTGTTGCTTCAACCACAAAAGCGGCTTTAACTGCTAAAGCTAGATTGAAAAAGGCCAAAGATGCGCTGAAAAAAGCGAAAGTGAGAGCTGCTGCCGCTGCTAAGAAAGAAAAAGCAGCAGCAGCTAAAGCTAAAAAGGCTGCACCTAAGAAAAAAGCAGCAAAAAAAGCATCACCTAAGAAAAAAGCCGTTAAGAAAGTAGCTAAGAAAGCGGCTAAGAAGGCTGTTCCTAAGAAGAAAGCAGTTAAAAAGGTCGTTAAGAAAAAAGCGCCTAAGAAAAAGGTAGCAGCAAAAAAAGTAGCTAAGAAAAAGTAAACTGATCCTTTTTTGAAAGTGCTTTCAAAAAAAGCCCCGGAATTTAACTCCGGGGCTTTTTTTGTTGGTAAAAGTATAGGAATTCTATTTTTTGATACCAGAACCCTTCAATTTAACTTGTGCTTAAACTCGGAGCTACAGGGATATCGTTTCCCGATAAGTTAATACTCATCAGTTATTCAAAGCAAAGTTACGGGTTAGCTCCTAGAAAACTCCAAACTATTTAGCGGGTCAACCAGTTTAATGTGGTAATAACCAATAAGTGGTTGTTTGCGTTTTTTCATACCTAATACTCATAAAACGCGATAAAAGCGATACGCTATGGAATGTGAATCAAATTTTCGATTAAGCAAACTCACTGCACGTCATACCGGACAATGCTAAAAGACATAATGGAGCATTCCCACCTGATCACTATAAACAGCATAGAATGTCGTTGGTCATCAGGGCATAGCTAAGAAAAACCTGAATTATTAATATAAATAGGTTTGTCTCGATTTTGATTACGTGTTTCTGGTTAATTGTTTCTGGGTAATACTTTGCTGCATATTTTCGGCTTTAAGCGTCGTCAGGAATGAACATGAGCTGATTCGATACGTATTCCCTGCTGCGAACCGTTTTTCTTTGAGTACGTGGAGTGTGAGTATTCTCAAGTCGCAATGGCTTATGTAGTCTGTGGTTTACGAAATTACACCAAATATAGTAGTTATATCCGTTTTACCGAAAGTCCTAGAAAGCCTACCGTTGGGTTTGTCATTGGCGGTTAAGGCTGTGTAAATAACTAGTATTTGAGGGTTGTCGCAGATGCTAATATGAAGCGCTGTTGGGCGCATCTTACGATTTTATGTTTTTCATTTATAGATCCAAAAAATAAACTAAAAAATGTGGAGCTTTGATATGAGTGGGCAAAGGAAAAATTCTAAAGAAAACGTGTTAGAACTTGATGCTATTGTTATCGGTGCTGGGTTTTCGGGGATGTATATGCTGAAACGGCTTCGAGATGAGTTGGGTTTAAATACTCGAGCCTACGAAGCCGGAAACGGAGTGGGTGGTACATGGTATTGGAATCGATATCCTGGTGCGCGGTGTGATTCAGAGAGCTTTTACTATTGTTATTCTTTTTCAAAAGAATTGCTGCAGGAATGGGAGTGGAGTAGTAAATATCCCGAGCAGCCAGAAATCCTAACGTATTTGAATCATGTAGCCGATCGGTTTGATTTGCGAAAAGATATTCAACTGGAAACGCGAGTCAAATCAGCACACTTCAATGAAAAGACCCATCGCTGGGAAATACTGACTGAGAATGGAGAAAGAGCCTCAGCGCAATTTCTCATAAGTGGCGTTGGCTGTTTATCAACGGCCAATGTACCCGCGATAAAAGGCCTAGAGAACTTTAAAGGCGATTGGTATCACACTGGCAAGTGGCCGCACGAGGGTGTGGACTTTAGCGGAAAACGAGTGGGATTGATTGGAACGGGTTCGACGGGGATTCAAGCGACACCGGTTATTGCTGCGGAAGCAGATCATTTGACGATATTTCAAAGAACCCCCAATTTTAGTGTTCCTGCACGTAATGAACCTTTTACCCCAACCAAACAAAAAGAAATCAAAGCCAATTATGATGAGGTTTGGGAAAAAGCTCGGAGTGGACATGGTGGTTTTCCTTATTCACCAACTACCCGTTCAGCATTGGAGTTTTCATCTAATGAGCGAACGGCTATTTACGAAGATATTTGGCAGGAAGGAGGGTTTAAGTTCTTATGGGGATCTTTTGCCGATATCATGGTGAATAAAGAAGCCAACAATACTGCGGCAGATTTTATTCGCGGAAAAATACGGGAGACCGTCCAGGATCCGGTCACTGCAGATAAATTGATGCCTCACGACCATCCATACGGAGCGAAGCGTCCCCCCATCGATACAAACTATTTCGAAACGTTTAATCGTGACAACGTGAGCTTGGTTAGCATCAAAGAATCTCCTATTGAGGAAATTACGCCTTCCGGTGTTCTGACTAAGGATGAAGAGTACGATTTAGATATTATCGTATTTGCCACGGGTTTTGATGCGATGACGGGCACTCTATTGAAGATCGATATACAAGGGCGTGACGGCGAATCTTTGGCTGATAAGTGGGAAGCAGGACCTAAAACATATCTTGGATTACAAGTGGCGGGGTTTCCAAATTTTTTCACAATATCGGGCCCCGGTAGCCCTTCGGTATTAAGTAATATGCCGGTAACCATTGAACAGCATGTGGAGTGGATATCCGATTGTATTCAATCTATGAAAAAGAATGAGCAAGTCTGTATTGAAGCGAATGTGGAAGCAGAATCTGATTGGGTTACTCATGTTAATCAGATCGCTGAGATGACTCTCTTTTGGGAAGCGAATTCATGGTACTTAGGTGCAAATATTCCAGGAAAGGCAAGGATATTCATGCCTTATGCTGGTGGTCTACCGACTTATTTCGAACGATGTGAGGACGTGGTGAAGCAGGGCTATGCGGGATTTGAATTTAGCGCTTAGTTAATTTCTAAACCAATTCGTTGATTCATAGTCGAAAGGGGAGCGTTTGGGAAAATAGTAAACTATTTTAAAAGGTTATCTATTATGTGGTTTGGAAAAATGATTGGGGCGTTAGCCGGATTTAGTCTCGGTGGCCCGCTTGGAGCCGTATTGGGGGCAATTGCGGGTCATACTTTTGATCGCGGCTTAACGTCCAATGTGACGGGTGGAGCAACATGGCGAGGCAATAGCTGGAGTCGCTCTTTGCTTGAGGATGCGGTTTGGCATCGTCGGCGTCAGAATGAGGCTTTGCCTGAAGGCAATATTCAAACAGTGTTTTTTCGAGCCACTTTCTTGGTGATGGGGCGTATTGCTAAAAGTGATGGTCGTGTATCTGACGAAGAGATCGGTTTAGCGCAATCGCTGATGGACCAATTGCAATTGAGTCCAAATATGAAAAAACATGCCATTGAATTGTTTTCCCAGGGTAAACAGTTGGATTTTGATTTAGAGCCGACGCTTAATCAATTTCATTCATTAAGCGGTCGTGGAGCTAGCTTGATTCAAATGTTTATGGAAATCCAATGCCAAGCGGCATTTTCTGATGGATATCTACATAGGAGTGAATTGCAGCTAATAAATCAGATGGCTGACTTATTACATTACCCTAAACGAAATTTGGAGCAAATCATTCGACGATGTAACGCTAGCTTGGGTCAGCGTAGTTGGCGTGAAAGTGAAGATAGAACAGGCCGAAGTAGTGCAGGCGTTGAGGCCGCGGATAAGTTGGTACAAGCATATGATATTTTAGGGGTGAATGACGCCATTTCTAATGTTGAGCTTAAAAGGGCGTATCGTCGTTTGATGAGCCAACATCATCCCGATAAGTTAGTCGCAAAGGGATTGCCAGAAGAAATGATGGTGTTGGCAACAGAGAAAACACAACAAATTAGTGCGGCATTTGAGTTGATTCGCCAGTCTCGCTCTTGATTTAGAGCTTTTACAAGTTAGAGCTTTTACAAGTTAAAGTTAAACCAAGTTGAAACAGTTTTACTTCCTATCAAAATGCCTTTTCAGCCAACCTTTTATACGACTAAAGAGTTGTGAATCTTGGCTTCCGTGGTGTAGTGGGGAGGCCAGTATTAATCGTTGATATTGTTTGTGCCCCGCCTGCTTTGCTAGCTTTGAACGTTGATTTGCCATTGAATAACTTTCATCATTTGAATTTGTTATGTCGAGAAATGGTTGTTCAATTTTAATGGTAGATTGAGAAAGGTTGATGTGTTTGAAATCGGATATGCTTCTACCGCCAATAAAGATTACGGCATCTACTCTGGGGTTTGTTGAGGACGCTTGAGCTGAATTACCGGTTAAGAATTCAGTAATCCAAAGCGCAGATAAGCCTTCTGCCACTACTATTATTTTACCGTTTGAGGTGCCCTTACTTTCGATAAAGTTCAGAGCTTCACTGATTCTCTGGTGAGTGCGTTCTTCAAATGGCAGTTTGTTGTCTTGTTTGGAATCTTCCTGTTTTAAGTCTTCCTTTACGGGGGTAGGTTTTTGTTTTTCTGCTACTTCTTTGAAAACTTTCTTTTTCTGCTTCTTTTTCGATTTCTTTTTTTCTTTTTCGTTAGAGTCATTTGAGCTTTTTGGAGTCAAGACAATAGGGCGAGGTGGTATTTTTGTTGTTGAAATATAGTCTGGTAAGGCGATTGATACTGTAGACCAGCCTTCATCAGGCATGCTTGTTCTTAATTGATGTATGGTTCCAGGCCAGTCGGGATGATGTGCATTCTCAGGGAGAAGTAATAGTGTTCCTTGGATTTTCGCTGTGATACTAGCGAAGTAGAGTGCTAAAAATGTGTCGTCACTGTTGTCCGGTAGCCAGTGTGGGCTGGTATTAGGATCTAGGTCTTCGCAGAGGGCCTCACTGCGTTGTTTTTCAATAAGGTTTGGCGTTAGCTTGGGTGGTAGTTTGATGGGTGCAGTTTCGACAACTTTGGGTTCTTTCTGCTTATCGGATTTCTTTTTTTTCGCCCATGCGCTCTCTCCGCTAAATCCGAAGATGATAATGGCGGAAGCCACAGAGATTATGAGTTTTTTTTGGCGAGGTACTTCTCTTCGGGTCAACACCTTTCTTTGAATCAATATTTTTCTTTGGATCAACATAGGTTTATTGGCCTATTCTAAGTTGAATTCGATATGGCTATTTTGGGATTTACGTTCAGTATAGAGCCCCTGTATAGAAAGTCAGTATAGAGCTATAACGGTGGGACGAAGCTACAAGGTGGGGTGTATATATTTTCCTCCTCTAAGTCGCTTTTGTGTAGAATGCACCACTTTAGAGTGAGCCGAATTTGAAATTTAAATATTTACGCTAGTATTTAATATGAATTCTCTAATGATTGATGATTTGGAAACGAGTGTGGAGTGATATATGGCCGAGATTGAGACGGATTTTAAGATAGCCCCTTCTATTTTGGCTGCTGATTTTGCGCGACTTGGTGAGGAAGTCTCAAATGTGCTTGAGGCCGGTGCTGATATTGTTCATTTTGATGTTATGGATAATCATTATGTACCCAATCTGACGATTGGTCCTATGGTGTGTAAGTCCCTACGAGATCATGGAATAAAAGCACCTATTGATATTCATTTGATGGTCAAACCTGTAGACCGCATGATTAGTGAGTTTATTAAGGCCGGAGCGACCTATATTACCTTCCATCCAGAAGCCTCTGATCACATTGATCGAAGTCTTCAGCTAATTAAAGATGGGGGTTGCAAAGCGGGTCTTGTTTTTAATCCTGCGACGCCATTACATTATTTGGATCATGTGATGGATAAGATGGATATGCTTTTGTTGATGTCAGTCAATCCTGGGTTTGGGGGGCAGAAATTTATTGGCAGTACCTTAGGTAAGATTCAAAAAGTTCGACAGCTTATTGATGAGAGTGGTTTGCCTATCCGGTTAGAGGTGGATGGGGGAATCACGCCCAGTAATATCAAGGATATCGCAAAGGCGGGAGCAGATACTTTTGTATCTGGATCAGCTATTTTTGGGCAGCCCGATTATAAAAAAGTGATTGATAGTATGAGAATTGAGTTGGCAAATGTATAAGAGAGTCGGGCTGCTTTCGTCTTGATTCATCGAATGATCTCCTATAAAGTGGCGCCATGAATAATTCACATCACTTCCTCAGCTTCTCTTCTTCGACATTTATACTGCAGATACCGGTATTGATAATGTCAGAGTTACCATTGCTTTCTTGGCGATGGTAACGTTCAACCTCAATTTTTATCGTTAGATCGTCCGTTATTAACTTCCAATATAACCATCTATAGCTAAATTATTTAAGAGATACGTTATCTGAATCAAAGCTCATAACGAGTGAATTTCATGATATGGAGATCCTTGGCGAATGGGTGTTTGAAAGAATTTGTCGTTAGAAAGAGTTGTTATCTATTCTAATGAGACGGTCTTTAGCATTGTAATAAAAATTTATAAATTGGATCAAAGCCATGTCGTCAAGAACCGGGTCGTCGAAAACTGGGCCATCTGAACATATGTCATCTGAGCAGTTTCAAGCTTTTGTGGATCAAGGGTTTAATCGTATTCCTGTTATGCGAGAAGTGCTTGCTGATTTAGACACGCCGTTAAGTACCTATCTAAAGTTAGCCAATGGGCCTTATAGTTATTTGTTTGAATCAGTGGAAGGGGGAGAGAAATGGGGAAGGTATTCTATTATCGGCTTACCTTGTCGCACTATCCTCAAAGTGTACGGCTATAAAGTGTTGATCGAAAAAGACGGGAAGGTGGTTGAAGAGCGGCAGGTGGAAGACCCGCTGGCTTTTGTAGAGCAGTATCAAAGCGAGTTTCGGGTGCCAGAACTGGAAATTCTACCGCGCTTTACCGGAGGGTTGGTGGGCTATTTTGCCTATGACATCGTTAAGTATATTGAAAAAAGGTTAAAAGGCAGGGATAAGCTTGACCCGATAGGGTCGCCGGATATATTGCTAATGCTCTCTGAAGATGTGGTGGTGTTTGATAATCTGCGAGGTAGTCTTTTTGTCATTACTCATGCTAATCCGGCAGAAAATGAGGCACTGACGAAGGCTAATGCTCGATTGGAAGAACTTGTTTCTCTATTGCAGTCTCCAGCGCCTAATGTGTTACCGGTTATAGATGGCAGAGAAGCTGTTGGTGGGCGAGAGGTGAAAGAGTCAGACTTTGTGTCGGGCTTAACGCAAGCAGGTTATGAAGGTGCAGTGGATACGATTAAAGAATATATTCTTGCGGGTGATGTGATGCAGGTGGTGCCATCGCAACGAATGAGCATCCCTTATTCTGAGCCCCCTTTGAATTTGTATCGTGCACTACGTTATCTGAATCCCTCTCCGTATATGTACCACATGAATCTTGGCGATTTCCATGTGGTGGGATCATCTCCCGAAATTTTGACGAGAGTAGAACAGGGTGTTGTGACTGTTCGTCCTATTGCAGGGACGCGCAAGAGAGGGGAAACGGCAGAAAAAGATTTGGCCCTCGAGCGGGAGTTAGTTTCTGATCCTAAGGAAATCGCGGAACATTTAATGCTAATCGATTTGGGGCGCAATGATGTTGGACGGGTGGCGAAAGTGGGGGAAGTTCACCTAACTCAAAAAATGGCAGTGGAGCGATACTCCCACGTGATGCACATTGTTTCGAATGTAGAAGGGAAGTTAAAAGAGGGACTCACTGCTATTGATGTGCTTAGGGCAACGTTTCCTGCGGGAACACTGAGTGGTGCTCCCAAGATTCGAGCCATGGAAATTATCGATGAACTCGAGCCGGTGAAGCGAGGTGTTTATGGTGGTGCTATTGGCTATCTGACTTGGCAGGGAGATATGGATACTGCCATTGCTATACGAACAGCCGTGATAAAGGATGAAGTTTTGCATATACAGGCAGGCGGCGGCATTGTGGCAGATTCAGTACCGTTAATGGAGTGGAAAGAAACGATGAATAAAGGGCGCGCTATATTTAAGGCAGTGGCTATGTCGGTGAATGGATTGCCCTTAAGTGGATCAACTGGAAAGGGTAGGAGCTAAGTGACATGCTATTAATGATCGATAATTATGATTCTTTTACTTATAACGTAGTTCAGTATTTAAGTGAGCTCGGCGCAGAGGTACAGGTTGTACGAAATGATGAGATTAGCGTTGCTGATGTTGAATCACTCGCGCCGGAGCGTATTGTTATTTCTCCCGGCCCTTGTACGCCCAATGAAGCAGGGATCTCCTTGGAAGTGATTAAACAGTTTGCAGGCAAGTTGCCGGTATTGGGTATCTGTTTGGGGCATCAAAGTATTGCCCAGGCTTTTGGTGGTAATATTGTTCGAGCGAAACAGGTGATGCACGGTAAAACGTCACCGATACATCATATTAACGAAGGCGTTTTTAAAGATATTCCCGTGTCCTATATTGCGACTCGATACCATTCGCTAGTGGTAGAGCAAGCCAGTTTGCCTGACTGTTTAGAGGTGACGGCTTGGACAGAAACTGAAGACGGAAAGATGGATGAAATTATGGGGATTCGACATAAACAGTTAGATGTGGAGGGGGTGCAGTTTCACCCAGAGTCTATCTTGACGGAATATGGTCACCAGTTGTTATCAAATTTCTTGGCAGACTAACTTGAATTAAATAGGAGTTGACCGTGGATATACAAACTGCAATTAAGACAGTGATTGATCGTAAAGATCTGACCTCGGAGGAAATGACTCAGGTAATGACAACCATAATGACGGGGGAGGCAACACCTTCGCAAATTGGTGGGTTTTTAGTGGGGCTAAGAATGAAGGGCGAGACTGTGGATGAGATAGTGGGTGCCGCCACCGTCATGCGAAAGCTGGCAAGCGCGGTGGCAGTATCTTCAGATGTGGTTTCTAGAGAAAATTTGGTTGATACTTGTGGTACCGGTGGAGATGGCATCAATACTTTTAATATTTCCACCGCGAGTGCTTTCGTGGTTGCGGCCGCGGGTGGTAGCGTCGCAAAACATGGCAATCGTTCTGTTTCCAGTAGTTGCGGTAGTGCCGATGTGTTGGAAGCGGCGGGGGTGAAGCTTGATATCACAGCAGAGCAAGTGGCGCGCTGTGTGGAGAGTCTTGGAGTTGGTTTTATGTTTGCCCCTCTCCACCATAGTGCGATGAAACATGCGATAGGTCCGCGTAAAGAAATGGCAGTGAGAACCATTTTTAACGTACTCGGTCCTTTGACTAATCCGGCCGGAGCGCCGAATCAGGTGCTTGGAGTCTTTAGTCGGGAGTTGGTGAGACCGCTTGCTGAGGTGTTGAAAGTTCTGGGTAGCGAGCATGTGTTGGTGGTGCATTCCGCAGATGGAATGGATGAAATCAGTATTGGCGATAAGACCTATGTCGCTGAATTGAAAAACGGCGAGATAAGTGAGTACTCCGTTGAGCCGGAACAATTTGGGATGAAGAGGGCTGCATTATCAACGTTGCGTGTTGATGGTGTGGAAGAGAGCCTAAGAATGATTGATTCTGTATTAGCAAATGAACCCGGCCCCGCGCACGATATTGTATGCTTAAACGCGGGGGCCGCAATTTATGCCGCTAATTTGGTTTCGGATTTAGCTCAAGGTGTTGCAATGGCCCAAGATGCCATTGGCAGTGGCTTGGCAAGTGGGAAGCTGAAAGAGTTAATCAGTTTTACTTCTATATATAGTGAATAGGTAGAGAGCATAGAACTAACATGGCAAAACAAGCGACTATCTTAAAAAAAATACTAGCGCGAAAAGGAGAAGAGGTGGCTCAGCGTAGTGCCTGTTGTTCTTTGCTTGAGATGGAAGACAAAGCGAAAGAGTCTAGTGTAGTTCGAGGTTTTGCCGCTGCGATAATATCGAGTATCGCTGCGGGTAAATCGGGAGTTATTGCGGAAATTAAAAAAGCCTCTCCTTCTAAAGGCGTTATTCGTGAAGACTTCGATCCTATTGCGATAGCAAAGAGTTATGAGTTGGGCGGTGCAAGTTGTCTGTCTGTGCTTACAGATGTGGATTTTTTTCAAGGTTCTGATTTATATCTTGAGCAAGCTCGCACAGCGACTAAGTTACCCGTTATTCGAAAAGATTTTATTGTTGATATTTATCAAGTGGCAGAGGCCAGAGCAATCAATGCCGATTGCATATTGTTAATAGCGGCAGCTCTGTCGGATATGCAGATGTCAGAATTGAGTGACTATGCTCATCGATGGAATATGGATGTGTTGGTAGAGGTTCATAATGAAGAGGAGCTAGAAAGAGCGTTACCTATGAATACGCAGTTAATCGGTATTAATAATAGGGATCTGCATAGCTTTGAAGTCAGTCTCGATAATACTTATCGGCTGTTAGATAAAATTCCGAAAGATCGTGTGGTCGTCACGGAAAGTGGGATTCGGAATCAGACGGATGTAGCCGCTATGCGTGAGCGAAAAGTGAATGCTTTTCTTGTGGGTGAGGCTTTTATGAGAGCGAATGACCCGGGAGAAAAACTGAGAGAATTGTTTGTTTAGCAATGTACTGCTTAAATCAATTCTCAACGGGTACCAAATACCACCATTGTTTTGCCTTTTACCGAGACCAGCCCTTGTTCTTCTAAGGTCTTAAGTACTCGGCCTACCATCTCTCTTGAGCAACCAACGATACGCCCTATTTCTTGGCGGGTAATCTTGATTTGCATGCCGTCAGGGTGAGTCATTGCATCAGGTTGCTTGCAAAGATCTAATAAAGTATGCGCGACCCGTCCTGTGACGTCTAAAAAAGCCAAATCACCTACTTTTCGAGTAGTGGCTCTGAGTCGGCCGGCAATTTGTGCGCTGACTGCGAAGAGTATATCCGCATCTTCTTTCACTAATTCTTTGAATTTTTGATAGCTGATTTCGGCAACTTCACATTCCGTTTTAGCCTTGATCCAGGCACTTCGACTGGCGGTATCCTCAAATAAACCCATTTCTCCGAAGAAATCGCCTTCATTGAGGTATGCCATGATCATTTCTCTACCGTCATCATCTTCGATAATAACGGTGACGGAACCACGAATGATATAATAAAGGGCGTCCGAATCATCGCCCGCGTAGATGATTGTGCTCTTTGCGGGATATTTACGGCGATGGCAGTGGGAGAGAAAATCTTCTTCGTCTCCAATAACTTTATTTTGAATCAGCGCCATTCCAAGCCTTCTTTGCTCTGGTTAGTGAGAGAAATCAAGGTGCAACCCAGTGCATTAATCGTACCCTTACAATTTATTATGACTGTAAAACCGATGATAAGCTAGAAATTAGGGGTGAACCTGTGCGATTAGTCACAGCGAAATCCACATAACTAAATGAATTACCGGTAGATATAGCGTTAGGCCATGAATTGGTCGGTACAGGTACTTTCTATTTATGATAAAGTCCGCGCAGTTTGTGGGTCAGATATTGAGGGGATTAGAATGAAAACAACAATTAGGTGGGATGGTGACGTCCGATTTGTTGGTGAAACGGGTACTGGCCATTTTATTTCTATGGACGGCCCAGAAGATCATGGTGGTAATAACGCGGGCGCTCGGCCAATGGAAACGCTGTTGGTGGGGATGGGGGGTTGCGCTTCGTTTGATGTGGTTCATATACTTAAGAAATCGAGGCAAAATATATCGAGTTGTGTCACTGAAATTGAGGCAGAGAGAGTGGATGAGGTGCCTGCTGTATTTGAGAAGATTCATCTCCACTTTATCGTTAGCGGTGAGAAATTAAAGGAAGCACATGTAAAACGGGCTGTGGAGTTGTCTGCTGAAAAGTATTGCTCGGCTTCCATCATGTTGAGCAAAGCCGGTGTTAAAATTACCCATAGTTATGAAATGAAAGAATTAACAGTTTAAGGCAATAGAAGGGCGTGAAAGACTGCTACATATGGTAGATAAAAAGCTGCAACTCCATGGGTTTAACAACTTAACTAAATCACTTAGTTTTAATATCTATGATATCTGTTATACGCGCACAGAGAGCGACCAGAAAGAGTATATAAAGTACATTGATGAACTGTATAACGCCGAACGGTTGTCGCAGATATTGCTCGAAGTCACTAATATTATTGGCGCCAACGTATTGAGTGTGTCGCGGCAAGACTATGACCCGCAAGGTTCGAGTGTCACCATGTTGATCGCCGAGCATAGTCGTCCGCCAGATGAAAGTGATAGGCGGGAGGAGCCGGGCCCTGTTCCCAAAGCACCTGCTTTCGATTCTGAAATGCCGGTTCCCGTCTCTGAAACCATATTGGCTCATCTTGATAAGAGCCATGTGACAGTACACACTTATCCTGAAAGCCACCCTCATAGTGGTATTAGTACTTTTAGAGTTGATATTGATGTTTCAACTTGCGGGCTAATTTCTCCTTTACGCGCTTTGAATTATCTCATTCATTGTTTTGATTCTGATATTGTGACAATGGACTATCGTATTCGTGGCTTTACTAGGGATGTAAATGGCCATAAGCATTACGTCGATCACGATATTAACTCGGTGCAAAACTATATTTCCACCGATACAAAATCGCTATATCAGCTGATTGATGTGAATGTTTACCAAGAAAATATATTTCATACAAAAATGTTATTAAAAGAATTCATTCTCGATAATTATTTGTTTGGTGCGGGCATTGATGACCTGAGCGAAAAAGAAATGGTGACTGTAAGGGAGTGTCTGCAGCAGGAGATGTTTGAGATATTCTATGGGCGCAATTACGACCTCGGAAAATGAATACTTTGAGGTGCCAGTGGTCCTGTCTTCTAGGCTTGAATTTTGGTAGGTCTTAAATCCGATGAATGTTAAATTCGGAAACTGGGAAATTAAATCCGGTAAGTGGACTTCGTCATGACTTTTGAGGCAATACTCATTGCCTTTTTAACCGGTTGGGGTAGCGGCTCGCCTCCATTATCAGTTGCAGTGGTAGCATGATGTAATTCCTCTTCTTTCATTTTCTCTAGAATAGCGCGGCTTCTTTTGTCGCGAATTGGAATTTCCTGCAGGTGACTGTCCAGATGTCTGACCACTTGATGTTCCGTTTCGGCTACAAACCCTAAGCTCCATTTGTCCCCTATGATGCCAGCCGCAGCTCCCATTCCGAATGACAGTCCGTAAAATAAAGGGTTTAAATAGCTAGTATGGCTACCGAGTTCAGTGAGTCGGTTTTCACACCATGCGAGATGATCTTCTTCTTCTTTTGCTGCTTGCTCCATTGCACCTCGAACTTGTTCAAGGTGTGCCGTGAGTGCTTGGCCCTGGTAAAGCGCCTGAGCGCAAACTTCCCCAGTGTGGTTTATTCTCATTAATCCAGCGACATGTCGCGCTTCGTGTTTTGTTAATCTGGAATTAGGTTTGTTTTCCGAGGGTGAAGGGCGATCTGAATTGACGCTATTTGGAACGACAGTTTTCAGCGCGTTTTCGGCTTGTTGGATGAGTTTGTCCACAAAGGTATATCGTCTTGAGGACATGTGGGTCTCCCGTTGCAAGGTGAATTAATTAACTCATATGTTACCACGATATACGTATCATGAGTGGCGAACCCCTTTGAAGTGTAATGTTGGACGATTGTGATAATATCGATGTCGACATATAAACGAACATAATGGATGGGGTTTTAATGAAGGCGAAAATAATAGCTGCGGTTGCGTTAGCGAGTTTGAATGTGGGATGTACGCAGGAAATACAAAATAAATTCGGGCGTGCAGTTCAAAACTGGACTGGGACGGATGGCATATTGGACGTATATGCGGGTGAAAAGTTAGTGAAACGTTTTATCAAGGTTGACAAACTCTCCACTGCTACGGGGACTAGTGATTCTGTTTCGCGCCCGTACCGTTTTGGTTATGGAATTTTAGATGAAAATCAAAATCAAAAAGTAGATGCTGGAGAGAAGAGGGTTTATTTTGAGTTTAGTGATTATTCCACCAGCTATATTTTCTATGAGAAACCCGAATAAGGTATTCTCATAGAAAATCAGGATTAACATGCCGAAGCTAAAGCGTTGGACTTAATGCAGCTAATTTATCGGAATTACGACAAGTTAGACCCTTCGGTTTTGGTAATGTAACTCAGCCAGTTAATGACTGTTGATTGATGGTGATTCGGATGTGCTGGGTTCGACGCGAGTCCACTTTATTAGCATGTCTTGCAGTTCAAATAATTCCACTGGCTTCATTAGGAGAGCATTGACTCCACACTGCAAACTTATTTCTTTCTGCTCGTCCAGTTTGTGGGCCGAAAGCGCAATTATCGGGGTGGTTTTTTTTGAATGATTTTTTTCCCATTGTCTGATGTCTCTTGCTGCTTCGAACCCATTTTTCACTGGCATATCGTAGTCCATTAGAATTAGGTCGTAGTCATCAGTTTTTATGGCGGCGATAGCCTTTTCTCCATCATCCACTGTTTCCACTTTATCGACGCCCAATTTTGCGAGCATGCCTTTTATTACTTTTTGGCTAAGGTGGTGATCTTCCGCTACGAGTATTTTAATTTTCACCTGAAATTTCTGAATGTTGTGGCCAACAGATGCATTGTTTCCCAACGCACGTTGCATATGGCTGAGTTCTTCCGCAAGAGTGATTTTCAACAATTTTCCGGATACGGGTTTCGTGAGAACTCTCCGAATACCCGCATTTCTAGCCGCGGTTGTATCGGGTGAAATTCCTAATCCAGTCATCATTAATAATAAAATATCATGTGTAATCAGGCCGTCTTCTCTTACCTTCGCTGCTAGCTCTAATCCATTCATACTTGGCATATCATAATCAAGAATAACAATATCAAAGGGCTCTTTTAGGTTGGCTTGGGTGCGAAGAATAGCCAAAGCATGTTTGCCGTTAATTGCAGTTGTGACCTTCATTCCCCAGCTACTCGCTTGTTGTCCGATGACCAATCTGCAGGAAGCATTGTCATCGACAATGAGTAGTTTGAGTTCTTCCAAGTTTGCGTCATGTGTTTTTTCGATTGTCGTCGCTTTTAGTTGAGGTCTCAGTGGAACGCTGAACCAGAGTGCACCGCCCTTTCCTGTGATCATTTTCGCATTAATGCTGCCGTGCATTAACTCAATTAGTTGTTTAGCTATCATTAAACCGACGCCCGTATGGCCGAATTCTGCCGCAATATCATTCCCTGTATTATGGGTGTGCAGTGAAAGCTGTTCTAGTAGATCTCTCGGAATACCGGAGCCTGTACTTGTGCTCTCGACTTTAAATTGAATTACATTTTTATCGCTATTTTCTTGCGAAGTGATGATCCTAAGTTCTCCCTCTTCGGAATATTTAATGACAATGCTGGCAAGGCAGGTGATGATTTGTTGGAGTCGAATGGCATCGCCACTCAGATGAATGGGGACGTCAGTAGCCAGATCATTCACTAGTAGTAATTTTTTTTCTTCGGCAATTAATTTTAGACTATTGATCGAATTAATTATCAATGTTGTCAGATCAAACGGTTGGATATGTAATTCAATTTGACCCGCATCTATCTTGCTGTAATCCAAAATATCATCGAGTATTTTGAGAAGATTATTGCCAGATTCATGTATGGTTTTTACAAAGTCATCTTGAGTTGTCGTGAGCGGCGTATCTTCAAGTAACTCCGCCATGCCTAAAATACCGTTCATAGGAGTTCGTATCTCGTGGCTCATTTTCGCAAGGAACTCAGTTTTAGTGCGTATTTCTACTTCAGCAATCGTCGTTTTTTGATGTAAGTTTTGATGTTCGTTCTTTAGCTCACTGACGCGCTCCGCTAACCCGAGTGACAGTAATATTGCTTCGCATATTCCAGCGAATAGTAAGACGTGAGTAATTTGAATGGGGGTTGGAAGATAGCCGTAAGCTGTTTGCAAAATTAGGATTAGGGTTAGTAGGTATATTGATCGAGAAAGAAAAAAATACCGAGCAGGTGCGTAGCCATTGAGCCAACTTATCATTCCGGCCCCGACTAAGAAAGGGCTGATAGAAATAGCAACTATAACGCTGACTTGGGTACCCAAGTCAGCAGGTGTAAAAGGCAGCACTGTGCAACAGATTAAGGAAAAGTAGGCAATGAATTGGAGGAGTTTATGCAGCCAATCGGCAGAGTCTGGCATTTTCAAGTAATAGCGCGCGAAAAAAGCGGCCATTGAAATGACAAGTAAAGCTGATCCGGAATCCAGTTGTCGTTGAAGACCTTCCGAGAAACGCCAGATAAAACTAAAATAACCCGTTTGGGAGCTAAGAAAAACGAGCAAACTAATGAGCAGAAAAATATAGTATAGATGGGAAGTTTCTCTGACCGAGTAATAGACAAAAATATGATATATAAACAATCCAATAATAATGCCGAAGCTCAAACCAAATAGAACTTGGTCCATATTGAGAGTTTGAAGAAATTGCTCGGGGGAACTTATGGTCATGAGGAAGTTTAAATACTGAGTTGAATTCAAGCTGAGATAAAATATTTGTTCTTCATGTGCTTTTAGATCCAGATAAAAAAGATAAGTATGGTGACGAATGTCACCATAGAATTGTTCTGTTCTGTTTCCCGCTGATTGAAGAGGGCGCTCTTGGTCTTCTGAATAGATATGAATTTTGTCGATGTTGGGGTGATTAATATTAAGAATTACAGTGTTGTCTTTTGTAGAAGTGTTTTTCAGTTTAATGCGCAGCCAATAGGTCGACCGAGTATATCCAAAGCGAAGATATGCATGTCTAGATAAAGTGAATCGGTTATTGTGTTCTGGAGCGAGTACATCGTCATAGGTTAGGTCGCCACTCTTGTCTTCATAATATTCGATATACTCTCCAATCGAAGTGGTAGGCATTCGATGTTCGATGGAGATAGTTTGAGTTGCATGGCAGACAGATAGTGTTGCAATGCAGATCATAAACCCAATTAGCATCGTTAGTTTTAGAGTAGAAATAGGGGGACCATAAATCCATGGTTGGCGCAGTGTTAGCCGTGGGAGTTTGTCGGTTAAAGTAGGAACCTGCATGCTGGGTGGCGTCGCCCTTCATTGGTGTTGGGGGGTATTCTGCTGTTGGGGTGTTTGAAATCCTTAATTATACCTTAGTGTTGTGCCGTTTCTGCGTTAATGACTTTAATATATTTAGGAGAAGGTATAAAGGTGACAAAGAGATAACCGAGTATTATCACTCGAACCCCATTGAGAGTATGGAATATTGTGTTTAATCGTATTTATAGACCATGGCTTGTAGACCTAATTCGTTTAGAAGATAGGCGCCCAGTTCGCTGCGTCTACCGCCGTCGCAGCGAGTTACATAGATAGTCTCTTCATTGAGTTTATGGAGGTGTTGCCTCAATTCTGGAAGTGGAATGTTTTTAGAGCCATCACCACTTTCTTGTGAGTACTCCATAGCGAGTCTCACGTCGATGATGGTTACGGAGTCGCCTGATTCACGTAAATCTGTGATGTCTTTTGTTGTGACATAGTGAAGGATGGGTTCTTGTAGTAGGCGTTTAAAGTCTTCCTTACCCAGGCGCATTAATAATCCAGGTTCAGACATCTCAACAGTCGCATTGCGAACGGTATCGCCTATCAGAGCCTCTTCTCCAAAAAAACTGCCGGGTCCAAGGGTGGCTAAAATCTTAGGTTTTTTATCTTTTCCCTGTCGACGAACGATTGCAGTGCCACTCTGGATGACAAAAAAGTCATCACCGTTTTCACCTTCTTTTATTATTTCTTGCTTTGAAACAGCGCTGATTTCAGAAAAAGCGACAAAAAGTTGTTGAATATTCCCCGGGGGTACTTTTTGAAATAGTTTTGATTGTAATAGGCTGGACATCCAGTCGTTGCCCAATGAATCTACATCCTCATCCAGCTCCTCTACTAAATAGTTACCAGCTTGGTCCCACGTTAGTACTAGGTCCAAGCGGTCCCTATTTATTGCCAGTATCTGTACATCACCTGTGGTAACAGCAGATACTTTATGGGGGGTATAATTATCAAAAGCTCTTTGGGAGGCTGGAGTATTGGCCTCGATGGGGGATATATTAAAGTTCTCGTCGCAAAGGTCAATCTGCCCTTCTACTAGGTAAAAGCAGGCTTTACTGGATTGGCCGCGTTTGAATATCATTTTGCCAGCCGGAAAGTGTTGTATGGCCGCATCGGCTAATAGCTCGGCGACATGGCTTTCTGATAGGCTGTCCATTGGTATAAATTGCTGTAATATCTCAATGTTTGGCTTTTCGTCCATTCAAGCAAATTCCTCAGCTCAATGTCTTTGATGAAACTTTATTTATAAAAGTTTAGTTCTAAATCGGAGTCTGTGAGAGGTGAAAAGTTAAAGGGTGAAAGATTTATTGAAAAACTTGAACTAGGTTGAGGGAAATTTTAACGCATTACGGCATTCTACTAGTCAATATATGCGTCCCTCTGGCTGGAGTGCAAAGGGACCTATTGAAAGCCGCTATGATAGTTCTAATGATAAAACACCCGTTTAGGCAATATAGGTGTTTTAGCCTACTGCTTTTTTTCTAAGGCTTCTTCTCGTGAAATGGCACGATGACCGATATCATCGCGATAGTAGGCGTTTTCCCACGCGACATTTTTTACTAATTGGTAAGCGTTTTTTTGTGCTTCGGAAACAGAGCGTCCTAATGCAGTAGCGCAGAGCACTCTGCCGCCGTTTGTTAGAACGCGACCATTTTTAATTTTGGTTCCTGCATGAAATATTTTGCCTTGATACAGGCTGTGGTCCTGTGGAATATTATTTATGCTTGTGTCATTTCCTATCGATAGTGCTGGAATCTCATCTCCTTTGTTGTAATTTTCAGGATAACCCTCGGCAGCGAGGACAATGCCTAGCGCAGGTCGGGAATCCCACTTTGCTTCAGTTTGATCTAGCTTCTGATGAATAGCAGCATTGCATAGTGCAACTATGTCAGATTTTAGTCGAAGCATGATTGGTTGCGTTTCAGGGTCACCGAATCGGCAATTGTATTCTAGTACTTTAGGAATTCCTTTTTTATCAATCATAACACCAGCATAAAGAAAGCCGGTATAAGGGTGTCCTTCTTTTTCCATACCGTCGACAGTGGGACGAATGACTTCGTCCATTATTTTGTCGTGTATTGCTTGGGTGACTACCGGAGCCGGGGAGTAAGCGCCCATACCGCCGGTGTTGGGTCCTTTATCGCCGTTGTCTCGCGCTTTATGGTCTTGGGAAGTGGCCAATGGCAGGATGGTTTTTCCGTCAACCATACATATAAAACTTGCCTCTTCGCCGACGAGGAACTCCTCAACAACAACTCGATGGCCCGCTTCGCCAAAAGTATTTCCTGAAAGCATGTCTTGTACTGCATTAATGGCTTCTTCTTCTGTTTGGGCAAGAATGACTCCTTTACCAGCGGCTAATCCATCCGCTTTAACAACAATAGGAGCACCTTGCTCTTTGATGTAGGCAATGGCTTTCTCTGTGTCTGTAAAGTTGCCGTATGCTGCGGTAGGAATATGGTGTCTGGCGAGGAAATCTTTTGTAAATGCCTTGGACCCTTCAAGTTGCGCTGCACCCTTAGTGGGTCCAAAAATAGCTAATCCGGCACTTTGGAAATGATCAACGATTCCTGCTACTAGTGGTACTTCAGGCCCTACAATCGTAAGTTCAATGTCTTTTTTCTGTGCGAATTGGGCTAATTTCTCAATATCCAAAACACCAAGAGCTACGTTTTCCACTTTATTTTCTAGGGCAGTGCCAGCATTTCCCGGTGCCACATATACGATACTGACGTCTACAGATTGCGCCGCCTTCCACGCGAGCGCGTGTTCTCTTCCGCCAGAGCCTACGATTAAAACGTTCATATAAGGATCCTATCAAGTAAGTTATACAGCGAAAATAGAGGGGCACATCGCAGGTACTGATGAGTGCCGAGATTGTATTTGTATAGAGTAATGGTAGCTAGTAGTGCTTATTAGTGGCGAAAATGTCTCATTCCTGTGAAAACCATGGCGATGTTTGCTTCGTTAGCGGCGGCGATAACTTCATCATCTCGAATTGATCCACCAGGCTGGATCACGGCAGTGATGCCGGCAGCTGCAGCAGCATCAATGCCGTCGCGGAAGGGGAAAAAAGCATCTGAGGCCATAACTGATCCTTTGACCTCTAGACTTTCATCTGCGGCTTTTATTCCGGCTATTCGCGCGCTGTACACTCGGCTCATTTGGCCTGCACCGATGCCGATAGTTTGTCCTGCTTTTGCATAAACGATGGCGTTGGATTTAACGTATTTTGCAACGACCCAGCAAAATAAAAGGTCTTTTTGTTCTTGAGCTGATGGCGCTCGCTCTGTGGCGATCTTTAGATCGGAAGATGTGATTATACCTAGATCTCTTTCCTGAACGAGTAACCCGCCGTTAACACGCTTGTAATCGAACCCACCTATACGTTGTTCGCTGCTGAAATCACCGCAAATTAATACGCGCACATTTTTCTTCGTTGCCAAAATAGGGGTCGCGTCTGCATCTACAGCGGGGGCGATGATAACCTCCACGAATTGGCGTTCAACGATGCGTTGTGCAGTGTCGGAATCTAGTGGTCGATTAAACGCAATAATGCCGCCAAATGCGGAGGTGGGATCTGTTGCGAAAGCAAGGCCGTAGGCTTGACCAATGTTGTCGCCTATAGCGACTCCACAAGGGTTTGCGTGTTTTACGATGACGCAAGCAGGTGTTGTGAAACTCTTCACGCACTCTAGTGCTGCATCGGTGTCAGCTACATTATTAAAGGACAATTCTTTGCCTTGTATTTGTGTAGCGGTGGCAACAGAAACCTCTGTGGGTGAGGGGCTGACATAAAAAGCGGCTTTTTGGTGAGGGTTTTCACCGTAGCGCATTTCTTGAGTCTTGATGAACTGAGTGTTGTATGTGTTAGGAAAGTCTTGCTTCTCATCGCTTGTAGGATTAATGCTTCCTAGGTAATTAGCAATTGCGCCATCATATTTAGCAGTATGTTCGAATGCTTTTACCGCGAGTTCAAATTTAAATTGCTGGCTCAAAGCGCCATCGTTTTTAATTATCTCTTGTAGAACACTATCGTAATCAGACGAATTGACTACGATACCCACATCTTTATGGTTTTTCGCCGCGGCTCGGACCATTGTAGGTCCGCCAATATCAATGTTTTCAATTGCTAAAGATAAATTGCAATCCGGTTTTTCAATGGTTTCTGTAAAAGGATAAAGATTGACGATGACTAGGTCTATTGGGGCGATGCCATGCTCTAACATTATTTCATCGTCAGTATCGCGACGCCCGAGAATACCCCCGTGGATCTTTGGGTGTAGCGTTTTCACTCGACCGTCCATCATTTCAGGGAAACCGGTGTGATCTGAAACCTCGGTGGCTGCGATATTATTCTCTTTCAGCAATCGATAAGTGCCGCCAGTGGACAATATTTCAATACCCCGATTTACCAAAGCTTCTGCAAACGGGACTAAATGATTTTTATCAGAAACGCTGATTAATGCGCGAGTGATTTTTCTGTCTGAGTGCTGCGTGCTTGAGGGAGTATTATTCATGGCGGTGATTAAATTGCTCATTAGCTGAAAGATAGTTTCAAGGTTTCAAGGTAACAGTCTGCTGTTAAGGCGATAGTGAAGAGGTGAAAGCGAAGCTAGATGATTCGTACATAAAATTCTTTTAGAGAGAAACGAGCAAAGGAGAGTGAGTACAGGACACACCCTCCTTTAGCGATTTTTACTTTAGGATTTCTCTAGACTAAAACGGGCTACTGAACACTACCACGAATGTGGTGATGTGTTAGAAACCGACTTAGATTAATCCGTACTGCTTCAGCTTTTTACGTAAAGTCCCACGATTCAGACCAAGCAGGATTGATGCTTTAGTTTGATTGCCGCGAGTGTATTCCATTACCGTTTCCAATAGAGGCGCCTCAACTTCTGATAACACCATTTGATAAACGTCAGTGACGGGTTGGCCGTCAAGGTGGGCAAAATAATTACGCAAAGCTTTTTCAACATTATCACGCAATGTCTGGCTTTGTTGATCCGCTGGTGTGGTCAGGTGTTGTTTTAAAGACTCCTGACTAGCGGTATTGCTATCTTGGTTATCAATACCGCTAGCACTCGCGCTATCAATACTCTCAGTGTTGACAATTGTTGGTTCATTCGGTGTGTTTAAATCATTCATGCCGCCATTACCTCTCCTTCGATTAATCGCTCAAAGAAATCCTGAGCACTGACGAGTTGTTCACTTGTTGTAATCAACTGGTTAAACCGTTTTGAAATGTCCTTTCCACTAGGAAGGTACTGCATGTACCAGCCAAAATGTTTTCGAGATATTCGTAAACCCATGTACTCTCCATAAAAGAGATGAATATCCATCAAGTGACTAGTCACTATATTTTTCATCTCTTTCAGAGAAGGTGCTGGGTGCGGTTCACCGTTAAGAAAACCACAAATTTCTCTAAAGACCCAAGGTCGTCCCTGTGCTCCTCGCCCGACCATAATACCATCGGCACCGGTTTGGTCTAGAACTTCTTTTGCTTTTTTAGGGTTTTTTATATCCCCGTTTGCAAAAACAGGTATCGACACTTCTTGTTTAACGCTAGCGATGGTCTCGTACTCTACTGCTCCAATGAAGCGGCAAGCTCGAGTCCGACCGTGAATTGCCAGTGCTTGAATGCCGCAATCCTCTGCCAATTTGGCAATGGTTACAGCGTTTTTATGGGTGCTGTCCCATCCGGTGCGAATTTTTAGCGTTACCGGAACATCGACAGCGCTATTAACTGATATCAGTATTTTCTTAACTAGCTGTTCATCTTTCATCAGAGCAGACCCAGCTGCTTTTTTACAGACCTTCTTTGCAGGACATCCCATATTGATATCGATAATTTGAGCACCACGTTGAACGTTTAAGCGAGCTGCTTCCGACATCATTTCTGGATCGGTGCCAACGATTTGTACGACATACGGTTCTCGCTCACCTTCGTGGTTCATACGCCACTGAGATTTACGAGATTTCCAAAGGCGGCTGTCGCTTGTTAACATTTCTGAGACGACCATTCCTGCTCCCATTTTTCGGCAAAGTTGCCGAAAGGGGCGATCCGTTACTCCAGCCATCGGTGCAAGCACAACTTGGCTATCGAGAGAGTAGGGGCCGATTTGGATGCGCCTTTCTTCGTTCATGTGAGCTTAGAAATCATGAATGTACTGCAAAATAGGGATTAATAAATGGGCTGGTTAAGAAGTGGGCTATCATAACGTTATCTTTATGGATCGGAAAGCGTTTTGGGCATTGAATGTAAAATAAACTGAATAAAAACACGAGTTTGTTGGGTATTTGATCGGCATGTTCAGTTTAAATAGCGCTACTCCATTATGATTTCGATTTTTGCTGCTTTAGATAATGAAATTTCAAACGATAATTTACTGCTTTTGGTCCTGGATCCACTATCTCTAATGATAAGTGAATGGGTGTATTAGACGGCATGGCTTGAATGGACAGTAGCTCCCCCTGACGGTATTCCGAAGGTAAAAAATCCCTTTGAGCCACAAGTACGCCATCAAGATCAGAAAAGCTTAATTGCAAAGTTGGGAACGCTTGCTCAAAGTTGGCTCTATTATAAATAATGGCATCCACTACCAACGCATTAACTTGCGTAGGGTGTTGTCGAACTATTAAATTTGCTCCTTTTATTTTATTCGAATCAAATCGCTTGGGTAATTCACAGAACCCCGCTTCACAGACATGATGAAAATACGGGCGAAGGTTGTCCTGCCGTGCCAGTGTATCGAAATTATAAAATGTATATTGAGCGGCTAATAGGGAAAGCGCAGCGATGTTAAGTGCTACTAGGCCAATAGAGCGAAGGGTACCTCTTTTAGAGCGTGATTCAGGCGCTGTCCTATCAATCGGTTCTGTTTCAAATTTCGATAGATAATCTTGGACGGAATCGTTTTTATCATGATCAGTTAATAAATTCGGTAGCTCATCATCTGCTGGATCATCGTCAAAATTATCCAGAGCAGAATTTCCGTTGGGTAGTGCTTGAGGGATGAGATCATTATCAGTAAAAAGAGGGGATTTGCTATCAGCATTAGCTTGTTCAGTGAAAGTGCTTTCATTACTAGCAAATTCGTTATAGTCGGATTCATCATTCTCTGCATCATCAAAGAAGCTACTAATGTCATCGTCTAATTTGCTGCGAACGCTGGCTTGAGCTTGGTGTTTGATCTCATCAGAAGCCTCATCAGTTTGATATCCTAGCCCAAACAAACCTGGATCATCTGTTTTCTGCTCTTCTAATTCCAACGAATGATGATCAATGACTTGTTCCTCGTCCTCTAGGTCCGAGAGCATGGATTGCGCCCAAGATTCATCCGCGCCTTCTAGTTTGGCAGGAACTGTCTGGTTTGAAATGAGTTCATCGGTAAATGGGTTTTGAAAAGAGGTATCGGTATCGAAGGATTCAAGCTCCTTAAAAGTATCAGTAAGCTCTTCGTTATCTAGAGTGGCTTTGCCACTACCTTCTGAAAATTGAGCTGACGGATCATCGATATCCTCAGTGTGTTCTTCCCCTGTACCGCCTAAATTACGGGTTGGTTCAGGCAGAGATCCGCTAAAATCAAAAGGAAGTTTGGGCTCAGAGGCATGATCCTCACTCACAAATTCTGATTTGGAGTGACTTTGGTCCAACTGGCTGGCGTTATCGATAGATTGCAGTTGGGAGAAATCAGGTGCTGGGTCAGCAGGTTTTTCGACAGACTCCAACTCATCTATGGGTTGTCCTAAGCTAGCATCCGATTCCTCTTCATTAAGTTCTTTTAATAGCGCTTCAGCCCAAGCTTCATCAGCCTCTTCTATACCTGCGCCTTTTACCTCTAACTCAGAATGACCATATAGATCGGGTTCATCATCATTTTCAGTGGCGTCAAATGAGAATGATTGACTGTCTGTCTCGGCTGACGTGGAGAATGACCCGGTATCCATGCCTGGACTTGTATAGGGCTTGTTATCATCTAATTCGGTTTGATTCGCAGTTTCTCCCGAGTCAACCAGATAGTCTGAAGCGTGAAATACTTGTAAGCAAGCACCGCATCTAACGGCCCCTTTTGCCGATTCCAGCTGTGTCGGACTCAAGCGGAACGTGGTTCCGCAATGGGGGCACTTGGTTAGCAGTTGCTCTGTCATTTGTTCATGACCTCTGTTGTGGTTCTCATCCCTGTGATGCGAACCCAATCGCCATCTGACACGATAGGATCAATGTTGAACCACCGTTCGTAGTGGCTTATCACTTCTTCTGCCTGCTCTTGGAGGATGCCTGAAAGTATCAGCTTACTTTGTAGTTTAAGTGATTTCTCAAGAGTTGCCGCTAAAAGTATTAAAGGGCCTGCTAAAATGTTGGCCAGCAATATGTCAGCCTTCTGTTTTTTTCGAATAAACTCTTCTTCAAACTCTTCTGGAGAAGCTACCAGAATATGTTCAGAAATATGATTTCGTTCTGCATTCGCTTTCGTTGCGATGAGTGCTTGAGGGTCATTATCGACGGCCCATACGGTGGCTGCGCCAAGTAACTTGGCTGCCACGGCTAAAATGCCGGAACCGCTACCGTAATCCACAACCGTTTTACCTTCGAGTGGCTGGGCATCCAACCACTTTAGGCATAATGCTGTTGTGGGGTGGGTTCCTGTGCCGAATGCTAGTCCTGGATCGAGTAGCATATTGATAGCATCTTTATCCGGTGGTTTACGCCAGCTCGGACATACCCAGAGTCTGTCTCCAAATTGTATTGGGTGAAACGCCTCCATCCATTCTCTCACCCAGTCTTTGTCTTCCAAAATTTCAACCCGGTATTGTGGGGTGTTGTTGGCAAACTGAGATCGAATAAGTGCGGTAATATTTTCGATATTAACGTCAGATTCAAATAGGGCTGAAAGCCGGGTGCTTTCCCAAATAGGCATCGATCCACGAGGAGGTTCGTACAAGGGCTGGTCGGCATTATCTTCAAAGGTAATAGCGCCAGCGCCTGCATTCGACAGTAGGGTTTCTAATAAGGGCAATTGATCAGGTGAGGGGGCGAACTTGATGATAATCCAGGGCATGTTTAATCAGCGCCTAATAGAGTTTGATTGTAAGAGCAAAAAATGTTGGTTTTTCTATAAGCTTGTCATTATAAACTTATGAATTGAGATTGTAATACGAGCTTATCTTGGTAGGCATGTAATAAAAGTGAGTCGCTATGCTTTTTTAGTTGCGTTTAAATGGGAATCTGCAGCTTGAAGGGCGAGTTCATATCCATGTGCACCTAGACCTGAAATAACCCCAATTGCAATGTCTGAAAAGTAAGACTGGTGGCGAAAAGACTCTCTTGCATAAACGTTAGAAAGGTGGATTTCAATAAAGGGTATATTGACCGCTAACAAGGCATCTCTTAATGCGACGCTGGTATGAGTGTATGCGGCCGGATTGATAAGAATGAAATCAGTACCGTCCTTGGCAGAATCGTGAATTCGCTCAATGATTTCATATTCTGCATTGCTTTGAAATGATTGTAAGTGATTCCCTTGAGTCTTCGCAAGATCGCTTAAATTTTGGTTTATCTCCGCCAGTGTTATGGCACCATATTTGTCGGGTTCTCTGGAACCGAGTAGATTGAGGTTTGGGCCGTGCAGTACCAGAATGGAAGCCATGTCTATAAACCTAGTCTTTTAATAATACGAATAATTCTGCATGAATTAGAAAGGGCTGTCCACGCAATAACGGCTAGCTTAGCAATATCCGAATATTGGGAATGACGAATGTCGGCGGAATCAATCCCTAATTGAGAATCACATGTTGTTGGAGGTGGCGAGTGAATCGAGCTGACTTCATTTCACCGACGACCCTGGCATCCCTATTTTCAGTTCCGGTCATATCAAAGAATAAAATGCTAGGGGGGCCAATAAGCGAGTATTTATCGAGTAGCTTGTCGGCGTCATTGGTAGAGGTTAGGTCTACCTGTATTAAGTGGTGGGAGGAGAGTAGTCGAACGACTTTAGGGTTTTGAAAAGCATCATGTTCCATTTCTACGCAAGCAATGCACCAGTCAGCGTAATAGTCGAGCATAACGGGTTGTCCGTTCTGAGTGGCTTGCTTGAGTTGCGACTCCAATTCCGGGATGCTAGTGACGCGAGTAAAATTGAGATGTTCTTTTGTTGAGTTTTCGGTCTGACCACCCAACTTGAGTTCTAATGGTTGTAGTGGATTAGTTCGCCCCCCCGCGGCGCCGATAATCAAAGCCGCACCGTAGATCATCATCATAATGCCCAATCCTTTCCACAGTTTTTGCCAACCACTGGCTGCTCCATCTAAGGTTTGTCCAGCACCCATGTAAATGGCGGGAACGATTAAAAGTGACGCCCAGATGACCATCATAATGGGGCCGGGGAGCAAATGTTTCACAAAATAAGCTGCGAGTGCGAGCATGATGACGCCAAAGAAAGACTTCACTGTGTTCATCCATCCACCTGCTTTGGGTAAGATATTGGTTCCCGTTGTACCGAGTACGATAAGTGGTAAGCCGATTCCCAAGCCAATCGAAAAAAGGGCAATGCCGCCTAAAAGCACACTGTCAGCGGTGGATATAAAGAGCAAGACGCCAGCTAAAGGGGCGGAAACGCAGGGCGAAGCCAGTAATGCGGCTAAAATACCCATGACAAAAACGCCTATTAGAGTGCCCCCTTTTTGTTTTTGATTGACGCTATCTAATTTGCTGCGCAGTTTCTCGGGTAGTTGCAGCTCATAAAACCCAAACATCGAGATTGCCAGCAAGATGAATATGCCAGCGAAAGTAAAAAGCACCACCGGATTTTGCATATAAAGAACGATGCGTTTGCCACTAAGCGCGAATAAAATACCAATCGCGGCATAGGTTGATGCCATGCCAATAACATAAACACTGGAGAGTACAAAACCTCTAGCGGTGGATAGTTTTCCGTTTTGACCCACTATTATGCTACTGAGAATGGGGATCATGGGTAAAATACAAGGCGTGAATGTCAGTCCAATACCGATAAGCAGGCATATTCCCACGATGCCGAGAAGGCTTGCATTTTGTAGCATTCCGCTAATCCCTTCAGCATCATTCATTCCTTCTTTATTTGGTGATTTCTTTCGTGGAGGTGCGGACGACTTTTCTGCGTTTGTATTTTTTGTTGCATTGGACAGGGCAGATTTGGTCGGGTTTGATGGTAGTGAGTTAGCGGTAGAACTGCCGGAGTCTATCGAGAAAGTTTGCTTGAATTTAGTGGGTGGGTAACACAATCCTGCATCAGCGCACCCTTGGAATGTAGCGACGACCTCGAACGGCTGTTTAATGGGATTGTTGGATTGATCGTTGATAGGAATGGTGACAGTCACTTGATGGGTAAAGACTTCCACCTCACCAAATATTTCGTCGAGTTTTATTTTTCCTTTATGATCAAAAATGGGAGACCCTAAAAGATCATCCGCACCATCCGATATTTGAAATTTGAACCGGTCACGGTACATGTAGTATTCATCTGCGATTTGCCATTGTGCGATGATCTTATTGTCTTCGATGGAGAGGTTTGTCTTGAACGCTTCGTGGACACGTAGAAATTCCGGCTCAGATTCTGTCGAGAAGGAAGAAAGTTGTGATCCGGGATTGTTATTTTGAAGGTCTGAACTGTTATTTTGAAGGCTAGAGTCGGTCTTTTGAAATGAAAATTCCGCGTGAGCAGAGGACGCTATGATAAAGGCTAATACGACTATCACCAGGCGGCAGCTCTTTCGAATAGTTGTTTGTGTTCCTAGGAGCGAGAGTTTCACAGGCGAGATTAATTGTCTGAGGGCTACATTTTGTATCATAGTGCTGTCCTAGTTTGGCTGAACGGTTTTAGCTTTCTAGGCTTGAGTTAGCTAAAACGCGGAAAATCGTCATTATGAGTCGCTAATGGCTGCTACTGTCTTGTTCGGAAAGGCTTGGGCTGCAGACTTGATTTCGACCGTTGTGTTTTGCGTCATAGAGTGCCTCGTCAGCGATAATGGTGAGCTTCTCGCCATTATCGTCATCCAATTGCACTACGCCACAGCTAAAAGTGACTTGAAATTCAGAGCCTTCAATTGGATGTCGAAACTGAGAGAAATGTTCCCTAATGGAGTCACATATTCTAACAGCGTCGGCCAAATTTGTGTTGGATAGTACGATTGCAAATTCTTCTCCACCATATCGACCTATCGCATCCGATTTACGCAAACGTTGTTTGAGAAGCAATGCGAGGTTTTTAATGACTCTATCGCCCACGGGATGTCCGTAGGAATCATTAATGTTTTTGAAGTGATCAATGTCTAGCATGGCAAAGCACAGGGGTGTTTTGTTTGCCTGGGCCCGAAGGATCTCCTTGTCCAGTGCTTGCAATATTCGGGTGTGATTCAAAAGACCGGTTAATGAATCTCTCACCATCAAAGAAATGAGTGCGCGAGCTCTTTCACCTTTGGTGCGCAATGTGGAGATTAAGTGGGACGCTTTAATTGGTTTTTGGAGGAATTCATCGCCTCCGTGGCTCATTGCATGGAGTTGTTTTTCTATATCCTCTTCGGCCGATAAATAGATAATGGGTATGCTGACGTATTTCTCTTGTTGACGAATGACATTTGCCACTTCCATGCCTGTACAGCGAGGCATGTACATATCCATAATAATGATCTCTGGCTGAAATGTTTCTAATGAATCGAGTACCAACATAGGATCAGTGATGATGAGTGAAATCATACCTGCATTGTTGAGAATGGTTTGAATGGCAAATGCTTGGGTCTCGGAATCTTCAATGACGAGGATTCTTAATGGCGATGCGGGTGAGTTTTGAGTGGCGGCCTCTACCTCTTCTACGACTAGTCCCATTTCAAGGTCTTCAGAATGAAAGTGAATGCCTCCTGCTCGACAGGCTTTAAGTCGAGTAAAAATATCACCATCGTTTTCCGAGTAAAAAATAGTCGGTATAGTGTTTTCTACACGATCTTGGACTTGTTGTATCACGTTAATCCCTAAATGCGCCTCTTGATTCAGATTCACATCCATCACAATAGCGGCTGGATGACGTTTTAGCATTTGCGTATTGAATGCCTCTAGTGTGCTGCAGTATTCAGTACGAAATCCAAAGAACTCCAATTGACGTGCCAGCTTACAACCTTGTTTTTGATCGTTGAGAGCGATATAAATGGGTTTTTTAGGCGTGATAACCGATCCGATATCACCTTCGAAATCCCCCTTTCTCAGCGCAGTTTCGCTTAGTGTTTGAATAAGGTCGGTTAACCGGTATAGCTGGTCGCTAGAGGGGGCAACTTTGTCCTTGTTGATGGCGACCAGCAGATGATGAATTTCTTCGGCCAAATGTAGATGAGAATCTTCTTCAAAGTGCTTGGCATAACGAATGAGCTTTTCATTAGCACTGAGTAGATCTTTTAGACGTTGATGTGACCAATTCTCTTGATTGGTCAGGCGCCAAACATCGAGTAGTAGCCTAACTTGGTTGGTGACTCTTTTGGCGAAAAAACGTCGTAGCGCCTTGCTTTGCGCATTGGTTTTATTATCGAGTTGAGTATTGTCCATTTTTAGTTTTTCAATCATGCAAGGCTATTTCCTAAATATAGCTTCAAATCCATTGGTTAGCTTGCGTACTTGGCGTATAAATTATAAACAGTTGTGATTGTCTGTATCTGTACTGTATTTAAGCAGTAGTTGGCTACAATTAACTCAAGAGGTTAAAAAGTAAACGCTACTTTGAGGCGCTCTAGATTGTGGTGGCCAATGGTAAGTGGCTGTATATACGGGATTTAGTATGCATTTATAGATAGACATCCAGTGGAAAATAAAAGTTCTATTGTCAGTGAAAAAAATCGATTGGCGTGGAGTGTCTTTGCGTTGAATCTCACGATCACCTGTTTTCTGAGCCTGGGATTGAGCGCTCAATCCCAGGCTATTGAAATATTGCCAATTAGCACTCACTTGGCATCTCAACTCAAGCAACGGTATGGCGAAACGGCGTTACAACGAATTTCTAGTTGGCAGAATTTAGTGGACCGCAATCAGCATGCATCCATTTCGGAAAAGTTGGATTTGGTGAATCGGTTCTTCAATGGTATCCGGTTTGTTAGCGATCAGGCGCATTGGCGCTTTAGTGATTATTGGGCAACTCCGGTAGAACTATTGGCATCAAATGGGGGGGATTGTGAGGATTTTGCGATAGCTAAATATTTCACCCTGCGGGCGATGGGAATTTCGGTTGCGCGTTTACGGTTAACTTATGTAAAGGCTATTGAATTGAATAGAGCGCACATGGTGCTGAGCTATACGCCAATTGAAGGTGTCGATCCGCTCGTGCTGGATAACCTGCGGGGGGAAATATTACCTGCCTCTAAGCGTGCTGATCTTGATCCCGTCTATAGCTTCAATGCTGATGGCTTGTGGTTGTCGAAGCAAAAGGGGGAAACCCATCGCCTAGGTACTGGCAATGACGTCACATTGTGGCGTGAGTTACGAGATAGGATTGATCTTGAGGAAGTGCTGAACGATAACTGAAATTAAGGGATAGCTAGCATTAAGGTTTAGCTAGAATTTAAGTGATAAGGAGATCTGTTTGACCTTATATAGGCAAATAAGCTTACTGACCGTAGTGTTAATTGTGGTGTTGCTGACAGGTAGTCTCGTTGTGTCGGTATTGAATTCGCGTCACTATTTCGAAAAACAGCTCTACTCCCATGCGCGCGATACGGCGACTACCTTGGGAGTTTCCATTAGCCAATATGTACAGCAAGAGGACTGGACAAAAGTAAATTCTATGGTGGATGCGATATTTGATCATGGATCTTACCGCTCTATTGTAGTTGTCAGTCAGAATCAGCAAACGGTTGCCGATCGTCAGTCCTCTCTTCGCCTTGCTGTTGTCCCCGCTTGGTTTGTACGTTTGATTGATCTTGAGGTTCCTGTTGGCGAATCACTAGTCATGAATGGTTGGCAGCAGCAGGGCCGTGTCCGAATTGAAAGCCATCCAGAATACGCCTACTTGGATTTATGGACTAACGCACAGCAAGCTTTTTTCTGGTTTTTTGCCGTAGGCATAATGACTTTGGGTTTGTTGCTTTATCTGATGCAATTTATTTTACGTCCTCTGAAAGCGGTTGAAGCGCAAGCCGCTGCAATCTGCAATAAAGACTTCTCTTTTCAGCAGCCTCTGCCTCGAACTAGGGAGTTACGACGAACTGTTCAAGCAATGAATCGGATGGCTTATCAATTGAAGGTGACATTTGATGAGCAAGTGATGTTGATCGACCAGGTGAGGGAGCAAAACTATAAAGATTTCGTCACAGGATTAGGGAATGATCTTTTTTTTACATCCCGCTATCAAGGGCATTTGGAGGCACCGGAAGAGTCCACCAGTGGTGCTGTTTTGATATTAAGAATAAACGGGTTATCACAATACAATGAAGTATATGGTCGTGCTGCGGGTGATCAGCTATTAAGACAAGTGTCGAAATACTGGCAGAAAAATTTCAATGATGTTCAAGGTAATGTGATTGCGCGTCGCTCTGGCGCTGACTTCATTGCGTGGCTGCCTAATGTGAGTGCTGAAAATGCAGAAGCTCATTTGCACGCGGCATATGATTCCATTATCCGATTATCCACCGTTATTAAGCCATTAACCAATGCGCTCGAAGCTAGCGAGAGCTCGATTCATATCAATATGGGGTTGGCATATTGTGATGTTGGAGGTAACGAATCCGAATTGTTAAGTGAGGCGGATTTGGCGTTAAGGCAAAGTCAAAATAAAGGCCAAAGTGGCGTAAGCCATTCTCGTTGTGGTAAGCGTCAAAACAGGCAAAATAAATCGAGTGTTGTTGAAACTGATAACGCTGAAACTGATAATGTGAGATCGTCTATTGTTGAGTCCCCTATTCACGAAAGCGATCAAATCCAGGCCGAGATACCAGGCGTGCCATTTCATTTGTTAAATTTATCCATAGGGCATTGGCAAAATATATTACAGGAGGCCTTGGTGACCGATGGGCTCATATTTTATTCTCAACCCATACTACGTTGCCAGGATTCTGTGGTTATATATCACGAAGTACTGCTCAGGCTGGAGATTAGCGGCGACATTATTCGTGCTGGAGATTTTATACCTTATGTGGAGCGTCTTGGATTATCGGAAGTTTACGACAGGCACATAATAGAAAAACTATTGCGTCAATTGCAGGGTGAAAATACAGTGTGCAATAGATCGTACTGTGTGAATTTATCACCTCAATCGATTTTAATGAGTGGTTTTGTTGAATGGCTTATCCTCGTCGTGAGAGACAGCGGTGACATCGCGCAATCACTTATTTTTGAAGTCTCTGAGTGCTCGTTGGTTATGGCAACGGCGCAAGTACAGGCTTTAGCTGTTGGATTGAAAGTGGCGGGAGCTCGAATGTCAGTGGATCATTTTGGTGGCGCTAAACAATGTCTGTCCTATTTAGGAGACTTACCTCTATATTCCATTAAAGTGGATCATAGTTATATTCGGGATATAGGGAGTAATAGAGATCATCAACTGTATGTTCAATCGCTGCTGCGAGTTGCGCATAGTCGAGATATCATTATGACAGCAGAAAGTGTTGAAATGTCTCTACAGTGGGAAATGTTGAAGGACTTCGGGGTAGATGGTGCACAGGGACACTTTTTGGGATTGCCTACTCCGCTATAGGGTGTAAGCTAGAGTTGCGATAATTCAGTTGGCGATTTCTTTCGCCGAACATTTTACTGCTTAATTAGGATAAATTATGACTGAAGGTGTGAGTAAATACCCGATAGTGGGTGGTCTGGTCGCTTTGCTTGTTATTGTTTTAGGTGGGGTCGGTTTTTTTTGGAGCGATGAGCCTGAATTGTTTGATGTTAGAGCGCGCGCCTTGCAGGAAACGGCGGAGCAGGGAAATAATCAGGTCGTGGGTTATGTCACCGTTAACACTTTAGTGGAAGTGGCAAACGTATTGTTAGATAAACCAGGAGGGTATTTAAGTAATGATATCTTTCCACCGGGATTGCTGTTGGACAATATACCCAATTGGGAATTTGGAGTACTTGTTCAAGTTCGTGATTTAAGTCAAGCATTGAGAAAAGATATAGCGCGATCTCAATCCCAATCTCGCGAAGATCTAAATTTAGCTATTGCGGAGCCGCAATTTAATTTTGATCACAAAAGCTGGGCCTTTCCGGCGACAGAAAATGAATACCGGCGTGGAGTGAAAGAGCTGAATAAATATTTAGCTCGATTATCGGATGTGGATTCGCCCGATGCCCAATTCTATGCTCGTGCTGACAACTTGCGATCTTGGTTGTCGGATGTGTCTAAGCGTTTAGGTAGCTTGTCACAACGATTGAGTTCTAGCGTGGGTCAGCGTGTAGTGAATATTGATTTGGCGGGTGATAGTGCGGCGGCTCAGTCTACTTTTGTCGGATCAGAAATGAGCTATAAAACGCCTTGGTTGGAGATTGATGATGTATTTTACGAGGCGCGAGGCACGACTTGGGCTCTTTACCATTTTTTAAAGGCGGTAGAAGTCGATTTTAATAGTGTGCTTGAAAAGAAAAATGCAGTGGCCAGTTTGCAGCAAATAATACGTGAAATGGAAGCGACTCAGCAGACAGTGTGGAGTCCCTTGATTTTAAATGGCGATGGTATGGGGGTGCTTGCCAACCATTCATTGGTTATGGCAAATTATATTTCCAGGGCCAATGCCGCCATTATTGATTTTAGAGAGTTGCTCTCTAAAGGCTAAGTGGATTTTAGAGGCCCATTGGTTCTCAAAAATTAAGTCGTTTTCTAAGTGTTGGGTTATTCTTTAATGTTTGTGTTTAACATTAATCAGAATACAAAAAAGCCTGCGATTGTTTAAAGTCGCAGGCTTTTTTGTATGATCTAAAGGATTAGCTTGATGCCTTACATTTACTTGGCATCTTCAAACGCTTTAATGGATTTTAATATTTCCACTTTTGCTGCTTTTGAATCTGACCAGCCATCAATTTTGACCCACTTTCCTTTCTCTAGATCTTTGTAGTTTTCGAAGAAATGCTCGATTTGATCAACTAGAAGTTTAGGCAGGTCGCTTGCTTCCTGAACGCCATCATACAGTGACGTTAGTTTTTGAACAGGCACAGCTAGTAATTTAGCGTCTTGTCCTGCCTCATCAGACATATTGAGGATTCCAACAGGGCGGCACCGAATAACACAGCCATGTACTAAGGGATATGGGCTGACGACTAAAACGTCTAAGGGATCGCCGTCTTCCGATAAAGTGTTAGGAATATAGCCATAATTCGCAGGGTAAAACATGGGAGTTGCCATGAAGCGGTCAACGAATAACGCGTGACTGGCTTTGTCGATCTCATATTTTATGGGCTGGCTATTGGCTGGAATTTCAATAGCAACGTTGATACTTTCAGGAGGGTTATCGCCAGGAGGAATATTGTCAAAGTTCATCTTATACCCTAGGTTTGTTTAATGATGGGATGATTAAATACAATTCATTCATGAAAATTGGGGGCACAGTATACCAGGACATGTGGTTGACCATCTACAAAAAATCCTATGCCTCTAAGTGCTTGTATTTTATGATTTTGTTTTGCGGTAATGGTTTATAAGGCCAGTTCGACTTGGCCATCGTTATTTCTGACGCTAAAAGTTTGCAGTTGTACACTGTCATCTTCCAGGCACTGTCCCGTTTCTAAGTCGAAATGCTGTTTAAAAATGGGTGAAGCCACTACAAGCTTCCCTTCCAGATCACCCACAATCCCTCGAGAGAGAACGTTGGCGTCGCTGAAGGGGTCAAAGTTATTGATGGCCCATAGTTGATCATCTTTGGTGCGAAAAATGGCGATTTGCGTATCGTTTACGAGAGCACAAACACCCGAAAAAGGAAGTATGTCACTAGTTTGGCAGACTGCTGTCCAGCTAGTATTGGATGTTACGTCGGTCATGTGTTTACCTCAGCAGATGGTGTTCTCAATAGAGTGTGCCAATCAATTTAAACGATTTCCGATCAAATCGATTACCAATTAAATTGATTAGTGATTAAACGGGTTGTCGATTAAGCAGGAGCAATTTCTATTCGCTCTTCTTTTCGGGCCGGGCGAATTTGCTCCCTCTCTTTCACGTAAACGACATTGTTATCGCTGACATCGGTGTTAACGAAATGACTAAAACGCTTCATCTTCTCCGGATCTTCAATGGTCGTTTTCCATTCGCACTGGTAGGTTCCAATGACGCTTTGCATTTCACTTTCGAGTTCTTTTGCCAAACCTAGGCTGTCTTCACAGACGACTTGTTTTAAGTATTCAAGCCCGCCTTCTAGGTTGTCCATCCAGACCGAAGTACGCTGCAACCGGTCGCTGGTACGAACGTAAAACATAAGGAAGCGATCGATGTATTTGATTAGCGTTTCTTTGTCTAAGTCAGATGCGAGCAAATCAGTATGGCGCGGCTTCATCCCGCCATTGCCACAAACATAGAGATTCCAGCCATTTTCAGTGGCAATAATACCCACATCTTTGCTCTGTGCTTCTGCGCATTCTCGGGTACAGCCGGATACCGCAAATTTAAGTTTATGGGGTGATCTCAGGCCTTTGTATCGATTCTCTATCTCGATAGATAATCCTACGCTGTCATCGACACCGTACCGGCACCAGGTGCTACCGACACAGGATTTGACTGTTCTTACGGATTTTCCATAGGCGTGACCTGTTTCGAAGCCAGCATCAATAAGCTTTTTCCAGATCTCTGGCAGTTGGTGAGACTGTGCACCAAACAAGTCAATGCGTTGTCCGCCCGTTATTTTTGTATAGAGATCGAATTCTTTTGCAACGCTACCAATGGCTATCAGTTTGTCTGGAGTGATTTCGCCTCCAGGGACTCTGGGAACAACGGAATATGTGCCGTTTTTTTGCATGTTTGCCATGAAGTAATCATTGGTGTCTTGCAGTGTTGCCAGTTCATCTTCAAGAATGTAACCATTCCAGCAGGAAGCGAGTACCGATGCGACAGTGGGTTTGCAAATGTCGCATCCGAATCCTTTACCGTGAGTGGAAAGAAATTCTGCGAAGGTTTTTATCTTTCCGACTCTAACGAGATGATAAATTTCTTGTCTTGAATAAGGAATGTGTTCACAAATGTCTTTCTTGACTTCGATGCCTTGTTTTTCAAGTTCGTTGTCTAGCACTTGTTTTGTCAGTGCGGCACAGCCTCCACAGCTAGTGGCTGCCTTGGTGCAAGCTTTGAGCTCACTGATTTCCACAGCGCCGCCTTCGATTGCAGCACACAGATCACCTTTAGTGACGTTGTTGCAGGAACAGATAACCGCTGATTGGGGTAGAGCGTCAACGCCCAGCCCGACACTGGCACTGCCTTCTCGTTGAGGAAGGATTAGATCTTCGGGGTGTTCAGGCAGTTCCATGCTGTTGAGCATGAACTGTAAAAGGTTTCCGTATTCATCGGCATTGCCTATCAATACGCTGCCCAGTAATTGTTTTCCGTCTTCACTGACAACTATTTTCTTGTAGATATCGTTGGATTCATCAATGAGGGAGTAGGCTTTTGCACCGGGAGTTTTTGCGTGAGCGTCTCCAATGCTCGCGACGTCAACACCCATCAACTTAAGCTTGGTGCTCATATCTGCACCGGTAAATTCTTTCGCATCTTGCGTCGCGAGGACTTGTTCAGCAGCGACGCTTGCCATCTGGTATCCTGGCGATACTAAGCCAAATATTTTGTTGTCCCATAAGGCGACTTCGCCGATGGCATAAATGTCTTCGTCGGAGGTTTGGCACGCGTTGTTTATTTTAATGCCGCCTCGCTCACCCAGCTCCAGCTCACACTCTCGAGCCAGTTCATCGCGGGGTCTAATGCCAGCGGAGAAAAGAATAATATCGGTTTCTAACTTCTCACCGTCGGCAAAGGACATAACATGTTTGTGCTGGTCGCCATCAGTAATAGATTGCGTGTTTTTGCCGGTGTGCACAGAAACACCTAATGCTTCAATTTTTCGCTTTAATAGTGCGCCGCCGGATTCATCTACTTGAACTGCCATTAATCGAGGGGAGAATTCGACTACATGCGTTTTCAAACCAAGATCTTTCAATGCCTTAGCCGCTTCAAGCCCTAACAGTCCACCACCTACTACGGCACCTACGGTGGCATTTTTGGCGGCCGCTGTAATGGCTTCGAGATCGTCGATGGTTCTATAAACTAAGCAATTGTCGCGCTCATGTCCGGGTACGGGTGGTACAAATGGGAAAGATCCCATTGCCAAAATTAGCTTGTCATAACTGACGACTTTTCCGCTGGCGGATGTCACCTGTTTATTCGCTCTATCGATGCTCTCGGCTTTGTCGCCAATATAGGCTGTGATGTTATGGGTTTCGTAAAACCCTTCTGGCACCAAGGACAAATCTTCTGCCGATTTACCGGAGAAAAATTCTGATAGATGAACGCGATCGTAAGCTACGCGTGACTCTTCGCAAAATGTAATGAGCTCAAATTCATTGTTGGTGTTTCCTTCAGCCATAACTTCAAGAAACTTATGGCCAACCATACCGTTGCCAATGACTACTACGCGCTGTTTTTTATTCACAGATTTCTCCGCATGAAATGCTTGATGGGGCGAGCAAAACGACAAATGGTGTTGAAATTACGCATTTTTCGGCGGTATTTCCAGACAAAATGAAGTGTCTCTGGCGACAGGTAAAGCAATTTGTGTGCCTGATCACTGTCGGGATAATAAAAAAATTAAATGTTATAAAATCAATGAGATATAACTACAAAGAGAGGGTACGAAGTTCTTACCTTGATTGTCGAGCCCTAACATAGAGCACCCTGATTTTTTGTGTGGAAAATCGGCGCGTGTTCTTGCTTTTGCGCACCAATTTGGTGCCCTTGGTTGTAAGGTGCTAATTACTACGCTGCAGTGCTTTGATTAATCTGGAAAAAGCATAAGTAATTTCTTCTGCGGCCTCGAGTTCATAAGCCAGCTCAACCCAAAGACCTCTTCCGTCGGGTGTTCTTATTTCACATCGAGCACTGTGTGCATCGCAAAGGTGGGATATGAATGGGTTAGCGCCATAAATCGAGAATTTTGTAGTGCTTAATATGGGGTGTTTTGAGGCGTTATCTTGCTTTTGAGTGACGATATCATTGCTGTCGTTTATTTTGACTGTATAGATAATGGCGTTGGAGTGAGTTGTAGTTTGTATCCTTTGACCGCTATAGGGGTATGTGGCAAGTAGGCTATTGATATGCAAAATGAGCGCGCCGGCAATACTTTCGCTTAGATACAGGTTTTTAATTTTGGTGTCGTAATCGTTATTTTGGGATAAATTGGCTTGGCTTAATTGTCCTATCGCGTCGGAACGTTTTACTTTTTGCTCAGTGACTTTTTGTTTATTTTCCTTTTCTCTATATTGGCTCTCTTCGATGTCGGTCATTGCTTGTAATGTTTGTTGATAGAATTCTCCATTTTTACCTGTTTTAGCAATGTATTTTTCATAATGTTCTAGCGCATCGGTATATTGTTTGTCATTTTGCAAAATGAAGGCGTAATAATAAAAATACTCAGAGGGCATTAAGCTGGTTTTGGCGGATTGAAGTGCTTTCATTTTGGTAAGGTAGGTTTTGGCAGCGGCATAATCCTTTTTCTCTAAATGCTTTTGGGTTGCGAGCATATAACGGTGTAATTCAATGTCTACAGGTAGAGCGTGTGCGGAAATGCTGACCGTCATTAGGGAAGCACACATCATGAGTGATATTAGCGCCAGTTTTGGTGAGAGGATGATGAAAGCTTTAGTTGTTAGGTGGTGACGCACTGTATCGGCTCCTGTCGGGTCATGGATAAAGGTATTTTAGCAGAACTAAATTCTGATAACAGTGTGCAAGATTGTTCGGGCTGAATTATCATCTACCCAAAATCAAGAATGCCCCTAGGGGCCAACATGTTACTGCAGTTGATTTAAAAAATAATATGGATATAGAGCATCTGGAAGGGTCGTTAACCGTCAATGTTGCCCAGCGCAGCGAAGCGGGTGTAAAAGAGGATAACGAAGATTGTATTGGTGTTCGGGTTCCAGAGGAGCCTGAGCTCACGGCAAAGGGTATTGCTTGCGTCATTGCCGATGGTGTGAGTGCGGCGGAGGCGGGTAAGGAGGCAAGTGAGACCTGTGTTCAGAACTTTCTTTATGATTATTACAGTACCCCTGATTCTTGGACTGTAAAAACATCGGCGCACAAAGTGTTAACGGCACTCAATCGATGGCTCTACGCGCAAGGTCAAAGTTATATAGACGCGCAGAAAGGCTATATCACCACATTTAGCGCCCTAGTACTCAAATCGCAGACTGCGCACATTTTTCATGTGGGGGATACACGTATTTATTTGTTTCGTGACGGCGAACTGGAACAAATAACCAAAGATCACACTGCTTTTGTCGCACCTGGTCAATCTTATCTAGCAAGAGCATTAGGTATAGATGTTGCGGTTGATATCGATTATTTATCCATGCCTATTCAGAAAGGCGACTTGTTTCTGCTCACCAGTGATGGCATTCATGATTTTATATCACGCAAGCTGTTGAGAGATTTGGTGGCAGAGAATACGACCAATTTGACCTTGTTGTGCGATAAGTTGATCGATAGCGCTGCAAACGCAAAAAGCCATGACAACCTTAGCGTGCAAGCGTTAACCGTGACGGGAATGGCGGTGGGTAGTGCGGATGACGTCTATCGCAAATTATCTGAATTACCCTTCCCACCCTTTCTGGAAAAAGGTTTTATTCTTGATGGCTACGAAATTCTGGAAGAATTGCATGCTAGTAGTCGCAGTCAGCTTTATCGCGTCAAGGATACCGTGTCAGGACAAATAATGGTGATGAAAACGCCTTCTGATAATTTCTCGGATGACCCTGCCTATATTGAGCGATTGATTATGGAGGAGTGGGTAGGAAGCCGTATTGAGAGTGACCATGTGGTTAAAGTTATTCGGCCGGATCGTCCGCGAAAATTTCTATACTATCTGATAGAGCATGTACCAGGCGAGACGCTTGTGGGGTGGATGAAAAAAAATCCGCATCCGGAATTGACGGAAGTGGTGAGAATTATCGCACAGCTGATTAAAGGGCTGCGGGATTTCCATCGAAAGGAAACGCTACATCAAGATTTGAAGCCCGATAATATTGTGTTAGACGCAGATGATAACGTTAAAATTATTGATTTCGGGTCGGTGTTTATTTCAGGTATTAGTGAAATTCAGGCATCCATTGCGAGAGATATTATATTGGGTACCGATGAATATGCTGCCCCCGAATATAAGTTAGGTAGAAAATCAGATGATCGTTCGGATATGTTCTCCTTGGCTATCATTGCTTATGAAATGATGACAGGTATGCTGCCTTGGGGAGAGAGTTTCTCTCGTTGTCAAAATGTGCGTGACTACAGCACGTTGAAGTACGTGCCTGCCTATAAGCATAACCCTATGGTTCCAATTTGGATTGATGGTGCGATTAAGAAAGCGTTGTCCATCAATAGTGAATTGCGGTATGACAGTTTTTCTGAATTTTTATTTGATTTAACAAATCCTAATTCTGCTTTTTTAGAAAAAGAAATGCGGCCTCTTGTTGAGCGAGATTCTGAGAGATTTTGGAAAATACTATCCGGGGTTTTATTGCTGGGGAATATAGTGCTTGGGTATTTGCTGTTAATTTAAGGTCAACATCAACCCGCAATGATTTTTGCGGGTTGATGTTGTGCTGTTACGATAGTAAGCCGCTTTTGAGTACTGTTAACGAAGCTTAAACTTGTTGCTCAGTTTTTTGGTGACAGCGACGTTTTTCAAACGTGCATATTGAGGTAATCCGTTTTTATAAGGTGGGTAATCCTCACCTTGAATAAGGGGTTCAAGGTATTCTCGCGCTAAATCAGTTATGCCAAATCCATCACGGGTAATATAATTACGGGGTAATTCTCTTTCGATATTGGCGACATCAGCCAGCTTAGCCTCGCCGATAGTCCAGGCGTATTTCTTACTGGGTTTTCTGACAATGGTGGGCATGACCGCATTTTTGCCTGCTAAAGCAAACTCAACTGCGGCTTTACCTACCGCGTACGCTTGTTCAACGTCAACACCTGAGGCAATGTGCCGAGCGGCTCTTTGTAAATAGTCTGCCACTGCCCAATGGTATTTGTAACCGAGTTCTTGTTTGACCATGTTGGCTAGCATGGGGGCAACGCCTCCCAGTTGTTTGTGGCCGAAAGCATCTTTGGAGCCCGCATCCGCTAAAAACTGGCCGTCTGCGTAATGTGCGCCTTCGCTAACAACGACAACACAGTAACCACACTTCTTTACTGTGCTCTTGACCTTCCTTAAAAACTTGGCTTGATCAAAAGCGATTTCAGGGAAAATAATGATATGAGGTGGGTCATTTTCCTGGTCTTTAGCAAGGCCCCCAGCTGCCGCAATCCAGCCAGCGTGTCGTCCCATTACTTCCAATATAAAAACCTTAGTGGAGGTTTCGCTCATGGACGCGACATCGAGTCCGGCTTCACGAGTGGAAATGGCAACATATTTAGCGACGGAACCAAAGCCGGGACAGTTGTCTGTAATGGGAAGATCGTTGTCTACCGTTTTTGGAACACCAATACAGATTAGGGGGTAACCGACTTCTTGGCTCATTTGAGCTACTTTATTGGCCGTGTCTTGAGAATCGCCTCCGCCGTTGTAAAAAAAGTAACCTATGTTGTGGGCTTTGAAGACTTCAATTAATCGCTCGTATTCAGCGCGATTATCTTCGATTGATTTCAGTTTATATCGGCAGGAGCCAAATGCGCCTCCAGGCGTGTGTTTTAAGGCAGCGATGGTTTTCTTGGTTTCTTTGCTGGTGTCAATGAGGTCTTCTGTGAGCGCGCCGATAATTCCATTTCGACCCGCGTAGACTTTTCCGATCTTGTCTTTATTCTGTTGGGCAGTTTCAATTATGCCGCAAGCTGTTGCGTTGATGACGGCAGTGACGCCACCTGATTGGGCGTAGAAAGCATTTCTCTTCGTGATTTTCTGGGTTATTTTTTTGGGGGTAGTTTTGTTACTCGTTGTATTCTTTGCCATCTGTCGCAAGGTCTCCAATTAAGCATCAGCTGTTTATTGAATGATACTGTAAATCAATGTTAATTGCATGAGGCCCAGAATGTCCCCTTACTGCGAGTATTTATAGCGAAAATTCAGCAACCTGATAGGATGCTGAAATCATTACTCAGTGGGCAGCGGGAAAGAAATGAAATCTATTTTAGTTTTGTTTTGGGATATTAATTTGTTTAAACGTGGGCCGGAAGATGTGCCGGCACATAGCGTATTGCTGATTTCTGTAGTGACTATTTTTGTGGTTTTTAATTCAGTGGCTAGCTGGTTCTTACTCGACACGAATCTGTTGCATTCTTTAATGAGTAGCGTGATGGTGTTGATGGTGTTTGTGGCGAGCCTGTGGCTGGGGTTGCAGCTAAAAGGCGGGCTAAATCGTTTTCCTCAGAGTGTCGCAGCGCTATTGGGGCAGGATTTGGTTATTTCTTGTTTGTCGATGCCGGTTTTGGTGATGTTGGTGGCCAAGGAAGCGGAAGGTTCGGTACCCCAAGCGGGTAGTATTTTGCTGTTGTTGTTTTATGTCTGGGATTTGGCAGTGAAGGGTTTTATCTACCGTAAGGCCTTGGATGTCGGGCCTGGTTTAGCCTTAATGTTGGCTGTCGCGATGGTCATGTCTGCGATAGTACTTGAAAATCAGTTTTTCGGGTTGGACGCTGATCCCCGTGCCACTCCTTCATCGGAAAGCCCGACTCCGAACATACGTACCTTATCCTCTGCCCCAAAATTACATTTCCTAGAGTCGGGCTTGATTGTCTCCACGGCTGATGCGTTGCTTATTACGGGGTGAAGGTCGTCGGTTAGTAGCGGGCAGGTGCCTGGATATTGATATTGGAGCTAGACTCTATAGCCTAGCCAACAGAAAGTGAAGGAGTCGGTTTTGCATCTACACATCTTAGGGATTTGCGGTACGTTTATGGGCAGTTTGGCAGTATTGGCTAAGTCTTTGGGTCATCAAGTGACGGGGTCGGATGCTAACGTTTATCCGCCTATGAGTGTTCAGCTTGAAGAGCAGGGGATAGCCTTATGTCGAGGGTATTCTGAAAAGCATCTGATTCCTCATCCTGACCTGATTATCGTTGGCAATGCATTGTCTAGGGGGAATGAAGCAGTGGAATATGTGCTGGATAAGGGGATCCCTTACGTGTCTGGGCCTCAATGGCTGGCGGAACATGTGTTAAAAGATCGTTGGGTGTTAGGTGTTGCGGGTACGCACGGAAAAACCACCACTAGCAGTATGTTGGCGTGGATTCTTGAATATGCTGGATTGAAACCCGGTTATTTAATTGGTGGTGTACCAAAAAACTTTGAAGTGTCGGCGCGACTCGGCGATACGCCTTTTTTCGTGATAGAAGCGGATGAATACGACAGTGCCTTTTTCGATAAGCGGTCCAAATTCATACATTATAAACCGCGTACCGCTATCTTGAATAATCTTGAATTTGATCATGCCGATATTTTTGATGATATCTCAGATATACAAAAACAATTTCATCAATTAGTGCGCACGATCCCACAATTAGGCCTCGTTATTTTACCCAAGGGCGATGCCTACTTAGAGGAGGTTATCGATACCGGTTGTTGGACGCCGTGTGAGTATTTGGGGAGTACCGTTGAGGGTGAGGATGAAAATAGTGATATTACTTGGTCCACACGCATTATCAGCGAAGATGCCAGCGAGTTTGAAGTGTTTTGTAAAGGCGCCTCACAAGGAGTGGTGCGGTGGAGCCAATGTGGTGCGCATAACCTGAATAATGGTTTGGCGGCCATTGCTGCTGCGCGACATGTCGGAGTGACCGCGCCTATTGCAATAGAAGCCTTATCGCAATTTGAAGGTGTTGCTCGACGAATGGAAAATCTGGGGCGAGTGGATGGCGTCACCATTTACGATGATTTTGCTCACCATCCAACGGCTATCGAAACGACCCTAGAAGGTCTTAGAGCAAAAGTGGGGGATGAGCGCATTATCGCAGTGATTGAGCCTCGGTCTAACACCATGAAATCGGGGATTCATAAGAATAAGTTGGCAGCAGCAGCCGGTACTGCAGATGAAGTGATCTGGTTTCAGCCAGAAGATTTGGCCTGGACTCTTAACTCATTAGATAAAGAGTCACCTCAATCAGCTTCTTCTCAAAAGGTGTTAGTGTATTCTTCAGTGAAAGAGATAGTGGCGCGAATTGTGGAGACCGCGAAAGAGGGGGATCACGTGTTGGTGATGAGTAACGGTGGTTTCGGAGGTTTGCATGCTGAATTACTTGCGCGATTGAAAAAAAGAGTGTGATGTATTACTGGGTGGTTGATGGGTGTGAGGTCAAATGAATTTACAAAATGAGCGTGATAGTGGAGAGGATAGTACTCCAATGGCTGTGATCAAACCGCCGGTAACGGTGGCCATTACAGGGGCATCGGGTGTGCAATATGGGTTGCGGCTTTTGCAGTGTTTACTGTTAGCAGATATCAAAGTTTATTTAATGATTTCTAAGGCGGCTCACTTGGTCATTGCTACTGAAACGGATTTAAAATTACCGAGTAAAATTGGGTTGTTAGGGAAGGCGATATTAGAAGAGTTTAGTGAGAAATCGGGAAAAATAATTAATCATGACTTGCTGGAAGTGTTGGGGGCGGAGCAATGGACCTCCGCAGTGGCGTCAGGTTCGTCAGGTCCAAGTGCAATGGTAATTTGCCCCTGTAGTACAGGTACGCTCTCCGCCGTGGCCACCGGTGCCAGCAATAATTTAATTGAACGCGCCGCAGATGTGGTGCTGAAAGAGCGTAAGCTCTTAGTGATGGTTCCCAGGGAAACACCGTATTCTCAAATTCACCTAGAGAATATGCTTAAGTTGACGCAAATGGGCGCAATTATATTGCCAGCAAGCCCGGGGTTTTATCATAAACCACATTCTATCAATGACCTGGTGGATTTTGTTGTTGCGCGAATATTGGATAAGTTAGGAGTTGAACAGGTGCTCATGCCCCGTTGGGGTTATAACCCCACGGGCACTTAAGCCATATTGTAGAAATTAGTACAGTCGTTCCATTTTCCATTGGCCGAAGCGATTGTTATCAAAAGTCTCGCCAATTGAGCGGGCTAGCTCATATTCTTTCCTGAATAAAAGAGCTGTCCTAAAAGCATGTAAATCTTGATCCGCTGAAACGTCTTCAATGCGGCCAACTTGGAAAGTCCTCACTGACTGACGGCCATCAATAGTGCGATAGGAAACTTGATATCGAAGTGTTTTGGTATCGCGGCGTTTATCATGATGAATGACTTTGGATATGCCGTTAACACCTGTGGAGTTATTTTTTGGTTGGTCATTAATGTAGGGTGTTTTCTTGGGTAGCGAGGCACGTTTCATGTCGCGCCAATTAATGGCTGCATTTAAGGCTTTTGTGTCACTTCCCCAGACTTTCTTAGAAAAATATCGGCTGTACTCAGTACCTTGCCTTACGATTCGTACCTGATAACCGTGGTCATCCGGTTTTGTAATATTTGCGTGCTTAGCCATAAATTTAACATCATCAAATTGCGGGTGTTAGAGTTGCTCAGTCAATGCTTGTGGCGCTAAGCCTCTCCGGACCCTTACCAATCAGTTGCTACGTGAACAATATCTCAAAATTGAGATAAACCACCCTGATTAAGTCTTTCATATAAATTGAAAATTTGATTATCACTAACGTATCGTTGTGAGTAAGACAGTTATTCAATCTACCGTTAATACAGGAATATCGTGCAGATGTATGGGGGAAAGCATGATAACCCCTTACCATACCGATCCCGCCAGGTCATGTTACTTAAGTTTCAGAATAAATCAAATGTGTCACTTTTACAGATAGCCTAAGGAGGCAAATTAATTTGTTATCAGCTGATTTGAATGGAGTGGTGCTGACTCTAGCGGTTGGAACTTTAGGTAGGATTCTGAAAGATGGGGGGGAACTAATAGACCCGCACTGATTAGTATGGCAATAACCACTCCTAGTATTGCTTTGTGACTGGGGATTCTTCGCTCTTCTTTTTGAGAGTAATAAAATTGTATGGATCCCAAAATGATGCCCGCTAACAGTATTCCGCCTATGACGTCACTAAACCAGTGGACGCCTAAATAGAGACTTGAAACGGCGATTATACTAACAAACGCCGCAAAAAATAGAGTGACTTTACTTTGGTGTTTAGTGCTGATTTGACGCATGAGTGCCAGCACGATAAAGCCTGCCAGAAGAGCGGCCAATGTGGTGTGTCCGCTGGGAAAGGATAAACTTGAGGGCGGAGAGACAACAGAAACTGGTCGCGCAACATCGAAAAACCACTTTAAACCTAGTATCACTGGACTCGATAAAAAAATTGCTGTGCCGCACGTCGCAGTAGGCCAGCATCGTTGAGAGATAAAGAATGCAATGATGAGGAAGCCGCATAAGATAATCGGCTTGGAGCCGCCAAGTTCCGTGATGGCGATGAAAATGGGATCCAGCCAAGGGTGCCTTAACGTCATGAATTGTTGATGTATCCATTGGTCGATACCGGTCATCACTCCTGTTTTTACCAAAATAGATAGAATAATGAATAATGCAATGCAGGAAAGCGCAAGCAATCCGCTCATTGTTTGAGGTCTTTGGGAACTGATTACCGAACTATTGGCTTTGATTAAGATGCGGTTGCAGATTCCGATAAGAAGAAAGAGGCCGAGTATGAATACGGTATGTTGCTGTTGAAGGCCATAGTCATCGTCAAATGAAAGCCCTACGAGAAACCCCGGGACTATATACGTTGGTGCCCATGCCACTGCTGAGATGAAATTAATGCTGATAAATTTAATGGGCGACATTTGGAACATCCCTGCTATCAAAGGGATGATGGGTCTGAGAGGACCAATAAAGCGGCCTGCCACAATGCTAATAGCACCAAACTTATGAAAAAATCCTTCTCCTTTTGCAATCCATGTTGGATGACTCGTAAAAGGGGGGAATTGACGTAATTTCTCGTGAAAGTGACGCCCAATAAAGAAGCTGGTGGCATCACCGACCACTGCACCAGCAAATGTCGCGATCAATAATGGTCCGATTGCCATCCCGTTGGAGGCTGCCGCTAGGGCAATACCAAATAGCAGTGCAACTCCGGGTACGATAACGCCAATGATGGCAAAGGATTCAATAAGTGATGTGGTAAAGGCTGCTATCAATATCCATTGTTGGTGAATAGCAAGCCAATCATTAAATGCTTGGATCACCGATTTCAAACCCTTTTGCCTGTAAATCGGCATGATATGAGGAGCGGACCATTGGTGCGCTAGCGATATTAGAGAAGCCTAGTTTATTGCCGATCTCTTTGAATTGATCAAACTCATCGGGTGTAACAAACCGTTCTACCGGATGGTGTTCTCGACTGGGTTGCAGATATTGACCTATCGTGACCAAGTCTACATCATGACTTTTGAGATCCTTGAGTACCTGGATGACTTCTTCATTGGTTTCTCCTAGGCCAACCATAATGCCTGATTTAGTAGGAATGCTGGGGTTTCGCTCTTTGTATTTCTTAAGCAAGTCTAAAGACCACTGATAATCTGCACCCGGACGAACTTGTTTGTAGAGTCTGGGTATATTTTCGAGGTTGTGATTAAATACATCAGGTTGAGTGGTGGATAGTGTGTCCAGTGCGATTTCCATTCGTCCCCGAAAATCAGGCACTAGTACCTCAATTTTGGTGGTGGGATTATGGTCTCGAATGGCCTGAATACAGTCTGCGAAATGGCCTGCGCCACTGTCTTTAAGATCATCCCTGTCGACAGAGGTAACAACCACATAACTCAATCCGAGTTCGGAAACTGACTCAGCGAGGTGTTTAGGCTCATTGATATCCAGTGGATTTGGGCGACCGTGGGCAACATCACAAAATGGGCAGCGTCGAGTACAGATGTCCCCCATGATCATAAATGTTGCGGTGCCTCGACCAAAACACTCAGGCAAGTTAGGGCAAGAGGCTTCTTCGCATACGGTATGTAATTTCTGCCGACGGAGCATTGATTTTATGCGACTGGCTTCGCCTGAGGAGGGTACTTTCACTCGAATCCAGGGAGGTTTACGAGGGAGGTTTTCCGTGGGAATGACTTTAATAGGAATTCGAGCCACTTTCTCAGCTCCACGATGCTTGACTCCCTGGGGTACAACAAGCCGCTTGCCTCGTTTACGGGGGCGGTCTTTATCTACACTTTTCGGCTTTTCTGGTTCTTGATCGGACATAATATTTGGGTGGGTTCACAAACTGGAATCTAGTTGAAGTGGTTGATTGCTTTTACGAGGTTTATTATAGGCTAGTTGAGAGACAAGTTGCGCTATCAATTTGGATTCTACGGTGTGAATAAAATCAGCTTTCTCGCCGTGTTCCATTCCAACTTGTTCGATGTCCTCTTGATCCACGGGAACAAGGTCTTTTAACTGAGTAACCCGTAATCCTTGAAATCCGCAGGGATTGATACGGTCAAAGGGTTCCAAGTCCATATCAACATTTAGACTTAAGCCGTGGTAAGAGCATCCTTTACGTATTCTCAGGCCGAGAGCGGCTATCTTTTTTCCATCGACGTAAACACCCGGTGCCTTAGGGTCTGCATTGGCTGCGATATCATATTCGTTTAAGAGATTGATAAGGCTCGTTTCAATTTTGGTGACTAATTCTCTAACGCCGATTCCTTTGCGGCGTAAATCAATCAGGCAATAGATAACGATTTGTCCCGGACCGTGATAAGTCACCTGGCCGCCACGATCCACCTGAATGACAGGGATATTGCCGGGAGATAAGAGATGTTCTGCTTTGCCAGCTTGCCCTTGCGTATAGGTTGGAGGGTGTTGTACTGACCAGAATTCATCGATGAACGATCTAGCTTCAATAGTGCGAGTACGTTGCTGGGTTAGTTGCTTCATGGCTTGCCACACGGGTTCATAGGGTTGAGTGGCAAGGTGTCGAATGAGAAGTGAATTTTTGTGGGGGTCTTCAATCTGTGTCATAAGCCAGTCTGGTAGTTTTTGATTTATCTCTTTCTGCTTTTCTTTATAGTTTCCATGCAATTTCTTCTCTTTTGTCGAGATCGGCATAAATGCCTTCTACTTGGCTTTTATGGGTTAAAGGCACAGTTGCAGTGATAGATATGTATTTACCTTGCTTGCTATCGCGAGTTGAAAGAGTAGAGCGGTCAAATCCAGTGACATGCTTTTCAACGATTTCCGTGAGGATATCGCTCAAAGGATGTTGGCTAAGTCCCATTACCTTTAATTTAATCTCGCAGGGGAAGTCCCATAAATCTTCGTTAATACTCACGTGGCTTTCCTACCATTGTTTACTTATGAGTGTTTGTCGTCAGGCGTATTGTTTACAATTAATTTCTCATCGAGATATCCTGTCTTAGAATAAGCCTGGTGCTTTAATAGAGTAATGTTTGGTGCTAATAGGATAATACTAGCTTCTTACAATAGGCTTAGGATAAAAAGATAAATAAAGTGTCGTAGGCGTTTGAATAAGCCGCTATTTTGGATATCTTCTAACGCTACCAGGGGTTGTTCTGCGACGGTTTCACCGTTTAACTTAAGCGTGAGATGTCCGTAGGTTGCGCCCTTAATAATGGGGGCTCTAATTTCAGAGTTAATGTCTAATTCAGCATTTAGGGAGTCGGCCTTGCCGCGAGGGATCGTAATGACAATATTGTCCTTGATGCCCAACTTTAGATTGTCTCTTGAACCCATCCAAATTTTTGTTTCCGTTAAAACATCATTGGCGGTGATGGCTTGGTGTGTTTCGTAAAACCGAAATCCAAAGGTGAGTAGTTTTTGTGACTCTTCTGCTCTAGCCTCGGAGCTATTAGCCCCCATGACAACAGAAATAAGTCGCATGTGGTCTTTCTCGGCGGATGCTACGAGGCAATACCCTGCTTCTTCAGTATGGCCGGTTTTGACGCCATCCACGGTGATATCGCGCCACAATAATAAGTTGCGATTTCGTTGTTTGATTTTGTTGTAGGTGAAGTCTTTTTCAGAGTAAATCGCATAGTGATCTGGGGAATTTTGTATCAGTGCTCGCGTCAGTAATGACAGGTCTCGAGCATTGGTGCGGTGGTCCTTTGCCGGCCATCCCGTGGCGTTGACAAAGTGAGAGTGATCCATGCCCAATGCGAGTGCGTGCTGATTCATTAAATCAGCAAAGGCATCCTCTGCACCGGCAATATGCTCGGCAACGGCAATGCTTGCATCGTTACCCGACTGTACAATGATGCCTCGTAATAAATCCTCTAATACGACGAAGTCCCCTTCTTTGATATACATCTTTGAGCCGCCTTTGCGCCAAGCTTTTACGCTGATGCGGACTTTGTCCGTTAGACTTACATTGCCGTTCGAAATTTCATGGGCAGCCACGTAGCTGGTCATTATCTTGGTTAAGCTGGCAGGTGGTAGAACGAGGTCAGCGTTATGTTCAACTAAAACTTCGCCACTGTTGGCGTCAATCAAAATGTAAGATTTAGCGGCCAATGAGGGCGGTGATGGAATGAGAGAAGGTTCTGCATGAGCTGAAGTTGTAGAGATAGCGGCTGTGGTAATTAAAATGGCAGCTCTCTCTATAAGTGAAGTTCTCTTTACAGCTGAAGTCCTCTTAATCAAAACTGAAGCCCTCTTGATTAATGATGTAAAAAGGAGGCAAAAATGTTGGGCACGGATAAGCGTTTTTGAAAGAGTCATTGTGTCAATAGAACCTACTGGTTTATTAAAAGTAATGCCGATTTAAGAAGGGGAATTGTATCATAATATGACAAGCTCTAAGAATGACAAGCTCTAAAACTGGTTCGCTTCCGATGAAAATTTCTCCGCCGGTTTAGTGAGTATAAATGCTTGGGCTAATTGATTGTCACGAATTCGCTGCGTTAGAAGTTGTGCTTTTTTGACGCTAGTGAAAGGGCCAATTTGAATTTTAAAAAGAGTGGTGGGCTGCATCCCCGTTTTCTTGTGCTGTTTGTTAACGATGCGGATGGGAGTGTCTGTGTAATCCGTCAGGTTGAATTTTAATTGTTGCGCAGTGAGAACGTTAGCAAATGCACCTGCTTGTACGTAGATAGCATCCCGATTACGGGTGGGGGTGAGCTTGTCATAAGGTGTTGCAAGGGTTTCGATGCTGACTCTTGCGGTGCCTTTTTTTGTCATATCCAGTTTAAGTGCGGCCGCATAAGAGAGATCTATAATTCTCTCATTGTGAAATGGTCCACGATCATTGACACGAACAATAATTGTTTTCTTGTTTTCTAGATTGGTGACTCTGACGAAGCTGGGCAGAGGCAGATGTTTGTGAGCTGCGGTCATAGATAGCATATCGTATGGCTCCCAGCTTGAAGTATGCTGACCATGAAACTTGGTTCCGTACCAACTAGCCACTCCGTCTTCCTGGTAGTGTTGTCCGGTTTCCCATACTTGATAAGTTTTACCCAACACGGTGTAAGGGCTGTGATTACCATATCGGCTGAGAGGTTCGGATTTCGGCGTGGGTGACTTGATCTTGTCTAAATTGATGGGCACGTTCGGTGCGCCATCAATACGTGTGCCGGAGACGATGCTCTGCTGCGGGTCCATGGAAGAAGTGGAGCAACCTAAACTCATTACGCAGAAACCTAGTATGCATAAATAAGGTATGCATACTTTATTTATGCACAAAGAAGGTTTGCCCAATATTCCGATGAGCGCATTATGAGTTTGATTATGACCAACGTTTAGATACGAGATTGCATGCACGACTAAATTGCCTTTTTCTTGGCAAGTTTAATTTCTTTGCTCAATTGATAAACTGCCATGGCGTAAAGTTTGCTGTGATTGTAACGTGTGATCACATAAAAATTAGTGAGTCCCAGCCAGTATTCAGTGCCTTTTTTCCCTTCTAGCTTCATGGCGGTGGCAGGTTCTTTATCTTCTGTTTTAGACACGGGAATTAATCCTTTGCTTCTGAAGTCACCGACATTAAATTTTGGTTTTAATTGACGGTTAAATTCTTCCGCTAAATCAGACGTTGCTGCCAAGTTTGCCCGAGTTGTGACGGGCTGGCCGGTTTGCCATCCGTGAACTTTAAAATAGTTGCCGACGCTGCCGATGGCATCAACGGGATTTTCAATGAGGTCTGTTTTGCTGTCCTTGTCATAATCCACTGCGTAATGGTGATAACTGCTAGGAATGAATTGTGGGTAACCCATGGCTCCAGCATAGGAACCCTTTGCTGTAGCGGTATCAATACCCGCAATTTCTTTTAGCTTAAGGAATTCAATTAACTCTTTGCGAAAAAAGCTGGCTCTTGGGGGGTAATCAAATGCGAGGGTTGATAGTGCATCAATGACTCGGTAACTGCCTCGGTTGGAGCCGTATCGCGTTTCAACGCCGATAATAGCGACCATAATCTCACTGGGAATTCCGAACTCTTTGCTGGCTCTGGCCAGTGTCTTTTCGTGCTTGTCCCAAAATTTAATGCCATTCTTTATATTGGAGGCGGTAAGAAAAATATCGCGATATCGACCCCAAGTCATGGTTTTTTCAGCTGGGCGTGCAATGGCTTTTAATATGCTGTCTTTGCGCTCCACATCGGCAAATAATTTGATAACCTCAAAGCGATTATAGTTATGTTGGGCTTCAAGCTCATTCAGCAAACTGACAAACTCAGGATGTTGAATGTAGTCGCCAGCCAGGCCGGTGTTCGTGTAGAAACCGGTTGTGAGCCCAAATAAAACCAAGCCGAATTTGATGAAATTCCATCTGGGTTTACCGTTTATAGAATTGCGTCGAGCGGTTGTCTTCGACGTCGTCGTAGTTGAGTCGCTAGTTGAGTTGTTAGTTGAGTTGTTAGTTGAGTTGTTAGGTGAAGTGAAACTGGTCGGAAAAAACGGAATATTGGATTCTTGCACTTTTAGTCATCGCCTCTTTAATCTGTGAATATTAAAATAATAGATAAGTGGGTTTTTTTCTACCTTGATTCAGCCAGAAACGAGTTTTCGGTGAGTGTGTATGGACATTAATATGCCGAAACCTGCCATCAATGTCACGATGGATGTCCCACCAAAACTGACCATAGGTAAAGGTACACCGACTACAGGAAGTATGCCCGTTACCATGCCTATATTCACGAATATATAAACAAAAAATGTCAATATAATACTGCCAGCGAGTAATCGGTTGTATGTGTCCTGCGCTTGGACTCCGATATAAAGTCCGCGACAAACCACCGCGGCATAAACGATAAGCAAGCCGAATACACCGAAAAAGCCAAATTCCTCTGCTAATACTGCGATGACAAAATCGGTAGAACTTTCGGGCAAGAAGTCGAGATGCGATTGAGTGCCGTTCAGCCATCCTTTGCCCGTTAAGCCTCCGGAGCCAATTGCTGTTTTAGATTGGATAATATTCCAACCTGCACCAAGGGGTTCTCGAAGAGGATCTAAAAACGTCAGGACCCGTCCGCGTTGATAGTCATGCATCGTCATCCACAACGCAGAACCTGCGGGAATCGCAAGTGCGACGCCCGCCAAGATATAGCGAAATGCCAAACCTGCCATGAGTAGTACGATAATGCCAGAGCAACTGATGAGGATCGATGTGCCGAGATCGGGTTGTGTCGCAATGAGCACAGCAGGGCAGGCGATCATGACTAAGGAAGCTAAAATAGGTCGGATGGCGGGGGGTAGTGTTCTGTCAGCGAGGTACCAGGACATCATCATTGGGACCGCTAATTTCATTAGCTCGGCAGGTTGGAATCGAGGAAAACCGGGTACGGCTATCCAACGCTGAGCGCCTTTAGCATCAATGCCAGTTACTAGTACGGCGATCAATAACATTATTCCCATACAATACAACCAGGGAGTCCAGCGTCTATAGGCATAAGGCGGGATTTGGGCGAGGACAATCATGACAGTAAAACCGACTCCAATGCGCGAGGCTTGTTTGGTGACGACTTGCATGTCTTCATTTGCTGCGCTGTACAACACAAATAGTCCAATGATGATGAGCAATGTCAGGCCAAACAAGAGTGGACCGTCCAAGTGAATAGCCTGCCATACACGAATTTGCTGAGTGACAGGCGATCCGTGTTCAGGCAAGCGGCGTAAGAAATCTTTTGACTGCATAGAGTATTGGCCCGTTAGGGTTATTGCTTTATTGGTTTTTTACTGACGCGACAGCGTCTTCTTTTATCTCTTTTTGTGTATGCTCTTTTTGCCAAGTATTGTGGAGGTAGCTGTCCATGACAATTCTGGCTATTGGTGCAGCAGTTGATCCGCCACCGCCGCCATTTTCAACGATGACGGCAACGGCAATTTGTGGGTTATCCGCGGGTGCAAAGCCAATGAAAAGCGCATGATCCCGGTAGCGTTCATCAATTTTTTCAGCATCATAGGCCTCATCTTGTTTTATCCCCAGAACTTGGGCGGTTCCTGTTTTTCCGGCAATACGGTATTTTGAATCGATACCAATTTTTCGAGCCGTTCCTTTGGGATGATGGACGACTGATTCCATGGCATCAAACATAAGCTGCCAATTTTCTTCTTCGGATAGGGTGACATTTTCCAATGTCCGTTTTTCACCTGAATCGGTCTGCCCTAAAATAGATTTACTTTCATGAGCGATAACATTGTCGCTCATGTCATCGCTAACTTGGTTTTCTGTGCCAGTTTTTAACTCGTTGTTTTGTAGGTTGTCTTTCTCGAGCTTTGGAGTATCGACAGAGCGGTGTTCTTCTTTTGTTCTGGACTGAGTTGATGCTAATTTGGGTTTGATGAGGTGTCCTCGGTTGGCAAGGTTTGCGGTAGCGACGGCAAGTTGCAGTGGTGTGGCAAGCATAAATCCTTGCCCGATTCCGGCAATCAGCGTTTCCCCCGGAAACCATGGAAGATCGTAGCGACGTCTCTTCCAAGCTTTGGATGGCAGCAAGCCTGTTTGTTCGTTACCAATATCAATGTCGGTCTTCCTACCGAAACCAAAAGGCGCCATAAAATCATGAAGATTATCGATGCCCAGTTTGTAAGACATGTCATAAAAAAAAGTGTCGCAAGATTGGCGTATGGCGGTGACTAAATTTACCTTGCCATGCCCCCACTTTTTCCAGTCACGATATTGATGTCTATCATTGTCCAATCGGTAGAATCCGGGGTCGAGGATTGAGAAGTCCCAAGATGTTACCTCATAATCCAAACCGGCCAAACCAACAAACGGTTTGATAGTGGATCCGGGTGGGTATTGTCCTTGGATCGTTCTGTTGAATAACGGGCGATCTAAAGATTGATTGAGAGCGTTATAACTTTTGTGATCAATGCCAGTAACGAAAAGATTAGGGTTGTAGGCTGGCGTGCTGACAAAAGCTAATATGCCGCCAGTGGTAGGATCTATCGCAACGATGGCGCCGCGCCTATTGGTGAGGGATGCTGTTGCTGCTATTTGGGTTGGAATATCCATGTATAAATGTAAATCTTGACCCGGAGTCGGGTCAGTGCGTTCAAGTACACTTAATATTCTCCCTCGGGCATTGGTTTCTACTTTCTGAACTCCGACCTCGCCATGTAAATGATCTTCATAATATCGCTCGATACCAATTTTTCCAATGTGATGAGTACCTGCATATCGATTTGCGTCGATACGTTGTTCATCTTTTTGATTGATGCGAGCGACGTAGCCTATGGTATGGGCAGCGATGTGTTTTAAAGGGTAGTGTCGAACTAAATCGGCTTCAATTTCAACGCCGGGTAGTTGGTGCTGATTAACGGCGACTCTGGCAATTTCTTCTTCTGATAAATTAAATCGTAGTGGTATTCCTTCGTAAGGGCGTCGGCGGCGTTTAAGCCGCTTTTTAAAACGTTCGATATCCGAAGTTGTCAGCGTCAGTATTGCGGATACTTCATCAATTGTTTGGTCGATATCGTCTACACGTTCTTTGATTATGCTGACAGAATAATTCGGTCGATTGTCCGCCAAAAGAATTCCACTTCGGTCGTAGATGAGACCCCGAGTGGGTGGGATGGCCTGCACGTTGATACGGTTCTGGTCTGATTTCGTAATATGGGTATCATATTCAAATATCTGTAAGTAACCAATTCGCCCAATCAGAGTGAAAATGAGGACGAATACAACGAACAGGGCCAACCAGGTTCGGTTAGTGTAGATTCGAGCTTCGTTGTAATGGTCTTTTAGTGTGACCGGCTTACCCATAGGTGGGTGGGTTCCTTAATGGTGGGGTGGATTCCTTTACCGAGATATCAAGCTAGTCATTTTAGTCTAAACAGAAATATTTACTTATGATAGGGGTGACCTTTTCCTAAACTCCATGCGCGGTAGATTTGTTCTGCGAGTATGATTCTCACCAATGGGTGCGGTAATGTGAAATCCGACAGTGACCAGTTTTCGTTAGCGCGATCTAAACAGGCGGGTGCAAGTCCTTCTGGTCCGCCGATGAAAATTGCTAAATTATGTCCTTCTTTTTGATGATGCTGTAGACGCTTGGCATAGGTTTCGGTGGTAAACCTTTTTCCTTTTATGTCGAGGGCGATAGCCCAATCTTGCGGTTTTGATGCGGCCAGACTCAGTTCACCTTCCTTCTGTATGATACGTTCAATGTCTGTGTTTTTACCTCGCTTGCCGGCTGGAATTTCAATGAGATTAAGTTTCATCTCATGAGGCAATCGTTTCGCGTATTCATGGTAGCCCTCATTTACCCATGACGGCATTTTTTGCCCAACGGCTATGAGTTTAATCTGCACGGATTGATCTCGTTTTTATACGTGAGTGTTTTTTCATGTGGGTGTTCAACACAGGCACGACAATGTTCGAGTCGTTAGAGGGCATTTTTTGAATAGTCTGTGTTTAAGATTTTGTGTCTTCTTGATCGTTAGGGCGAGCGGTCCATAGGCGCTCAAGATCATAAAACTCTCGCGTTGCTGGCTGCATTACGTGAACAATCACGTCGCCCAGATCCACTAATATCCATTCGCCGGTCTCTTGACCTTCCACTCCGAGGGGTTGCATACCCGTGGCTTTGACTTTTTCCTTCACGTTGTCGGCTAAGGATTTGACATGTCGATTTGATGTTCCGCTAGCAACAATCATTGCATCTGCAACTGAGCTTATATTGCATACGTTGATTACCGATATATTGACGGCTTTCAGATCTTCTAAGGCTTCAACTACGAGATGAGTGAGCTTCTCGCTACTAGGGGGGAGTGGGGTGTTTGTCATGGTGATGTTTATCTCTGGTTGCTTGATTAAATGTAATCAACTTTCGCTCAGAATTATTGAGCGGTAGTTTGTTCAGTATAGTTGTAAAGCCCATATTCTTTAATATAAGACCACACGGGTTCCGTTATCTTATTTCTTGGTTTTATTCCAGCAGCGATTTGGGATCGAATATCACTAGCGGTAATGTTGAGCGGTGTTGTGGGCAGAATTGTCATATATCCGTGTGTTTTGCTTGTTAGGAGTGAAGACGTTAAAGATGATGTCGATAAAACCGCAGTATTATCAGTTTGATGCAGTTGATAGTATTTCCCTATTACGCTGTCTTTTGGGGGGGGCGATGATCCGGGCCGCGCTGCAATTACGATATGGCATAAGTCTAAAAAATCTTGCCAGCGGTACCAGCTAGAAAAACTAATGAGTGAATCCATACCCATAAAAAAATAGAGAGCGGTGTCATTTCCGTATTCACGCCGGAAGCTCTCAATGGTATCGATACTGTATGATGAAGATGAATTGATGAGTTCTCGTCTGTCAGCGACAAAGCCAGATGTATTGGCGATGGCACCTTCCACCATGGCAAACCGCTGCTGACTCGTCACTTTTGGTGAAGGTCGATGGGGTGGGTTGTGACAAGGTACCAGGTGCACGCGATCCAATTGTAAATGATCCGTTAAATCACGGGCTATACCCAGATGACCATTATGAATTGGATCGAAAGTGCCGCCGAAGATACCGATTTTTTTGAGCAATTTTCTTTCCTCGCTCGTTATCTTCGGGTGTGTCCGTCGCCGTAGACAACGTACTTTTGACTCGTTAATCCCTCTAGGCCTACGGGGCCGCGTGCATGTAGTTTGTCTGTTGATATTCCTATTTCTGCACCTAAGCCATATTCAAAGCCATCGGCAAATCGAGTGGAGGTATTCACCATAACTGAGCTGGAGTCTACCTCCCGCATAAATTGTCGAGTCAATTCAAGGTTTTCAGTCATGATAGTATCGGTATGCCCCGATCCATATTGATTGATATGAGCAATAGCCTCGTTAATTCCTGCGACAACTTTTATGGCCAATACAGGGGCAAGGTACTCTTCTAGCCAATCGTTGTCGGTGGCTGGTAGGACATCTATGATCGATTTTGTTTTCGAGCAGCCTCTTAATTCCACTTTCTTTTCACCGAACTTTTCAGCTAAATCAGGTAGTATTTTGTTTGCGATTCCTTCGGCTACCAGTAGGGTTTCCATTGTGTTGCAAGTGCCATAACGCTGTGTTTTAGCATTGACAGCAACATCGATCGCTTTGTGATAATCCGCAGTCGTATCAATGTAGACATGGCAAACACCATCCAAGTGTTTTATTACTGGGACCTTCGCATCTTGGCTTATTCGTGCAATGAGACCTTTGCCGCCCCTAGGTACAATGACGTCAACATATTCAGGCATAGCGATGAGTTCACCCACAGCGATTCGGTCAGTGGTCTCTACCACTTGAACGACGCTTTTTGGCAACCCAGCTGATTCTAGCCCTGCTTCAATGCAAGTTGAGATGGCTTGATTGGAGTGAATGGCTTCAGAACCGCCACGAAGAATGGTGGCGTTTCCTGATTTTAAACACAAGCTTGCTGCTTCCACTGTCACATTTGGGCGAGACTCATAAATGATGCCAATGACGCCAAGCGGGACTCGCATTTGTCCTACCTGAATGCCGGAAGGTCGGTAGCGTAGATTGGTGACTTCACCCACGGGGTCGGCGAGCGCGGCGACTTGATGCAATCCCTCTATCATTGTATCGATGCCTTTGGCGTTTAATTCAAGACGATCGAGTAAAGCGGATTCTAGGCCGTTATTGCGACCGTTCTCCAAGTCCAGCGCATTCGCTTCCAGCAGTGTGTGGCGGCTATTGTCTAATTTGGCTGCCATCGCCTCAAGAGCTGCATTTTTTTTGCCTGTGTCTGCTTTAGCTATCAGACGAGACGCGCTTCTCGCTTGTTGGCCCAAGCGAGTCATGTATTGTTTAACGTCCATAGTGTGTTTGTAAGACCTTGATGGGAGACCATTATTAATCAGTTGTAATTTTCAGATTATACCTCTGATTGATGATTAAGTTGACCTATTTTGCTAGCTGAATTTGAGCTTGTGAATCTGGTTGAATTGGGACTTATGAATAGAGATGTCAAAAATGGTATTGCTTAGAGCAAAAAGATCTTAAAAAAAAGTGTAATAAAATGAATGACCTAAATATTAAACGGGTTAATTACGCGTAGTCTGCCGATTTGAACAGTGGCAGTAACCGCTGGTTATAATTGCACCGTCTACAATTACGTTAAGTCGTTTTGTCTTGATGCGAAGAGGGTAACCATTGATACCAAAAATAAAAAATACGAAGGGTAGAAATTCTTTATAGAGTAATTTCTGAGGTTACCAAACGATAACTGGTTAGCCGTTGATTAAAATAATAGATTGATTTTAATAAGAGTTTGCGTGTGATTTAGGAGCGGTTGTTATGAGTTTGGTGTTTAAGAAGTACACCCGTAGGGCATTAAATACAGATCCCGTGCAGCATTGGATCGATGAAAAATGGCGTGTAGATTATCTCGCTTTTTCCAATGAATCGGTACAAAACAAGGTTCCTATCTTGATTGTGGGAGGAGCCTTTCAAAATTTTAGTGCTTTTAAATTCTTCGTTGAAAAGTTTTTGGAAGTTTCGCCAGTCATCTTAGTGGATCTTCCTTCGTTGGGTAACAACGATCAGCTTGCTGAAGATCTCAGTATGGAGGATATGGCAATGGTGCTACACCGGTTTGTGAATGATCACGAGCTGGAGAAGGTGTCGCCGTTGGGTATGTCCTTGGGTGCTGCAATTGTCGCTACCTTTGCTTTTCAATATCCTTTGGAATGTGAAAAATTGATTGTCACCGGTATAACAGAAAAGCCGCGCAAATCCTGGCGAATGTTATTGTCAGAATCGCTAGATGTATTGAATAGGGATCGGTTAGAAGAGTTTGGCTCGGCGGTCATTCTCCACTTAATTAATCACAATCGACTGGATGAAACTGGTGTCAGTGAAACGGCGCGTAATTTGTTTCAGCGACAGTTGAATAGCGCTTCGGACAATGAAAAGGAACGCTATCACTTAAATGCTAAGCGCCTTTTGGAAGTCGAAAATTTGCCGGGTTTCCCTGAATGTGAAACGCTAGTTTGTACTGGTGAGTTTGATACGTTTACTTTGCCTTACGAACATGCCCAGTTTGCTGATCAGTGTGCTAACGCTACATTTGCTATGATTGAAAATGCGGATCACTTGCCGCAGTTTGAACGGATGGTTGAGACGATAGCGCTGTTTGCCGCGTTTTTTAATGAAGAGTCTTTCGATGGTTTACAGGGCATTAAAGCGTATTCTCCGGGTACTTACATTAATCTAGAGCGTCGCGGTGAACCGCGTTACGTGCCAGTTAACACGAGAGCATTTTTGCATAGTGATACTGTCACTAGTGATGTGAATCCTGAGGAATCACTGCACGACATCGAAGTGAAATTGCGTAATATCAATTTCTTCGGTTGTTTGATTGAGTTTGATAAAAGTGTGTTTCATCTGGTGCAACATGCTCGTGATGTGACTATTTCCTTAGCGCACCCTGACATTAAATTAGATTTACTGGTGTTTGATCAAACTGCGCATACGATGCGATGCTTGTTCCGTCACAGTGACATCAAAAAAGCGTTGGTGTTTAAGGATTTGTTAGAGAATTGGAATTGTTTTCAGCTGCCAGGACGGGAAAAAGACGATGGCTTGTCAGGCTATGCTCATATCCCTTAAAAGGGCGAGAGGCTAAGGTAGAACTTGTATTCCCGATAACCCAAGGGCAATATCTCGTAGACCGTCCCAGGGTGAAGTTTTCTTTAATCCTTTAATGCTGTGATCTACCTCGGTGGCCTTTTGAATAAGCTGGCCTAATAGCTGGCTGTTGTTACGCTGTAAACAGGCTTCCACCGGCTTCTTACGGTTTTGCCAAATTCTGTATTCCTGTAAAACTTTGCCGATGGCGATGCCTTTTTCTTTTTGTAGTGTCATCGCGTAGAGCGTTCTCAGTTCTCGGGCTAAGGCCCAAAGGACAACAGTGGCATCAGTACCTTCTTCTTTTAGTCCAGCCAACATTCTGAGGCTACGGGGGGCGTTACCTTCCAGTGCTGCATCTACTAGCCCAAATACATTGTAACGGGCGCTGTCGGCAACACTTTGTTGTATGTCTTCTGCAGTAATCGGCCCGCTACCTTTGAGGGTATGTAACTTTTCAATTTCTTGGCTGGCAGCCAGTAAATTGCCTTCCACTCGTTCTGCGAGTACTTGAACGGCTAAACGGTCTGGCTCCAGACCTATGCCGCGCATGCGTTGATTAATCCACTGGGGCAGCTGTTTCACATCCACAGGCCAGATTGGAATAAAGGCACCCACTTTGTCTATGGACTTAAACCATTTTCCGCGTTGTGTTGCAGCGTCTATTTTGCCTGTGATAATCAGTAGTAGATTGTCTGGGGATGGCTGGGATAAATAGGCTTGTAATGCTTTACTGCCTGCATCACCGGGTTTGCCGGTGGGCATACGGAGTTCAATTATTTTTCGATCACCGAACAATGAAATGTTCGATGCACTCTGGGTAAGGTTGTTCCAGTCAAAACCTTTTTCGACCGAAAATATTTCTCTTTCTGTATAGTCTTGCTTCTTGGCTGCTGCTCGGAGTTTGTCGCAGACCTCTTGTTGAATTAGAGGCACATCACCACTGATGATATAAACGGGCAATAGGTTTTTTTGGGTATGGCCATCGAGTTGATCGGGACGTAATTTCATGGCTTAACCATCAAGTCAGTTTCGTTGTTTTCGGAACCGTTATTCTCAGGTTCATCAGTCTCAGGTTTATCATTATCAGGTTCATCAGTATCAGGTTCAATAGCAAGCCTAAATTGTTGTACCAGCTGGCGGATTAAGTCACGTTGCATTTCTTGTTTTAGCAAAGCCTCTTCTTCTGACTTGCCCGCTAGGAGGTTTTCATCATACTGATAAATTCGTTCACTCACTAAAACACGTTTAGGTATGAGGAGTGTGCCTTGTTTATCTTCGACTGAAAATGTCAGTTCGCTCATCAGTTGGTATTCCGCCGCTTTAGCGTTGTCATTGTAGCTGGCGATCTGACGAGTTTCTTGCGCTTCTTCAAGGTTGAGAATGATATTGGCGGTTTTGTTAAATTCTACACCTGCATTGGTTAAGGTGGCTTTTATGTTTCTTGTCCAGTGCGAAGGAACCTGACTGCGAAGCTGGATTCGTTGCAGCTCGCTGGGAATTTCTAGCGAACCGCGCAGGTGAAACCCGCAGCTGATGACCATCAGAGCGAGTAACATTATGCTGAGCTTTTTTGTCGAGGTTACAATTTTACTGGCCACGTCATCTATCATGCCTTTTATCATATGGAAGGCCTATTACTTAGCGATGACTATATTGACGAGTTTGCCAGGTACAACGATTACCTTCTTTACGCTTTTATCCCCAATAAAGCGTTGAATGGTTTCATCGGCTAGTGCCGCTGCTTCGATGACTTTTTTATCCTCATTTGCAGCAACGTTTATTTTAGATCGCAGTTTACCGTTAACTTGGATAACGATTTGCATGCTACTGCGAGTCAATGCGCTTTCATCTAACGTAGGCCAGCTCTCTTCATGGATGTTTTGTCGAGAGGTTCCATGATTTTCACCTAAGGCTTGCCACAACATCTCCGTCATATGAGGGGCAATGGGCGACAGCATGAGAACTGAAAACTCCAGGGCTTCTCTAATGACTTGGCGCCCTTGTTCGCTGTAGTCCTCAAAATCACGAACGGCATTACTCAATTCCATGACAGCGGCGATTGCAGTGTTAAAGGTATAACGTTTACTGTAATCGTTAGTGACCTTTTGCAGAGTTTCGTGGGTCTTACGACGTAAGTCTTTTTGGCTGTCGGTTAATTTTTCTGAATTGATTTTGCCCGTTTTTTTACTGCTCTGTTTTTCGTTTTGGGTCTTGTCTTCTTGGGCTTTCTTTTCTTGAGCATTGTCTTCCTGAACGAAAGTATAAATCAGTTTCCACAAACGTTTTAGAAACCGGTGCGAGCCTTCTACACCACTATCACTCCATTCGAGCGATTGATCGGGTGGGGCGGCAAACATAGTGAATAAGCGTACGGTGTCTGCGCCGTAACGGTCTATCAATGTCTGTGGGTCAACACCGTTACTTTTCGACTTTGACATTTTTTCAATGTTACCGACTTCCACACGTTGTCCGTCGGCAATGCTAGTGGCACCGATGATTTTGCCTTTTTCATTTCTCTCTACATTCACATCAGTAGGAGCAAAATACTCTTTTTGGCCATTGCTGCCTTCCCTGTAATACGTTTCAGCGACGACCATGCCTTGGCAAAGCAAGCGTTTAAAAGGCTCGTCGTGGCTGACTAACCCTTCATCCCGCATCAGTTTGTAATAAAAGCGAGAGTATAATAGGTGTAATATAGCGTGTTCGATGCCGCCAATATAATGGTCCACCGGCCCCCAATAATTTTCAGCCTCATCCACCATGCCGTCGCTAAAATGACGAGAAGCGAAGCGTGCGTAGTACCAGGAGGACTCCATAAAAGTGTCGAATGTGTCAGTTTCGCGCTGCGCGTCTTTACCGCATTTTGGACAGCTTGTTTCATAGAAGGACGGCATTTTCTTCAAAGGAGAGCCACCACTGGCATCAAATTGAATGTCGGTAGGTAGTGTTACGGGTAATTGATCGTAAGGTACAGGAATCGATCCGCATTGATCGCAATTGATCATTGGGATGGGAGATCCCCAATAGCGCTGTCGAGAAACGCCCCAATCTCGAAGGCGGAAGTTGACTTGTCGGCGACCTTGTTTGCTGTACTCTAGGTGCTGGGAGATGGCATCAAATGCGTCTTGAAAAGATAAGCCGGTAAATTCACCTGAGTTTATCAATTGCCCTTTTTCCACGAAGGCTTCATTTTCGATGTCGGCTTTCACTTTGGAATTGTCGTAGGGTGCGATTACCTGTTGTATAGGAAGCCCGTATTTCTTCGCAAACTCCCAATCTCTTTGATCATGACCGGGTACGCTCATTACGGCGCCTGATCCATAGGTCATTAGAACAAAGTTGGCGATCCAAATTGGGACCTCTTCACCAGTAATGGGGTGGATGGCTTTATAACCGGTATCAATTCCTTTCTTCTCCATCGTAGCCAGCTCGGCTTCAGCCACTTTCGTGTGACTGCATTCGTCGATAAAGGCTTGAATTTCTCCGCCTGCTACTCCGCCCATTTTTGTCGCTTGCTGTGCCAAAGGATGTTGTGCGGCAACAGCGAGGTAAGTCACGCCCATCAATGTATCTGGGCGGGTGGTAAAGACAGGAAGTAGATCTGGTTGGCTTTTAACAGCAAAGGAAAGTTCGATGCCTTCAGAGCGGCCTATCCAATTGCGCTGCATGGTTTTGACCTGTTCAGGCCATTCTTCTAATTGATCAAGATCTTTCAGTAGTTCCTCGGCATAGTCAGTAATCTTCAAAAACCACTGTGGGATTTTGCGACGTTCTACTAATGCGCCGGATCGCCAGCCTCGTCCATCGATGACTTGTTCATTGGCCAGTACCGTTTGGTCAATGGGATCCCAATTCACTTCAGCACTTTTCTTATAGACCATGCCTTTTTCATAGAGCTTTAAGAAAAACCATTGTTCCCAGCGATAATATTCGGGATGACAGGTGGCAAGCTCTCGATCCCAGTCATAGCCGAAACCTAATCGAATAAGCTGATTACGCATGTAATCTATATTTTCATTGGTCCAGTTTGCTGGGGGAACTTCATTCTTGATTGCCGCATTTTCGGCGGGGAGGCCAAACGCATCCCAGCCCATAGGCTGCAGTACATTTTTGCCCTGCAATCGTTGAAAGCGGCTAATGACGTCACCAATGGTGTAATTGCGCACATGACCCATGTGCAGCCGACCACTGGGGTAGGGGAACATCGAAAGGCAATAAAACTTCTCTTTACTCGTGTCTTCAGTGACTTTGAAGCACTTAGACTCTTGCCATTTGTTTTGAATGGTTACTTCGATTTGATTAGGTTGGTACTGTTCTTCCATTATTTTCTGATTCGATGTCGATGAATTTAAAGGAGTGTGGGCTACTCGTGATTGTTCGTTATTATAGTCGCTACAAGACTGGGGCAAAACGTTTAGTCTATCTTAGGTAGCACTGCTTGACTAATAATCTTGATCCTTTGTGGTTTGGCAGGGGGTTTTATGCCATTTATCGATTTTATATCCATTGCACGGAGTTGATGACAAGTGTTGACGTTGAGATCAATCGTAAAGCTGGTGGTATTACCACCCTTTTTGAACCTTTTTCTAGGCTTGGCGGGTTTGTTGATATTGGCCCGCTATCCGCGCACAGGTCGGAGCTTAATAGCGATATCGCTATTAAGCATTTATGTTATGTCTACTGGATTGTTTGCTGGTGGTGTTTCTTATTTGGGGGATCAATACGATCCCTTGGTGAGGTCAGATGCGGCGCGTTGCGAGGCCATTGTGGTGCTCGGAGGTGGCGTTAAGGAGTATGCACCGGAGTATGGGGGACAGACTAGTGGTGTGTCGTCGTTGATTCGAGTTCGATATGGGGCAAGGTTAGCCAAAGAGTTGGATCTTCCCATTTTAGTCACGGGTGGCGTTGGCTATTCTAGCGATGAGGCTAGCCCCTCTATCGGGGATTTGATGGCGGTGTCCCTGCGAGATGAGTTTCAAATGCCGCCAAAGTGGGTGGAATCCAAGAGTCGTAACACTTATGAAAATGGCACTCTATCGAAACAGATTTTGGCTGCGGAGGGTATCAATAATATCGTGTTGGTGACTCAATCTTTTCACATGCGCCGTTCCGTAGAGGTGTTTAGTAGTCTTGGGTTTAATGTGGTCCCTGCACCGACAGATTTTCGTGGCTATTTATATAGCCCTCTTTCTATTCGATCTTATATTCCTAAGATTGATAATTTTCAGATGAGTGCATCCGTCATTAGCGAGGTATTGGGGCGGATTTGGTATGGGTTTCAGAGAGGGGAGATTGGGCAGTGGGGCGAGATAGGTCGATGTGTTTAGGGTTGGAAAATAATTGAGAGATTTCTTGTTTAAATTTGAAATCTCTCAAGTCTGCGGGCTTTAATTGTCAGGGTCCCGACTTTCTGGAGCCTTAACTGACGCGACAAAATAAAAAGCGTTAACACTTCAGTTTGTAACTATCGCCATCATTTACAATATGACCCGCAGTGGGTGGCGAAAAATGTGTGCCAATCACTAGCATAGAGGTTTCGGCGTACTTGTCATAGAAATCAAGGCGTGTCTGAATAGCGCGTGGGGCATCAAAATCGGCGCTACAGGACCATTCCGGGCGGGCTAATTGGCAGGGGTGATGCGTCATATCGCCAGTGATAACTGCATCCTCTCCACCCGACGAAATTCGAACGCTGACATGTCCCGGTGTATGCCCTGGCGTGGGCTCTAACCAGACCTCATCATTGACCTTATGGTCCCACTCAACGAGATCCGCGAGTCCTGCATCGATAATCGGTTGGACTGAATCTTCTAGCACGGGACCGTAATGATCGGAATCTCCTTCCTTTTGCCAAGCTTCCCATTCTTTTCGTCCAAAGAGGTAGCGTGCATTGGGAAAGGTAGGTACCCATTTACCATCAACTAGCATGGTATTCCAGCCAACGTGATCTACATGGAGATGGGTGCAAATGATGTAGTCGATACTCTCACGAGGATGACCTGCCGCTGCGATATCATCTAGAAAAGGGCCGTCACGATGAGACCAGGCTCTGAGCTTTCGCTCTTTATCATTGCCCAAGCAGGTATCCACCATTATTTTTTTCCCGTGGGATTCGATAATCAGGGCATGGATACTCATCTTCAACCAGCCCTCGGGGGTAATAAAGTTCGGTGAGAGCCAAGGGATTTCTTTTACCTTTTCTGCTGTGGCGTCCGGTAGCATGAATTTACCGGGTACCGGGGTATCTTCCTCTACAATTTTTGTAATGCTAACGTTGCCAATCTTCCAGTCTGACACAATGATGCTCCTTTTGGGTGTTTGAGATTTAGCCCTTTACAACGATGTTGGTTCTAACTGTGACGGTCGTAGTCATGACCTTGGCTGTGATTATGATCTGGTTTATGGCTATGAATTAGACCATTTTATTTGAAACTCAATTTCTTCTTCTGATCCTTCTCTTTCGTGTTCAATATTAAAGGATGCTCTTACCGGCACATAGATTCTTTCACCTGCGATTTGGATTTCAAACTTCTCATCTTTTTCTAGAGAGTCGGCTAGGCGTCTTAATTTGGCTACAAATTCAGATGTGGTATAAGTTTTTTCAATGTCTCGTTCAGTTTTGTTGCTCACGGTAAAGGGCCTTTTTGTGATTGTTGGGTGAGGACCAAGGGCTGATAGCATTAGGGGCTCAGTCCGTATTCTGAAAATAATAACAAGATCCGGAGTTTAATTGAATGCCAACAGGCTATTAAGTCGGTGTTGAATGCCTTTTTAAATTACTTTATATTTCATGTGGTTGGGTGAGCTGTTGAGCTATTAGTGATGTGATTTGCATATGAACATCTATTGACTAGCGTAGTGGTTTGGCTTAGGTTTAATCACTTCGAGCAAGGTGTGTTTGAAGTGTTCTTAATGTGGGTAGGCTAAGGGCTTGCGAATCGTTTTTAGGTGAAATTCGGAGTGTTGATTGTGAATCCGCTTGTAGGCAGCCTGTTGGTCACAATTGCGATGGCAGTTTTGGTGATTATTTTTGGTGTTGGGGGTGACATCAGTGAGTCAAATGATGTCAGTGAATCCGCTGTTGTCAGTGAATTGGCTGATGTTGATGAGCTAACCGAATTGGGTAAGGCCATTATCGGAGAAGACGATACTGCTCTTATTGAGGGTCAGACTCATATTGCTGAAGATCAAGCAAGTTCCAATTCTTTCGGTAGTTTTAATTTCGTTAATATAAGTGCGTTGTTGTCCCCCGCCAATTATCTTACCGCATCGGAGCCTTCTGGTGAGGAGGAGCCAGAGTTTAAAAATAGCCCTGCTCTAGAAGCTCTGACAGTGAATTTGGTTGAAAGTACGCTGTTGTTTTTCATCTTTCTTGTTTGGTGGGTTGCCACCCAAATCCTTATGGTTTTGGCCTTCACTGCTTTCAAAACTTGGCGAAAGGGCGGTTGGTCGAAGGTGAAGCTGAAGTATCCTTCATAAGTCATATTCTCTTAATAGCAAGAACTCCCTTCATCAATAAAGTTTACTGTTCTCAATAACCGTAGGTGTTAAACCAGTATCATCTTTGATGCAGGTCTATCACCTCATGCCTTATACTATAAGCACTTTTCGCGATAATGTTTTTCGGAGTTGCCCCTAGTCTCATGTTTTTGACCGCAAGAAAAGACCCCAAATCGTCTACAACTCTGAATTTGCACCATCTGTTTGTATTACGGATTATCAGTATCGCTGGGCAAGTGTTGGCTATCGGTGTCGCCGCAATTTGGCTTGAAATTCCACTCCCTATTTTGCCTTTGTCTCTCGTGTTTTCGATGCTGGTGATGTGGAATTTGTTAACGTGGTGGCGTGTGCGTTGGTCTCACCCGATTCAGAGCTGGGAGTTTTTTCTCCAAATTGTGATAGATGTTCTCGGGTTAACGGGTGTGTTGTATTTTGCCGGTGGAGCCACTAATCCCTTCGCTTGGTTTTATCTTCTGCCTTTGATGATAGCGGCTACGGTTCTGTCTAATGGGTATACTTGGGCTGTGGCGGGTTTGACCACGGTCTGTTATTCATTGCTGATGGTGTATTACACGCCTCTGCATTTGGGTGGAAATTCCCATGGCGGAGGATTCGAATTACATGTTTTTGGTATGTGGTTTGGGTTTATGCTTAGTGCTGGATTAGTGGCTTACTTTGTGGCTGGAATGGCGAACTCTCTACGAGATCGAGATCGTAATTTGGCACAAGCTCGGGAGCAGGCTTTGCGTGATGAACGTTTGGTTGCTCTGGGCACGCTCGCCGCAGGGGCGGCACATGAGCTTGGGACTCCTTTAGGAACCATGGCAATCGTGACAGGTGACTTATTGCAGGAGTACCCTGCCGAGAACGGGAATGAACCCGAGAGCGACTTGCATGAGAAACTCGAAATTATTCGTAGTCAGATAAAACGATGTAAGGAAGCGCTATCTATTATCTCAGCCTCTGCAGGTGAGGCGCAATCAGTCTCTGGAGAGCCCGTTGCGGTGGATCGTTATCTCGAACAACTTATTGCGCAATGGCGTACACGACGTACTGCGGCTAATTTGAAATGTGGCTTTCACGGAGAGCGCCCTTCGCCGCTCATTTTGGCAGAAAATGTATTAAGCCAAGCCCTCACTAACATTTTAGATAATGCTGCGGATGCTTCGCCTGATTTTATTGAGTTGAAGGCGAGCTGGGATGCGGTTGAGTTAGTGATTGAAGTGACTGACAGAGGTCCGGGGCTGAGTGCGGTAGCTTCTGAATCCGCTGGTAAGAGACTTTTTACATCGAAGAAGCAAGGGTTAGGATTAGGGCTTTTTTTAGCGCATGCTTCGGTTGAGCGTCTTGGTGGTAGTATTACTCTTTTCAACCGCGAAGAGGGCGGCGTTTGCACGCGAATTATTTTACCCCTCCTTAGCTTGACTTCAGGTGCCTCGCAATGACAAGCAACACTTGGCATTCGACAATATTTAAACATGACAATATGAAAATATGACCATTGAAAAGACGACCAACAATGAAGAGCCAAGATTATTATTGGTAGATGATGATCCGACTTTTTGTAAAGTATTGGGGGGATCGCTAGAAAAGCGGGGGTTCCAGGTGAGTATTGCAGAGAATTTAACGGATGCAATTGCGTTGGCGATTAGTCGCGAGCCGGAATATGCCATTGTCGATTTACGTATCGGTCAGGAGTCTGGGCTGGCCTTAGTGCAACAATTAAAGGCGTTGGATGAAAATACGCGTATTGTGATGTTGACGGGCTATGCGAGTATTGCGACAGCCGTAGAGTCTATTAAGTTGGGCGCAGTGCATTACCTGACTAAGCCCACGGATGCAGATGAAATTGTGGCTGCATTAAATCGAGGTTCTGGCGATTGCAGTGTCGAATTGGCGTCCCGGCCTATTTCAGTACAGCGCTTGGAGTGGGAGCATTTGCAAAAGGTGTTAACGGATTGTGATGGCAATATTTCCGCGGCTGCAAGAGCCCTGGGAATGCATCGGCGAACGTTACAGAGAAAATTGAGTAAGAGGCCCGTGCGACATTAATTCATGCTTTTAAAAACTCGCTTTTACATTCCTCCGTTGCGTAAACGCTCCGTGTTGCGCGAGTCTTTAGTGGAGAAGCTGAAGGTATCTGCTGGTGGGGAATTAATCCTGGTGTCGGCTCCTGCTGGTTACGGGAAAACAACTCTGGTGAGTCAATGGTTGCATGCGAATCCTCATACCTTTGCTTGGTTGAGCCTAGATCGGCTTCAGAGGGTTTCGATTGTATTCTGGGAACATTTTGTTACTGCTATTCATAATATTCAGCCCGATGTTGGCGGAGAGGCGCTCAATATTCTCCGAGAGTCTGATGATGAATTATTAGAGTCGGCGGTATTTTCCTTACTCAATGACTTAGATGATTTGTCTACTCTCAATAATTCGAGAGAGCCGCTTACATTGGTACTAGATGATTTCCACTGTATTGAACGTCCTCTTGTCTTGGATCTGATGAATCTTTTTTTAGATCATATTCCTCCGAGTATTCGTCTTGTTTTGATTGCACGCGCAGAGCCTGCATTAGCGCTGGCAAAGAGGCGGGCAAACAATCAGTTGCGGGAGTTGAGTGTTTCAGATCTGACGTTTAATCAAAATGAAGGACGTCTATTCCTCAATGAAACCATGTCGCTGGCGTTGTCTGATGTTGATGTTGTTAGGTTATGTGAAAACACGGAAGGTTGGATTGTAGGGTTACAATTGGCTGCTTTATCCCTTAAAAAACCGGATGCCGGACCTATTATCAGGGAGCATCTCGACCGCCATATATCTGACTATTTGTTTGAAGAAGTGTTTGCGTTACAAACGGAGGAAGTGCAATTGTTTTTGATGATCTCCTCATGTGTTCCAAAATTTTGTGCGGGCTTATGTAATAAAATACTTGATAAGCCGGATAGCCTTAAGCTTATCGCGTTGCTGGATCAAATGAATTTGTTTTTGGTGCCTCTTGACAATCATCGAACCTGGTTTCGTTATCACGATCTATTTCGGCATTTCTTAATGTCCCGGTTTTTACTTTTATCCGAAAAAAGTAGGGGTGAATATTATCTTCAGTCGGCAGAGTGGTTTGAGACGGCGGGTTATCTAGAAGAGGCGTTGGAACAATTTATTGTTTTACAAAACTGGATGGCAGTTGTGACATTGTTAGACCAAGTTTCTGAAGATAAAAAAGGGGGCGGGGGCGAAGGCGAAGTTAGCTTAACGGAATGGATTGAATCGATACCTGTTAGGTTCTTGTCACAATTATCTTCTATCGAAATTAATACCCTATATAAAGCGAAGATGAAGGCAACTAAGAATGATCTCTCAATTGCAGTAAACATGAGAGAACCCCGCAATTCAGAATCACGATCAATTCCATCTGCAGTATTGAATCAAGAATCGCCACATCAAGAACCATTGACTCGGCGTGAAGCTCAGGTGAAGCAATTGGTATCTCAAGGTATGCCTAATAAAGTAATCGCATCTGAACTTAATATTTCTGTCAATACGCTTAAAGTGCATATCCGAAATCTCTATGGAAAAATGGGAGTGGAAAATAGAACCGAAGCACTCCTGAAAATGAATCAACAAAGCCCTTGTAAGGACTCTTAGCTCCTAACTCCCTCCACCCATTCACACCCGTAAATCACCCCTATTTCACCTCCAGGGGTGAGGTATCCACAATTCAATTCACCTACTCTAATCCTGTTCTAGAAAATAATTATTTATAAAATTATTCAATGGAGATGATGTTGTGATGAGAGAAACTCTAGAATTCGATGTAGTGATTGTAGGGGCGGGCCCTTCTGGACTAGCAACGGCGGTGAAACTTCGCCAACTAAATCCCGACGTATCTGTGTGTGTATTGGAAAAAGGATCGGAGGTGGGTGCCCATATAATCTCCGGTGCGGTGATGCAACCTACTACAATGGAGGAGCTGTTTCCCAACTGGAAAGAGTTAGGGGCACCACTCAAGGTACCTGTAGTGGAGGATGAGGTTTATTATTTCACGAATGAGAAAAGCGCTTTTAAATTTCCAAAGATGCTAGAACCTATAGGTTTGAGAAATGACGGCAACTATATAGTGAGTTTGGGTAATGTATGTCGTTGGCTGTCAGAGCAAGCCGAAGCTCTAGGGGTAGAGATATACCCTGGTTTTGCTGCATCGGAAATTATTTATGATGAAGAGGGGGTTGTTGCTGGTGTTATAACTGGAGATTCCGGGTTAAATAAAAAAGGAGGAAAAAAAGAATCCTATCTGCCTGGAATGGAATTACGAGCTAGTTACACAGTGTTTTGTGAAGGATGTCGTGGGCATTTGGGTAAGGAGCTAATTCAGAAGTTTGAGTTAGATGCAGATAAAGATCCACAGCATTATGCGCTTGGCATTAAAGAGGTTTGGGAAATAAATCCAGCACAGCACCGGGAAGGTTTAGTGATTCACACAGCGGGTTGGCCTATTTCTGAAGTGGGTGCTAGTGGCGGGGGTTTTTGTTACCACCTCGAAAACAATCAAGTGGCCTTAGGATACATAACTGATTTGTCCTATAGCAATCCATTCTGTAGCCCATTCGATGAAATGCAAAGATGGAAGTTGCATCCTAAAATAAGATGCTTCCTAGAGGGAGGGAAGCGTATTAGTTATGGCGCGAGAGCCATAGCGAAAGGAGGATTACAATCATTGCCGAAGATGGTTTTTCCCGGCGGGTTATTGATAGGTTGTGATGCGGGAACTTTGGTAAATGCCAAAATAAAAGGCAGCCATAGTGCGATGAAATCAGGGATGCTAGCGGCGGAGGCAATCGATGCGGCGCTGAGAAAAGATGAAAAGCGAAGGGAACTCGCTGAATATACAACGGCTTTCAATAACTCTTGGGTTTATGATGAGTTACAATTTCAGCGAAATTTCGGTCCAGCGATGCATAAGTATGGTGATATTGTCGGCGGTGCTATTGCATTTGTTGATATGAATTTGTTTGGCGGAAAATTACCGTTAACCTTGCGCGAGAAATATTCTGATCACGAAGTTATACGCCCTGCAGCTGAGAGTAAAAAGATCGACTATCCCAAGCCCGATGGTTTGATTACTTTTGGCAAGCTTGAATCGGTATTCCTTTCAAATACTCATCACGGGGAAGATCAACCTTGTCATTTAAGGCTTAAGGATGTCGATGTCCCCATAACTCATAACCTCAAACTTTTCGACGAGCCTGCACAACGGTATTGTCCTGCTGGCGTTTATGAAATAATTGAAGTCGATAAGCAGAAGATGGAATTGCAGATCAATTCCCAAAATTGTATTCATTGCAAAACATGTGACATCAAAGACCCCACACAGAATATAGTCTGGGTAGTACCAGAAGGTGGTGGCGGCCCGAACTATCCTAATATGTAGCGAGGTAGTGTTAGTAATTTAGAGAAAAGCATTGTCCACAAAAAAAGCCCTAGGTTTTTATGCCTGGGGCTTTTTTAATTGCTACTTGTTCTTGCTTAAGGCTTGTTACTATACCGCCAAAGCGTGAACAGATCCTTGCTGTTTAGGCAATTCAAGACCCTTGTTTTCCGCTAACCAATCACACAAAGCATGGAAAGCTTTAGTGGTATCGCCGGACTTGTTATATTCCTTTTTCCAAGCGTGTATAACAGCTCTGTTATCATCATCCCAAGGGTGGAAATCGCGACGGAAGAATGGAAAATACATTTTACCTAGTTTAGTTAGAACACCAGGGTTGGTAAATTGAGTTCGGAAAAAACGTTTAGCAGAAGCAAAGTTGGTTAGCTGCTTGTCTTTATACAGTAGATAGCCGAAAGGTACTACAAATACGAATCCCCCAACAACACCAGCTGCAGCCATTGCTGAAACCCGCATTAGGTACGACTTAGTGCCGGCTCCTGTTGCGTCGGTGAATACATCGAAGCTAACTGACTTATGCTCAGTTTCTTCAACGAAATGCCAATAAAGCATACCAAGAAGTTCAGGGTTAGTGTCTTCAAATACTTCAGGGTGTTCTATAAGAACGGATGCGATAGTGGCAGTGAAGTGTTCGAATGCTGCGCCAACAGCGCCCTGTGCGGAATCGCTAAGATGCTTCTGTAAAAATACGCGAACTTTCTTAAAGTTATTCTCGATAACGTCTAAGGGGATGCCGTGTTCTATACATGCTTTATTCATGATGTCATGTTCACGAGCATGAATTCTTTCTTGATGAATAAATTCGATTCCGGCTTTGCGAATAGCGGGGTCAGTGAGGCTGTCTAATTGTTTTCTAACGGACTGCATAACCCAACGTTCGCCGTCTGGTACTGCGGCAAAAATGCCATTCATGAAATGAGTATTCCATGGGTCATTAGCAAACCAATGTTTGCTAACTTTTGATGCATCCATTTTGAACTTGATGTCTCTTGTTTCCACTTCGTCATAACCGATTTTTCTGTTCACTAATGCCATAACAATACTCCTGATGTAATAGGGCGTTATAAATAAAGAATCGTTAATATGATCAATAGGTAATTCAAACTATCTTCGAGAATCCATTATAGGGAGTGATGTTAATCAGTCAATGAAATAGTGTGTAGTAAGTCATAGACAAGGTAGGAAGAAATAAGAACGATTTCTTTTCATTCGAATTCTGATTGACTAGATTAAAAGTGAGTAGTCAATAGTAGTTAGTCTTTGTTTTTTAATAACTTGCAGCGTACTTTGGGATTGTCTAGTTTAGTAATTTATTGTTTTTATTGATTTTTAAAGCGGTGAACCTATACAAAGACTAGCTTTTTATTCCGTTTTACAGATGTTGTAATATGACAATATCTGTAACTTAATATGGCAGTGTAAAGGGCTAGGGTGAAATATAAGGAGCAGACCCCAATAAGTCCGTGATAATGAGCGTAGTGGTACGGGCTTGACTGTATCTCGCCTGCATAGAGCGAAATTTTGGTAATACACCTCCGCATTTTGCACAATACGATTGATCCATTTGAATCCCATAGCAAGCAACAATACGAACACTGTGGGCAGAGCTAGCGCATTAGTGACAATAGTTAAGGGAAGGGTTGTGCGCAAATTCAAATCGCGCAATCAAGCGCATCGTTTCTTAACAGTGCACTCGGCTGTCTACAATTTATCTAATTTCAGCAAAGTACTTTAGAGCCTTCAGACAAAATGCCTTTTCGTCTAGGGAAAGTGTATCCATGGTGTAATCTTAAATTGGTAGTACCGTAGAGATGTTTGTTTCTGATGTGTTGTGCTTGCTCGCTCAATGTCTGAATTTTTTAACAGGCTTGAAATAGCGTAGAACGAGCTTAATTTGTTACGCAGATACAGGCGATTGTTTCCGTTTCTTTTTGGGTGCGTAGAGTGGGGGAGAATTAGCGAGAATGGTTTCGGTGGGTGGAGTATCTGCTGCATGTTCGCCGTAGTTGACATAAGCGAGCTTGGCGTCTTTGGTAGCAACAAATGCAGCAGGTAATTGCGTCTCACTTCCACCCGGTGCGCCGTGCATGTGTCCTTTTACTGTCGCTTTTGCTGCGGATTTTAAAACTTGAGGATGGAGTATTGCTCCTATCTTGCCTTTTTCAACATCGAATAAATCGTATAATTTCCTGTCTGGATCGGGTATTGCTTGGAGATTGAATGCTTTTTTAAAAAAATAATCTTCGACACGATCCATGGGGCTTTCGAGTACCACTATCAAGCGTACGTCTTGCTTGATATATTGATTTAATTCGCCTTCCAGCTCAGTTAAGCGTTGTCGACAGATGGGGCAACCAATATAGCGTAGAAAAATGAGACATATGGGGCTTCTATTGAGTGCCTTATGGAAGTTGAAGGGCTCGTTTCCGGTCAAAATTGCATTGAAGTCGGGTGCATCATCATTGAGTTTTAGTGTCATTGTTATTTCTCCTTTAGTCTTAAATCCTGTGGACTTCAAATTAAGTAGATATAGTAACTATCATGCACCGTATTGATCCGGGCTAGCACTGTATTGATCCGCAATTGTAGTAATCTAGCATTGTACAAGTTGATGCTTTAATTATTTGGTATATCACTGGTGCTTATGTTGGTCGACTCGAAGTACGGCACTTGTGATGCGCTTCCTCGTCAAATACTATGTCCAAATATAGCTTGCTGCAATTAAAATTATCGAGATCCGTGTCTCATTGAATAGTCAGGCTAGCCATCGGTATTCATTTGTTATTTGTTTATCGCTTTTATTTCTATCGAAGCGAAACATGACGAAATATATTGTCGATGATGGCTAACTAGTGTTTCTGGCAGCTCACTTATATATGAAAGATTATTAAATGAAGGTTATTAAATTATGGTTAGCATAATAAAGACGATATCCAAATGGATACCCCTAGGCAAGGTATCGGAAATCTCAGTTGTGGATCTGATTGCCGGTTTGGATAGTAGTGAGAATGACATTCAAATACTGGATGTCCGTACTCGCCTAGAATGGAAAAGCGGTCATATTCCCGGGTCTCTCAATATTCCTATTACTCAGCTCAACTCAGAGATTGCCAATTTAACCTTCGATAAAAGTAAACCGGTGGTGACTATTTGTTTAAGTGCACACCGAAGCATACCTGCGGTAAGAGCTTTACAGGAAGAGGGATTCCAAAATGTGAAACAGCTGTCTGGGGGTATGATTGCTTGGAACAAAAATCATAAACACATTTTGGTGAAAGCATAAAAACGGTTAAATAAGAAAGTTATTAAATTAAGAAAATTTAAAAAAGTGACGACTGTAGGTTCCTAGCTATTCCTATTCGCGTGTCTTCCAAAGGCCCAAACTAGGACTAATAATACAAAGCAAATGTCGATAAGAATGGTAGTGCCTAACTGACTATAGGGCGTTCGACCTGTTGTGGGATAGACAGTGCCTCTTAGCGTCGTAGTCTCTTCTTGTGGAACTCGAGCAATCACTTTTCCATAGGGATCTACGATTGCGGTAATGCCGGTGTTGGTTCCTCGAATTAGGTATTTTCCATTTTCCAGTGCTCTTGTTCGTGCTATCTGAAAATGTTGATGGGGTCCGTGAGAACTACCAAACCATGCATCATTGCTTATCGTTAAGAGAACGTCGGCTTGCTTTGCATAGTGCCGAACAAATTCTGGATAAACTATTTCGTAGCAAATGAAGGGTGCAAATAAGTAATCTTTAACTTTCAATGGTGATTGGTCTTCCTCTCCTGGGCTAATGCTCGACATGGGTAGATCCAACAAAGGAATGATGCCGCGGATGAGTTTATCAAATGGGATGTATTCGCCAAACGGCACCAATTTTTGTTTGTAATAGACACCCTCTCCCTGACCAATGGCGAATATGCCATTGAAATAGCGAAATGATTTAGGCTGTATTTCTAAAAATAACATGCCAGTAATTAGAGTGCTGTTGTTGCGCAAAGCTAAGCGATTCATCCCGTCAACATAGGGTTTAGCTTCTTGAAAAAGCTGTGGGATTGCGGCTTCCGGCCAAACTACCAGGTCTGCATGCCACGCCTCGGGGCTACTCGTATCTGCCCACTCTAATAGAGTCATGTCTTTAAAAAGTTGTTTGGTAATATCCAATTCTTCGGGCAGCCACTTTCTCTCTTGGGGAATATTGCCTTGAATGACGCTTACGTTAATTGGGCCATTTAGTTGAACAGTAATCCAAGAATGTTTTGTGAGTGCGAAGCCGATGCTAACAATAGTGATGGAAGTCACCAATGCCCCCAGGGCTAAGGGCTTGTTGAGCAAGGAAGGGGGGGGCTGCTTGCCCTTCGCTTTAGTCTTGAGTTCGTTTGATACAGGTTTGGGTTGTTGTAAGCAATACACCCAAAACGCACAGCATAAGATAGTGATGAATCCTGTGCCAAATACACCGATAACAGGTATATAGCCTCCCATTGCATTGTCAATTTGGCTAGTTCCCAAAAATAACCAGGGGAATCCCGAAAGCAACCATGTCTTAATCCATTCAAAGATAATCCATATTGCGGGTAGGCCGATGAGTACAATACTGTTTAACTTAAATCGAAGGTAGAGATAACCTTGGAGCATGAAAAACAAAGCTAAGCTGGCGGTGAGCGCAACCATTAACGGAATGGCTAGCCAAGTGGGTGTGTAGCCATAATCGTGCATGCTCACGTATACCCAGGATACACCGACTAGGTATAATCCAAAGCCATAGAACCAGGAGCGAATTGCAGCTTGTTTTGGTGATAAATTATCGAGGCTATAACCGTAGCCAATGACTGAAATCCATGCCAACGAAGTATAATCAAAAGGTGCAAAAGCAAGGGGAAAGAGAGCGCCGAAAAACCAAGCTAAGCAATGTCCTGCGATGCCGGGAGATGCAAGGCTATTACGGGTCAAGATAAGAGGGTTTGCAAAAAAACGTTTTATTATTATAGCTGCTTGCATTCCTGCACAATCCTAGATGTCGTCATGTGAATGTCAGCGCCATTTTAGCATAGGGCCTGTTATCGTTTAAGGTCTACATGGCGTAAGTCAGGTCATGGAAGTCGTTATTATAATTCCAATTGTGCGTGTTTTTGGGGGCTAACTTCGAGAAGACGAATGGTTCTGTTGTCGGCGTTCAGCACTTTGAATAAGTAACTTCCTATTCGAACCGACTCATCGCGTTCCGGTAGATGACCGAAATGATTCATAACAATGCCGCCAATGGTATCGAATTCATCTTCACTAAAGTCTGTTTTGAAGTGAGTATTAAAATCATCGATGGGTGTTAGTGCTTTAACAATAAATTGATTTGTTGCAGAGCGCTTTATGAGATAGTCGTCCTCAGAGTCGTGTTCATCTTCTATTTCGCCAACGATTTGCTCTAATACATCTTCAATCGTGACAAGTCCGGCAACACCACCATATTCATTGATGACCAGTGCCATATGATTGCGATTGGCGCGAAAATCATTAAGTAGAACATTGAGCCTCTTACTTTCAGGCACGAAGGTGGCTGGGCGTATGATGTTTTTTAAATCCGCTTTGTCTAGTTTATTTTCTGCAGCAAGAGGGAGTAAATCTTTGGCCAATAAAATCCCTAGTATTTCATCCGGTTTGTCACCGACTACGGGAAAGCGAGAGTGTTGTGATTTGATAATGGCCGGTAGAAATTCTTTTGCGGTGTCGGTAATGTTGACAACGACCATTTGGGTGCGAGGGATCATTATCTCGCGCGCTTGCATTTCCGCTATAACGATAGCGCCTTGTATTGTACCTAGCGCTTCATTATCAATAAGTTCTCTTTCTTGGGCGCTTTTAAGTACATCAAGTAACTCATCCCTGTTTTTGGGTTCACCGGAAAGCAGTGTCGATAATTTATCGAAAAGTGATTTGTTGGGTGAACCGCTTTTATGTCGTTCTTCGTTCATGAGCTTGTATTTTTATACCTGTCTTATTACTGTTTTAATGAGCTGCAACTAGGTGGTTGTAACGGGTGAGCCTGATTCCTTTCGGGTATCTGGCTCGATTGAGTTGTGATTTCATAGGGATTTCTGAGCCCTAAGTGAGCCATTATGGTAATTTCAAGATTCTCCATAATGACGGCATCAGATGATTGTATATGGTCGTAGCCTAATAGGTGAAGAGTGCCGTGAATAACCATATGGGCCCAATGGTGATTGATCAATTTGTTTTGTTCTCTTGCTTCTTCTTCAACGATAGCGGCGCAGATAACAATATCACCCAGTAGTGGGATTGGGATGTTGTCAGTGGCTTCAAAGGGAAAAGAAAGAACATTAGTGGGGCCGGTTTTATGTCGATACGTTTCGTTTAACTGTGCGCTCTCTTCTCTATCAACCAGTCGAATGGATAGTTCCGTGCCTTCTTCAACTTGAAGTTTGACCAGTACGGCGTCTAGCCAATCGTAAATGTCTTTATGAGCTGGCATCGTGTTGCATTTCGTGGCCACCTGAATGTCGATGAGGTGTTGTTTCACGATGCAGAAAAACCGGGTTTTAACAGACTATTGAATGAAATCACTCTTGATGGACTCTTCTGTTCGCTGAATCCGACTTTTTTGTTGCTAGCTTTTCTTGTTTTTTGTCATCTCTATCGTAGGCTTCAACTATCCGTTGGACTAATACGTGGCGTACAACATCTTTTGCATTGAAATGCGTGAAACCGATACCGTCAACGCCATCAAGTACTTGCATCGCGTGATTTAAGCCTGACTGCGTGCCTCTGGGTAAGTCTATTTGTGTGTAGTCACCCGTGATGACGGCTTTGGAGCCAAAACCGATGCGAGTGAGGAACATCTTCATTTGCTCTCGAGTCGTGTTTTGGCTTTCGTCTAAAATGATAAAGGAGTTATTGAGAGTTCTTCCTCTCATATAAGCGAGTGGCGCTACTTCGATGATATGTCGTTCTATCAGTCTGCCTACGCGTTCAAAACCAAGCATTTCATAGAGTGCATCGTAGAGTGGGCGTAAGTAAGGGTTGATCTTTTCCGATAGATCTCCGGGTAAAAAGCCCAGTTTTTCTCCTGCTTCCACAGCGGGTCTGACGAGGAGAATTCGTCGAGTTTCATCTCGTTCCAAAGAATCCACTGCACTGGCCACTGCGAGGTAGGTTTTGCCTGTACCTGCGGGTCCAATTCCGAAATTAATATCATTTGCCTGGATGTTAAGTAAGTATTCTCGTTGATTCTCGCCTCGGGCTTTAATATTACCGCGAGGGGTCTTAATGGGTTGTGGGAACTTGCCAGTATTATCGGCTTGACTGTTATCAATAGTTTCCTTGTTTATAGGTTCGCTATTGGAGGTGATAAGGTCGCTATTGGGGATAGAATCTGGAGCTTGGTTTTGATCTGTTGCAGGTGAAGAGGCGGATTGATCCATTCCTAATTCTCTAATGTGTAGATGTATGGCTTCTGGTGTCATTAGCTGCCGATTGTTGGTCACTTGGTAAAGTGTCTCAAGCAATTGCGCAGTGATATTGATGGATTGGGTTTCCCCAACAAGTTGAAATAAGTTGCCACGATTGTTGATTTGGACGTGAAGTTGCTTCTCGATTTGACGTAAATGTTCGTCACATTGTCCGCACAAGTTCGTTAGCCGCTGAGTGTCGTATGGCTCTAGAGTCAGGTTGTGTGTCTGTAAAATTGCGTTCAAATCGATCCGCTATAGCCGCTCTGGCGGCAGTTAAACATGGTCTTAGAATAACGACAAATGCAGTTAAGGGGAAGATAACAATAAGAATGATTTGTTCCAGAACCGGCCGATAATATATCTTTTTCATTCATTTTAATTGTTATACCTGATGCTAAACCTATGATTTATATTACTTCAGTCCTTATAACTAAAAGCTAGCCAAGGACTTCCATTATTTCGCCTAAAAGCGAATTAGGTCGCGCCGCATTAATTTTGACTCGCACGAATTGTCCAATCAAATCGTCGTTGTCACATCTGAAGTTGACGACTCTATTATTTTCCGTGCGGCCTTGTAGTTGACCTGGGTCTTTTCGTGAATATCCATCCACTAATATGGTTTGAGTTGTGCCTGACATGCTTTGACTGATTTCCGCAGCTCTTTGGCTAATACGACCTTGTAGTATTGCTAGGCGTTGTTTCTTGATGGCCTCTGATGTGTCGTCGACTAATTCAGCGGCGGGAGTGCCTGGTCTTGGGCTATAAATGAAAGAAAAGGAAGTGTCGAAGCCTATTTCTTGAATCAGATCCATTGTTTCTCTAAATTCGACTTCGGTTTCTCCAGGAAAACCCACAATAAAATCCGAAGAGATGCTCATGTCAGGGCGCACCGCACGCAAACGTTGAATAATTGATTTGTACTCATCAATGCCGTGATTACGTTTCATTGCCGATAAAATGGTATTCGAACCACTTTGTACGGGAAGGTGTAGATGAGAGACCAGCTCGGGGACTTGTGAATACACATCAATCAGTCGTTGAGTAAATTCCATAGGATGGGAAGTTGTGTATCGAATACGGTCAACGCCTGGGATTTTGCTGACTGCCAAAATTAACTCAGCAAAATCCACCACCTCACCTTGGGCGTCATTACCCCGGTAAGCATTGACATTTTGTCCTAGTAACGAAATTTCTCGTACACCAAGGCTGGCAAGATGCTGAATTTCGGATAAAACATCCTCATAGGTTCGGCTTATTTCTTCGCCGCGGGTATACGGGACCACACAAAATGTACAATATTTGCTGCAACCTTCCATGATAGAAACGTGTGCCTTTGCTCCATCTACTTTAGGTTCTGGTAAATTATCAAATTTCTCGACCTCAGGAAAACTGACATCGACCATTGGAATTTTTTGAACTGCAGCGGCATTTATCATTGTTGGCACACGGTGTAGGGTTTGCGGGCCAAATATGACATTAACGTGTGGTGCGCGCTTGAGTATGGCTTCCCCTTCTTGACTAGCGACACACCCGCCAACACCAATCACTAAATCAGGATTTTTCTCTTTCAGTTTTCGCCAACGCCCAAGTTGATGAAAGACCTTTTCTTGGGCCTTTTCTCTGATGGAACAGGTATTCAGCAGGAGAACATCCGCTTCGTTGGGGTCGTCAGTTAACTCCATCTGATGACTATCTTCTAATAAATCAGCCATTCGTGAGGAATCGTAGTCATTCATCTGACAACCGTGTGTTTGGATAAAGAGTTTTTTAGTCATTTAAAGTCTTGGACTGCTATCTAATAAATGGGAGCTATTGGGTGTTGTCATTAAAGGCATCAGAGATAACGAAGGGTTTTGCGTTAAACCCGAGTCGGCGATTATAACCTTGACCGTGGCGTATGCACAGATGTAGAACGTTTTGCAGTCTTTTTTTCTGATTATGGACTCTATAGGACAGCTGAGATGATAATGATTGGGATTATCCTGTTGATTTCTAGGCATTTTGGTCAGGATGAGATGCTTTTACTTTGCAGCGTATTAAAATCGGCCTAAACTTGGCAAAGTCTTCTTTATGTATAAAAACAGTGGGTTTGTCTCCACAAGTCGTTTTTTTTCCAAGGTAGCTAATGTCAGTAATTCTCGATCATCTCTGGTTCTCGATCATCCCGTTTGGGTTAATCAATGTGGCTTTTGTTTATTGGCGAGCACTTTCCCATTTAAACCGGAATGCACTGTTAAAACGTCGCGCGTTTATTGCTGCTGTAACGGTTGCGGTGACTTTGTCGGCCACGTCGCTGCTGGTGGGATCAATTCAAATAATGGGCGGGTTTGCTAACCCGTTTTATATCTACTCGGTGGATATTGCTAATCCCTATGTTTTGGCTGGCAAGTTAGTACTACTACTGTTTTGGATAACGGTGTTGGTATGGTCATGGTTTACCGATGGTTTGATTAGTTATGCGAAGTTGTTTTTTTTTCCCATGACAGCATTGCAAAAAAAGTTTGTTAAACTGAGCGCCACAGGAGCCGCAGTGGTTGGAGTGGCTGTATTGGGTTTGTATCACGGCAGTGCTATCCCTATCATTGTTAACAACTATAATGGTCAGGCTGTTGAGTGGATTACCTTAAGGTATGAAGGCGGGGAAACCACGCTTCAAAGCATTGAGCCGAAAATGCGAGCGGTGATGTCGATTAAGCCCAATCGCGTTAGTATATTGTCTGTTTCATTCAAGTTGCACGGACAAAATAAGGCAAGCCAGGCTCAGTTGCCTATAGAGCTCAGTGACGTAGCAATGGGGTACATCGATCTCTTTGTTACGAAAGAGGGGCAGCTAGGGTTAGGCGAGCACTTAATGTTTAATTAAGTGCTCAACTTTGGATAAGTTAATGTTACTACCAGGACATCTCAGCAACACTGTTATCGCTAAATTGGAAAGTAATGACTGACCCTTCTCGCGTTGAGGTGGCGTAAGGCTGATCATAAAGACTGATTTCCCCAATCTCGTTTTCCTCTTGCTCGTCCATATCTAATGTTATCGATACGCTATCTTGATTGACGATTTCAATGAGATGGGATTGAGTTGGATGCCTTTCAATTTCTATGCGTTTGCCATCATAATCGAGTGTCATCTTCATCTCAGATAACAGCGGAATGGGAGTCTCGCTTTCGGGGTCCGTGGTTAGCGCGCCGGTCACTAACATGTTGGCTTCTGTGGTGAGATCATCAGTCATGACATCAAAACTTAAAGAATAATAACTGTCTTCACCACCATGAATGACTAATGAACTGTCCATGGTGTCGCCGTTATCCGCGGAAAGTGTTCCGCTGAGGTTGAATTCAAAATCCGCAGAGTTTTCGTTGCCCAGCGATAATGCCGCTTGCTGTAGTAATACGGTCGCACTTTGAGTTTCGCTTTCTTCGATGACGTCTACAAAATCCGTAAGATCAATATTGGCCGCTAGCGATCCCGTGTAGCTGACGGGATTTTGATTTTCTGCTGTGGACTTTTGAGCCAAGGTTCCGCTGAACAGTGCTTCAGCGCTGTCAGGTAACTGGAATTCCATTAAATTGATTTCTTCTGCGAAATTGACTTGTAGCGTGCTGGCGTCCAGCGTAAGCAGCGCGCTGTCATTTTCAATGCTGCCATTGATGTTGAATGTAATAATTCCACTGGATACCAAACTGTCCGAGATGGCGTTGGTGGACATGGTCATGTCGACTAGGTGGTCCTCAATTGTGCCAACAACTGTAATTTCTCCCGCAAAAAAATCGTAAGTCACTTTGAGTTGCTCAGTATTGACGAGCTTAACTTCTGCCAGCAGATCACAGGCGTCGATACCAAATATCATAATGCCGGAACCGCCAATACACATGAGTTCAATGGAGTCGGTGCTGACTAAGTTATTACACATTGATTGTGTGAACGCACTACCCATCGTGCTGCAAAAACTGGAGATTGCTAATTCGGGTATGACCGGGATGACTCCCCAGATGGTCGATGCAGCGATTGCCACGCTCATAGTGTTCATTTCTGGCAGTACAGAATCTTGGAGTGAGGTTGCGTATTCACTAAATACGGAGGTGGGCTCTTCTTCAAACGCAATGATGCCTTGCCATCTATTTAAGTCGTCTACGAGGGCCTTTGCTTTTGCTAAATTATCGGCGCCTATGGTCGGACTGGGGGATGCGTTGGATACGCTATTGGCTGTAGCGATTTGCGATTGATGCAGTAACTGGGATAAGTCCGTGCTGGGAGCATTCAGCTCTAACAGGTCCGCTAAATGGGTCGCTTCTTGGAGTAATGCTTCCAAGGTTATTTCCGAGTGTTCACCGTTTAAAATGAGTTGACCGTTGTGGTCTGCAAAAGTTTGGGCGAGCTGATCTATCTGTGTTACCAAGGTATCGTGATCACTCATTGCAGCGACCGCCGCCGCAATGAGTGAATACGTTAAATCATCGGCTTCAGCGTCACTTCGATCGTTAGCACTAGTCAAATCTATGAGTGTTAAGGACGGCAAGTCACCAGACAAATTGAATAGCTGAGCTATTTGAGAATTAGCCGCTGCGATGCCATCGCTATGCAAACCATTGGGCAGGGTTGCCGCATATCGTGCTGCCATGTGGGTTACTGTGGTGACATTGACGGTGACAGTGGCTGCGTTGTTCGATGCGACTACCGCGCTGAGTTCAAAATCGTGATTTAGAACAAATGCCTCACCAAAATCAATGGACCCATTGTCATTGAGGTCAAGGGTCGATGAGGCGTCGTAGCTGCCGCAGCCGTCTGCAGCATCACAAACCATTTCACTGTCCGAGTTAGTTTTTGCAGTGATAATAATCTGGATAGGCCCTTCGTAGTCCTCATCGATATAAACTCGATAATCACCTTCGTCATCGGTGCTGCTAGATCCTAATAGTTCACCTACGCTGCCATTCGAAATCGCGTAAACAGAGACTAATCCATTTCGAATGATCCCTTTCATTGCCAAACCGGAGATGGCGCGCGAGTCATCTTGAAACGCTTGTCCACCTGTAGATTGTTCACCCGATGAATCATCAGAAGACAGGAGGTCGCTTTCGGCTCCGCAAGCAGTTAACAGTGATAAGCCGAAGCTAAATATGACGGTTTTTAAAATGCGAGTGTTTGAATTGCGAGTTATGAAATTGAAAAAAGAAGGGGTCATAGAGGCCATATTTTTCATGCTGTTTTCCGCTTGCTAACTAAAAGTCGAATTCGACGAAGCGTCTTTTATTTCCATGACAAAAATACGTCCTTAAAATAAACATAGACGGATAATTCGAGAAGTGTATAGAAAGTGATCGCCAGAAAGGAGTTTTGGCGATTCTGTCTCAAAAAAGCTTATGCGGAGTCAATAGAGCGTCATTTTTAAACGGACTAAGGATGAAAGGTGAGTAAAAGAGTGTTTATTGTCAGTGAATATGGGGTTTCCCAAACCTATACTTAATATTGAAGAGTCATTGATTTGACAGTTTGAATCCACCATGGATAAGCGGGCGAAACAAAATGAATTTGATGATAGTTCTGTCAGCGGACTTTAATGTTGCGACATAAACTCGTTTAAGAAAGCGATTTTTTTAGGGTCATCGTCCACAAACCGGATAGTGATATTGATGAACCGGCTATCAATCGTTTCTTCCGCACAGATTAGCTGATGAACGTAGCCATTGATTCGGGCGACGCTATCCTCGTTATCAGGCAATGCGATATCAACCACAGCTTGTTCCAGTATTCCCGGTACGGTGGAGTCAGGGCGACGTATTATCCCCATTAGTTCATCCTCAGCGATACGTTTAATCACGCAGTTATGAGCGCTATGACTAAATCGAATTTGTGCTTGTCCCAATGACTTATTGTCTTTAGCAGATATACTCTTTTTAGTCGGTTGAATCGTTGGAGCGTCATTGAAGACTGTTGCTGTTGCTTGGGGTATCCCCCCTGTCAATACGCCTACTGATTCGGCGGCGAATCCGCCGGTCGCGGCTGGGGCTTGTTTTGATGAAAAGTGCGCGGCTTTTAATTTACCGCCTTTTTTTAGTGCCTTGAGTACTTTTTGTCGGAGGATATCGGTATTGAAGGGTTTAACTAAATAGTCACTAGCACCCGCTTGAATCGCTGCAATTAAGTTTTCTTTTTCGCCTCGGCTGGTGACCATAATAAAAGGGGTTTTCTTGTGCTTTTCGCTGTCCCTTGCCCACTTTAGTAATTCGTCGCCATTCATTTCAGGCATTTCCCAGTCGCATAAAATCAAGTCAAAATCCAATTTTTTAAGTTGTGCTAATCCCTTTTTGCCATCGCTGGCATCTGATAGTTGTAAGTGGGGAAAGGTTTCTCGCATACACTTCTTTATCATGTCTCGAATAAAAGTGGCGTCATCGATAACCAGTATTTTGAGATCACTCATTTCATTTGTTCACTTGATTGTTCTTGTTTGCTAGATCAGATTTTCAATGATGGGGTAGGGCTTTGACCGATATTAGTAAGCGCCTGTATATAAGCGTAGACCAAACGACTATTTCTGTTAAAAAGGAAGTCTCTTAAGAGCAGTTTGCTAAAAAGGGAAGTGTCGGATAGATCGGCTGTGAATGCGCTAGGTGGTTTACTTTCGCCGCCACTGTCAGTAGTTTTACTCGACTGAAAATTGAAATATGTGTCGACACAGAAATAATCGCTAAAGGAGAATGATAGGTGAAATCGAAAGCGGCAGTTGCATGGGAAGCCGGTAAGCCTCTGGCCATCGAAGAGATAGAAGTGGATGGACCCAAAGAGGGAGAGGTGTTGGTACGTTTGGTGGCGACTGGAGTGTGCCATACCGACGCTTATACCTTGTCAGGAGCTGACCCCGAAGGTCTATTTCCGGCGGTATTGGGGCACGAAGGCGCGGGTGTCGTGGAAGAGGTGGGTACGGGAGTGACCAGCTTGAAACCGGGTGATCATGTTATTCCACTTTATACGCCTGAATGTGGTCAGTGTCGCTTTTGCCTTTCCGGTAAAACCAATCTATGCCAGGCCATACGTACGACTCAAGGGCAGGGGCTGATGCCGGACGGTACTTCTCGTTTTCGGTGTAATGGTAAAACGGTACTTCACTATATGGGAACTTCCACGTTCTCGGAATATACCGTACTACCCGAGATTGCAGTGGCCAAAGTCAATAAAGCAGCGCCATTAGATAAAGTTTGTTTGTTGGGCTGCGGTATTACCACGGGTATCGGTGCAGTTTTAAATACAGCGAAGGTTGAGCCCGGCGCCAGTGTGGCAATATTTGGATTAGGTGGAATCGGATTGAGTGTCATTCAAGGAGCGGTGCTGGCTAAAGCGGGACGTATTATTGCCGTTGATGTTAATTCAGATAAATTTGAAATGGCGAAAATGTTGGGCGCTACCGATGTGGTTAACCCGAAGGAATTTGATGGCGCAATTCAAGACGTAATAGTGGATCTCACCGATGGCGGTGTTGATTATTCATTTGAGTGCATTGGTAATGTGGATGTGATGCGTTCTGCTCTAGAGTGTTGTCACAAAGGTTGGGGGGAGTCTATCATCATAGGGGTGGCAGGCTCAGGGCAAGAAATTACGACGCGCCCTTTTCAGCTTGTGACAGGAAGGGTTTGGCGTGGAACTGCCTTTGGCGGAGTGAAAGGTCGCAGTCAATTGCCTGGTTATGTCGAACAATATATGCAAGGCGAGATTAAGGTTGATGAGATGATCACTCATACCATGTCTTTGGAAAAAATAAATCATGCATTTGATTTGATGCATGAAGGCAAGAGTATTCGATCCGTTATCCTCTTTTGAATTTGATTAGCCAAGGCGGCGGAGTCTTAATCTCAGATTGTTGGGTTCCGTCGTAGAAGAGTTTAAATTGAGTTTAATTGTTGGTAGGTTTAATTGTAGGTGAGTTGATTTAATGACAAGTTCAAGTAGTGATTCTCGTTTTTCCATGAAACGATTTTCAGGCCTCAAATACACTTTGGTATTTTTAAAACCTTATCGTTTGGCAATAGCGGGTGCCTTAGCGTCTTTGATTTTTACTGCAGGCATCACTCTTTCCCTTGGACAAGGCATAAAACTGCTTATCGATAATGGATTTAGTAGCCAAACTCCTGAAATGTTAAATCAAGCGGTAGCGGTCTTTTGTGTATTAATCATATTGTTGGCCGCTGGAACCTTTATTCGTTTTTATGCGGTGTCGTGGTTGGGCGAGAGGGTTGTCACGGATATTCGTAAGAGGGTTTTCAATCACGTAGTGGATTTACATCCTGGTTTTTTCGAGGTTAATCTAGCGAGTGAAATACAATCGAGATTAACAACGGATACCACATTACTGCAGTCAGTGGTTGGCTCCTCTGTTTCCATTGCTTTGCGTAGCACCTTAATGTTTATTGGAGCTGGAATTTGGTTGGTTATAACCAATCCTAAGTTGTCAGCGATAGTGATGGTGTCAGTGCCGCTAGTTGTCCTGCCGATTATTTTCTTTGGCCGACGCGTCCGTCGATTGTCCCGAAAAAGCCAGGATAAAGTCGCTAATGTGGGTGCTTATGTTTCACAAACCTTGTCGGGAATTAAAACGGTACAAGCCTTTAATCATCAGGCGCAGGATAAAGATTGCTTCGGAGAGCATGCCGAAAGTGCTTTTAATGTAGCGAAAATACGCATTGCGCTACGTGCTTGGTTGATTACAGTCGTTATTGTTTTGGTGATGGGGGCGGTAGCAGTGATGTTTTGGGTGGGTGGGCATGATGTCATGGCTGGAAATATCACTGGCGGAGAATTAGCGGCATTTGTTTTTTATGCCATTATTATGGGATCTTCCGTAGGTCATATTAGTGAGGTGATCGGTGAATTGCAGCGCGCCGCTGGGGCGATGGAGCGTATTGTGGAGTTGCTCAATTCTGAGAATCTCATTTCAGAACCGGTAGAGGAAGTTGCAACGAGTCAGCCAAATTTTGATGTTGTTGAAACGGCGTTAGAGTTTAAAGATGTTTTGTTTTCTTATCCGACTCGACCTGATGTGAATGTGATAAACAATTTGTCATTAAAGGTGAGGTTGGGTGAAACTTTGGCTTTGGTAGGTCCATCTGGTGCGGGTAAGTCCACCCTATTTGACTTGGCGCTACGCTTTTTTGATGTGGATGAGGGCGTTGTTGAATTGGCAGGGATTCCGGTTCGTCACTTGGATCCACTGGATTTGCGGGATTGTTTTGCTTTAGTCCCGCAACAGCCAATGCTGTTTCATGACACGATCGCGAATAACATTAATTACGGTGCGATGAGCTATTCTATCGACGCGGTAATGGAGGCTGCGAAGGCAGCTTACGCTCACGATTTTATCAGCGAGTTTCCGGATGGCTACGATACTATTTTAGGGGATGGAGGTAGTGGATTGTCGGGCGGTCAAAAGCAGCGTATCGCTATTGCTCGTGCGATATTAAAAAAGCCGAAAGTTTTGTTGCTGGATGAAGCAACTAGTGCATTGGATGCGGAAAGTGAACACGTGGTGCAAAAAGCGTTAGAATCTCTTATGGGAAATTGCACTACCATTGTGATTGCGCATCGTTTAGCAACTGTCAAAAATGCCCATCGTATAGCAGTGATAAGTGATGGCAAGTTAAAGGCCCTGGGCGCCCATGCTGAACTGATAAACTCGAGTGATCTGTATGCTAGATTAGCGGAACTGCAATTCAATCACCCGGGTCTTGAACAGGCCTAGTCAGTATCGATCTAATTGATATTGATTTAGTCGATATCCTTAAACATATAAGCTTCAATTAAGTGCTGCAATATTGCTGAGAATTTTTCTGGGGCGGATATGAGTTCGAATCCGATGTCATAAAAGTTAGGGTTCGTGTCATTTCTACACCATCGGACTTCGGCTTCAAAGTCTACCGTATTGCTACCTTCAATTTCTTCAGGAAGATGCATCGAGCAGGTAAACCTTTTTTTTAATTCAATCGTATAGTCGCTAATGAGCATGATGCCTTGCTCAGAGATGTCGATAAGGTTACCGAGTAATTTCCCCGTGCCTTTGTCGTAGACTCTTAGATAATAGATGGAATGGCGACGGTCATATTTCCGTTGTTCCTTTAGGGTCATGGTGCGCTACCTCCGTGTTTCTCTTTATTTGCTGTGATGTGAGCTAGCTATCCCTGCTGCAGGCTCTTGAATTAATTTAGTCTATGAAACTCGCTTATGCTACTGCATTATCGATAGAACGAAAAAAACAAGATAATGATAAGGCTTGCTGCCATTAGTTTTGAAATGTTCCCGAATTAGCCGATTGGCCGTGCCAATTTAGCTATCTCCAGTGGCGAGGGTAAAAAGTCCATAGGCATGTTCGCTTTTCGTGTATCGAATGACGCGTAATGGTCTCTATGTGGTTGTTCGTTGAGCTACACTTTAGATGAAATAGGGTTAAATAAGCGTCCCTTTTTATTGCTAAAAGGTGACGGGTCACTGGCTCCAATGATCGTAAGGAAGTTGTATTCTGTCTAAATTGAGTAATAAAGACATAGTAATTTGGGTCAACGTCGTTTTTATAGCCATTCTCTTCATGCTGGGAGTGGGGCTGAATTACGACGCAAAGACAATTGATCAATACAATGCTGTGATGTCGGAAGGAGCAGACGAGGCACTTGTACAGCTGGCTGATGAATCTCTTGTCTATACGTTAGGAAAAAACCTCCACTATTTTGTTGATACAGTAGGGTCTCAATCGATAGGTGATGTAACTCAAATACCTTTCGATCGGTGGCAGAGGAGTCATACCGATGTTCCGTCTTTTGGTTTTTCTCGTCACTCGTATTGGATCTACTTTGACGTCATGAATGCTAGCGACCAAAAAAGAGAGTGGTTTCTTGAATTAGCCTTACCTGAAGTGAATAGTGCCAATCTTTATTTCTTTACTGAAGGTCAGGAAATGGAGCAGGTTAGCGTGGGGTCTCAATTCGCTTTTTCCGAGAGACCGATACAGCATCATAATTATTTATTCCCATTACAGTTCGGTGCGGGCCAAGAAGCACGAATCTACCTCCAGTTAAAGAATGATGGTGCTCTTCAAATTCCACTCACTTTTGTGTCCGAGCGAAAGTTCCTTGAGAAGGATCAAACATCTTTACTTGTCCAAGGCTTCTATTACGGGTCAATGGCAGTCATGTTGCTATACAACTTATTTGTTTTTATTTCTGTTAGAGATCGTAGCTATTTGTTGTATGTATTGTATGTGACATTTTTGTCGTTGTATCAATTGTCAGCTCACGGTTTAGGGTTTCAATATCTCTGGCCGAATGCCGTCGCATGGGGGAGTGTATCGAATAACGTACTGGCTGCATGTGCAATGGCTTTTGCGATTCTATTTATGATTGATTTTCTTAATCTGCGTACTCACTTACGAAGAGTGTCTCAATTATTTTATGGGGTTGTCGTCTGTGACGTGATTAGCGTGGTGATGTGTTTGGTGTTGCCCGCTGCCGTGATAACACAGGGTATTTATTCTGTAGGGGCCTGCGTTGCAGTGCTGGGCCTTTATGCTGGCTTTAGTCTCTGGCATAAGGGGCATGATGCGGCACGATATTTTTCGATTGCCTTTATGTGGTTTTTTATTGGGATATTACTGTTTGTGTTGAATAAGTTCAGTGTGATTCCTCGAAATTTCATCACTGAACAGGCAATGATGATAGGCGCTATGTTGGAAGCGTTATTGTTGTCGCTGGCGTTAGCGGAACGCATTAATCAAGAGAAAAAGAAGCGCTTTGAAGCGCAGAAATTGGTAGTGGAACAGCTGGCGGAGAAGGAAAAGGCAGAACTGAAATTAGCGCATCGTGTACTGCATGATTCCCTCATTAATTGTCCAAATAGAGCCATGCTAAATCAGCGAATGGAAAATCTAATTGTGAGTGAGCCCGACAAAAAATTTGCGATGCTATTGCTGCAGTTGACTCGGTTTCATGAAATTAATAATACATTAGGTCACCAAAATGGCGATGAAATATTAAAGAGAGTGGGGCGACGATTATCGGTAATGGTGAATAATCTGGATAAACTTATCGTGATAGATTCTGATGATAATCTAAAAGGTGGGTTTGCTGTTTTAGATGGCGTTAGTTTTTGCGTCATGTTGGGTCTTGATAGTGAAATCAGTCAAGAATCAATAACCTTTCAGATTAGGTTAGCCGCAACGAAAATGTTGAAAGCATTAAGCTATCCTTTTGAACTTAATGGTATGACGCTAGAGTTGTCTGCGAAGGTTGGAGTTAGCTTGTATCCTGAGCATGGTCGGGATATGCCAGTTTTGTTGCAGCATGCCCATGTCGCCGTTGAAGTGAGCCATAGAGGGGATGATTCTGTTTCTGTCTATTCCCCAGATATTGACCCTTATAGTGAACGTCGATTAGTGCTGGTGAGTGAGTTGCGTAAAGCGATTTCAAGAGATGAGCTGCAATTGTTTTATCAACCGCAACTGAATTTAAGATCGAACGCTATTGTTAGTATGGAGGCCCTGCTGAGGTGGTTTCATCCCATTCACGGGTTTATTCCTCCAGACGAGTTTGTTCTGATTGCTGAACAGACCGGCGTTATTAAACCCCTGACAAGGTGGGTGTTAGAAACCGCCATTAGACAAACCTCTCTGTTACAGAAGAAAGGTCATTCGCTAAAAGTATCAGTGAATATATCGGCAAAAAATTTGCAGGAACAAGATTTGGTTAGGAAAACCTTGGAGTTGTTGAAACACTATGATTTGGCGCCCAGTTGTTTGGTGTTAGAAGTGACGGAAACGGCGATCATGTCGGATCCTGCCGGCGCTTTAGAAACGTTGTGCCGTATTAGTGAATCTGGGATTGGATTATCAATCGATGATTTTGGAACGGGATATTCGTCATTAGCTTATTTAAAACGTTTACCTGTGGATGAGATTAAAATTGATCGCACTTTCGTTACTGAAATGGTACTAGGGAGTGACGATGAAGTTATCGTTAATACAACGCTGATGATGAGTCATAGTTTGGGGTTGAAAGTAGTCGCAGAAGGCGTGGAAAATAATGAAGTTTTATCCGCACTTGGCGTTATGAATTGCGATGTTGTCCAAGGCTATTTTATATCAAAGCCTGTCGCCATGGATGCATTTGAAGAGTGGTTGCAAAATTGCGGTTATACCATTGGTACGGTGATCGATATTAATCAGTCTGGAACGCCTGCTTGATGCGGTATATCCATATGTCATAACGAAGTTGATTCCTTAGAAAAACATATCATTGGTAAAAACGGCCTAGTTATTAGATGATGAAGATTCTCCAGATAGGGATGCTCCGCATCCCCTGTGTTTGGCGAAACATAATAGCTAATGACGCTAATGTTGGTGCCGCGCAACACACTCAGTCTTGCACTTTGGAGAGTGTGAGTGATTAGATTATATCGTCGACAATGATCGCAACCAACCCAATATGGAGATAGGGGGTTGGTTGTCTTACATGGTCATTCCTTAAAAATGAAAAAACCTAGTTTGTGTCTTAGAGGATTTCGCTATGGATCAACGTATTGCTTCGCGCCGTTGGATGTCCCAGCCCATGCCATGTGTCGGTCAGGGGGAGCACTACTTTATCGGTCAACTTGTTAATCTAAGTGAAACTGGAATGATGATTTTGTCTGATCAAGCAGTGGAGGAAGAACCCGTTGATAATACTCTGGGTGGTGTTCAAAGATTTAATGTGTTATTCCCGTCTGATCACGGGGGAACAGGTAAGGTACAAATAGAAGCGGATCCTGTTTGGTGCGAAGCAACTGATAATGAAAACTGCTTTAGAATAGGCTTTCGACTAAAATCTATGACGGGGCCAAAGAATTTAATGATAAGGCATTGGGTAAAGTACTGTACACATTAGACACGACCTCATTGAGTTGACATGCTGATCCAAAGCCGTGTATCAAAGCCGGAATGCGAAAACGGTAGGTCAAAGTAATCAAGTTCTGTTCCTTTCCTTTCGTTAATGCCATTATCTTGCTGCAGGTGCCTGCCAGCTTCTTCCTCTCTTTTTTTCCTTAGAATTAGCTCTGGTTTTTCAAATTGTATTTAAATAAAATGCGCTACCAAACGTTTGTGACTGTTTGCCGGTCTTGTCGGTGATTAGGTTCATGGACTCATCAGGTATTCTGTATTTGTGCTGAATAAGATGACCCGATTTATCTAAGGAGTAGGAATTTAAAATGAAGAAGTTAACCACGGTACTGGGAAATTCCCAAAGATTGGATGGCGGTGCCATGTTTGGCAATGCTCCAAAGGTAATGTGGAATCAATGGATAGAGGCCGATGAAAATAATCAAATCCCTTTATCCAGTCGCTGTCTATTGGTTGAGGATGATCAAAAGCTCATTTTATTCGAAACAGGAGTAGGCGCCTTTTTTGAGCCAAAGTTAAGAGAGCGGTTTGGGGTGCAGGAACCGGCGCATGTTTTATTGGAAAATCTAGGGAAGCTGGGTGTGAGCCATGAAGATATTGATTTTGTCGTGTTATCACATTTGCATTTTGATCATGCAGGGGGAGCGCTTAGCGCATGGGAAGAAGACTCTGCTTCAACACTGTTGTTTCCAAATGCGCGATTCGTGGTAGGTAAAGATCATTGGCAAAGAGCATTAAAATCACACGCGAGAGACAGGGCGTCTTTTGTTCCAGAGATTATTAATCACTTCGAAGCGATTTATGAAAGATTGGTTTTTATTGATGGGCCCGTTTGCTCGGCTTTGGGGAATGATTACCGATTTCATCTTAGTGATGGGCACACACCCGGATTGTTAGTAACTGAGATAAAGACTGACGATGTTCCCTACTTTTATATGACGGACCTGATACCCGGTGCACCTTGGGTTCATTTGCCAATTACCATGGGTTACGATCGCTATCCTGAAAAAGTCATAAATGAAAAAACACAATTGCTGAAGTCGGTTGCTGAACAGGAAGGTAGAATCGTTTTTTGTCACGATCCAAAAATTGCCTCTTCCCAAGTCGAGTTTAACGGCAAACGTTATGTGTTGAAAAACCCAGTAGAAGAAAAAGCAATTTCTATGGGTTAGTTTTTTGGGGCTTTCTTGAGGCTTGAGCTTGTAGGAATGATAGCTTGTCTATTCTATATTTTGAGTTCTGTTCTCGGTTTGCCTTGGCTGTCGTCCTTGGCAATGGTGGGATGGCAGATGAAGAGTTTGTTGGTGTTAACCGCATGCTCATCGATGAGGTAGTTCTTGATGGCGGTGGCTCTGAGCCGCCCTAGTTCTGTGAGATACTCTTGGGATGCTTTGTCATTAAGTACATTGTCTTTGAATAAAGTGTCTTTGATTGCTGAGTCTTTCGGCGCTTTGGTTTTGCTATCCTTGTCTTTTTTGGATTCTTTATTCGGCTGACTTTCATTGAGTTTATCGGCATACGCAATTTTGTCTTCATGGGTCGATATAGAGCAAAGTCGAATCCGTAGTCCTGGGCTTTTATCTAATATGGTTGCGATTTTATCCATGTATTGTTGATGATCTTGATTCAATGTAATGCTATTCGGCTGAAACTCAATGGGGTTTAATCTCACCTCGTTAAGATGTTTTGCTGTTTTTTCAAGTATCATTATCGCGGCCCCATAAGGTTGTAGGGCGAATTTTAAATAGGAAAGACTGCCTTTTCTGACGGCTTTTGCTAGAGCGGATGTGATGACATTTCCAACATCTATTGCAGGATTATCAAGGTCACCCTCTATGGGGATATTGATTTCGATGTCACCTTTTTTATTTTTTAATATGGAGAGGGCTAAATCCAATGGCATACTGATTTTTGTTGTCAGTTTTTTAATTAACTCTTCGTCCTGAGGCATGATATCCAAGTTGGCTATGACTACTTTATTGTTGCCCTTCAGAATATTGTCGGTGATTGAAACTGCCATGTCAGAGTTGAATTGTCCGCTTTCCAACTTGTATCCAATAGCCTGAGCGGCGTAGGGTGATAATGGTGGTAACGCCATACTGGATAAGGTTGTTTTGATATGCCCATTTTTTTTAGTGGGGAAGATTTGAATTTCCCCCTGTGTTACTAGCTGGGAAAATTCGCCTACAGTGCCCGCGATATTGAACTGAGTTGTAGTGCTTTCGTTGGCCGAATCGATGGGCCCTAATTGAAAGTTTTGCAAGTCAAAAGTGGTGTTGAAAGTGGGCGCGATAGAATCATCACTTAGGGCGATAAAACTGTTTTCATCAATGGTTACGTTGTTGATACTTATTTGAATGTCGTCTTTGGGCTGATTCTTTTGAGTAGGGTTAGATTTATTTGGGGTAGATTCATTAGCGATAGCTTTATTAGCTGAACCCTTGTTTTCTAATTCATTTTGAGAGGTTAATGCATTTAAGGTGTCGTCTAGTCGCAATACTTTCCCTTCTTTATCCATTTTGACGGTGGAGGTTAAACCTTTTAATTTAATTTGATTGATGAGCAAATTCTGTAGATGGTCGAATTGAATATTATCAATATGTAAATGTTCAAGGCTAAGTAATGATGAGTTTTGTTCGCTGTCGGGTAATACTGAAAACTGCTTTATTTCAAAAGCGCTTAATGTTTGTTGATTGAGTCCAGTGACATCGATTGAAGACAGAGTCAGTTCCTTCATGTGGGCAAGTTCAATGGCAGGGGTTAAGAGGTAGCTACTGAATTCATGTATTGCGAGATCGCCTGATACCTTTAAGGATGACTCGATATCGTTGGAGTTAAGCTGAGTGGAGCCCTTCCATACGATAGATTTGTTGGTAGCCCGCATGGGTTGATGGCGTAACGCGATCGCTAGATTGTTAAGTGCGAGTTCGGCGTCTTGGTTTAGGGTGGTTTCACCTGTATCAAGAGAGGTTTGCGTTGAGGTCTTTCCTTGCCATTGCACTTCTAAATTATTTAAATCAAATTGATCGCTTATAACTCGGATGTTGTTGAATGTTATAAGCCCTGATGTATCGGATCCCAATGAGTGCTTTCCCTCTAGGGCGCGGAGCAGCTCGATGCGAGTATCTAGATCCAAAGACAGTGTACCTTCCACATGTTCAAGGGGTGGAGTTGTATTTTTGTTTGCTTGAGGGGTGTGACTTAAGTGCGTAATCAGTTGCAACTTCGTATTGGTGTCCGGATTCCAGGTAGTGAATAGATTTAAATGTGCAGAATCGATGGTTACGGTGCTATTGAATTCTTGGGAGTGGAAGTTAACTTGAATGTTTTCCAGTTTAGTATTGGCTAAACCGAATCCCCAGTCGAATAATATACTTTCGGCATCGGCATCGGCATCGGTTTCTGGTTCTGCTGGTTCGGTTTGTGGTAGAGGAACACCTACTTTGTATTGAAGTGGCTGCGTTTCTTCTACGAGTAAAGAGAGACCGCTCAGTGTGAATTCTTCAATGTGTATTTGTTTTTTCAGTAGTTTAGTGAGAGCTATATTAATGTGAAGGTGGTCGAGTGAAACCAGGTCTTGTTGAGTGCTCTTGTCTTGGGTTGCAAGGTCTAGCGTTACAGGGTCTGTCTTTACCGTACCCTTTTCGATAGGACTACCCTGAATGACGAAACCCCTAACGGTTATTTCGCCAGAAAAAGGGTTGATGCTGATGTCATCTATTTCAACATTGTCAGCTCCCATTTCAGTGAGCTTTAGTGGAATGAGTATTTTAGCGATGCCCGGAATGATAATGCCGGGTATCGCAAACAAAAATAAGGCGATACCGATCACAATAAAAAATGGGCGTTGTGATTTTTGAAACCGATTACTGGGCGAAGTGGAATTTGAATTCATTAGGTTTTTTCTAGAGCGCGTGCTGCGCTCTTCTTAGGATTAAATTGCTATGGACTAAATTGCTATGGCTTGGGATTAAAGTTCGACGGACACCTGCCCATTTTCGATCGTGACAGGGTAAGTGGTCAGCGCTTTTTCGGGCCTCAAAGCATTCATTAGTTGAACGCCTGGCGGGAAATTGGCCCACTTCACCACTTCGCCCGACTTAATGTCGAACTCGGCTCGATGCAAAGGGCATTGTATACGACAACCATCTATGACCTTTCCCTTTGTCATGGATTTAAATAAGTGAGTGCATCGATTTTGAATGGCGAAGAACCCGCTTTCCAAATGAAACAGCAAAATGGTCTTATCTTCCAATTTTATGGCCATCTGTTTGCCAACGGCCAAGTCGGATTCATTGCATACTGAATGTACTGTCATCGGTTTATTCCTTTAAATTACATTTGTCGAATGTCGGCGAGCACCATCCTACTGCTCACTTCGTTTTGCTGCAAGAAATAGCGAAAATCAAAGCGCCTCAATTAAAGATCTCAATGATGAATTATGTAGGGGGGGAAGTGATGAGGTATGACTCGGGAGCGCGTCAAGGCAAGAACGACATAACCGCATAAAGATAGTGTTCAGGCAGTAAGTGGATCAAGCTCGACTATTATTGTGTTTTCTTATCGTGTTTTCTGAATTCGCTGTAAAAGTTCAACAGGAGGCTGTTCGCACTTTAATTTATCGCCGAGTAAGGTTTCAATCGCCGGTAATAGAAATGAATCATCTTCGCAGGCAAAACTAATGGCGACTCCTGTTGTGCCCGCTCTACCCGTGCGGCCTATGCGGTGGACGTAATCTTCCGGGTCTTCCGGTAATGCGTAATTAATGACGTGGCTAATACCATCAACATGAATACCTCGCCCTGCGACATCAGTGGCCACTAGTACGCGTACTTTACCGGTTTTAAAGTTTTCCAATGTTGTTAGTCGTTTTTGTTGGGCGACCTCGCCAGATAGCATTGCACATTTAATATTGTCTCGCTTGAGACGCTCGCAAAGTCGACGTGTTTCGTCTCGGCGGTTGGTAAATATGATGACTCGTTTCAGGTCCTTTTGAGTGATGGTGTTATATAAAAGCGTGTATTTTTCATCGGCTGCAACAATGTAAACGATTTGATCGATGGTATCGGTTGCGACTTGATCTGGCTCGATGGAAATACGCTGAGGTTCGAGCGTCCAGCCTCTGGCCAGGCTTAATACGTCGTCAGTAAAAGTGGCACTAAATAGCAAAGTTTGTCGATATTGCTTGTCGGGTGTTGCACCTACAATGCGCTTCACATCAGGAATAAAACCCATGTCGAGCATTCTGTCGGCTTCGTCGATCACCAGCGTTTCAACTTCACACAGCGAGCAGTCTCTTTTATTGATGAAATCGATCAGGCGGCCAGGAGTGGCGACGAGAATATCAATTATTTCGTCATGAAGTCGGGATTGTTGTTTTTGATAATCCATGCCACCGACTACTGCCATGGCAGTAAGGCCGGTGTACTTGCAGAGGTCGTGTGCATCTTTTTCAATCTGCAATGCAAGCTCGCGTGTAGGGGCGATGATAAGCGCTCTTGGCTCGCCATTATAACGATCTTCTGGCTGGCCTTTAGCAATTAAACTGGTAATGATGGTGATCAAGAATGCTGCAGTTTTGCCGGTTCCTGTTTGAGCTTGACCAATAACATCAAAGCCTTTCAGTGTTTGCGGCAAGGAGGCAGCTTGAATTGGGCTGCAATATTGAAATCCCAAGTCTGCTATGCCATGGAGTAATTCCTCGGTGAGTGCGAGATCATGAAAACGGGTCTCGTCTTCTTTAGGGGGTACTGGAAAATCTTCCGCAGTCCATTTTTTCTCAGCAATCTTAGTTTTGTTCTTAGTCTGAGCTTTTTGCGATTTTCCGGAATTGGAGTCCCCCTTTGTCGATGAGGTGTTTGATTGGGGGTTGGTGTTCTTAGATGGTTGGTTTTTTTCTGTGTTTCGTGGCGTTTTATTTTGGGTGTTTGGTTGAGTTGGGGTATTAACCACCTCGTCTTGATTGAGTAGTAGCGACCAAAGTTGACGTATCCACAGCAAAATTTTATTTATCATCTAATGTGTTTTGACCTTTATGTAGTGCCTTTGAGGCTCAGAAAAATTAAGGATTGAAGCGTTCAATATCCGATTGTGTGTCAATGTCCATCAGTATGCCTGGGTCATCAACGGGTAGTAGCGTTAGGTGTTCAGGGTGTTTTTTGAGTAAGCCCTGTGCGCCAGTATCACCACTTAATTGGCTGAGTGCGTGAAAATAATCGCGACCAAATCCGACTGGATGCCCTCTTTTTAATTTATCATTATTGGCGCTGTTCAAATAAGGCGCCACTAGGGTTGTGTTAGTTTCACTGTGCTTGAGTTCATTATATATGCTCTGGTAGGTATTGCTCTCTATAAATGGCATATCGGCAAGACAAATGACGCAGGCATCCCATTTTGTATCCAATTCTTGTGAAACTTGTTGTAAGCCCGAGGCAATGGAATCTCCTAATCCCATGTCATCGTCAATAAAAGAATAGCGGACGTTATGTTGTTCTAAAGTAACGATGAGGGGCTTCATGCTTGGTCGAGTGATGACAAGTGTGTCGTCGAATATCCCTGCTGTTTTGAGTAGCACTTTTTCTATCAGTGTTGATCCGTTCTTGAGTGGTTCGGATAACTTCGGTTTGCCAAAGCGCTTGCTTTGTCCTGCTGCGAGTATCAAGGCACCTATCATAAGGTTTGCTCTGATATCAAAGAGGCTAGCTTGTGAGTGCGTAATTGGTTTTTGACTAAAGTGAGTTCAGCCATCAGTGATATTGCGATTTCTGCCGGTGTTCGGCTGCCAATGGAGAGTCCGATGGGCGCGTGTAGGCATTCTATTTGAGATTCACTGAGGTCTAGTTGTAATAAGCGTGATTTTCTTTTCTCTGAGGTGCGAGATGAGCCCAATGCCCCGACGTAGAAGGCGTTTGATTGTAGTGCCTCCATGATTCCCATATCGTCTACTCTGGGGTCGTGAGCCAAAGCGACTACGGCGCAATATTTGTCTGCATACCGATCTCTGACGACATCATCTGGCATTTCAGTGGTTAAAGGTACGTCCTCATTCGTCCACTGCTGCGCATAGCGAGGCCGTGGATCACAGACCTCAACTTCGTAATCTAGAGTGAGTGCTAGCTGGGCGACTTGCAGGCTAACTGGCCCTGCGCCGATTAACAGTAATCGACTGTGCGGCCCAATAGTGTGTTTCAGTGATTTGTTTTGGAAATTGAGGGTGGGTTGTATTGATGTAGGCATCGCTACTTTTTGGTTGTTTTGGGTGTTGGCTTGTCTTTCGATGCTAGCTCTATCGCTTAAGGCGCTTAGAATAGTAAGGCAATGATCTTGATGTTCTTGTATGGGTAGGAAGGGTTCAATGAGTAATTTTAGTTGACCGCCACAGGGTAATTGAAGTCGATCTTGCTCTTCTGGCGTATCGCCGTATGTTAATTCAAAAGGGTGTGTGCTGTTGTTATCGATAAACTGACTATCCTGCAATTTTTCAATTAACTCTTCTTCTATGCAACCACCTGAAATTGAGCCGACAGTTTCCCCCTTCGTATTACAGGCCATAAGGGAGCCGACGGGGCGTGGAGCCGATCCCCATATTTCAAGAACCGTCACCAGCCATGCTTGTTGCTTATTGCTAAGCCATTGATTCAGTTGGTTGAATACAGTGTGGTCGGAGTGTTTCATCTTGGGTTTCTGTTTTTGTTGGTTCTTGTTAGTCAGATCTCATTGTTGCCTGGGATAGTACCATAGTCTAAGGCGGTAGATGGGGGGCTTCTTCTGCGGTGGTTATTTGGTAAATCACACTTTGTTATGACGCATTGCAGAGTGCAGTGGTAAATAACGTGATGATTTTTTGCAAAGCGTGTTATCTGATTTATCGCGACTTTGAATTGAAGAGTGACATACCTAGTATTGATTTATATAAGTAAACTAGAATATGTGATGTCTAGATAAATACAAATTTAGACCAAGCTGGATTCGTGATCTTGAGGAGTAAACGCAGATGGGGCGATGGCGTCCACCGCAAAAGCCGGGTGCAAAATATATTACGCCAGAAGGCTGGAAACAGCTGGATGATGAGCTGGATTTTTTATGGCGAGTCCGGCGTCCAGATGTGACCAGACACTTATCAGCAGCGGCTGCTGAGGGTGATCGCTCTGAGAATGCTGAGTATATTTATCGGAAAAAAGAGTTGGGTGAAATAGATAGGCGAGTGCGGTTTTTAAGGAAACGGTTGGAGCAAGTATCAGTTGTGGATCGTTTGCCTGATGATAAAAAACGGGTTTTTTTTGGCGCTTGGGTGACCGTGGAGAATGAAGAAGGGGAGGAGTCTCGATATCGAATTGTGGGTCCAGACGAGATAGATTTAACAAAGGGTTTGATTAGCGTTGATTCTCCTTTGGCGCGAGCGATGCTGAAAAAAACAATTGATGATGAATTTACGGTTGACCTTCCTGGCGGTAAGGCGGAGTTTTGTATTACTGATGTGTTTTATAAAATGATAGAGCCATAATGTATTCTGAATATAGCGGTGTGCATTTCTAATCATTTTTCAATGTTGCCGCTGCATCCTTTATTGCCTGGCGAATGCGCGGGTAAGTACCGCAGCGACAGATATTGCCTGACATTGCTTGATTGATATCTTCATCATTGGGCTGCGGGTTTTTGGCCAGCAGAGCGGAGGCCGACATTATTTGCCCTGGTTGGCAATAGCCGCATTGGGGTACGTTGTGACTAATCCAAGCTTGTTGGACAGGGTGATCGTTATCTTGGCTGAGTCCTTCGATAGTGGTAATTTGATCGCTTGGTTCTAGAGTGCTCACGGGGAAAGTGCAAGATCGAATGGCTTGTCCGTCGAGGTGCACGGTGCAAGCACCACAGCTACCAATGCCACATCCGTATTTAGTTCCGGTTAATTTTAAGTGATCTCGAATGGCCCAAAGTAGTGGTGTTTCGGGGTCGATATCCAGGGATTGTTGAACGCCATTTAAGTGAAAAGTAATCATGTCAGCGGGTCCGAGGCGAATTGAATTTTGCGTTTTAATTTTATCTTATGGATTCTAAAATTCAATTGTTTTCAAGCTTCAATGTTTTCAAACCGCATTGATTTCAAATTCTATCGGTTTTCAAACATAAATTCTGCAGGAGCGAAACCCGTTTTGAATCCGGATTACACCGTTAGGTACTGATTGACCAAATCATCGCTTAACTCGTCTATGGTGCCGTTCGCCACGTTACGCCCTTTTTCAATTATGCAGAATTGATCGGCGATTCTTCTCGCAAATGCGAGTTTTTGTTCAACCATGATCACTGAGATATTCTCTTCTTTATTGAGGAGTTTGATGACATCACCAATTTGGCTGACGATGTTGGGTTGAATTCCTTCGCAGGGTTCATCGAGTATGAGTAATCGAGGCTCTAGTACCAGGGCTCTTCCAATAGCCAGCTGTTGTTGTTGTCCCCCTGATAAATCGCCTCCTTTTCTCTGTAGCATTTCTTTTAATACGGGGAAGAGTTCGTAAATTTTTTCGGGTATTTTATTGGTCTTGTTACGGTTAGCGCCTAATGCAATTTTTAAGTTTTCTTCAACGGTCAGCTGGCCAAATATTTCTCGACCTTGAGGTACGTATCCGATGCCAAGTCGCGCTCGGTTTTCAGCGGCTTCTTTGGTGAGGTCTTTTCCATCGAATAAAACTTTGCCTGATCGGATGGGTAGTAGCCCCATAATAGACTTGAGTAACGTTGTTTTTCCGACGCCATTACGACCCATAATGCAGGTGCAGGAGCCGACAGCGGCATCCATACTTAAATCCCATAGAATATGACTTTCGTCGTAATATTGATTCAGTCCGCTAACCTTAAGCATTGTTTCTCTTATTCTCCTAAATACACTTCAATCACTTTGGGATCGCTTTGAATTTTATCCATGCTGCCTTCTGCCAATACCGAGCCTTGGTGGAGTACCGTGACTTTGGACTGGGCGATGGAGCGAACGAAGGCCATATCATGTTCTACAACAATAACGGAATGTTTTCCTGCAAGACTAGTGAGCAAGGTTGATGTGCGTTCTACCTCTTGCGGGGTCATTCCTGCTACGGGTTCATCTATCAGAAGTACCTGTGGATCCTGCGCTAGCAGCATGCCGATTTCGAGCCATTGTTTTTGCCCGTGAGACAGTAACCCTGCTGTTGTTTGTCGTTCTATCGTGAGGCCAATAATCTCAAGTAACTCATCGATTCGCTCTTGTTGTTTTGGTGATAACCGATGGAGTAGGGCATGGAATACGGTTCGTGTACCGCTTAATGAGAGTTCCAGGTTTTCATATACCGTTAGGCTTTCTATGCAGCTGGGTTTTTGAAATTTGCGACCGATACCGAGATTGGCGATTTCCGCTTCGTCGTATTTGGTTAGATCCGTATGGTCTGCAAAAAAAACTTCGCCTTCATCAGGCCGAGTCTTTCCCGTGATGACATCCATCATGGTAGATTTGCCCGCACCATTGGGTCCAATAATGGCTCTTAGCTCTCCGGGCTCAATGTAGAGTGACAGGTTGTTGAGTGCCTTGAATCCATCAAAGCTGACGCTAACGCCGTTAAGGTACAGAATGGTGTCTTGTCTGTTTGGGGTATGCATCTGCCTCTGTTCCTTAGTTGGGATCTTCTACTGAAAGAGTGTCTGCGTTTTCAGTTTTAATTGAGTCCATTTGTTGGTCTTGTTTTTTTGATGCTTGTTCTCGATAACGGTCTTTAACTTGGTTGGCAATTCCAATGACGCCTTTGGGTAGGTATAAGGTAGTTACCACAAACAGCCCTCCGAGCATGAAGAGCCAAACTTCGGGGAGTGCTCCGGTGAAATATGTTTTTGCATAATTGACTAGAATGGCTCCGAGTATTGCGCCATACAAAGTGCCTCTGCCACCGATTGCTACCCAGATAATAATCTCAATCGAGTTGATAGGGGAAAATTCGCCGGGATTGATGATGCCCACTTGCGGTACGTACAGTGCCCCTGCAATGCCTGCAATAACAGCGGATAAGACAAAGACAAATAATTTGTAGTGTTCCACCTTGTAACCAATAAAACGGGTTCGGCTTTCAGCGTCTCTCACCGAAACGATAACCCGACCTAGTTTAGAATTGACGATAAATCGACTGAGCAAATAAGCTAGCGCAAGTGCGAGTGCAGTGATAACGAAGAGGATGGCCCTAGTGCTGTCAGCTTGGAGACTAAACCCGAGAATATCCTTAAAGTCCGTTAATCCGTTGTTACCGCCAAAACCCATATCATTGCGAAAAAAAGCAAGCATCAACGCATAAGTCATTGCTTGAGTGATAATGGAAAGGTAGACCCCAGTAACGCGGGATCGAAAGGCTAGCCAACCGAATATGAAAGCGAGTAGTCCGGGAACAACTAACACCATCAACATGGCAAAACTAAAGGAATCGAAACCGAGCCAATACCAGGGAAGTTCGCTCCAATCTAAAAAGACCATAAAGTCAGGTAAAATAGGGTCGCCGTATACGCCACGCTCTCCGATTTGTCGCATGAGATACATCCCCATGGCATAACCGCCCAACGTAAAAAAGGCACCATGCCCAAGGCTCATGATGCCGCAATATCCCCAAATCAAATCTACCGAGAGGGCTAGGATTGCGTAGCATAGGTATTTTCCCATCAGCGTCAGTGTGTAGGTGGAGACGTAGAAGGGGGAGGTTTCTGGCAGCATATTTAACAGGGGGACGGCAACCGTCACGACTGCCAAAATGAGTAAGAACCGGCGGCCACCCACATCATTTTTGTCAAATGCAAGACTCAGTATGTGTGCGATAGGGCCTGTTACGGGGCGGTCGTTTGTCGTCATCAACCTAATCCTCTGCTGCTCGACCTTTCAGGGCAAATAAGCCGCGAGGTCGTCGTTGAATAAAAATGATGATAAAAACGAGTATCAATATTTTTGCTAATACCGCGCCTGCATAGGGCTCAATAAATTTATTGGCGATACCTAAACTCATAGCAGCGAAGAATGTGCCAAATAAATTGCCGACGCCACCAAACACCACCACCATAAAGGAATCGATAATATAAGCTTGGCCGAGATTGGGGCCCACGTTGGTCAATTGGCTAAGGGCAACACCGGCAATCCCAGCAATGCCTGAGCCCAGGCCAAAGGTCATAGCGTCTACCCAGCTAGTACGAATACCAATGGCCCGCGCCATGGATCGATTTTGTGTAACCGCACGCATTTGTAATCCAAAACGAGATTTCTTGAGTAACAAAATGAGAGCGATCAACACCGCTAATGCAAAGAAGATAATGTAGAGTCGATTGTAGGTGAGGCTCAACGCGCCGTTGATTTCCCAGGAGCCACTCATCCAATCTGGCGTGTAGACAGATCGATTCAAGGGGGAGAATATGCTGCGCACTAATTGTTGTAACACGAGGCTTAAGCCAAATGTCGCGAGCAATGTTTCTAGCGGTCTACCGTATAAATGACGGATGATGCCGCGTTCGATGATAATTCCCATTAAGCCAGCCACTAAAAAGGCAGCGGGTATGGCCACCATTAAGGAGTATTCAATATGGTTGGGCATGAGTAGCTGGATTACGTAAGTGGTGTAGGCCCCTATCATCATCATCTCGCCGTGGGCCATATTAATAACGCCCATAACACCGAAGGTGATGGCTAAGCCCACTGCTGATAGGAGTAAAACGGAGCCTAGGCTAATGCCGAAGAATAGGTTCTCGGCAAACTTATAAACTTGAACTTGGTCGTTTATCGATTCTAATGCAATGGTGGCAGCGGCCCTTACCTCTTCTGATGGTTCTCGGAAACTGCCATCGTCCTCTACGATTAACATGGCATTTAGTAAGGATCGAATTTCGGGTAGTAGTGATCCTTCAAGTCGGTGGACGGAGGCTAAGCGAACGTCCGCGCTGGGATCGCTAATATTGATAACGGCTCTGGCTTTGGTTAATCGTAAGAGGACTGTTTCATCTGTTTCCAATGCTATGGCTTTTTCTAATGTAGGCAATAAATCTTTGGATGGTTTTTTGATAATGCTCGTTGCGGCATCGAGTCGCGTTTGCTTGTCTTGTGATGATAGTTGCAAGCCGGCAATGGTTTGTCGAATCAGAGTGCGCAAACTATTGTTGAGGCTGATTTTTTTTATTTTGCGTTTTTTGAATTCACCTATTATCTTCGAGGTAACTGGATCGGTGAGAACGTAAAGGGCCTCTTTTTTTTCACTAAAACCGATTTGTTTGGTTTTTTTAACGTAGAAAAGTTCGCCCTCTTTCAGAGCGATAAGTGTATTGAGAACTCTATTATCTTTTAAATTTGAAAACTCTGTTATCGCTTGGTTTTTCTGAGCAAAGTTTTTTTGATTAAGTTTGTTTAGTGCAGTTTCAAATATGCTGTCATTGGTAAGAGAGGGTGGGGGTTCGGTGCTCTCTGGCACTGCAAATGCGAATGTTGATATTGCCAATAGAAACCCGTAAATGCCGAGTAAAAACGTTAACTTTATTGTTTTAATGGGGTGGGGTAACGATGGCCGTTGAGTTGACTGTTTTTGTATTATTGTCACTGATTAACTCGCGGTGTCATTTAATAAGTTGAGGGGTGTGAGATTTCGATTGGGGGAGCGATTCTAATGGAAAAGTGCACCATTGGGTAGCAGGTAATGTCAATCTTGGGTCGTCATTCGATGAGAGTGTGAATAAGGAAGATGGCTGCGAAAAATAAAGCGGTATGGATTATTTTATGGCAATAGATAAGTTGAGATTTTTATAAGCCTATTCATCTAATGGAGTGAGATGAATAGGCTGCAACAGGGTTTGTTGTTATAGGCTAGTAAACCTGCCCAGAACACTTACCAGTTTTGATGTTGTAGTTACCGCAGCTAATAGGAGCAGTCCAGTCAGAAACAACCCACTTGCTTTCAGGTAAGTAGTTTGTCCATGCGTCGCCAGTCACTTCGCCTTTAGTTTGCCATACGATTTCAAACTGTCCGTCGTCTTGAATCTCACCAATAAGAACGGGCTTTGAAAGGTGGTGGTTTGTGTTCATCACCGCGATGCCGCCAGTTAAGTTGGGTACAGTGACTCCGTACATCGCTTCACGTACTGTATCAACATCAACGGAGTTAGCTTTTTCTACGGCCTTCGCCCACATATTGAATCCAATATAGGTCGCTTCCATAGGATCGTTAGTTACGCGTTCATCGCTCTTTATGTATTTCTGCCAGTTATCGATAAACGCATCGTTATCTTTGGATTCAGCACTCATAAAGTAGTTCCATGCAGCAAGGTGTCCCACTAGAGGGGCTGTGTCTATACCGGATAATTCTTCTTCACCAACAGAGAATGCGATAACGGGAATATCTTCAGCTGAAATGCCTTGGTTTCCGAGCTCTTTGTAGAAAGGGACGTTCGCGTCGCCGTTGATTGTAGAAACCACGGCTGTTTTCTTACCTTTAGAGCCAAAGGCTTTGATGTTGGAAACGATAGTCTGCCAATCGGAATGTCCAAAAGGAGTGTAGTTAATCATGATGTCTTCAGGCTTCACGCCTTGTGATTTCAGGTACGATTCTAATATTTTATTAGTCGTACGTGGATAAACGTAATCAGTTCCCGCGAGTATCCAGCGCTCAACGCCTTGTGCTGCTAGGTAGTCTACGGCTGGAATGGCTTGCTGATTCGGAGCTGCGCCAGTGTAGAAAACATTTTTAGATGATTCTTCGCCTTCGTATTGGACGGGGTAAAACAGTAGCCCATTAAGTTCTTCAATAACGGGTAACACTGATTTTCTTGAAACAGAAGTCCAGCAGCCAAAAATCACGTCTACTTTTTCTTTATCCAGTAACTCTTTTGCTTTCTCAGCAAATAGAGGCCAGTTAGAAGCAGGGTCGACAACCACAGCTTCTAGTTTTTTGCCCAGCAATCCGCCCTTACTGTTTTGAACATCAATCATCATCATAACAGTATCTTTTAAAGTGGTTTCGCTAATCGCCATCGTGCCAGATAGAGAATGCAGAACACCCACTTTGATGGTGTCGCCTGCAGTTGCGCTGGTGGCGGTAGTAAATGAAAGTGCTAGAGCGCCTATGCCTAGCCCCAGGCGTTTCAGCCAGCTTGAATTTTCTGATTTCATAGGTTGGTCCTTAAGTTATATTGTTATATTTTTGTTCCTTGGTGCGGTACGGGTAGCACAATTAATGCCAGACGATGTATTCATTGGTGCACTTTTAAAAAAACAGATCTATCTAGCTGAAAGTAAAGTGCTTATTCACATTGTTGTTTTTGAAACAGCACAGGTCAAAATTGTTTTAGGGTTTTATTGGTGCGGTTTTGTCTTGTGTTGGCCCTGTTGTGGTGCTGTCATTTTTTTGGTGGTAATATTTGGTGCGATTTTGAGTGGTGCAAGTCGTAAATGGCTTTGATTATTAGGGCGTTTTAGAGTTAAAGCATGCCGTGATCCACTATGAATTCAATAATGTCGCTGACGCCTTCATTTTTCTTTAAATTCGTAAATATAAATGGTCTATCTTTGCGCATTTTTTTTGCATCTCTCGCCATAATGTCCAGTGATGCGCCCACATGTGGGGCGAGATCCGTCTTGTTTATAATCAGTAAATCTGATTTTGTGATTCCTGGGCCTCCCTTACGTGGAATTTTATCTCCTGCGGCAACATCAATGACATAGAGTGTTAGGTCAGAAAGTTCTGGGCTAAAAGTGGCACTTAAATTATCGCCTCCACTTTCTACTAATACTAAATCGAGTTGAGGGAATTTGGTGGTGAGTTCACTCACTGCATTCAGATTCATTGAGGCATCTTCACGGATGGCAGTGTGAGGACAGCCACCGGTTTCTACGCCAATAATTCGGTCCGGTTCGAGTGCTTGGTGATGAATCAAGAATTCGGCATCTTCTCTTGTGTATATATCATTGGTGACGACCGCGATTTCAAAATCGTTTCTCATGGCAATGCAAAGCGATTTTAATAAGGCGGTTTTACCGGAACCCACGGGACCACCGACGCCGACTCGTAGCACATGTTTTTCATTCATAATGTTCTGATTTCCCAATTTTCGATGGTGAAGGACAATTCTGGTTAAAGACTTTGATGGTTAAGGTCAATTTTGGTTATGGACTATGATCGAAAAAGTCTGGAGTACTGATCTTCATGTATTTGGCTTGCGATAGCCAATGCCGCTAGATTCGAACCGATATCAATATCCTCGATGCCAAAAGCAGTTTCAGTGGCTGCAGGAATGAGGTCGACTATTTTAACTAACATTTTTTGTGCGTCAGTTTGTCCCAATGGAATGATTTTGCTGGCAGCCGTGACTTGGTTTTCTAGCCAACTCCAGATAAAACCATTGACTGCATCTTCTAAGGGGATGCCCCATTGCACACAGGCGAAACTAAACTGACAGGTGTAGGAATAGTGGAACTGGGCAAAGTCGCCCTTGAAGTCTAGGGACTCGAGTAGGCGCACCATGGTCTTTCCCAGTTGTTGTTCTTCTAAATGCAACTCTCGGCTTTCACGGCAGGCTAATAGATATTGTGCCCAGTAGTGTGTTTTGCTGAGGAGCTGATTATCGAGATCATCGGTTTCCTGTTCTTTTCGTTGTTGCCATAAATTGTATAAACGAATAAAAATAGGAAGGTCGAGTCGGCCCATGCCTTCTTCCATTTGGGTGACAAGCCAATCTTCGCAACTGGATACATCAGTGATCCACTCTAATTCAACGGCGGATTCTAGACCCTTAGAGTAGGCGAATGCGCCGATTGGGAGTGCTGGGCTGACTAAATGAAGTAGTCGAAGTAAGGAGGTGGATTGCATTGTCGTATTTCTCTAAAGAATGTACCGGGCTGCTATTTTTATTTTGAGACAAGTTTTATGCTCATGGCTGACTTAATGCTCATGGCTGTGGCGTTCGTTGAGTCCAGTGAAATAGGCACCCGGTTCCGGTTCAAACGGAGCGTCGTTGATTTCCACTTTCAGCCCCAAATGTTCGATCATTTCTTTAAGTACGTGATCCACTTGAAAACGTATCCAGTTGGAACCAATCTGTAAAGGTATATGCCGGTTACCAAGATGGTAGGCCGCCCTTGTTAGCAGTTGGGCATCTTCACAAGAAGCGGTACAAACTGTTTCATTCGCTGCCGTTATTTTGTAGACGGAACCGTCTTCTGCAGTGACTCTGTCATCGCCTCTCAGGATTTGGCCTCGCTCTAAGAAAAATCCGATTTCTTCTTTCTTTTGGGTGATAACCTTAAAGCGGCTTTTTTGTCGTGTCTCGAAAGGAATGATGATTTCGTCAACGAAATCCGGGACGGCTTTCTTGGCATCACCTCTATTAGTATCAATAATTGCAATTACTTTCTTCATGCTGAGTGCCCGTGTCTTCGCTTCAATAAAACAGTCAAAATAAAAACGGTCAAAATAAAAAGTAACGTTGAGCCATGGGCAGTACTGTTGCAGGTTCACATACCAGTAATTGACCGTCGGCTCTCACTTCGTAAGTTTGAGAGTCTATTTCCATTTTTGGTTGATAGCTATTATGTATTAAATCCTTTTTGCGGATGTCTCGGCAATTCTTGACGGCCTCTAATCGGCACTGTAGTCCGAGTGCTTCCACTCGACCGCTATCCAGGCTTGCCTGAGAGACAAAGGTTAAGCTGGTGGAGTGAATGACTTTACCAAAGCTGCCAAACATCGGGCGATAGTGAACGGGCTGAGGTGTGGGTATGGAGGCATTGGGGTCGCCCATGGGCGCCGCTGCAATGGCACCGCCTTTTAATATCATTGAGGGTTTAGTGCCAAAAAAAGCCGGTTTCCATAATACTATGTCGGCGAGTTTACCCACCTCCAATGAGCCTACGATATGAGAGATGCCGTGGCAAATCGCAGGATTGATGGTGTATTTGGCGATGTAGCGTTTTGCTCTAAAGTTGTCATTGCGTTCATTGTCTTCTGGCAGGCTACCGCGTTGCACCTTCATTTTATGGGCTGTTTGCCAGGTGCGAATAATGACTTCACCCACTCGCCCCATGGCTTGGGAGTCGGATGCAATCATGCTGAATGCGCCTAAGTCATGCAGAATATCTTCGGCAGCAATGGTTTCTTTTCGAATGCGTGAATCAGCAAAGGCAACATCTTCAGGTATGTTGGGGTCGAGGTGATGACATACCATTAGCATGTCGAGATGTTCGTCTACGGTGTTGATGGTGTACGGGCGTGTTGGGTTGGTGGAGGAGGGCAGCACATTTGCCAGGCCACAGGCTTTGATGATGTCCGGTGCGTGGCCGCCGCCAGCGCCTTCTGTGTGGTAAGTATGAATGACTCGGTCTTTAAAGGCGGCGATAGTGTCTTCGACAAAACCGGATTCGTTTAATGTATCCGTGTGTATGGCTACCTGGATATCGTATCTTTCGGCAACGCTAAGGCAGTTGTCGATAGCGGCAGGTGTGGTGCCCCAATCTTCATGCAGTTTGAGGCCCATGGCACCGGCTTGTACCTGTTCGTCTAAAGGTTCGGGTAGACTGGCATTGCCCTTGCCAAGGAAGCCTAAGTTCATTGGGAATGAGTCGGCTGACTCGAGCATTCTACTGATGTGCCAACTGCCGGGGGTGCAAGTGGTTGCATTGGTTCCTGTGGCAGGTCCCGTGCCACCGCCTAGCATGGTGGTGACGCCGGACATTAATGCTTCATCAATTTGTTGCGGACAAATAAAATGAATGTGCGAGTCGATTCCGCCTGCCGTTACAATTTGGCCTTCGCCTGCAATGGCTTCGGTACCGGGACCAATAACAATATCTACATCGGGCTGGACGTCGGGGTTGCCTGCTTTTCCGATACCGACGATCATGCCGTTTTTTATGCCGATATCGGCTTTGACGATGCCCCAATGGTCGAGTATTAAGGCGTTTGTAATGACTGTGTCGACCACTTCTTTCTCACAGCGTTGGCTCTGTCCCATGCCGTCTCGAATGACTTTGCCCCCGCCGAATTTTACCTCGTCTCCGTAGGTGGTGTAATCTTTTTCGACTTCGATCCAAAGTTCTGTGTCTGCTAGCCTGATTCGGTCGCCGGTGGTGGGACCGTACATTTCTGCGTAGGCGCGTCTATCAATTTTACTCATGCTTTTTATCCTTGCTTATAGAGATCCCATTATGTCGCCACGAAATCCGTAGACTTTTCTTTCCCCTGCAAATTCAACGATTGTGATTTCTCTTTCTTGGCCGGGTTCAAATCGAATTGCGGTGCCAGCAGGAATATCGATTCGATAGCCTTTGGTATCTTCACGGTCGAATTTAAGTGCTTTGTTCGTTTCGTAAAAGTGGTAGTGAGAGCCAACCTGAATAGGGCGATCACCGCTATTGGCCACCACTAGTTGTTTTGTTTTGCGCCCAAGGTTGAGTTCAAGTTCGCCTGGGACCGTATCCATTTCGCCGGGAATCATGATGTGTCCTTGTTTTATAAAATGTCACAATTAAAGTCTGTTGATAATTATGCTGAATCTAGGTGTTTGTAGAGCCCAGCTGTTTGTAAAATCAAGATAGTTGTAGAATCTAAGGTGTTTTTTAAATTTACAGATTTTGTTGAATCTATAGTGTAGGTTCTCGCTATCTCAGGGTATTGGGTTGTGTACTGTCACCAATTTTGTGCCGTCGGGGAAGGTGGCTTCGACCTGCACCTCAGGCAGCATTTCAGCGATTCCATCCATTACATCTTCGCGAGTTAATAGTGTGCGGCCATGGCTCATCATTTCGGCAACGGTTTTCCCTTCTCTTGCACCTTCCATAATTTCTCCAGAGATGTACGCGACGGCTTCAGGGTAGTTGAGTTTAATCCCCCTGTTCTTGCGTCGTTCTGCTAAAAGTGAAGCAGTGAATAGAAGTAGCTTGTCTTTTTCTCGGGGAGTTAATTCCATTTTGTCGGTACCCTTTTTATCTGTGCAAAAAATGTTTAGCTGTGCAAAAAAATATCGTTGGTTTAGAGCTGATACGGCCTGTCGTTATCTCATTAGGTATTCCAAATTCGAGGTCGACAAGCAGGCCGATTAAATTGTTCTTGTCGAATGATATCCCAAACTCGAGTAAATAGTGTTTTGGCTTGTTCTGTTGAGTGCCCTAGATATCGGCAAACCAAGACATTAGGTAGTTGGCTGGCGCTACTGATGCAGTGGCTGTCCGCTAACGCATTTCGAATTTCCGCAAGCTTTTGAGTTTCATGAGTGGAAAAAAAAGTGCCAAAGACGGGATAGCCTTGAAGGCCGCATTTGCTGGTTAGTGGTTTACTGCCTCCGATATAATGACTGTTTTCAATGTAAAGCGGCTTTAGCTGCGGTGAATGTGCAAGGTTAGGCGGTTGTTTTTGCCAGAGCTGTAGTTTTTGTCTGAATAACCCATTCTCAAATCGTTCGTTGGCAGCGGGCCTGCCTAGGCAATTAATATCCCAACCTATTAGCGAGGCGCTCGGCTCTAGTAAAAAATGATTATCCAGTTGGGCATTGGCCCCATCGAATATGATGTTTTCTTGGGGCAGCCATTCTAAGGTTGCATTGTTGGCGAGTGTTGCGCTGATAGTTTGAGTTTGTTTTCTCTGGCTCGCATCGCTGCGATAAAACTTGCCGGCTGATGGCGTTGTTATTAGGCCATGCGCTTTTTCTGAAATCTTAAAATCTAATGAAAGCTGGTCTCCCACAACTAGGCCGCCGGGAGGGTGGAGTAACGTGAGGTGACAAATAGACGGCCCTTCAGGATAAAAGGCGCGTTGTAATTTTAGAGGGCCGTGGTGCGACCAGTGTTTGAGAAACGAACGTCCGAGATCTTGCTGTGTCTTGGCTTGATATATCTGATCGTGGCTGATGTGTACATTTAAGCTAGCCCTCCAGCCGGAGTCAGAGTGGTGAGGCTGTGGATTGTGGAAAGTATCCGCTAAATGCATGTTTGGCCTTGGTCAAAAAATAGAGTCCGTGATTTTCCGATAGGGTCACTGTTTGTAGGAAAGCTACTTCTATATTTGTTGGGTTCAAATTTGGGTACAACAAGATTGGAAATGGTGAGCTGCAAAATATCACCCATTTTCCAATCTTCTGTGTATTGTTAAAACCTTCAAAATTGTTAAAGCCCTGAGAAATACTTAAAGGTCGAAAGTTTTAGACCACTCTACGTTTACTAACAAATCGTCATCAGTAGAAGATGGTGCGTCAACGAGTTTACTAAAGAGGAAGCTTATTTCTTCGTTTGCTGTGTATTTGAAAGTAAGGTGGGTCTTATCCGCTTCACTGTCATCGAGGAAGGTTCCTAGGGTGACGCCGATTTTATCCATTTGGTAGCCAAAGGTGAGATATTGGTTCTGGCTCTCTTTAAAGCCTGGTGTTGGGTGGGCTAAAACCTGGTAATACGAAAAATTAAAGTTGGAATAAGTTACCGATATTATAGATTCTGATAGGTTGCCAACGTCGTCGGAGCCAACATCTTCAGGGTATTGGTATGACCAGAGGCTAATGTCATAGGAAAAATCGCCAGATTCGCCGTTAAAACCAATATAGAGATCGTATTCAGATCGTGACGTGGTGTCGGTGTTCATTTCGGATGAGGTCCAAATGCCAGCATACATGCCGCTTTCGTGGCCGTAGTCTAGGCTGCCAGAGACGGCGGCGGCACCATTGCTGATATTTTGCCCGCGCCAAAAATAAAAGTTGCTGGCAGCAACGGAAGCACTTAGATCTGCGTTAGCGATAGCGGGTGCCGTCAACGTCGTGAGGCCCAGCGCCAATGCGCTTGCGATTGGTGTTAGCTTTTTAGAATCCATTGGTATTTCCCTAAATAGATATTTGGCACCACATTAATGTATCGCGGGTGTGTGCTTTCAGTGAAGGTTCTTCGCGTATATTAAAATGCCGCTAGGTAAGAGGGCGGCAAGGGGCACATCTTGCAGTGTTTAAGCAGATCTATCAACTTGCATGATACGGGAGGAAGGTTTTTTAGGAGGCTGGAAAAAATAATGAGCCCGGATAGGGCTCATTATTTATGGGGCTTTGACAATTACTTAGCTGCGGAAATAACGTCTTCGGCTTGCAGTCCTTTTTCTCCTTCAGTCACTACAAAGTCGACTTTCTGACCTTCTCGTAAAGATCGGTGGCCTTCGCCTCGGATTGATCGATAGTGAACAAAAATATCATCGCCTTGGTCACGAGTGATAAAGCCAAACCCTTTGCTACTGTTGAACCACTTTACGGTACCCAATTCTCTGTCTCCTTCCACTTCACTAGGACCAGAATCATCATTGCTTTTGGTGTTTGTGTTTGTGCTGGATGTTGTGTTGGTGCCCAGCTGACTTAAAACCCCTGCTATGGTGATCCCGATCAATATAATAATAAAGCTCTGGATGAATGCAGCGTTGATGCCGGAAAAACTGGTTCCTAGTGATAAGTAGGTTGTGGGTATAGCGATAAAAATACCAATGATGATGGATCGTATTATTTTCTTAACTAACATAAATGTCTCTCTCAATTATTTGTTAAACGTCGACTACACAATTTTGTAGTTTGTGCTTGTTGGTAAAGCTGACTTTGCAAGCTAAAGGGCGCCTAATTGGCGCCAGAGACTTTGGGGTCACATGCCTGCCATTTGTCGTGTGTATTGCTAAGCCAGTAGGAAATATGACCTTCTGCTATTCCTATTATTGGGCTTGTTTTTAGCTAAAATTGAAGCTCCCTGTTTTCCTATAGAAATTAAATACCACTCAGACAAATAGCAGAGAAACGACAGAAAATCCAAATGTTTTGCTCGCCTTAGTTCTCACAGTCAAAGTCATTGATGTTGGTTTATGACGGCTGACGCGTAATCGGAAGTGGTAGAAATAAATGAAGTAGCTAGTCGCAATAAGCTAGCCAGGGCATTGGATCCTAGAGTTTGCAGCATTAATTTCACGCTGACGCTTATAGGAGGGCGGGAATTGTACACTATTTATTGGGTGTTATTCGTCGTTAGTCAAACATTTCTTTTGTTATTGCTATTTTAATGATCGAATGAGAAGGGTTTTTGGAATGAATGATTGCTATTGAGTTCCGATATCACGCAATAAAGCCTCGAAGGTATGCTATATTTTGTTGCCATTTTGATATGGGTGCGAGTCAAATTATAATTCACGCTATAAAACGAGTTGAAAATGAGTAAAGGTAAACAGCAGATATTCCGAGTTATCTTCGTTAATCAGGGTCAAGTTTATGAGGTCTATGCTCGGGAGATATTTCAGAGTGAATTATACGGTTTTATTGAGGTCGAGGAGTTTGTTTTTGGTGAGCGTACTCAGGTTGTAGTGGACCCGTCTGAGGAAAAACTGAAAGCTGAATTTTCGGGCGTAAAGCGCAGTTACCTGCCCATGCATTCGATTATTCGAATAGACGAGGTTGAAAAAGAGGGGGTTTCAAAAATCTGTGATTCAGCCGGCAGTACCGTTACTCCCTTTCCACACTTCCCAGTGGGTGGGCCTTCCAAAGGGGGGTCTTCATAGTCGCGCAGGCAATGTAACAATTCCCACTAAGCGAGTGGCCTAAATTTTAGGGTATAGACTAAAATAGAGTTGGGCTGTTAAAGAGGTTTGGTGGGATGATGCGATTTCGAGATGGGCGGTATTGTCGACAGTGTTTTGTTGTGCGGATGATGTTGTTTAGCGGTGTTGTCACGTTACTGTTTTCATTGATTTACATGCATCAAACTGCGTAGCTTATGGGTTACGCTAGTGATTCTAAATATGATCGAAGAGTTGTGCTGATGAGATTTAATGGTGTTACTAAGATGGTAGCAACGGGTAGATTCGAACTACCGACCCCAACATTATGAGTGTTGTGCTCTAACCAGCTGAGCTACGTTGCCGTGGTGCTGAAAATAATCGTACCTATCCCCCATCAAGAGTCGCCTCGAAAGAAGGAGGCGCATTCTCTCAGTGTCCCGTATGATTGTCAAGAGCACCATTTGTGGGTATATTCATCTTGTTATATTTTAAGTTATTGATATAAATTGAGTTATTGGTAAAGTTCAGTTTAAGTGATTGATGGATTTCACTTAAACGTTGAATCTAAAATGAATAACGTCACCGTCCTGTACTACGTAATCTTTCCCTTCTAACCGCCATTTCCCAGCTTCTTTGGCACCTTGCTCGCCTCCCAAGCTGACGAAATCTTCATATGCGGTGATCTCTGCTCGAATAAACCCTTTTTCAAAGTCGGTATGGATGACGCCGGCCGCCTGGGGAGCTGTGGCACCAACTTTAACGGTCCAGGCCCTGACTTCTTGTACGCCGGCGGTAAAGTATGTTTGTAGGTTAAGGAGTTTGTATCCGGCACGGATGACGCGATCGAGGCCGGGTTCTTCCATACCTATGTCGGCTAAAAATTCGTTGCGTTCGTCGTCATCGAGTTCGGCGATTTCAGATTCTATTTTGGCGCAGATGGGAACCACTTGTGAGCCATCTTCTTCAGCTAGTTTTTTGACAGATTCTAAGAGTGTGTTGTTCTCGAAGCCGTCTTCTTCTACGTTGGCGATATACATGGTGGGCTTGGCTGTGAGTAAGCAATACGGTTTTAAAATGGCTTTTTCGTCATGGGTAAGATCGAATGAGCGAATAGGGTTGCCTTCGTTCAAGTGAGGTATCAGACGGTCGGTCAGCTCCCGCATTGCGATGGCTTCTTTGTTGCCCGCTTTAGCCTGCTTTCCGGCTTTTATGTTGGCTTTTTCGATTGCTTCTAGGTCGGCTAATGCGAGTTCAGTGTTGATCGTTTCTATATCATCAAGGGGGCTGATTTTGCCGGTGACGTGGATGATGTTTTCATCGACAAAGCAGCGAACGACATGAGCGATCGCATCGGTTTCTCGAATATTGGCGAGAAATTGATTACCTAGGCCTTCTCCTTTGGATGCCCCAGCGACTAATCCTGCAATGTCGACAAAGTCCATGGTGGTGGGCACCGTTCGTTCTGGTTTTACGATTTCAGATAACGTGTCTTGTCGACGATCCGGTATGGGTACGACACCCGTATTGGGTTCAATCGTGCAAAAGGGGAAGTTCTGGGCTTCGATGCCAGCTTTGGTTAAGGCATTAAAGAGAGTCGATTTACCCACATTTGGTAAACCCACAATGCCGCATTTAATTCCCATGATTGTTTACCTTTTCTTGTTGGAGCTAAAATTGTTAGTGATAAAGATTGAGGACATCAAGTATTGTTGGCATCAAAGCGATGCAATTCATTCATTACTTTTTGTTGGTTACCGCTGACTATTACAGGCAAATGTCGTATCGCTTCATCCAAACAATCAGTGATTAGATTTCTTTCTTTCTGAGGTGGGTTGCCAAGTACATAGCCAGTGACCTTGTCGCTGCTGCCTGGGTGTCCTACACCAATACGTAGCCGATGAAATGATTTGTTATTGCCCAGGCTAGAGATAATGTCTCTGAGGCCGTTGTGTCCACCGTGCCCGCCTCCTGTTTTCAATCGAATAATGCCAGGGGGGAGGTCTAGCTCGTCATGAGCTACTAAAATGTTTTCCGGTTTAATCTTGAAAAATTGGGAGAGGGCAGCTACACCCTGTCCGCTTCTATTCATGAAGGTTGTGGGAAAGAGTAATCTGACATCCTGATTGCCGATATTGATTCGAGCTGCAGCGCCGTGAAATTTGCTTTCTGGTTTTAGGATGGCATTGTAACGATGGGCAGCGGCTTGAACTAGCCAGTGACCTGCATTATGGCGGGTGTTTTCATATTGTTGGCCGGGATTTCCCAGGCCAACAATGAGTTCGATTCTCAAAATCAAACAGTCCTTTCTTTACTCTTCTTCGCTGGGAGTGCCGCCTTCTTCAGCGCTCTCTTCGGTGGCATCGGCTTCATCTTCGAGGTCAGAACCACGAGGAATGTTGACTGATGCAACAGGAAGATCGTGATCATCACCATGAGAAAGGGCGACAATAGTGACTCCTTCGCTAAGCTTAAGGTCTGACAAGTGTACGGTGTCACCGGTGTCGACATTTTCAAGATCAACTTCAATAAACTCGGGTAGATCCTTCGGTAAGCATGAAATTTCCACTTCAGCCATTTGGTGCCCGATAACGCCGCCACTCATTTTAACACCAACACAAATATCTTCGTTGATGAAATGAAGAGGGACGTTGATGTGCAGTTCTTTATTCTCGTCTATGCGTAGAAAGTCAGCGTGCATAGGATCACTTTTCGCTGGGTGTCGCTGTAGATCTTTCAGGACTACCTGCTGATCTGCGCCTTCGAGCTTGAGAGTCAAGATGTGAGAATAAGTGGCCTCATTCTCTAACTGTTTGACGAGTTCTTTAAACTCGATGCTGATGGATTGTGGGTCCTGTCCTGCGCCGTATACCACGCCAGGAACTAGGTTTTGTAGTCGACGTAGGCGGCGGCTCGCACCCTTCCCCTTGTCACTACGGATTGTTGCATTCAATACAAAGGCTTCAGCCATGATGTAGTACTCCGATTTCCCCAATCTTATTTGCGACCAATTTGAATGGGGGTTTATGTTGTGTGGGTCAGGATGTCACGTTAACGCCGATCTCCCTTTCGCCACGTTTTAAATTAGATTTTTTTAAATTTGTTGTTACTAATTTGGTTTCTTAAAAATGTCTCAATACTATGTCTTGTTTGTTAAGTGCTGCGCTGCCCTTTGTGGTTATGACATTAAACGTTCTCAGTGATCTTGGGGCTGGAACATGGCGCTAATAGATTCTTCGTTGTTTATTCGTCTTACGGTTTCTGCCAGCATAGATGAAAGCGATAACTGACGAACTTTTTGGCAGGCCTTTGCTTTGTCCGTTAGAGGAACGCTGTCGGTAACAACAAGCTCATCCAGCTTCGATTTCTCAATATTGTCTAATGCGGGGCCTGATAATACTGCGTGAGTACAGTAAGCGATGACTTTTTTGGCTCCGCTGTCTTTGAGTGCTTGAGCGGCTTTACACAAGGTACCGGCGGTATCCACCATGTCGTCTACTACGACACAAGTCCGGTCTTTTACTTCACCGATAATGTGCATCACTTCAGATTCATTTGCCTTAGATCGACGTTTATCAATAATGGCTAGGTCGCAGTCATCTAGTTGTTTGGCCACCGCACGTGCACGGACAACGCCACCTACATCGGGCGATACCACCATGATGTCTTCGAAATTTTGCTGGAAAACATCGGCAATGAGTACCGGAGACCCGTAAACATTGTCTACGGGGATATCGAAGAATCCTTGGATTTGGTCCGCGTGGAGATCTACAGTTAATACTCTGTCTACGCCTACGGTTGTGATCATGTCGGCAACGACTTTAGCTGTAATAGGGACTCTAGCTGAACGAACTCGTCTATCTTGGCGTGCATATCCAAAGTAGGGGATGACAGCTGTGATTCGGCCCGCTGATGATCGGCGCAGTGCATCTGCAATTACGATGAGTTCCATCAGATTGTCGTTGGTAGGAGCGCAGGTGGACTGAATGACGAAAACATCATTGCCTCTGACATTTTCATTTATTTCTACAGCGATTTCGCCATCACTAAATTGACTGACTTTTGCATTGCCCAGTGGAATATGGAGGTGTTGTGCAATGCGAGCAGCGAGTTCGGGGTTAGCATTACCCGTGAAGACAACTAGTTTTGACACAGTGGGAGCCCCTTGCGATTGGATCTTTTTACTGAAAGACGCGCTATGTGTTCGTGCTTAGATGATATGGCTGGGCCGGAAGGATTCGAACCTTCGCATGACGGGATCAAAACCCGCTGCCTTACCGCTTGGCTACGGCCCAACAACTTGTTCGTATTATCAATTTCTCGCTATTTTTTGCGAGAAATTGAGCAAACGAAGTATACCAGATAAAGATAGTATAGCGATCAGATGCTTGCTAGCTGTCAGCAACAGCTTTTACTCTACCTTGTACCTTTGGCTCCTAATTCACTTGTTCTTTTAGGCTAACTGATCCCGTAGGTTTAATTGCAGAGGGGATTGGTTAATACCCTTAGTAACAAAACCATTAAGTGTTTTAGGTAAAGCCTTTAATGCTTGTAAGGCACTCTCTTTATCTTCAAAGTGAGTGAATACGCTAGCGCCTGTGCCAGTTAGCCTGGCTTTGCCATACTGATCTAACCAAATCAGTGCGTTGTTCACTTCAGGGTAGAGTTTTCTCACTAAAGGTTCGCAGTCATTTTGACCACCCCCCTCAAGAAAGGCCGCCATTCTGATGGCAGTTGTGTTTCTTGTCAATTCCTTATTTTGAAATATTTTTTCTGTTGATACATGGCAGTTTGGAGTGATGATTAAATACCAGCGACTTGGCAGTTCTATCTTTGTTAGTTCCTCTCCTATTCCCTCTGCCCAGGCACTGTGTCCATTGATGAAAATAGGAACGTCAGCACCCAGTTTTACGCCAATCTCGGCCAATGTCGTTTTGGATAAGCCAAGATCCCAAAGTCTATTTAAGCCGATTAGTGTTGTCGCTGCATTTGACGAGCCGCCCCCTAATCCGCCACCCATTGGAATTCGCTTTTGTACGTGAATGTGCACTCCGAGGTTTTTTGTGCTTTTTTCGACTTTGTCATTTCCAGGTTGTAAGGCATGGTAATTTTGTAATTGCTGGGCGGCTTTCCAGATTAAGTTCTGTTTCGTCGGCAGGTCAGCTGTTTCTGGGGTCAGACTAATGTTGCCAGTATCATTGGGGGTGAATTGAAGTTCATCGCTGTATTCCAATAGTTGAAAAACCGTTTGTAGTTTGTGATAGCCATCATCACGGCGACCGAGAATATGAAGGAATAAATTAATTTTTGCGGGTGAGGGCAGGGTTAGTGATTGAGGTGTGATTGTCATATTTGGGGTGTGAATGTCATAGTTGAGGTGTGCATTTTATAATTGGAGTGTGTCTGTCGTCATAAAGATTGTCGACCTAATTCCCATTTAGAAACGATGAGTGTGACTTTGATGTCATCTTGTTTTATTACCGTTTTGTGGGGAAGGAAGAGTCCATTGACCTGACGGAATCGGCTGTACTGAATCGTCCAGCCATGTTGTGAGAAAGATTCGAGACGGCCTTCTTCATCATACCGGGAGTGAGTTTGAGTCAGTTTGTGATCCGGTGTCGGTGACCCTTTGATCCAGTAAAGTAAGTTAGAAATCGGTACATGCCATCCGAAAGCCTCGGAGATCAGCTGTTCTGGCGTGTCAGCGTAGAGAGTACCCGTTCGTCGACTTTTTAAGGTGACTCCACTTTGATTTCCATGAATGGATGCCGCTCCCTGTCCTAGCGGGCCTGATAGGGATAATTCATATCGACTGCCTTGTTGTATCCAGCGTAAATGTGCACTGCCGCCATCCTCTTTGGTGCGAATACCGATTTTTCCTTTTAACTTCCAGTGACTCATTGTGTCAGCAGAAGTGGGTTCAAGTGATTTATCGAATGCGGGATGCAGCAGAGTACAGCCGGGGAGTAACAGTAAAATAATCATCCCGGCAAATTTCAATATTGAGTGGCGCAAGCTCAGATTCGAGGGTGATTCCAAGTTCATTTCAGAAATCGGTCCATCACCTTCTTCAAGATAGCGCTATCTGGGAACTCTTTTTTGGAAGATTTCCAAAGGGCAGTGGCTTCTTCTTTTAGTCCTTCATTCCATAGTACTTCACCCAGGTGAGCGGCAATTTCATGGTCTTTATAAAGCTTGTAAGCATTGCGTAGATGCTGCAGCGCAGCGGCATTATTGCCGAGTTTATAATGAACCCAGCCTAGGCTATCGATAATCGCTGGATCATTGGGTTCAATTTTGGCGGCCTGTGTAATGAGCTCTAGTGCTTCTTCGAGACGATCTGACCGGTCAGCTAGTGTGTAACCCAGAGCGTTGAGTGCCAGTGCGCTAGAGGGGTTTTCCTTAATGATTAGTCGCAGATCAGATTCGAGTTGATCAAGATTGTTGAGCTTTTCTGCCAGCATTGCCCGGCTGTAGAGTAAGTCGGAGTCACTGGGTTCTTCTTGTAATGCTCTGTTTAATACGATGTAAGCTTCATCAAGGCGCTCAGCATTTATTAATATTTCGCTTTCGGCTATGAGGAACTGGGTTTTACTGCTTACATGTTTTTTAATGGCTTGGTGCAGTGTATCGATGCCATTTTCTACTTGGTTTATTTCACTGTAAACCAGGGCTAATTGAATTTGTGCTGTGGTGTAATTGGGCCCATTTTGAACTTGATTAAAGTGCTTAATGGCATTCTTATGTTTTTTCTCAGAGGCGTAAATTTGACCTAGGTAAGTGTGTGCATCACCGGTTTTCTTTCCTGTTTCTAACAGCTGATGGAGATATTCTATCGCTTGTTTTTCAAGTTCGTTTTCCCAAGAGAGTAAAGCGAGAGAAAGTAAAAGATCACTATCGTCCGGATTTCTTTTTATCAGGTATTCAAATTGTGCCTGGGCTTTGCTTAGTTTGTTGAGACTGATGAGTAGTCGAGCATAGACTATGCGTAGTCTTTTGTGGTCGGGGTGCTTTTTAACAGCCTGTTTTAATGTTTTGAAGGCGTCCTCTTCTCGGTGAAGGTTACGCAGTGTTTTCGCTTTAAAAATAACAGCGGTAACATAGTTCGGTTCTATTTCAAGTGAGCGTTCTACTGACAATATTGCGGCTTCTTTGGAACCTTGGAAGTCCTCTAAAATAGCCTTGGTAAACCATAAACGAGAATTTTCAGGGTGATTTTGTGTTAGTTTTTTTAGCCCTGCGATGATGTTCTGTCTTGCTTCCTTGTCGATCTTACGAGTGTGATGAATCAGGAAATCAAAATTAGGTTCGCTGGATAGTCGTAGGAGGCTACTCATATGTTGGAGTGCCGCATCGTATTTATTGTTGCGAATTAGCTGTACGGTGACGGCCTGATGGGCTTCGATATTATTGGGATCGACTTCTAGCCATAGGTTTGCTGCATTGAACGTTGCTTGATGGGCACCCATGTATTTGGCGATTCGCGTTGCCCTCGCAATTATTTTTGGGTTTTTTGTGTAGTTCGCCTGTTTGAGGTAATTACCCAAAGTGACATTTAAACGGTTTGCTTTCCCGGCCATTTCCGCAACGATGAGATCGTAAAGTGTTTCAGCTTCCATAGTTGAGGCGGGGGGCAACGGATCTTGTTTGGAGGTCTTGTTTTCCGCTGCGGCTGCCAGGCTGTCAGAGACATTGTTTGGCCGAATCGGTGTTAGAGATTTGTGTTTAGTGTTGTCGGGTCGGTTGATTGTTGCCCTGTTAGAGCTGTCTACAGTGCGGCCATTGCCACCGTCACTGTTACTCGGATTATGTGTGATGGAGTCAGTATTAGTAGAATTCGTATTTTGAGGGCTTGTCTTACTGGGACGCAATTTGCTGGCACTACTTTGATCGTGATCGCGTTCTGTAAAGGTGCTACAACTGGAGGTAAATAGCAGGCTTAAAAAGCCAATTGCGAGGACTGTGAGCCTATCGCTTAATTTAGGAGAGATTGTTTTCATCTTTCTACTGGGAAAGTTAGCGTGATTGATTCGATTATTCACTTGATCCCTATGTGCTATAAGCCGGTTAGTAATGATATTGAGTCTGTCTACATGTATTGGTTTGAGCCCGAAAAATACATCTTTACAAAGTGATGATCACTTTTAGAGCTTAAATTGATTAACACGTTGATTTTGCGCTGATAATGACATATCTGCAGACTTTGAAAAAGTGAAGCCTGCTAACAAATGCGATGTGATCATTGCATCTATTATCGCTATCCTTACTACTATAGAAGAATGAGCGGCTAGTAGACAGTAACACTTGAGTGTAAGCGCAGAGAATCATTACTCTTTGTACTGCCAACTTACGTTAAGCAAGTGCTTATTAGATGAATTGATTGTCTTTAGTGAATTGATTGTTTTTGATGAACTGATAGCGCAGAATGCGCGATTTAGTGCGGGTGTTTCTGACTCTAGTATAGAAGTCGTTCAGTAAGGCTGATATTCGTGCTTGGGTAGAGCAATGCTAATATGCGTTTGGCATCGATATGATGAGTGATTGAAGGTGGGTATATTTGGCTGTAGCTTGGCCAGTATTTAGAGATGATTTATGGGATTGTTGACATTTGGCATTAACCACAGAACCGCAGCGGTTGAGCTGAGAGAGAAACTATCGTTTTCTCCTGATGCGGTCCAGGCTGCTCATAATCAAGCCCGAAAGAATGCAAACTTGTCTGAAGTGGCTATTTTATCAACCTGTAATAGAACAGAGCTTTACTGTAGCATTGAAGGACATGATAGCGGCCATTTGATAGATTGGGTCAGCGATTATCACAAGTTATCGAGAACAATTCTGCAAGAGTGTTCATACGAATATTGGGATGAGGATGCGGTAAAGCATCTGTTTCGGGTTGCTTCTGGTTTAGATTCAATGGTGTTAGGCGAGCCGCAAATATTAGGACAGTTAAAGTCTGCCTATACTGTGGCGAATGAGGCAAACACCATCGGCCCTGAATTGGGCAGGGTGTTCCAGCAAACGTTTTCTGTGGCCAAGCAGGTTCGCACCGATACCAATATAGGCTCCAATCCGGTTTCAATCGCTTTCGCTGCTGTTTCCTTGGCAAAGCATATTTTTAGTTCTTTGAAAGAGACATCGGTAATGCTAGTGGGGGCGGGTGAAACGGTAGAGCTGGTCGCCAGACATCTCAAAGAGAATCAAGTACAAAAAATGATAGTGGCAAATCGTACCTTAGAGCGGGCTGCTGGTTTGGCTCATGAGTTTGGTGGTGCCGCGATTACCTTGGAAGATATTCCTGCGGCACTGGATTCGGTTGATATTGTGGTTACCTCTACCGCGAGTCCTTTACCCATTTTGGGCAAAGGTGCTGTTGAGCGGGCTCTTAAGCGCCGCAAACATAAGCCGATGTTTATGATCGATATTGCAGTGCCCCGTGATATAGAGCCAGAAGTAGGGGATTTGGATGATGTTTACTTGTATACAGTGGATGATCTCAATTCAACCATTAAGGATAATCAAGAGTCTCGCCAACAATCGGCTAGTCAGGCAGAGGGTATTATAGAATTACGTGTTGCTCAGTACATGCGACAATTGCGAGAGCTTGATGCCGTGACAACCTTAAAGCACTATCGGAATTCGGTAGAAAGTATACGAGAAGAAGAGCATGCGAAAGCGATTCAATTGATTCGGAGTGGTATGGATCCGGAGGAAGCGCTAGCTCGAATGGGGCGCGCGTTGACGAATAAAATTTTGCACAAACCTAGCGTTGGGCTGCGTAAGGCAGGTTCAGAAGGTCGTATTGATCTGTTGGATTGGGCGCGAGAATTGTTTGGGCTGGATAAGGAATAAGAACAGTGGATTATTGTAAATTATGAAAGATTCGATCCTGTTGAAATTGGATAGATTAAGTGAACGCCAAGAGGAACTTGGATCGTTACTGAGTGATGCGGGTATTATTAGTGATCAAGATAAATTCCGCCAATATTCTAAAGAATACGCTGAGCTGGATCCTATTGTTAGTACCTATAAGAAATACGGTTCTGTTTTAGAAAACTTAGCAGAAGCGAAATTGTGGCTCAAGGACGAAGACCCCGATATGCGGGAGATGGGCCAAGAAGAGTTTAAAAGCAGCCAAGCTGAAAAAGAGAATATTGCAGTTGAATTGCAAATGTTGATGTTGCCTACGGACCCTAATGATGGCAGCAATATCTTTTTGGAAATCAGAGCAGGTACCGGCGGAGATGAGGCCGCTATTTTTTCGGGCGATCTGTTCCGAATGTATAGTCGTTATGCGGAAGGGAAACGCTGGAAAGTGGAAGTGGTCAGTGAAAATACAGGGGATCACGGTGGCTACAAAGAATTGATATGCCGCATCATAGGGAACGATGTTTATTCAAAATTGAAGTTTGAATCTGGCGCACATCGTGTGCAACGTGTGCCTGAAACTGAATCACAAGGACGAGTACATACCTCGGCTTGTACCGTGGCGATAATGCCAGAAGTAGATGAAATCAATGAATTTAAAATTGATAAAAGTGATCTGAGAGTCGATACATATCGTTCTTCTGGGGCAGGTGGCCAGCATGTTAATACCACTGATTCAGCCATAAGAATAACGCACTTGCCTTCTGGGGTTGTTGTTGAATGCCAGGATGAACGTTCGCAACATAAAAATAAAGCGCGAGCAATGTCGCTATTACAAGCTAGACTACTTGATCACGCTCAGCAGAAACAGTCGCAGGAGCAGAGTGATAAAAGGAGAACTTTGGTTGGTAGTGGTGATAGGTCTGAAAGAATTAGGACTTATAACTACCCTCAAGGTAGAGTGACTGACCATCGCATTAATTTGACGCTATATCGTCTGGCCGAAGTCATGGAAGGATCGCTCAGTGAAGTGATTGATCCTTTGGTTCATGAGCATCAGGCAGATCTGTTAGCGGCTCTTTCAAAGGAAGAATGAAAGGGTGATCAAGCCAAATGGAGGGCGTAAATATGAGTACCGATATTGCTGACCTTGTGATTAAGGAAACATTGATCTGGGCTAGATCCGAGCTGGTTGATAGCTCACCTTCAGTGCCGTTAGACTGCGAATTATTGTTGTCTTTTGTGCTCAAACAAGAGCGGATTTATTTGTGGACATGGCCTGAAAAGGCGATATCGCAACATGAATTACTCGCTTTTGAATCGTTGATAGAAGACCGCAAAAATGGGGTGCCTATCGCCTACCTACTCGGGAAAAGGGAGTTTTGGGGGCTGCCTCTCAGTGTCACTCGCGATACGTTGATTCCTCGGCCTGAAACAGAGCTTTTGGTGGAGCTGGTATTGGGGAAAGCGACAGCGGAAAAAAAATATCGAATTTCTGATTTGGGAACAGGCAGCGGCGCTATTGCTCTGGCCTTAGCTCATGAGTTGGCGGAGTCTACGATAGTGGCAACCGATAATTCCTGGGCGGCTTTGAGTGTCGCGAAGCAAAATGCCGAAAGCCTCAATATTAATAATGTCCAATTCAAACAGGGTTCCTGGTGTGAGCCTTTGTCTACTGCGGACTATGATTTTATCGTCAGTAATCCCCCGTATATCAATAAGAGTGACCCTCACCTAAAACAGGGTGATGTACGTTACGAGCCTAGATCCGCACTGGTGGCGGAAGACCAGGGTATTGCGGATATTGATGCCATCATTCGTCAGGCTCCACATCATTTGAAGCCCGGTGGGATGATTGCGTTTGAGCATGGATTTGAGCAAGCGGCATTGGTGCGAGATCTCTTGTGTAAAAGCGGGTTCTCTCGCGTTGAAACAATTCAAGATATGGCGCAACTTGATCGCGTTACCTATGGACTACTACTGTAGGGTTTATTTTAAGTGGCTAAGTATTGATGGATGATCAGCAGTTACTTCGTTATAGCCGTCAGATTATGCTGCCGCGTTTTGACATTGCGGGGCAAGAAAAGTTAATCGCGTCTCGCGTGTTGGTGGTCGGTGTTGGTGGCTTAGGAAGTCCAGTGGCTCTCTATTTGGCTGCGGCGGGTGTAGGGCATTTGACTTTGATTGATGATGATGTCGTAGAGCTGAGTAACCTGCAGCGGCAGATCGCACATGGCACGGAAGATATTGGGAAACCGAAAGTGGAATCTGCAAGAGAAGCATTGAATCAGCTTAATCCACTGGTTCAGGTTGAAACGATTAATCGACGTTTAGATGAGGCGCAGTTGAATCAGCTTATTGCGCGATGTGATTTGGTCTTAGATTGCAGTGATAATTTTGCGACACGGTTTGAAGTAAATCGATGTTGTGTTAACAATAAAATCCCGCTTGTCTCGGGAGCAGCCATTGGTATGGAAGGGCAGGTTGCAGTTTTTGATAGCCGAACAGCGGATCAGCCTTGTTATCGCTGCTTGTATAAAGAGGAGAGCGAAGAGACCAATCTGAATTGTTCCAGTAATGGTGTGATGGCACCTTTAGTGGGTATAGTGGGTTCGGTACAAGCCATGGAAGCAATAAAAGTCATTGCTAAATTGGGGGAGCCGCTGATCGGAAAGTTGCTTTTGCTCGACGCAATGGTGATGCAATGGCGTAACCTACGATTACCCAAAGATCCTGCTTGTCCTGTTTGTGGGTAGTGGTGTTTGTTGATAGTGAAAGTTGAATAATGAAGAAATAGAGACGCGGTAGTTTTAAAACTAAAGAGTTTAGGCAATAGAAAGCTAGATCGACCACACTTTATTTTTCTCTAATAATAAGGTCGCTTCATTTGCGGATAAAGGACGTGAGAAATAGTATCCCTGCGCGGCTGTACAATGTAGTTCTTTGACTAGTTTAAATTGCTCTTTGGTTTCAATTCCTTCGGCTATCACTTCAATATTTTGTTTCTGTGCAAGTAAGATAATGCTTTCCACTATATCTTTGTCACGACGTCCGTTCTCCATTCGAGAAACAAAGGATCGGTCAATCTTAATGGTGTGTATGGGGAAGCGGTGTAGGTAAGATAAAGAAGAATAGCCAGTGCCAAAGTCATCTAAGTGAGTATGCACCTTCAGACGTTTTAACTTTTCCAAAGTATTCAGCGTATTTTCATCGCCTGACAAGAGTGCTTTTTCGGTTAATTCAATATTGAAAGTACTTTCTTCAAGACCAAACTCAGTAATAATGTCGATGACTTTTTTAGTTAAGTTGTTTGAAGAAATCTGTTTTGAAGAGGTATTAACGCTGACTTTAACGGGGGTGGTTTGAAAAAATAAACTCTGCCATATATTCAGTTGACGTGCCGCTTCCTTCATCACCCAGTCATCAATTTCCTCAATCAAGCCGGTTTCATGGGCAATAGGTAAAAATTGACTAGGGGGTATGATACCTTGAGTAGGATGTTGCCATCTTACCAGCGCTTCGAAGCCGCATATAGAGCCGTCCTTAAGTCGAATGAGTGGTTGGTAGAAAACGGCAAGTTGTATTTCTTTGACAGCGAGCCTTAAATCATTTTCAAGTTTAAGTCTGGCATTGGCGTGTTCATGCATTTGTTGATTGAAGACCGCACATTGTGCCTTGCCGAGTTCTTTTGCCCGATACATCGCGGTGTCTGCATCTCTTAAGTAATCTTGCGGTTTTGTCTGGCTGGGTGACTGCATGACAATACCTATACTGGCTTGACTCGTTAACTTATGTTCTTCGATATCAAAGGTATCAGACAGGGATTCTTGAATTCTACCGGCTAGTTGAGTGGCATCTTCCTCACCTTCAAGATCTTCCAAGAGAATGACAAATTCGTCACCGCCAAATCGAGCGACGGTGTCACCGGGGCGTAGACACTCTTTTAATCGCAGGGCAGTTGCTTGCAATAGTTTGTCACCCACAAGATGGCCAAGGCTGTCGTTAACCAATTTGAACCGGTCTAGATCGATAAATAAAACCGCAAAGCTATTTGAGCTTCTACGCGTAGATCGAGCAATCGCTCGGGTCAAAAATTCGTTGAACAAGGATCGATTCGGTAGGCCTGTTAGTGCGTCGTGAAAAGCCATTTGATGCAGTTTATCTTCTGTTTCTTTACGGATGCTAATATCTTCGATTTGGACTACAAAATAGAATGGGGAGCGATTGTCGTCTTGAATTAATACAATTGAAATGGATGTCCAGACAGTGTTGCCGTTTTGCTGGAGGAATCGCTTTTCTGATTGTGAAAAAGAAGACTCATCATTGAGGGCGTGTTTCCAGCCTTCTTTCAGCACCTGGCGATCATCTTGATGGCAAATATTAAAAAGATTTAGTGAAAGCACCTCATTATTAGAATAGCCAAAAAGTTCGCTTAATCTGTCGTTAACTTGAATAAGACGACCGTTTAAACCGACCAAAGCCATGCCGATAGGCGCATTTTCAAATGCCCCCCGAAAACGCTTTTCACTGTTACGCATTGCACGCTCGGCATTGCGGCGCTCTGATATATCGATTCCGCTGCCTACCAAGCATGATTTGCCGTATATGTTGATTTTCACGCCGGTTAAAAAATAGGGGTTTTTTCCGCCCTCTTTGTTAAGTACGTCCATTTCAATTTGAGCTTGACCCATTTCAAAAACGCGATTGATGGTTCGTTCCATCATAGAGCTGTCATCATGACTGAAAAAATCGAGAGGGTGAGCTTTCGCAATTTCATTCATTCGATAGCCGGTTCTTTCTTCTAGGTTCTTATTCCAGCGTAGAAACTCTCCCTCTTGGCTAAATAGGAAAAAAATACCCGGCAAGCTATCCATCGTGAGTTCAGAGAATTCAATCTCCCGTTCCAAAAACTCTTGGGATTGTTTCTGTTCCGTGATGTCGATGTGGATGCTGATGGCACCCCGTAATTGTTGTTCATCAAAAATAGGCGCGTTGGTGTTGGCAAAAGTGTAGGACTTGCCTTTAATATCATATCCCACTTCTTCATGAATCGTTTTGCCAGCGATAGAGCGTTGAAAATTGTCATGCCAATGCTGGACAATACCTTTGGAAACTTTCATATCGCCATGATCTCGATCAAATAAATTACCCCAGGTATCTATCGAGGTTTGGTTTTGTAAAACGCATCGACCCTCTGTATCGTAAACCATTAAATCAAAGGGGATATTTTTGATGACTGTATTGAGTGTCGCTTCACTTTCTTGTAGTGAATTGCTTGTGTTGCGATGATTGAGCACCTCGTTTTCTAATTCCAGTGTTCTTTTTTTAACGACTAGACGTAGCTGACGGTTCCATAACAACACTAAAACAGAAATGAGTCCGACGCTAATTGCTAATACAATTAGCGTGTCTAACCAGCGTTGGTTCTGCTGATTAGGTGTGAAGAGAAAGTTCTCAATAGGTCGAAGTTGTTCGTTGCTGTTCTCGTGTTTGATGATGCCAAGCGCGTAATAAGCCTTAGCCATACGTTGCCAACGTCCTATGTTGACGTGCCCTAGTTCCATCAAATTTTGTTGGATCAAGGGTTGAACCTGGGATGCTTCATAACGCAAATGATCCGCTGTTATGCCTCTCTCTTTTACGCCAGGCAACTGAAGGATGAGTTGGATGGTTTCCTCAACGTGGGTGAGTGCGTACTGCCAACCTGCGAGGCTTGCCTGCAGAAACGCCTCGGAGCGTTTAGGGTGCTGGCTGTTTTCTTCTAAGCTAGCAAGGATGATATCGCCATAAAAATCGATACCGTATTCCATGGGCTTAAGAAGCCTGGTTTGGGAATCAGACTGCATCAATGTATAAGGAGCTGTTGTCGAATAGGCGCTCATAGCACTGACTTTTCCCCGTAATAAATCGTCGTAGCTCCAGCTGTGGGGGATAATATTTAGTTCGCTGATATCGATTCCTTCGTTAGCGAACATCGATAATATTTCAACTTCCCCCTGCTCACTAGAGAGCATAATGGGGAATTGGATTAGGTCAGCGGGAGATAAAAGCTGATTTTTTTTCAAGGTTAAAAGTGCATAAGGCGAGTGCTGATATATAACGCCAAGTGATTGAATAGGTAGGCCCTCAAGGTATAACCGTAGTGCATCCCCTCCGCTAGCAATGCTGTAGTTAATTTGATTCTCTAGGATTGCTTCATAAATATTCTTACCTGGACCCCCTTCAAGCAGCGTGACGTCCAAACCAGCTTGGGCGTAGAAACCTTTTTGTTGAGCAATATAATACCCAGCGAATTGAAATTGATGAAACCATTTTAACTGTAGTGAGATAGCCTGCTGAGGCTTGGCGATACCTGTGTTTGAAGAGATGAGAAAGAGCGAAATTATGAGTGATATAGTTAAATGATATAAGCGCGCGCAAAACCGACTTAGAATATTCCTATATAAGTGATTAGCGTAGGGCGACATGCATTAACCTTGAAAATATGGACAGATTTGAAGAGCTGAAACTGCTTCTAAAGTAAAGCAAAGGGGATGGCCTGTACAGGTATTCATCGGTCGCCACGTAACTAGTCCTTGAAAGACTCGGTGTTGTCCTTGAAATATTCGTTATCGGTATTGCGTAGTAAGGAGGTTTGCTCGAGTCTTCAATTGATTGATAAGAACTTATTCTTTTTTTGTTACGGTGTAGTCTTTTATTATAGTTTTTTGTTAAGCATTTCATTGACCTGTTGAGGATTGGCTTTCCCCTGAGACGCTTTCATTATTTGCCCTACGAAAAAGCCGATTAGCTTTTTCTTTTTTGTGTCATCGCTTGCGCGAAATTGCTCTACTTGAGCTGGATTGTTGGCAATGATCTCATCTACTAGCTTCTCGATTGCATTGCTATCCGTTATCTGCCCGCCACCTTGTTTTTTAATGATTTCATCCACTTCTCCCTCGTTATTACATAAGGCTTCAAAAACAGTTTTCGCAATTTTACCGGAAATGGTTTTGTCGCTAATTCGCTGCAACAACTTTCCTAGCTGGGCGGGTGTCACCGGTGAGCGGCTGATATCAAGGTCATGCTTGTTGAGGTAACTGGCCAAATCTACCGTTACCCAATTGGTGGCTAATTTGGCATCGCCTTTTGAGGCTTCTACGGTTTTCTCAAAAAAATCGGCCAGGTCTCGATTAGCCGCCAATGCCTGAGAGTCGTATTCGTTTAATCCGTACTGACTCAAAAGGCGTTGTGCTTTGGGGCGAGGCAATTCGGGAAGTTCTTTTCGGATTGTCTGGATGTAATCTTCCTTTAATTCGATAGGCAGCAAATCAGGGTCAGGGAAATAGCGATAATCGTTTGCCTCTTCTTTACTTCGCATAGGGCGAGTTTCATTTTTATCAGAATCGTAAAGGCGTGTTTGCTGAATGACTTTTCCGCCAGATTCGATCAGGTCTATTTGGCGTTCTACTTCTACGTTTATCGCTTTTTCCACAAATCGAAAGGAGTTGATGTTTTTCAATTCAGTTCGGGTGCCATATTCTGTTTGGCCTCGCGGGCGGATAGAAACATTGGCGTCACAACGCATAGAGCCTTCAGCCATATTGCCGTCGGAAATGTTCAAGTATCGAATGATGGTGTGGATATATTTGAGGTAGGCAACGGCTTCTTTGGCGGAGCGCATATCGGGTTCCGATACAATTTCCAGTAACGGTGTGCCAGCGCGATTAAGGTCTATGCCAGACATGCCATGAAAGGCGTCATGTAATGACTTGCCCGCATCTTCTTCTAAATGGGCGCGTGTTAGCCCCACCCTTTTTGTTGAGCCGTCTTCCAAGTGAATTTCTACTTCGCCTTTGCCGACGATAGGGAATTCGGCTTGGCTAATTTGATAGCCTTTGGGAAGATCAGGGTAGAAGTAGTTTTTGCGTTCAAAAATAGATCGGCGAGTTAT
>JAHRWA010000031.1 GCA_019090455.1 Pseudomonadales bacterium | reverse complement strand
GCTTCACTATTCTGAGTGAAACGCCCTGTGCGGACCCGCATGCAGGGTGTTGTGGGGAGCGCCGGAGAGACACCGGTGCTTACCCGATTAGCAGTTTCTCACCACAGTGACTGAAATTTCAATAGTACATCACCTTCTAATGCATCGCCTAAACAGGCTCGTTGTGGCCATATATCAGAATTATTTCCTATCCACTCACACCAAGCAGAGTCAATTTTATTTTTGTCTTCCATAACTCCATCCACGGTTAATCAACGGCCTTAAATGGACATTGCTAGTTTTTTTGATGCGTCACTAGGGCGCGAGGGGTTGACGGCAATATTAATGAACCGATATCTAATACAATCAATGTCTTTATCCGATGGCATATTGCTAAGATAGTCCTGAGATACCAGAATAATGTATCTATAATAACGTAATTCTATACCGCCTAATGCTCCGTATGAATACAATTTGGCTTGTTGAAAGCCTTCTTCACTCTTTTTTTGTGTTTCCGACTGCTTCCTCACCATCTTCCTTCGGTTAATACCAAACCTTCTGATGTCCTATTCGCGAACTCTGTGGTTTTTTCAGTAACAGGTTCGCTGAGCACCAGATCCGTATTTCCATTTTCGGTATTCGCTTTGAATGAATAGATACCGTGAGAAAGTAGGTGGATGGCTCCAAGTTTTTCACATTTTTCTTCGCGGTTACTAAATGCGTTCATCCAAGCTGTTCTTGTAGGATCATCAACACATATACTCTGCTGAAGATGTAAAAAAGACCTTTCTGTTAACCTAAATGCTACGGCATCTAAGTCGGATATCAAATAATTAAAATCAGATTTAAATTTCTGAAGCTGGGCGCTTGTATAAAGGACACTACTAGCTGACTGTTCTCCTGTTGAGCTTTTAGCGCCTAAAACTATTTTCGTTTCATCTTGAAACGATTCAAGCCTATGATTGGCTTCCTCAGTTAATACTGCAGAATACCTTTCTTTAAACTTGATGATCCTTTCAGATATTTCACTATAAAATGGAAATATAACTCGTTTCACAACACTTTTGTTATCGGCCCCTTCGGCTTTTCTCATGTTTATATATGAGTTGCAAATACTGATAATATCGCCAATGAGCTTTTCGATAGCCAACCACTCGTCATGCAAGGACATGCAATACTCCATTTCATTTTCGAAAAACTATTTAGGACATTTCCCAACGTCCCTTTTAAATCATAATGCCATAGTTTCTATATTTGTAGAGCCATTTTTAAATCGATCCCAAAATGCTTTACAATATAATCGCTCTATATCTGTCGAGCTTGAATCCCATGATGTACTTGTTATAAGTAAAAATAACTTATATACATAAGGCCTTATAGTTGCAAAATAGTCTATGGGTTCCCTCCATAACATCGGCCCCTCTCCATCCGGAGGCTCATCTTCAAAACCATGTAGACCATGCTCGGTTTTCTCATAATGAACCACTATTTTATGCCTAAACCACTTGAGCCTTTTTGCTTGAATGGTATCTAGGGTTGACGAGTTTGAATCTAAATCATTCCAAGTTGAATCAATAAGCTCGATAGCTTTCCTAGAGTAATTTTCCTCTGCCCTCACTTTATGAAGTTCAATTTCAGAGTGATTATCAACGCCTTCAACAACGATATCTAAACAATCAGAATCTGAGTAATATCTCTTAAGGGCCTCTAGTACTTTGTCATCACGTCTAATTTCTCGTAACGTTGACCTAATACTTCCAGTTCTTCTATCATCATCGAAAACACATCCCCAAAGGTCAACTATAAGTATGCGAAATAGCTGTAAACGTAGGGTGGCGACTACGTGGGCCTCGTAAGTGTTTTCCGTTTTACGGGATATTTCTGCATCGAATATCAACTCTTTTAGCCCAAGCATGGACTTTTCAGCGATCATGAATCGTCTCTGTAACTCGAATGCACTTGCTCTCAATCGAGTTACTAACTCTAATTCTTCTCTGTTAAGGTTGCAGCCCATTCTATTAGGGCTAACCGTGGAAGTCGTAGTTATTGGCATACTTAGATTTCATTTCCATATAAGTAAATAATCGCTTTCCTATAATCCTGTTTATTCAATAATCCCTTTTAGTGATTCAGAAAATAGCCGATTGAAAAACTAGCATCTCTAAGCGCATCGAAACACCTTTCAATGTTATCCGCTTCAAGTCCTTTCTCAGTATGCATTATTGCTTCTTCAAGTGCGGGTACATAATTACTTTCTTGAATAACCGTGTTGATGTTATTTTCGGCTAGCTCTTTCTCCATATTAAGATCAGATAAGAATGTTTCTACATTTTCTCTCGTAGTGTGTTCACTCTCAATAAGACTATCGACTTTCAACATGAATTCCGAGAGCTTTGATTTCACTCGATTTACAGTGAATTCGTTGTATTCAGTCATATTCCAACATCCCTTTTAAATCATAAAGTCACAGTTTCTAGTAAACGGCTCATCAAGTAGACCTAGGTAAAAAAGACATCAACAAGAGGCTCACCGGTTTCCCGTAAAAAACGAGGTAGTCTTTCGATATGATATATATCTTCCATTTTCTACCAATGTACTAACGAGATATCCCACATACTCGCATGTTATCCGGAAGGCGTATATTCCAGAATCTTAATAACCCACTTCAACCCAGCTTTAATATCCACCAAAATAGATCAGCTTTCTATTCTATTTTGAATGACAGTTTTTAGGTAAATCTGGCTTCTTTCGCAAGACGACCGAACTTCCGCTTTGGATCGGAAGGAGAGTATGGCATTTCGATATAAACGTGCCGACCGCTAAAAGTGCCAATGTCCGCAATGCGAAAGCTGCGGACATAAGACAGGCTGATTTCGACTGCTCTCGTATGACTATAGTCAGGTGTCGGTAGCTATTTGAGAATCTAGCGGCAGGCTTTAGCCTGGTAGCGTCTCTAGGTTAAGCAAAAACCAATACCAGATTTGAGAGGTTAGTTTGCTCGCCAACGGATTCCTCCCGTTAAGCTATATTAACGGGAGGAACATCAAGCGAGCCACAAAATGCAAATATCGGCTCTAGACCTGGCAATCAGAAAAGATAAATCTCGATCAATGCAGGCAGCTTGAATACCTTCGTCTCGCCAATCGGTTAATGCCGTTTTTCATAAACATCGTTTCAATCGATTTTTTTTAATCTCACGACGGACAAGTGTTCACCCAAAGAAGACTATTTCGGATTGAACCTTATTGCTAAATTCCCATCTCATGACCTGACTCCAGCGATAGCTCTATCTATTCAGGCGATGTTTAGCTTTATAAAAAATGGCGTCTATTATTATCCTATCGCGACAACGCATCCTTAAACCTAAAAAATCAGTTAAAAAACATCGTTTTGATTTATGGCAGCCAGTATCCATCCGAGAACATAATCCTTTTCTACCACCGCCGGAGTTAATCCGGTTTCATCGGCAACTGAAAGTATTTCATCTTTACTAATCAAAATTTATATCCCTTGGGTATCCAGAGTCGCCATTTAGTCACAAGGCTTTTGTCCTTTGCCTTTTTATCGAGTTGCGCATATCCCATTGTCAGATTCTTTGCGCATTCGTCAATAAAGGATTGTTCAAAGTCGAGTGTTTCGGCTAAATAACCAAGCTTTTTGAATAGTGCGCCCTTGTTGATTTGCTTGGCGTAGGTCAGTAGCGTATCGAGATCGTTTGGCTTGGAATAAAGCTGTTTAAACTCCTTTAGGCAATCAACGGTGTGTTGTAATCCAGCACCGAGGTAGGGATCGTCAATAATATCGAGCATCGTTTTATAAGGGTCGGATATGCTGATTTTAATTTGATTACGCCAAATGGTTTTTGTCCCAAACAGGCGGTTTTCAGGGACATGTTTAATAAAAAAGCCAACACCTTGAAGTTCGGTATTTCCATAGGTAGTACGCTTATTAGTGAGCACACAGACAGAGCGGAATAGTTGCTCAGTCAGCTCCCAATGCTCCAATGCGCTCCAGCCTCCCACATAGCCGGGACTGTATAATTCCGGCACGAGTATCCAAGGGTCCTCAAGAACCTGAGTTTTCCCAAGTGCCGTGGGCTGGACAGGCACGTAAAGCCCTCTGGCTACGCGCCGCAGTACACCTTGTTTATGCCACCCTGCGAGTAGCTTTGCCGCGTGGGACCTGTCTAAATTCAAGGTATCCATAGCATTATTCACACGGATTGTGCCGGAGGTACAACGGAGAAGGGCCGCTAGCCTTTGCTGGCGCGTTGAAACTTGATTGGTCATATAACTATACAATTTTACGTTAAATTCATCTTTTTTTAGAATAGCATGTCTTTCCATATAGTACTATAATAATAAACACAAAGTTCCTTTAATAAAAGAATACATTGCTGTTTTATATAGTTTGAAAAATCGAGGAAAAGTGTTGCAGCGAGTGGATGGACGGTTGCTGTGAGGCGAAGTGTGTCGGTGGTTCGGTTCCCAGTGGGGACCATGGAAATTAGGGAAGCATGTTCTGAGTCGGCATCATGCGAATTTAACGATTGAAAGTGAGTGGGGTGTGGGTAGTACTTTTTCGTGTCATTTCCGGTCTGAGGGTTTATCGACGATTAATGCTGAATAATTCGGGCAGGGAGGTAGGGAGATAGATAGTGAGGGAGAGAGGGAACGACAACAACTCAGTGAGGTAATTGTCGCTTTATTTCGGAATTATAGTGGCCTCTTTCAATCAGCTCTGTTCGAATTTCTTTAATGAATTCCGTGTCCATGGTTACATTCGCTAGGTTGGATAAACGGATTAGATATCCCAGTTTGAAACTCGATAAGTTTTGAATATCACAATCAATATTCTGAATTTCAGTCATTTGTTTTCCTTCTTTTTAATATTGGTTTTTCGTCAATTTCATCTCCTGCGGGCCAGTTTTCATCGCATGACAGGCACTGATCTACAGGAGATTCATTTTGACGGCTGAGTTAGAACTTATGCTCTAAACCGAATCCGATGTAGCTGGTCTGGTTTGAAGTCGCTATGGCATCTTGATCTGTGTAGAAAGCAAAAAGTTTCGTTTTCTTTGATAATTTATGGTCGACCCCGAGGGAGAGTTGTTCGCCTGCGGCGACACTTGAGGTGGAATCAGAATCTACGTATTGTAGTTTAAGGGTGTTTTTATCGATTTTGTAGGCGATGCTTACCCCTGTACTATCGGCACTATTTTCACCGTGAGCATAGAGGCTGCCATCTGTGGTCTCAGCGCTTTGGACCATGCCTGATACGGTGAGATCATCTACTGAATAAGAAACAACAAGTCGTTGTGTGTCTTGTCCGTCTATTTTTGAATCGATGGCTAATGCGAGATAAAGCGTATCATTCTTATATGAGATGGATGCGGAGAGTCCATCGGCTGGTCCATCGGCTTCGCTATCAGTGGATTCTTCCCCAGGGATTATGGCGGCAGTCAAAACAACGCCATCGGCAATTTTGGGTGAAGAATATTGGAGTATATTGCTGGCCCTATTCTCACCTTCCATGACCGCTTTAATATCGCCGGACAAATCACCGAAAAGATCGAATTTGCCTTGCGCCTTCTTTAACGGTGTATCGAATTTCCCTGCTTTTACGGTACCGAATCCACCCCTTAATCCCACATAGCTGTTACGTTGTTTGAGGGTTTGGTCTGCATTTTTTTCACCGTCATCAATGTAAGTCTCAAATTCGATTTTATAAATGACGCTTAATGCAACGTCCTCTAGTAGGCTATCACCCTTAAACCCAAAGCGAGAAGCATTGCTGTTAAGGCTGTAGTCTCCACCGTCTTGCTCATTGTCGTTGACTTGATAGCTGATGTTTATTTTTCCGTAAATTTTTCCATCAATTGGTCCGTCGGCGAAGGCTACTCCACACATGGTGGCTGTCGCTAAGGCTAAAGAGGTTGATAGTGCTGTTCGCTTCATTTTGGTTTCTCTCTACATTAAATGATAATTGCCACGGCTAGTGAAAACGTTTTTAAGGAAGAACAATGTAACGTCTCAGAATCCGATTAGTGCTGATCATGAACTTGGAATATTGCACTTTTGTGACAACAGGATTTATTTTTCTATTTTTCTATATTTCTAATGTTGCAATTTATATCCCTGCTAATTGTAGTCGATTATAGCTAATTGTCGTTGAATTGAGATTTGAATTGAATGTCGTCTTGGTTTGATATGAATTTGAAAATAAAAATCAATGGAGAGTCGTTTGTCATATATCTGTAACATGAGGTCACTAAAGTTGGTTCTGAAACGTGGATTTGGGCGTTTTAACGAATGACATATTGGGGTCTTACCCATTCACTGTCAGTACAGAATCTAGGAGAAATAAATGAAAGTTAATTTACGTAGTGCACTTTTGCAGTCCCTTTTTTTTAGAATGCTTTTTCTTGCCACCAGCGCTCTTGCTAGTAGCACTTTTGTTAGTGGCGCAATAGCAGCGACCCCCATTGATAAGGATATACCTGAATATACGAAAACCTCCGGTGTTGCCGGTAATCTTTCCAGTGTTGGATCGGATACCTTAGCGAATTTAATGACACTTTGGGCAGAAGATTACAGACGTTTGTATCCGACGGTGAAAGTTCAAATTCAAGCGGCAGGCTCTTCAACAGCGCCTCCTGCATTAACAGAAGGCACTTCAAACTTTGGCCCCATGAGCCGAAAAATGAAAGATAAAGAATTGGCGGCATTTGAAAATAAATACGGTTTCAAGCCCACGGCTGTGCCGGTTGCTATCGATGCATTGGCCGTCTACGTACATAAAGATAACCCTATTTCGGGATTGTCCATCGCTGACGTGGATGCGGTTTTTTCCTCAACCAATAAATGTGGGCGAAGTGCTTCTATCGATACCTGGGGTGATGCTGGATTATCGGGAGCTTGGAAGAAGCGCGATATCCAAATATTCGGTCGTAACTCTGTTTCAGGAACCTATGGCTACTTCAAGAAGAAAGCGCTTTGTAAGGGCGATTTCAAAAATACGGTCAATGAGCAACCCGGTTCGGCTTCGGTAGTACAGTCGGTATCAACTTCGATTAATGGCATTGGTTATTCTGGTATTGGTTACAAGACTGCCAGTGTTAGGGCGGTTCCTTTGCGGAAAAAAGAGAGCGACAATTATATTGAAGCGAATGCGGAAACGGCGGCGACAGGTGCGTATCCACTGAGCCGGTTCTTATATGTTTATGTTAACAAAGCACCTAATAAAGCCTTGGCTCCTATCGAGCGTGAATTCTTAAATATGGTGCTTTCTCAGCAAGGACAAAAAGTGGTGGTGAAAGACGGCTATATACCACTACCCGCAAAAGTTTTGTTTAGAGTTAAGAAGTCTATTGGTCTGTAGGAATCCACTAGATCTAGTACCTATAAAACAAGGGTATAGCGGTTGTCATAATTCTGTAAAATAGCGTTATTATGATAGCCGCATCATTTTAAAGGAGGGTGTAAATAAAGTTCAGTTATTGATTAAAGTTCAGAGTCAATAAAGGTCAGAGTCAATGGACGCTTCATTTGGTTTTTCTTATTCACTCCTCCCTTTAATCAATCCCCTCACCTAAAAAGTTTGGCTAACAATAAAACCTCCCCATCGCATAGGCCGAGATGCTAAGCCTGATTTAATTTCTGCTGTTTGAGCTCGAACTAAATAACTCAATCTCAATCCTGTCTTAAAGGTTTTAGTGACTCCCAACCAGGTTTCTACTAGAGTTGGGTGCAGCTCATCACTACGATAGGTCACTACGCTCTCACGAAACTGTCCCTGTAGTAGTGCGTTGTAAAGCCTTAAACGAAAATTCACGCCACCCCACACATAAAACTCATCAGCCTTACCTGTTGTTGCCACACTCGGTACCGACTTCTGAGCATAGTCTGCTAATTGAGGATTGAAGGTCCACCAGGGAGATCGAATGCGACCCCAGCGCCCACTAACGCCAAAGGAAGCATCGGTGAGATAGCCAACACTACCTCTGATGGCCGTTTTAACTTCGTAGCTTCTATTGCCTATCCCGTACCGCATCCACCGCATTTTTTGCTTGGCAACACTATAGCGTAGGGTCGGTTCACCTCCGTGTGCAATTTCACGACCCCATCCTTGCGCTTTTTCTCCTCCCCATAGACTGTGTAATCTATTTTGAATTTTACCGGTCAAACCCAGCCCCAATATGCCGACACTTAACGTAGTGATGACAGAGCTATTGTCATGTAACTGAAGTTGTTGCCGGCTATTGGCGATGTAAATCAAACTTGCATAAGGCCGGTCACCCACCAAAGCCACAGAACTTTGAGTATCTTCAGGAGTAAAGGCGTTCAAGCCAACTTCGAAACTGTGCAACGTCAGCCGTCTTGTACTTCTCAGTCCCAAGAATTCATCCACCCAGCCCAACATAGGATCTACCGAAATCGGCAGCGAGACGGCAAGCTGTCCTGATAGAGTGAAAGAAAATCCGCCTGTGTAGTCTCGGTCAGCGGCACCTAAAGCAAACAGATCATTATCGATGTAAAACGCCCAGCTCGAACGCGCCTTTTCTATCTGTTGACTATTGAGAGGCTCTTTGCGAGGGCGTTTCTCATCATCGATAAGCAAGGCCAGCATTATTGGCTGTTCAGATAAGGAATTGGCTATCGCCAAGTTCATAAAACCGGTCATCAACAGTAACGCTGCACCTATTTGTGCGAGACTGAAGTAGCCTCTTTTTACTCGTTTATTACTGAGATTGTGCATGGTGTTCACTCCAAATAGCTGACCGGTCGTCTTATTGCTTTGGGTAAAAAAAGGCTTAAAGCCTTTCCGATGGAAATATGAAATAGTAGACCGGTCGTCTTATTTTTGTTTAAAAAAAGCGCTCTACTTAAGTAGTTCGCTTAAAACGGATAAAAATGAGTTAAAAGCGAAGTCATTTTTACTGCCTTTACTGCGCATGATAGACCCTTGCCATGCATTAAAAATGAACTCTGCCAACACTTTGGCATCCCGCTCCGCGCTCAACTCACCGCGCCCCTGTGCCTCTTTCAAACAATTTTCAAAATGAGCAATAACGCGATCCATTAACGTTTTTACTTTAGTCCGCACTGGCTCATTTACGTTTGACATTTCCTGGCACAGGTTGCCGATTAAACAGCCATGCAAGTAATCGTTAGCCTTCATGTTCTTGGCTGCATCCTGATAAAACCGATGCAGACGTTCTAGTGGTGGCAGGCTGGAGTGTGCTAAAGCTTTCTGTATCTCTTCACAAGACTGAACACATGCAGAATCGAGCGCTTCAATCGCAAATGACTCTTTACTATCGAAATAGTTGTAAAACGATCCTTTGGGTATGCCTGCCGCCTCCACAATTTCTTTCACGCCAGTACCGTTGTAACCACGTAAAAACATGATTTCCAAACCTGCTTCTAGGATATGATCCTTTTTATCTTCTCGTTTGTTCATATACCTATCCACTCGTTTATGCGTGTTAGTTTTTGTATAATATGACCGGTCGTCTTAATTGTCAATGAATATTCTCCCTCGACCAAAGTCACTCTGAAGGTATTTCAATTCGGAATCACAAATCCTGCTTTAACGGAAGGCACTTCAAGCTTTGGCCGTATACGTACACAACGATAATTCCATATCGAGAAGTTCTTAGTCGGAGACTTAGCGGTTGTCATAATTCTGTAATATAACTTCATTATGATTGCCGCTTAAACCACACCGATTCTTATTCACCATTAAGAGCGCCATGACTTCAACTCCCGCTCCATCTTCAAGTTCAGTTTCCGATTCAATATCGGGGTCAATGGATTCTTCATTTTTTGCGAAGTATCGTCGATACCGGTTTCTAAGAGACAAGGTCACCACGGTTACGGTTACTATCGGTGGACTCAGTGTTGTTGGTACCTTGTTGCTTATCTTTTTGTATCTTTTTTCTGAAGTGACTCCGCTATTGAAAGGGGCGGAGATCCATCAAGTTAATCACTATTCCATGCTCAACCCTGGGGAAACCACACGCTACGTCGCGATGGAAGAGCAGGCTGAAATTGCCTTTCGATTAACGGCCGAAGGCAATGCATTATTTTGGCAGGCGCAGACGGGCGAATCGGTGCGAGAAATTCGATTACCCATTCCTGAGGGCGCGAGCATTTCAGTAGTGGAAGAAAGCACAATCGATTCGGGTATTCTCATTCTAGGTTTATCCAGTGGTGAGGTGTTGATTGTGAAGCATCATTATCGCACCCGCTATCCCAATGACGAGCGAGTGATTACGCCTAGTATTGAATACCCCTATGGCAGCAACACTTTTGTCATGAGTAGCAAGGCTCTCACTAAAGTGGCCATAAGAGATGATGAAGAGAAGATGACCCTAGCGGCATTGGATAATGCTGGGGGGCTGTCGGTGATCAAGTTTCAAAAAGAAGAAGATTTCCTCAGTGGCGAGGTGGTACTTGAAAAGACTCAAGTTGAATTAACCTTTAGTCATGGTGAGATCACTGAACTAGCGATCGACTCAGATCAACACTGGCTGTTCTTTATTGAAAATCACACTCGACTGAATGCCGTCGATTTGTACCAGGATGTCCCGGTTATTTTGGATTCCTATGCTATCGAGGATGAAGACAATCGGTTTGTCGATATGACACTGCTGCTCGGTGGAATATCGCTGTTAACCGTGGATACGCAGGGTAGTATCATTCAGTGGTTCATGGTTCGAAATACCCAAGGGCCGTGGTCTTTACAGCCAGTTCGCGAATTTTCCAATGGGTCGCTTTCAAATGGATCAAGTGCGGAAGCAACTTTGATTGCTGAGCATCGCCGCAAGGGTTTTCTGAGTTATCGTAATTTAAGGGCAGGTTCAGGGAAAGGTAGCGAGCTAGTTTTGTATCACAGTACTGCGCATCGGGAGCTGCTGAGAGAAGAGCTACCTATGTCAATTGACCAGCTTGGAATCGCACCCCGCGCGAATGCGCTTATTGTGTTGGATAGCGAAAATCAAGCAAGCTATTGGACGGTAGAAAATGAACATCCTGATATTTCTTGGTCTGCGCTTTGGGATGAGATTTGGTATGAAAGTTATCGACAGCCTGGATACATTTGGCAGTCTTCTTCCGCGAGCAGTGATTTTGAACCCAAGTTTAGTTTAACGCCGTTGGCTTTTGGTACCTTAAAAGCCGCCTTTTATACCTTGTTGTTAGCCGCGCCGCTAGCGATCTGTGGAGCGATTTACACAGCGTATTTTATGGCTCCCGCTTTGCGACGTAAGGTAAAACCACTGATTGAATTGATGGAAGCATTACCCACTGTGATTCTGGGTTTCTTAGCCGGGATCTGGTTAGCTCCTTTTATTGAAAATAATTTGACGGGAATGTTCCTGTTATTTCTGTCCTTGCCAGTGACAGTTTTTCTGTCAGGCTATTTTTGGCATCGAATGCCGAGCCAACTTCGATGCCAGGTACCTGACGGTTGGGAGGCAGCTTTGTTGATCCCTATGCTCTTATTCGCCATAGGGGGTAGCCTTTATTTCGCAACAGGGTTAGAGAGTGCCTTCTTTGAAGGCGATATGCGGTCTTGGATAACACATGAATTGGGGATCTCTTTTGATCAGCGTAATGCCTTGGTGGTGGGGATAGCGATGGGCTTGGCAGTGATTCCGACTATTTTCTCCATTGCAGAGGATGCCATATTTTCAGTTCCTCGGCATTTGAGTAATGGCTCGCTTGCACTGGGCGCTAGCCCTTGGCAAACCCTGGTGGGAGTCGTATTGCCCACGGCAAGCCCCAGTTTATTTTCAGCATTGATGATCGGTATGGGCCGTGCGGTGGGGGAAACGATGATTGTACTCATGGCAACGGGTAACACACCGATTATGGATGCCAATATATTTGAGGGCATGAGAACGCTGTCCGCCAATATCGCGGTGGAGGTACCAGAAGCCGAGGTGGGTAGTACGCATTTTAGAGTGCTTTATCTTTCGGCCTTTTTTCTATTCCTTTTTACCTTTGTTGTTAACACGGTGGCTGAGGTGGTCAGGCAGCGTTTACGAAAACGATACAGCTCGTTGTAGCAGGGTGTTAGACGGTGGGGCCCTACGTCTTTGTAAATTGAATTTGTAAATAGAGTTTGTAAAAAAAGATTAGTTAAAAGAAATTAGTTGAGTCTATACCGAAATGGCGAACACAAAAGCAGGAAAGACAAACCCAAAAAATAGATCTGTAGGGCAATGGATCAACTCTGGAGATCCCTGGATTTGGATATATGCGGGTGCCGTATCCATCTGTGTTATTACAGTGCTGGGTCTCTTGTTGTTATTGGGCGTGAAAGGCTTTGGTCATTTTTGGCCGAGTGATATTTTGGAAGTGACCTATGCGGAGCCAGTAACAGAGGGGCAGGAGAGACAAGTTCTATCGTTAATAGGTGAAATTGCAGAGTCCCAAGAAGTGTCTATCGCACAATTGCAATCGGCGGGACTCGTCATTAATGAAGCGGATCACGAAGAAGAGATCTTAACGCGATATCTTTTCAAAGTGGGTAATCGCGATGTGACTAGCAGGGATTTTATGTGGGTATTGCGTCCCTACCTTTCGGAGTTCAAATTCCCAGAAGATTTAGTGGTCATTGAACGTAAGGAATGGGGTAACTTTTACGGCAGAATCACTGAGCTTAAACAACACGGTATTACTATATGGCGAGCGAATCAGAGCAAGGGTGTCGCCTTTGATGTGGAAAGCAACGATATTTATGGTCGTTCCATGCAAAGAGCTCAGGCGCTACAAAATGAAATTGAACGTATAGAAAAAGGGACAATAGGCGATATCAATCATCGCTTCGAGAGACTGCGCTTACAACAGCGTCGCGATGAACTCGATTATGGTGGTAGTTTGCCTATAGGGCATAGCAAACTCGCAGAGCTTAATGCCAGTCGATCTCTGTTGGATAGGGAATACAAGGCACTGCAATTAGAGTTGGCCGAGATTTATCGAGAAATTGAGCGCGATACGATTGTGGTTGAAACCGCTGATGGTCAGTCGTTGGAAATCCCTTACGCAAAAGTGGTGCATGTGCTGCAACCCAACAAGATGTCTGTCGTCCAAAAAAGTATAACCTACTGTAAATTGTTCTTTCTGTTTATCACTGACGATCCGAGGGAAGCGAATACCGAAGGTGGAATATTTCCTGCGATTTTTGGTACGGTAATGATGGTGGTGTTAATGTCAGTGATGGTCACGCCCTGTGGTGTTGTGGCGGCGGTTTACTTACATGAATATGCGAAGCAGGGTTTGGTGACACGGTTGATTCGTATTTCAGTTAACAATTTAGCGGGTGTCCCTTCTATCGTTTACGGTGTTTTCGGGTTAGGTTTTTTCGTCTATTTCGTCGGCGGGAATATTGATAATGCTTTTTTCCCTGAGTCTTTACCTGCTCCCACTTTTGGTACGCCTGGTATGTTATGGGCGTCATTAACATTGGCTTTGTTAACGTTGCCTGTTGTCATTGTTGCTACCGAAGAAGGCTTGGCGAGAATTCCTCGTGCAGTGCGAGAAGGCAGCTTGGCCTTGGGTGCAACCAAAGCGGAAACACTTTGGAAAATTGTACTGCCCATTGCGAGCCCGGCAATGATGACGGGGTTGATCTTGGCTGTTGCTCGTGCAGCAGGGGAGGTGGCACCGTTGATGTTAGTGGGGGTGGTGAAATTGGCTCCTTCGTTGCCATTGGACGGTCATTTCCCTTATGTACATTTAGATCAAAAATTTATGCATCTTGGGTTTCATATTTATGATGTGGGTTTTCAAAGCCCTAACGTCGAAGCGGCTAGACCTTTGGTGTATGCCACATCATTTCTTCTTGTGGTGATTATCGCGGTATTGAACTTTTCAGCCGTAACGATGCGTAACCACTTACGAGAAAAGTATAAATTGCTAGAAAGCTAGAAAGTTAATAAGACAAGAAGCGAGTGACAGTTAGGTCTGATCAAAAATTTAATGTAAGGATAGTCCAGTGAAACATCATCAATCAGAAGATCAAAAAGATCACAAAGTGGAAGGTCATCAGAGAATAGATATTGCATCTTTACGCGCTAACAAATCGACGGCAGAACCAGGGCCATTAGAAGTTAGCCTCGAAGTGAAAAATCTCAATCTGTATTACGATAATGATAAACAAGCCCTCTATGATGTTAATTTGACGATTCCGAAAAATCACGTAACGGCTTTTATTGGCCCCAGTGGCTGCGGTAAATCAACGCTACTACGCAGCATCAATCGGATGAATGATTTGGTCGATGGTTGTCGGATCGAGGGGGAAATATTGTTAGATGGAGAAAACGTATATGGTCCCGGTGTTGAAATAACGGATTTACGTCGTCGTGTGGGTATGGTGTTTCAAAAACCGAATCCCTTTCCTAAATCAATTTATGAAAATGTCGCCTATGGCTTGCGCATACAAGGTATTAAGCGCAAACGCGTGATTGATGAGGCAGTAGAAAAAGCACTGATTCAGGCTGCTTTGTGGGATGAGGTCAAAGATAGATTAAACGATAATGCCTTGGGTATGTCGGGTGGACAGCAACAACGACTTGTTATCGCTCGCTCAGTTGCAATCGAACCGGAAGTCTTATTGTTGGATGAGCCCGCATCCGCATTGGATCCGATTTCGACTTTGAAGATTGAAGAATTGATCGATAGCCTGAAGGATGATTATACGATCGTTATCGTGACCCACAATATGCAGCAAGCTGCGAGGGTGTCAGACTTTACCGCCTTTATGTATCTGGGCAATCTCATAGAGTATGGCAATACGGATAAGTTATTTACCAACCCACATCATAAACAAACGGAAGATTACATCACGGGCCGATATGGCTGATCGCGAACTCATAGTAATAGAGAGAGTAGAAAGATGATTGATAAGGACGTACATAAACAGCATATCTCTAAGAAGTTCAATGCGGAGATGGATGAGTTAAAGAGTCATGTGTTGGAGATGGGAGGCTTGGTGGAACAACAAGTACAGAAAGCGATTACCTCCTTGATTGATGCCGATACGCAGTTAGCGGAGTCGGTGAGATCTTCAGACAAGGATATTAATAATATGGAGATCTCGATTGATGAGGAGTGTGCTCGGATTTTAGCGTTAAGGCAGCCAGCGGCCAGTGATTTACGACTTGTGATTGCCGTTTCAAAAGCCACAACAGATTTAGAACGCATCGGTGATGAAGCCGCCAAAGTGGCGTTACAGGCAATAGAGTTAACTGAGCAGGGGGAATCACCTAAAGGCTATATTGAAATACGCCATATCGGTGAAAGTGTACGAAAGATGGTGGGAGACGCATTGGATGCCTTCGCTCGTTTCGATGGTGACGCTGCATTGCAAGTGGTGAAAAGTGATAAAAATGTCGATCGTGAATACGGTACCGCGATGCGAGAGTTAGTGACATTTATGATGGAAGATCCTCGCAGTATAAGTCGAGTGCTTAACATTATGTGGGCGCTGCGCTCCTTGGAGAGAATAGGGGATCATGCGAGGAACATTGCAGAGTATGTGATTTATCTTACGCACGGGAAAGATATTCGCCATCGAAGTGTGAAAAAAATAGCGGAACATCTGAGCCCTGAGAACAAGGCTTAGATCTAGAAAAAAACGGTGTCCAGAAAAAAGGGATGGCAAGGAATGCAAAACAGCTTAAGGCGACAGGCTTTTGCCTACGCATTAGTAGTGAGACTTTAAACTGCTGACTGTAGCTAATTTGAATCCTGTTTGCTATCCATTTTTCCGTAGATTAACCCAAGGGCTGCACCGGTCAAAACAAACTGTATTAATTGAAATGCCAAGTTGTAAACCAAATAGGTAGAGATTGGATTGATATCTACTTTGGCAGCCATTGCAAAACCCATAACGGAGTAGACAACAGCTCCCATTATAATGCTAAATTTTATGCCTTGTGTAATTGGATTGCCTGCTTGGTAATAGAAGGGATAAAGATAGGCAATAGCCAATCCTTGCATCAACATGGAAAGCATCCCTAATGGTACATTGGGTTCTGAGCGCGTATAGGCGCCCAATCCCGTATATAAATCATGAAACCAAATCATGTGCCAGGGATAGGCTATTGCCATTGTTAATACAACATAGGAGGTAGTCGCTAGAAGTAATTTATTGTTATTCATGATTGCTATATTTCCCTCATTTGAAAAGCTACTGTAAATCCACTTGCATTATGCAAGTGGATTTACAGTAGCGCTTCTACTTGTATTTTGCAAGTGCTATTATGTAGGCATGAAAAGAAATAAAAAAATAGCGAGATCGGACTGCCCAATAAACTTTGCTCAGGAGATATTTGGAGATAAATGGAGTCTTCTCATTATTCGAGATTTACTGTTTAAAGGAAAAAAATACTACAGTGAATTCTTGAACTCGGATGAAAAAATATCGACTAACATTCTTGCCAGTAGGTTAGGGCAATTAGAAACCGATGGCCTCATCACTAAAGCCATAGATAGTGATAATAACGCAAAGAAAATCTATGCACTGAGCCAAAAAGGAATCGACTTGCTGCCCATGCTGTTAGAAATGATTGCATGGTCAGCGAAATACGATGATGAAACGGGAACGCCGGCGGAATTCATACGTCAATTGGAGGATGATAAAGAGTCTTTGATACGTGATTTAATAGCGGCGCTTTAGGATTGGGAAAATAGAATGGAAGAGGGCATGCTGATATGTCCCCCTTCCTAGTCATTGCCTTTTTATTGAGTCATATGCTGGGGTCATTTGGATGAGGTTGGCCGATACCCTTTTCAAGTAAATTTTTCAAACTTACGGTGAGAAAGAACCCCCATTTTGCATTGCAATGCATATAAAACTCATTGGGTTCTGGCCACCCTAGGTGGCTAAACTGAAGAGCGGAACCTCGTTCGTCTGCTTGTATGTTAAATTGAAATGCGCCTGTGTCGATCCAGGGTCCGCTAACACACTTCCAACAAACACGTTCATTGGCAACTAATTCTGTAATCTCCATTTCCACTTTATGTTCGCCGTTTGGTCCAAAGGAAAAACAAGCGACAGAACCTACCGTCCCTTTCATTTCCGCCATGGTCCACCAAGCGCTTAATTGATCCTGTTTTGTTATTGCGTTGAATACTTTTTCAGGTGACGTCTCGATAATAATTCTGTGTAAAATGTCAGTCATACTTTTTTCCTTTTGGCTTTAAAAGATAGTACACCAAAAGGTGTACTATTGGGGTGAAAAATAAGGACTCACCTAAATGGGTTCGTCCTTGGTAAATTTAATTTGTCTGTGTCAGTTTGGTTTTAATTTTACTGGGGTAATAAAGCGCTACTTCTTTTTCTTCCCTTCCTCAGTAAAATAAGTATTAAGCGCATCAAGCCTGGTGTTCCAAAACTTCTCATAAAACGAAACCCACTCTGAAACAACCGCGAGTGGTTCTGGCTCCAGTTTGCAGCGATGTACTCGGCCTTCTATTGTCCTGCTGAGTAGGCCTGATTTTTCCAGCACCTTTAAATGCTTCGTGATTGCAGGTTTGGATATTTTAAAAGGTTTGGAAAGATCAGCTACGGACATTGCCTCATCAGTTAATCTCAATAACATGGCTCTTCTTGTGGAGTCAGAAAGAGCAGAAAAAATTTGATTTAATTGTTGATCATTATAGTTAACCATAAGGTGTACTATAATGTCGAATCATCTTGTTGTCAAATCATCTTTTTGTAAATAGATCTGTTTAAACGCTATTTTGATTTGCTGTTATTAACGTTTCGTTATAAGTTCAAGTATTCGGCGTTGCAAAAACTTTTGAACAGCGGTGTTATCAGCCTGATCGATAGCAAGTTGATAGGCAACTAGGGCTTCTTCATTCCTGTCAGCCCGTCTCAGGAAATCTGCACGTGTTGCTGATATCAAATGATGACTTTCCGGAAGGGCACCTTTTTCCAGTTCAGCCAGTTGATCAAGCGCGACTAGCGGCGAGTCGGAAAAGGATAGGGCAACGCACCGATTTAGCCGATAAATCTCTGAGTCTTCGATTTCAAGTAGGCAATCATAGAGTAAGACAATCGTTTTCCAATCTGTTACGGCATAGTCGGTGGCTTTAGAATGCTCCGCTGCGATAGCCGCCTGGAGAGCGTAGCGTCCGGGTAGCTCGCATGCTACAGCCCGTTCCAGATGCTTGAATGCCTGTGAAATCACGTCATGGTCCCAACGAGTTCGATCTTGCTCATCGAGGGGAACCAGAGTGTCCTGTGTCGTTATGCGCGCCGGGGATCTGGATTCGGTAAACAATAATAAGGCTAGCAAGCCATGAGTCTCATTATTATTGGGTATCAGTTCAAGGAGCTTGGCAGTCAACCGAATTGCTTCCTTAGTCAAATCTGGGCGAGTCGCGTTTTCACCCCGGTTAGCAAGATAACCTTCGTTAAAAATGAGATAGATAACGGCAAACACCTGATGGAGTCGTTTTTCAATTTCATCAGATTTTGGTAATTTAATGGGGATACCAGCGCCTCGAATTTTTCTCTTCGCTCTCAGTAGACGTGTACGAACGGCCTCATCCTTAGCAAAAAAAGCAACAGCAATGTCTCTTGGGGGTAAGCCTGCTACCGTGCGTAACGTTAGCATCACCTGATCTGTCACGGCGATCGCAGGGTGACAACATAGAAAAATTAGCGCTAATTCATCATCTTTTATCAATGTATCCAGCTGTTCAACATCCTCTTTGTGAACGTTGGGTGGGTGGAGGAGTCGCAATCTCTGTAACGCTTCTTGGCGAGTTCGGCTGGAACGTGCAGCGTCAATAAAACGATGCTTTGCCGCTTTGCGTATCCAGGCTCCCGGTTGGTCGGGAACTCCGTCACGTTGCCAATACACTAGGGCAGATTCAAAAGCATCTTGGACGCAATCTTCGGCGATCTGAATATCGCGAGTAAGCCTCAAAAGGAATGCCACCGAACGTCCCCATTCCGTGGCGTAGGCATCATCTACTCGACGTTTAAGTGCTTCCTTAGAAAGTAATCTAGCTGACATTTTTATTGGGTTAACCTTGTGAAAAATCCACTGATGGTCGAATTTCAATGGCACCAAAACCGTTATCAACGAGAGGCATTTTTGAGGCCCATTTTATCGCCTCGTCCAGGTTATCGACTTCGACAAGGTACCAACCCAGTATCACCTCTTTGGTCTCGGCAAACGGACCGTCATGTAGTTTTACCTCATCACCTTCTTTTCGGACAGTTGTTGCGCGTTCTGGTGGTTGAACCGGTTCGCCGCCTCGGTGAATACCAGCTTTTGCTGCTTGTTCATTCCAAGCGCCGTACTCAGCGGCGTAGTTTTTCCATTCATCAGAACCATAAGCAGGTTCAGCGCCGGGAGTTGCGACCAAAATAAAGGTGTATTTCATAATTATATTCCTTAATCTTTTAAAAGTTATGAACTCAAACATTTTCCAGTACGTAGTAAAGACGGATTAGCCAGGTCAAGTGCGTCACTTTCTTTAGGGAAAAGTCGTTTGAATGTCTTGATGTGCCGCAACCAAGGCATTTACATTAGCCAATTGAACCTAGTTTTTTTCTCGATTCATCTCTTCGTATTGCTCGGCATAGAAATCCATAAGTGAACGGTGGGCAAATAAGTAACCTCTGCCGACGCGATATAGTAATACGCGATCTACCGCAAATTCGAGAAAGGGAACATAATTTAAAGGGGCGAACTTATTGCGCCATAGGAGCAGGCGCAATAGATAGTGTTGGATGCAGGTATGGCCGCCCATAAATAACCCGCAAAGAACTCCCAACAGTAAACCGATAACGAGAGATTCAACAATTCCCGTCATTAGCAGACTAATTGAGGCGCTAATAATACCCACTAGAGAAAAACTGATTAAGGCGTATTTAAGAGCTTGCTTTATTCCTCTGTTAGGGGCATCTATTTCGATAGAATCCCCTTCTTCAACACCAAATTCAAGAGAATTAACGATTATTAAAAGTAGAAAGAAGACTCCACCCAGAACAATCCCCGTTAGCAGGTTGAGAATAAATGCAGCTCCCACCGCTAGCGTTCCCGCTAGAATGCTGGAGCCAATAACCTGTTTCATGGTTTGTGTTCGAAATCCCCGTTTTGATAATCTGACCTCTGAAAATGCTTTGATCTCATCACCGTATCCCAATCGACCCGCTAGGTATCCACCAACCAGAGCCGCAATAAACATAGCAATGGTATGATTGAAATCGACATTGGACAGAAGACCGCCTGGCATGGCTAATATCATGGCTATGGATAAAGCGCATATCATGACGCTTCCCCTGGATACCAGTAAACGTTGACTGCGTTTTTCCAGCAAGTCCGGTTGAATTCGATCGAGATAGAGAATGCTCTGTTGCTTTTTTCTCATGGCATGGGCTAAACAAGATAACCAATGATGTGTCTGCTGTTCTGAATAACGGCTTACTTTAGTCCGTCGTTGAAACATCGCGCCAACGTAAGAGGAAATCAGCTGCTTCTGAGTCAATTCAGAAGAATGAACCCCAGTTTCGCTAGTCGTTTGGTTTTCATTTTGGTAAACGACGGCGGCAATATTTAACATCAGTGGCGTATTGAGCGTGGCCTCTAACCCAGCCTTGGACAGAATATCTTTCAAGCCACTAGAGTGACCCGTCACGGCTTCTACGTAATTCTTTATCTGCTGGTGGCTGAGAACTTGAATTGAAAGGGCTCCTGATAGCGCCAACTTTTTCTCTAACTTTTTGTAATCTTCTTCACGACAGCACACTGCCAGGGCGGTATCTGGTTCTTGTTGTATCCATTGGTTGATGGCTCGTACGCAAGTCTGTTGGCGATTAGGTGCCACCTCATCTAACCCATCCAGGAGTAGCAATAGTTCTTGATTGGCAATCATTTCGGCGGCAATTTTCTTCGGTATTTGATAGCGATATTCTAGCTCACGCTCTAGCCATTGCCGTAAACTTGAATCGTCCTTATTGAAAGTTGAAAGGTGGAGTACCACCGGGACGGCCAAAATGTCATCTTGCTTGGCAAGGTTTAGTAGCGCTTTTCCTAAGGTCAACATTAGGGTGGTTTTGCCGCTACCCGCTGGCCCTACGATAAGTAGTTTTTGTTGGTGTTGATTGAAGGCCTGCAGTATCTGAGTACTGTGATATACAGTGGTAAGAGGCGTTGTCTGTTGAATGATGTTCTGCCATGGGTGGTAGATGAGGTCTGTTTTTTCATGTAGTACTAAGGGAATGGTGACTTTATTAAATAATGCATTCTCTAAGACGGACCCAATCCAAAATGTGTTCATTTTTGTCAGTAGAGATAGTCGAAAGGCATTTGAATTATTTTTTGAGCGAATCGGGTGAGTGCCAGTATTGATGGGCGATTCAGCGAGAGTTGGGGGGAGCTGCGATTGAACCTCCTGGTCTATTTTTTGTAAGAGGTGTTTTTTCTTAAGCTCTAGCCAATTATCAAATTCAACATCAGCGGATTTTGCTTCTTCGAATAGAGTTTGGGAGCGCAACTGTGCAATGCGGTTTGCAGATGGCTGCCTTTTGAAGCCGTGAATTAATTCGTGGTAATCAAAATCCACTTTCTTAAGGTTTAAGTTGATTTTATCGCGATTAGCCTGGATTAGGTCAGGATCAATTTCTTGAAAGGTTCGCCGTAACAGACTCAGGCTTTGGCGTAATGACGTGCGAGCTTGCTCTTTTCCGTGGCGGCCCCAGAGTAGTTGAGCGACTGAATCTCTGGACGCGCTGCCCTCTTCAGAAAGAGCCAACATAATGAGAATGCAACGAGCTTTGGTGGAACTAGGAGTGATGTCGAGACCTGATTGCGTTGTAATTTTAAACTTGCCTTGCAGATGAACTTTGATGATAGAAGTTTGCGAGCTTAAATTATGGCTTTTTGTCATGACACTAAATTCTGTGGAAAGTGATGTAGCGATAAATGATGGCGAGTTAAACGTCGGTATAGTACCGCTGTTCTTCATTATTCGGCAATCAGGGCTGTTGGCTAATCCACATTTCTTAGACGATAACCGCTCTTTGAGAAATTTCGTTTATTTCACAGTAATCACGTTTTTTTCACGCGCTGGTTTTACCCACTCCCATGATAATCAAATTGTGTCTAATCGCACTTCTGCCAATTTTTAATTGGCGTGAAATCTAATGATACAAACTGATTCACTAATTAATGAGGAATGATAATGAAACTAGCCAGTGATCTGCGTAAACCGTTTTATAGGATGTCGCTAATTGCCATTTGTTTTATCCAATTGGGTTGTGATGGGCAATCAGTGCTCCAATACCGATTACCCTATGCCAATGGGACAGATATCTATGTATCCAATGACCACCTGACTCATGGCCCCTCTGATCGATTAGATCTGGTGGGGGTCAACGATGGGACTACCTACTCTGTGGTTGCAGCCAATACCGGTGTGGTGGAGTATGTAGAAGACAGTAGCGCTTTAAATTGTTGTATGGGTACCTGTGCCAATAACTTCGTTTGGTTATCTCACATTGGCGAAGAGTGGACTAAGTATTCCCATTTGGCCACGGGCAGTGCGACTAATGTTGCTGGTTTGGAGGTCGGTGATATTGTGATAGCAGGTCAGTTTCTGGGTTTCGAATCTGATGTGGGTAGGGCCTGCGGCCAACATCTCCACTTTGAAGTCGGGGTTCCAGATGATATCAATAACCCTCTATCCAACAGTAATGGCGGCTATATCATCGGAGAAAATCGCCCGCCGCGTTTTTGCCAAGTTCCGGGAGAACTGGTGGTGGAGGACAACACTTACAGGGCAGAACACTGCGACAACCTCTTAACCTGTATTCGTTCCGTGGAGACACCATTAACAGAGAATAATTGCGAAGACGGGCTTTCCGGAGAGGTTTGTGTGCAAGAGGTTTCAAGTGTAGAAGACTCAACCTATAGGATAGATGAAGACTTCGACAGTAGCTCAGTAAACCTCAACTTAGATTGGTGCCCCAACGCTGAGTGCGATAACGATCTTACCGGTCGAGCAATACAAGTGGTGGTGATCTTTGATGATGAGTTGAATAAAGACCCAGTCGATTTTATTGCAAACTGTAGAAACCCCACGATTAATGAAACGGTGCATAATGTTCAGGAAATAAGAGTCCAACAAACCTTAAACTTGAGCCCAGAAAATACGGAATGTGGAGGCAATTCATTGCTACATGCATTTTCTAAATGGGAGTTCTGTGAAGTGAATCCTATTTTTGCTGATCGATCTACTGCGAGATAAATCGCCTGAAATTGTTCCCTTGATATAGCTCACATGATTCAGTTCAATTGAGAGCTATATCAAACTCTGCCTTTTTTTATTTTTGTGAAACACCTCTTCTAATTTCGTAGCATAGTGAACCGACCTTCGATTCAGCGTGCTATGCTCTTACACGGTACCAAGGTGCCAACCCGATTGATCAATCAAAAGACAGTTTGGTGCTGAACCTATGGGCTGAACCTATGAGAGAATGCTATAGGCATATTCTTAGTACTTTTCTTTACGAGGCTTTTTTTTACATTTTAGGAGAATGAAGATGGTTAGAGTTTTATTGATGGCGTTTGTGTTGTTGTTATCAGCTTGTGGTGAGCCGAAGGTTGAAGGGGAGTATGTCGCCCAGAAAAAAGTATTATTTATGACAATGAATTTTGCATTTATATTTAGCGAGAATGAGGTGGTATTTAACATGCCAGCCCTAGGCAAGGATACCGGTAATATTGGGAAATCGTTGAAATACAAAGTGGATGGCAACAAGATAACTATTTATGGTGACAATGCCGAGAAAGATATCTACTTAAATATAGAGGAAGATGGGCAACAACTGAGACTGACCAATGAAAATTCGGAACTACCGGAGATATGGAAGAAAAGCGATTCAGCTTAGTCAATAATTTGTCGTAAAGAATAGTGCGCAGATGACGGACATTGATGCCCAGCTGGTTGCCATGGGTCGGCATCAATGTCCGTTTTAGTTTTAATGCCCTGTCCGTATGATGGTCTAGATCATTTGATTATCTAGACTAATAGAATTTTCACCTCTTTGAATACCTTGTTGCGCAGGGGAATGATTTGATTATATTCATCGCAGGTAAAAGCCTGTTTAGCATTTTCTCGTGTAGGGTATTGGATCACTAGGATGAATTCCGGTTTTTCTCCCTGGCCTAGATTTTCGCTAATCAAATAGTGACTGAGTACAACTCCGCCATGCGCTTCGCCGTTTGCATTAGATCGTCGGGAATATTCCTCAAATTCAGGTGATGACTTACCACCGATGTGAAAAGACCCTTCTAGAATAACGGTGCAAGTCTGTGTCATTTCATTCTCCCATTTTTTATTTTCGCGGCGAGATACGTTACCCGTTCAACATGCTTTTGATTAAAGCGCCCAATTTTATTCATTAGTTTGGGGTTGTTCTCACGGAACGATTTTCCCTGACCTGCCTTGGGGTAATACAAGAAGGTTAAATTATCCGGGTGGATGACGCCGACAGAGGCTCTGGGTTGTAGAATGGCATCATCGATCCATGCATTTCTCACTTTACTGGCGCTTTTATCAATCTTTGCCAGGCTTTTTTGTCGGGCCTTGGGGTTAAGGTTGTTGAAGTAACTGACCTTAATGAGATATTCAGCGTTTTCAGATGGCAGGGTATCAGACAATATATTCAGCTTCCCCTCAGTCAAATTCAGCTCATCGGTTATGGCAGATAACTCATCAACCAAACCTTTATCTACAAGATCCGCTAGCACTGGGGATTGGCATTTCATTAACGTGAATTTATCTGAATCACCCCACTTAAAAGATCCTTTTCCTCCAAGCAGCTTTCCAGATCGGATTGGCTCGCAATCATGTGCATGAAATGTGGATTGAGAATCGCTTCGCCATTGTTTGTAAGCTTTATCGTCATTGAGCTTATGCGAAATAAATAACCCCGTTACGCTTTCCGACAATGCCGCCTGTGGGAGGGAGATAAAAAATGCTACGCCAACTAGTAACCAACCTGTTTTCTTCATTTGATTGCCTTCTCTCGGTGATTTCTATTAAAGAAGGTTCTATGGTACTCATCTCCTACTAGGAGATAAATACTAAAATAGGTATAATATAAATCCAAATAATGAGATAAAAGACAGAGGCAATATGAGTCTGGATAATCTTCAGGACATCCGTTTGTTCAATCAGGTGGTACGATCGCAGGGCTTTACTGCGGCAGCGAATATTCTGCAGTTACCAGTGAACCGCGTTAGCCGCAGAGTGGCTCAACTTGAAAGTCGCATGGGAGTGCGATTACTCAATCGTACGACCAGAAAATTATCGCTTACGGTCGAAGGCGGTATTTTGTTTGAGCGTTCTCAAAGGCTGCTTATCGAATTTGATAGCTTAGAAGAGGAGCTGACAAAGGGAGCTAATCGGCTGACGGGTATAGTTAGAATAGCGGTTAGAACACCAACGATAGAGTTTGGGTTTGTAGAAGAGTTGACGGCAGAATTAAGTGCGTTGGACAATCTTACCGTACAGCTTATTGTTCAAGATGACCCCATTGATTTTGTCGCTGAGGGTGTTGATTTGGCCTTGATGATTAATGACTTACCTGATTCCTCGCTTATACGAAAGAAACTCGGTGATGTCCTTTTTGGTTTGTGTGCAGCTCCAAACTATTTTCTGAATCGAGAATGGGTGCAAAATCCTGATGAGTTGGAGTATCACCATTTTATATCTCCCTTAAAAAAATACCCACAAAACTCTCTATCGTTAAGGCGCACAAAAAAGAAATCCAATAGCGTCTATAAGATAAATCCTCAATTTCAATCTAATGATATCCGGGCAAGAGCGCGTGCCATCTATGCAGGATTGGGTATCGGTAATTTACCGATTGCCGAGGTGCTAGCGGGAGTCAAAAATGGATCATTGGTGCATGTACTTCCTGAATATACATTGAAGCCCATTTCAGTCTGGTCTCTAAAAACAGCGGATAGGAGGAATGATCGACGATTGAAATTAATAGAGAAATTACTTATCGATACGGGAAAGCGCATGTGCGCGAAAGATTAAATAATCAATACCGCTTTACATATTCCTATATGGGTATATATTAAGTGAATGCCTAGATTAAAAACAACACACGATGTCTTCAGTGCGATTGGTGAGCCTAAACGCCGAGTTTTGGTGGAGCAACTTGTTCTCAAAGAAATGACCGTTAATGAGTTGGTCGATATCGTGAAATGGTCGCAACCTACAGTATCGAAGCATTTAAGCGTTTTAAAAAAAGTAAAAATTGTATCGGAAAGAAAAGAAGGGCGGTTTAGATACTATCGAGTTCAACCAGAAGAGCTACGCCCTATACAAGAGTGGATGCACCAATTCGAAAAATATTGGGGTGGTGCTATGGATCAGTTGGATAATTATTTAAACCAAATTCAAGTAAAGGGAGTAGACGGTGAGCAATGATAAAGTGATTCCTTCAGAAATTCTTCGAGAGTTTAACGCACCCAGGCAGCTAGTTTTTGATGCCTGGACTCAGGTAAAGCACCTTAATAACTGGATGTTTCCCATGGTCGGGTGCAAGTGTGAGTTTGTATCGGCGAACATAGTTGACGGTGGTAACTCATTGCATAAAGTCACTATGCCCAATGGAAATGAAATGTGGCTTTATACCCAGTATGAAGAGGTGCTCTCTCCTGAAAAACTCATTTTTCTGCAATACATGTCCAATGAAAATGGCGATATTGTTCCTATGACACATATGCCTGGTTGGCCGAAAGACATGCTGGCGACTCTGTTATTTGAAGAGCTTTCTGACGATAGAACAAAATTGACCTTTCTTTGGGAGCCGAGAAACCCCACACCAGAAGAGCTTAAAGTGTTTGAAGCGACACGCGCGGAACACGGTAGTGGTTGGGGTGCGGGTATGGAGCAACTCAACAATTATCTGGATTCACTGTAAAACGAAACAGGGGATCTATCGTTATCGTAGATCCCACCTTACACGGTCTATGGTTATCTAGGTCTATGGTTATCTAGGTCTATGTTTATCAAGGTCTATGGTTATCAAAGCCCCGTCATTTTCAAAGACCTGTCATAATCAAAAAGGAGTGTGGATAAAAACATGAAAAAAATAATTGGTATATTTAGCGTGGTCATTTTTATCGGCATTGCTTATTTGGCGATAGAGGGAAGGAACATACTAGAAGTAAGAACAGAAATTGATATATCTGCTCGGCCCTCTAAAGTTTGGGAAATCATTACGGATATTGATAGTTGGCAGGAGTGGAGCCCGATAATTAATGCTTCACAAGGTGTTTCATCTCTTGGTTCAAAACTCAGTATAACGATGATGAGTAAAGAGAAAGGCAAGGACGGCCCTACCTATACCCCCATTATTACGAAGCTCGATGAACCTAATTACTTCCATTGGCGCGCCCATATGTTGGCTGAGTTTATTTTCACCAATGACAAAATATTTAAGCTAGAAAAAACCAGCACAGGTACAAAAGTGATACACATCGAAACATTCAAAGGGCTAGTGACGCCACTGTTTCGAGGGCAGATGGATACAGGAGTTGCCCCGATGTTAAATTTAATGAATAAAGCATTGAAGGACTTAGCGGAGAAATAGGTGTTTTACCTTTTTCTGTAATCGCTGAGACCCTCCTGTGATTGGTTCTTCTCATATTGATATAGAGACGCCTCGATAGGTCCGCTGTTGTCTGTTGTTTTCAAGTTGTTGCTCGGCGTTTGCCTTTTTAAATATGACGCCGCGATATGTGCGATTTAGGTTCTGCGACTTTTTTGATGGAATAAGTTTATCGCTGTTGGTGAGAGATTGTATTTTGGCCCCCCTGTAGGTCAGAATTGTTTCGAGTCTTCTAGTGTGCTCTGATTTTGTCTGAGTGCTGGCTTGGGCTGCTGCTTCGAGATTGCTCATGATTGAATCCTTTTCGGTAACTATTTGAATGGTTACTTATATAAGCGCAAGGCAATAGAAGAACCCCTCAAAATATTTTCAAAAAAGGAGAATTTTCGTATTAATTTTAGTTTGGGTGGATGAATTGATTTTTTTGACTAAAATCCGCCAAAATTAATGTTGCGCTTCGATATTTCTGATTCTTTCTTGATTTTTAATAATTGCGGATTGCCTGGATCAAGCTTCAAACCTTGAGTAAGGGTTTTTTTAGATAGCTCTCGCTGATCGTCAAGTAACTGAGATTCAGCTAATTGTGCATAACTCTCTATGATTGAGCGGAACAGCTTGTTCGTATATTGATTGGTTGGGTCTAGTTGGTTGAGGGTGGAATATTGGTTGTAAGCGGCATCCAATTTTTCGATGCTAAGATGAAGAGGGTTGAGCAGGTGTTTAATATTTGATTGTGTTTGCTGAACGTTATTCTTTTTTTCTGCTAGAGCCCGCTCTTTTTCTTTTTGTAAAACATGTTTTTCTTGTGAGATTTGTTTCTCTTTTTCGAGTCGTACTTCCTCCTCAATTTGGGTTTTTTTCTGAGCATCTATTTCTTGTTGGCGTTGTAGATTGCGTTGTTGTATTTGAATCTTTAGCTGAAGCTGTTTGGCCTGTGATAGCGCCAGATTTAGCTCTGCTACTCGAGGGAGTTCGGGATCGATCTTAGCCACAAGAGCAAGAGTGGCTTCAGCTCCTTGCCATTGATTTTGATCGATGGCGTTTTCAATTTTGAGGTACTGTGAATGCAATATATGTTGAGAGTTCGAAATGGCTTCTGAGTTATTGGGATCGAGATCAAATACTTTTTGATAGAGAGAATATGCGCCCTGTCCGTTAGCAGTGAGATGCTTGCCCAAGGCTTCTAATCCCTTCGCTTTGAGCAACATTTTTCTTATTTTATCTTGCTTATCCTTTTCTTCAGTGACTTGTATAGATGTATTTTTTTTTGCCAATAATCGCGGTTTCTCATTGGATGAAAATTCAGTTATCGGTGACGGACTGTCAGTAGATACATAATTATTGCTGTTGTATCCAAACCAAGCAATTGTCGCCGTTAGCCCCATTGCGCCCACTGCTGTTAACGCTATTGTTGCTTTGGAAAAGCCGGTACCTCTAACGGTTGTAGGGAGACTGTGGACCACATCCGCTATTCGGTCAGTGGGTTTTTCGGTGAGATCTTTGACGTTAAAGGAGAGTATGTTTCTCCCATGGGATTCAGCTTCCTGCTGAGTTAACGTTAGTGCATCAACGAAACTAGAGCCGGACTGGTATCGTTGGGAAAATTCCTTTGCTAACGCTTTGTCCACGAAATGTTGCCAACGAGATAATGATTCGGGTAACAATGGCACAGGCTCATTGATGTGCTTGAGTCCTATCGCGAAACTCGAGCCGCCGCTAAAGGGGAGTTGTGCCGTCAGTAATTCATAAAACAACACCCCTAAACTATAAAGATCTGAGCGGCCATCGAGCTTTTCTCCTTTCGCCTGTTCCGGACTCATATAACTAGGAGTCCCCATAATGGATCCGGTTACCGTCATTCGGGTGTCAGAATCCGTGGGGCGAGCGATACCAAAGTCTGCGAGGACGATGGTGCCGTCCTTGCGAAACATCACATTGTCAGCCTTGATATCTCGATGAATAAAGCCTTTTTTGTGAGCAAAGTCGATAGCGGATGCGAGGGACAGCGTATAGCTTATGGCATCTGAAACCGTCATTCCGTCTGCGATGCGTTGTTTTAAACTAGCGCCTTCGCAATATTCCATCGTGAGAAAGTATTGCCCATCTTCAACGCCCACATCGTACACTTGAACGATATGCGGATGAGAAAGTTGTCCCGCGATCCGCGCTTCTCTTAGAAAACGGGCTGCAAAACTGGGGTCCGCCGTTAATACGGGATTGAGTACCTTGAGGGCGACAACACGATTGATGCTATCCTGTATGGCCAGATAGACTGAGGCCATTCCACCCTGACCTATGGGGCGAATGATACGGTAGCCAGGGATCGGTTTTGCAGGTTGTGAGTTTTGTTTCATGTTTGCGTTGGCTGTAGGTCTATGTGATCTAAATGTCTCAGTGATCTATTTGTCAAAGTGAGACTGCATAATAGGCGCCAGTGATAACATGCTGCAAACTTTTGATCGCTTTGGGCGTGGATTGGCTGTGGAGTATAAGCTCTTGGCTCTTAGGGAATGGGTATAAGGTATTAGGGGATGAGCATGAATAAGAAAAAACAGAATTTCCAGATAGGGGTAGTGCTGGCGTTGAGCTTAAGTTCCCAGGTTTCATGGGCTGACGATCCAGCGAAGTCGCCAATGAATATGGGCGTCGTAGCCAAAGCGGATGTGGGTATCAGTACTCTGGATTTTCCCGCCAAGCTAGATCAGAAACTTATCTATACTGTCCTCACTCCTGGTATGACCTTGACCTTGGGGCGAGTTTTCTTGACGGCCAAATACGGGTTTTCACTGTCCGATGCCGATGTGAGTGAAGAAGATGAGGTGGGTAGTGCGAATCGAGAGGATATTGATGTCAGCATTGGTTATCGCGTGACGGATCAGATTGCGCTGTTCGGTGGTTTTCATCGTGGTGAAACGGAAATCGATTTTGAACCTCGAGACTTTGAAGATGATGCGGATAGTTTTACCTTTACTGACCGCTATAAAGAGAGCGGACTGCATCTGGGCGGGAGTTACGCCTGGCGCTTGGGTAATGCGGGGGTCATTTCGGCAACTGTGGCCTATGCTATTTTTGATTCTGATAATCAATTCAGTCAGGCCGCCGATGATGAGGAAGAGGGGGAAGCTCCCGAATTTGATGATGAAAGTGGACACATCAAAGGGGATTCATCGGGATTTAGTTATGGCTTGCGTTGGAGTGTTGCACTGTCGGATAAGCTCTATTATTCAGCAGACTGGAAAACCAATAACTTTAAGCAAGAGGTGCAAGTTGAAACCCGAGAGCATGAAGTGGATGAGACCATTGTTCATTTTACGATGGGCTTAAACTGGGTACTAAGGTAAAGGGTGAGTTAGCGCATGGATAAAATGAATAACCCAGACATTACGCAATTGTTGGTGGATTGGCAGCAAGGCAGCCATGTCGCTTTTAACCGCCTGGTTGAAGAGGTGTATCCGGCCTTAAAAAAAATTGCTAATTCGCATATGCATTCAGAGAGAGCATCCCATACTATGCAGGCGACTGCCATTGTCAATGAAGCCTACGAGAAAATGGTTAAACTGGATCAGGCTTGGCAGGATCGAGAACATTTTTTGAGTTTGGCGAGTCGAATGATGCGCCATATCCTTGTGGATTACGCGAGGGCGAAACAAAGTCAGAAAAGAGGCGGTGATTGGATTTCCGTGACCTTCGATGAACAGTTAGGGTTATGGGATGATGATCAAGTGGATATTCTCTCCTTGGATCAAAGCCTGTCAAAACTCGCCGACATTGATAAGACAGCAGCGGATGCCATTGAAAAGCGATTATTTGTAGGAATGAGTAACCAGGAAGTCGCCAAGAGTTGTGAAGTCTCACTGGCGACGATAGAAAGGAAAATTAAATTCGCAAAAGCATGGCTCTACAATGATCTTCATTCGGCAGAAACCTGAGAATTGACATAGATTGGATATAGGCTAGATTGATCACGTCACATTCTTTCTGTTCTTTCTGGTTCAAAAATGTCTTACACAATTGCAGTCAAATAATGGCAGTCAACCTATGATTGGTTTGATTGAATTTCCAAGTGGAAATAAACCCATCACCAACAACGGAATTTCTGAACGTACTGTTAGCCTTCTATTACTTGGGTTGTATCTACTCTGTGCGCTGATAAAGATGAGAGGTTTTTGGCGAACCGGACGGTTTTGGGCGGAAGAAGGTAAAGTGTTCTACAGTCAGTTGTTGGAACTACCTTGGTATGACGCCATCGTTTTCCAGTACAACGGACATCTTGAATTCAGTACTAATGCCATCGTTTATCTGTCGACTCTCACGCCTTTATTTTTCGCGCCGTTAGTGACGACCTATTTGTCATTGGGTGTTCAGGTATTGCCGATTGCGCTCATCATTTGTTATCGAAATCATTTGAAAATAAGTCCTATTGTACTCTCGATTTTTTTTGCTGATTATTACCGGCATGCCTCAGAGTATCGAAATTCACGCGAACAGCATTAATCTACACTTTCATTATACCGTGCTAGCACTGGTGATCTTATTGTTATCTGATCTCAATGGGCCGATAAAGCATGGGTTGCGGTTTATGTTGTTGGTGGCAGGATTAAGTGGGATTCCACCTAATTTTTTAGTGATTGTATTTGTGCTGAAAGCCTTAATGCAAAGAGACAGAGAGAGCATTGTTCACGGTGCTATTATGTTGTTGACCTGTAGCGTACAGATATCACTGTTACTTCAATCTGATAGTGTGATGGATAACAGAGAGTTTGAGTTCAAGCCAGTGTTGACTGTTTTTGCTAGCGTATCACAGCAAATATTAGCCCCTATGTTTCATGCGACGATTGCCCAATCTATAGCGAATAGGATGCGGTTTGTTTACGAAAACTACTGGCTAGCATTGTTCTCAGCTACGGTTGTGCTAGTCGTTTTCAGCATATTTTATCAAAGGTTTAAATCAGCGTTATCATCGAATACAAATTGGTGTTTTCTCGCCTGTCTCGTGATTGTAGTACTGTCCATTTCCACCTCATTAGGCGTAAAAACGGAATCGATTTCAGGTGGCTTTGCGAACGGTCGTTATTTCTATGCGCCGAATGTGTGTTTGTATTTAGCCTTGGCGATATTAGTGAGTCAGCGTTTTGATCGGTATTTAATGGGGCTGATGATTGTTGCTTGTTGTTCGTCTTTGATTGTCGGTGTGAGAAGCACCTCAGAGGGGCTTGATTGGGCCGAGTCGTATAACAAAGCGAAAGCTAGGAAAACGGAACTCATAGAAATTTGGCCGAGGGGGTGGGCTATGCGTGGTGGGTTTTAATTCCTGATCTCCTGCTCATGATCACGCCCGCTCTAATAGTGGACATAACACCTCCTGCAATTCCCGAGTGTCAAAATAACGATCCTCTTTTAAAGGAGTAATGAGTTTCGATAACATGTGATTAATGTCTGATGACAGTGCTTGATTCGGAGGAGATAACTCAATTTTATCAGGAGTTTCATTAGTGACTTCACTCGCTAGCATCATCGCTTGTGTACTCTTGAAGGGGTTGGTGCCGGAGATCATCTCATACCCTATGACACCAAGAGCCCATAAATCGGTACGTTGATCTACGGGTTTTCCCAACCATTGCTCCGGTGCCATGTAGGAGGGGGTGCCGAGTCGCATACCTGTTTTGGTGAGCTTGATGGTCTCTTCTTTTGCGATCCCTAAATCCACTAGTTTTATCGTGTTATCGTCAGAGATGATGACGTTATTAGGTTTGAGGTCTCGGTGCCAAATTTGTTTTTGGTGTAGGGCACCGAGTCCTGCGGTGATATCTGACATAATTTGAAGGGCTTGAGGAAGAGGGATTGGCCCCTGTTCAATGAGTTTGTTCAGCTCCTTGCCTGGGCAGTATTCCATTAGCAGGCAAGGTGACCTCTTGTGTAATGTATCACTGTAATGCGTGAAGCCTTCAAAGCAGCAAATGTTGGGATGCTGTAAACGCTTTAGTAGGGTAGCTTCCTGCTCAAACCGTTCAGTTGCACTCGTTTGGTCAGAATAATGAGGAGCCAATATTTTTAACGCGAAGGTTTGTTTCGTTTTCTCATGTTCCACCCAATAAACCTCACTCATACCACCCTGTCCGAGTAGACTTTTGACTCTGTATTTGTGGTTTGTTACTAGGGATTTACTATTGGTATCGGTTTCGGTACTGGAATCACCGAGAGTGATTTTGTCGCCTTCTTGAAAATAGGTCGCTGGGGCGGGACGATCAAGCCAGTTCTCTTGATTGGCTTTGTCGTGGGATTGGAGTAAATCTTTAACCGCTTGTCGAGTTTTGGTGTCCTCGCAAGCTAGCTGAAGATATTGTTGGCGATAACTCGGAGTCTCATCGCAAAGCTGTTCGAATAGTGCTTGCGCTAATTCCCAATTAATTGTTTTTTTCATTTTCGAATATTTGCCATTTTCGAATACTTGCCAGAATAGGAGGCTTACTTCCTTGTTAGCCCCATCCTAGCAGCTAGTCCATCCTAGACGATAGCTAAGAAAATCCGTTTAGCTGGCATCGATTAATTGCACGGTTCCGTCTGCTAGTACTTCGTGCATGTGTCCCTTAGGCTCTTCGATAAATTGAACCAGTACCAAGCAAGTGGCAGCAGCAGCTGCGATTACCATAAAAAAGGTCGAGGTATCGACAAAGGAATAGACTGTTAGGAAAGTCACCCCACCGACATTGCCGTAAGCGCCCACCATCCCGGCTATCTGTCCCGTCATACGACGCTTGACGAGAGGGACCATTGCAAATACGGCACCTTCTCCTGCTTGCACAAAGAAGGAACAAAGCATAACCGAGGCCACGGCCAGGGGTACCATCCAAGCACTATCAATTTTGGAAAGAATCAGGTATCCCAAGGTCAGGCCTGTAATGAGAATAGTTAGGGAGCGTTTTCTGCCAAACTTGTCAGAAAGATAGCCGCCGCCGGGTCGAGCAACCAAATTCATTACAGCAAATGCACCACCCAAAATGCCCGCCACAATAGGGGATAAATCAAAAATATCCATAAAGAAAGCAGGCAACATGGAGACCACAGCAAGCTCGGAACCAAAGGTGACGAAATAGGCCCAGTCAAGAATTGCGACTTGCTTGAATTTGTAACTATCGTATTCCGGTAGCCCAGTATTTAAATGGTCTTTGTTTACCTGGTAAATTTGATAGGTTTGATAGATGAATAGCGTGGCCAATAAAGCCCAGATGACATTGACGTAGCTAGGCGTGAGTAATCCCACCGCAGGCGTTGAGAGCTTCCAGCTCAAGACCGCTAATGCGACATACATGGGAATGTTCATAGCAATGTATAAATAGAAGTCCCTCTTATTCGAGACTTCCAAACCGCCGGATTTTTTAGGCTTAAAGTAAGTGGAACCTTTCGGGGTATTTCGGGCGAGTTGATAAAAAATAATACCATATACGAAAGCGACACAACCGATGGTTGCAATCGCATAACGCCAGCCATCTTCTCCGCCATACACGTAGGCAGCGATGGCCGGTAAGCTCCAAGCCGCTGCGGCAGATCCGAAGTTCCCCCAACCGCCGTAAACACCCTCAGCCAGTCCTACGGTTTTTGCAGGAAACCACTCGCCGACTAGGCGAATTCCAATGACAAATCCTGCACCGATAAAGCCACAGAGAAAACGAAACAGCGCTAGCTGTTCGTAGGTTTGTGCCGAGGCAAAACCCCAGCAGAGACAAGCGGCGATCATAAGAAGAAAACTGAAAACACTTCGCGGACCGTATTTGTCCACCATCATGCCCACTATGATGCGGGAGGGTATGGTCAAGGCAACATTGAGAATCAGCAGTGCTTTCCATTGCGCATTCGTCAAATCGAATGCTTCCATGATGAAAGGTTTCAGCGGGGCGTGACTAAACCACATAATAAAAGTGAGGAAAAAAGCGAACCAAGCGACGTGTAGAGTACGTATGGAGTCATCCCTGAAATCCAATATGCTGAGTTTGGAGCCGGTCATGTTGAGCCTCTCTTGATGTGTCAGAAGGGGGTAATACCACTATTACACAAGTGGATAATTTCATTAGAGCAATAAAGAGGCCAATATGAATAAAGGTAGTAATATCAAATAGATGAAATTAAATAAGCACAGAAAATAGGGTGTATGAGCTGCGATTTTATAAACTCATGAGTGCAAAGGCTGGGTTTAACGCCCCATTTGTGTGCACTAATTTGGGGCAGATTTAGGTGATTTTAATGGTTTCTAATGACACAAGATTGAAAACTGGAATCGCTTTAAATCGGAGTTTCACCCGCAATAATGGTGCGATACATCTCTCGTCGATATCCGTCATGATCATTGAAAGCTTGATGGAGGCATAAACGGTTATCCCAAAGAGCAAAGGTATTGGGCTTCCATCGGAGTCTGCAAGTGAAAGCGACTTGCGTTATGTGTTGTACCAGATAATCAAGAATCGGCCGTGCTTCTTCTTCGTTCATGCCCTGAATGCAGGTGGTATAAGTTTTATCGCAGTACAGTGATTTTTCACCGGTTACAGGGTGAGTGCGAACTAAGGGATGAAAGGCGCCGATAAATTTTTGTTTTGCCGCGTTGGGGTTGGATGATTCTTTTATCGAGGATTTTAAATAGACGGGAGAACCGTCCTTGCCAGTGGTTTTTATTTCTTTTAGAAACCGTTGTATCGACATGTGAACTTTAAGCGGGGCCAGCATCGACTTCATCGTGTCTGAGAGCTGGCTATAGGCTAACGCCGAATTTGTCCACATGGTGTCGCCGCCATAAGGCGGAACGTCTACTGCGCGTAGCATGCTAATAGCCGGTGGTTTGGCCAGAAAAGGCGAATCGGTATGCCACCCCGAGCCAAAGATGATAGCCACGGGATCGTTTGCTTCGCGCAGTACGGGTTGAACTTGGGAGTGATCTGCTACGCCATCGGTATAGGCGTCATCACCAAACTCACCGAATTTTGCACTAAAGGCTTCATGTTCTACATGGTTAATGTCTTGGTCGCGAAAGTAAATCATCTTGTGTCGGAAGAGAGCATGTTGAATTTCTTGAAACTCGGCAGCGGAAACATTGGCTAAGTCGACACCTAGGATTTCTGCACCCATTGCCGCTGCCAGGGGCTCAGCTTGGATATGTTGATATTCTTTAGCGCTGTTATCGAAAATACCGAAAGGGTGATGGATCATGGGGATTCACTCTTGTTGAATACCTGGACTAATACCTGGATCGTGACGTTAATGCGGTAGCCTACCAGTAATGCTTGTGTGCGACCAACTGGGGTGCGACTAACTTATGCCCCGAATTCATATAATAAGTGCAATTAGTGTTTTTATTCAATTGGTTGCAGAAAGCAAAGTGAGTGCTGCCAGTGATTTCTTCAAGGGAGTTTATTGATCGGTACTTGCTGATGAAAACTATTTTGATTTTGCCTGAGGGGTTTTCCGATTAAATTGCGCTTCCCTAATTGAGCCTTATTAATAATATCAAAATGATTAATACCAAAATGAAGAATGCCAAATTTGTCTTAGGGAGAAAAAGCATGACTATTCGAAAGCAGATTTTACCAAAACAGAGAAATACCCGGTTGCTACAGACCCTCATTGCTGGGTCTAGTTTAGTGTATTCGCTCAGTGGCGTCGGTGCAGAAATTCAAGTGAATACCTTCGCGGATATCAGCAATGAAAGTGATCAGCTGTGTTCTCTAAGAGAGGCCGTTAACGCGGCGATGAACAATCAAGCTTCGGGTGCGAGTGATGGCGAGTGTGTCGCAGGGGGGGAGGAAGATCGAATTGAGTTGCAAGCCGGTCGGTATGTGTTGAGTGAGGGGGTGATGAGTCTAACTTCTGTGGAGAAAGAGGAGTCAGATTACTTAACGATTGTTGGACTCGATAGTGTGCAAGATGAGGAGCATCAAGCGGTGTCGATAATCGATGCCACTGAATTGAGTCGTATTTTCTATATTCAAAATAGAAACCTGACATTGGAAAACCTCAGCTTACACAACGCCGATTCTGGGTTCGGTAATTCCAATACCAACGACTTTGCCAACGGCGGTGCAATATGGGCGACGGGTGCCACGGTACATTTGAATACGGTGAGTCTTGTTCACAACAAAGCGAATAATGGCGGTGGTGCGTTGTTCGCTGAGGAGAGTGAATTCACTATCGAGAGTGCTCAGTTTGAGAGAAATGAAGCGCGTTACGGTGGTGGGTTTTTTTTAAAGCAGAGTGACCTTATTTTGACTGGGAGCAATTTTTCTGACAACCAGGTGGTGGACAATGGTGGGGCCTTGGCATTGGAAGATACTGAAGCCGAAATTGAGAATACCGTTTTTTCAGAAAATAGTAGTGACGAGTTTGGAGGTGCTATTACAGCTGTTGAAAGTTCTGTGGATATTACGGCATCTGAATTCGAAGAAAATGACAGTGCTAATAGCGGAGCTGTTTATCTGGTTGGTGGAGAGCTGGAAATAGAGAGTACACAATTTACTGAAAACACGGCAGGAGACAGTGGAGGGGCTTTATTTCTGCGTGAGGGATTTGTTGAGATTAAGACCTCTACGTTTGACGGTAATGAGGCGGATGACGGGGGCGCTATTGCCTTCCTGAATACCGAATTGAAGATAGAGAATAGTACCTTTAGCGCCAACATAGCGGAGGAGGGAGGGGCACTTTATACCGATGGTGGTGTGTTACAGCTATTTCACGTGACGATGGTATTTAACGAAGCGTTTGAAGCGGCTGGTGGAATATACCTGTCGAGTGACAATGGAGAGTTCACAGAAATCGAAGTGGTTAACTCCATCATTGCCGGTAATGTTTCTCGTCGTATGAATCTCGATTGTGATGGTGATGGTGATGGTGACTACTTGGATGCGATTGATTTTGAAGACCACAATTTAGTCACCATTGCGTCCGGATGCATAGAAGCCGACGAAACGGATACGCTAACGATAGCGGCAGATCAAGTCGATATTTCTCTAGTGAGCGAGCTGGCAGAGAATGAGGGGGTGACCAATACCCATGCACTACTGGCGGAGAGTATTGCTATTGATGTGGTGACTAGTGGAACGACGCTGTTTGTTGATCAGCGGGGAGTCGAGCGCGGTGATTTGTTGGCAGATTTAGGGGCTTATGAGTTCCAGCAACCTAATGAGCAAGAGCCATCTATGGATGGCGGAGTAGAAGGGGAGGGTTCATCGAATAGCGATGGAGGTGGGGGTTCATTTGGTTTCTTTGTTCTTGGACTACTGTCAGTTCTACTGTTAAGAAACCGTCCCATCGTTTAGTATCCCTAGTCGGCTAATTGGATATGACTAACGAAGGATTATTTTATGAATAGCAACAAACAAAATACGGCGCTTAACTTTGCGATCATCGGTGGTGGTATGGCCGGTATCCTCAGCGCGATTAAACTAAAGGAAGCAGGCTTTACCAATTTTACTCTTTTTGAAAAAGCCGAAAGTTTGGGTGGTACTTGGCGGGAGAATGCGTATCCCGGTATTGCATGCGATGTGCCTTCTCATTTGTATTGCTATTCCTTTGAACAAAATCCTGATTGGTCATATGCTTGTTCTCCTGGAAAAGAAATCTTAAGTTATTTTCAAAATGTCGCGAAGAAATACGGCGTGTTAGAGCACGTGAAATTTGGCACTGAAGTGTCTAAGCTGCAATTCGATAACGAGCAGTGGCAATTGGAGACTCGGACTGGCGATAAGATTGAAGAGAAAGAATCTTTTGATTTTGTTATTTCTGCTTCGGGTGTTTTACACCATCCTTCTTATCCCGATATTGCTGGCCTGGATACTTTCAAAGGCCAACAAGTCCACTCAGCTCGCTGGGATGACACGATAGACCTTAAAGGCAAGCGAGTAGGTATCATTGGAACCGGCTCTAGTGCGATACAAATTGTGGGAGCGCTAGCGGGTAAAGTAGGTCACCTAGTACAGTTTCAACGAACTGCGCAGTGGATCATGCCACGGGAAAATCCGGCTTATACGGATGCGGAAAAACAACATTTTCGCGATAACCCACAAGCGATGGCCGCAATTCGACAGGAGCAAGTAGAGATGGCTGAAGGGGGATTTTCGGCGGCGGTTGTGGGCGATAACCCCGATGCGCTGAAGGAAATAGGAAGACTGACCTTGGAAAATTTAGAAGGCAATGTGAAGGACCCTGTTTTACGAGAAAAGTTGAGACCCTCCTATACCGCCGCTTGTAAGCGTCTTATTATTTCCGATAATTATTATAAAGCGATACAGCACCGCGACACTGAATTAGTAACCACCTCCATCGAGGCCGTTGAGCCTGCCGGTGTGAGAACGACCGACGGTGAGTTGCATGAATTGGACGTATTGATCTTAGCAACCGGTTTTAAAGTGGATCAGTTTATGCGACCCATGGAAGTTGTTGGTCGCAATGGCGTGACGTTGGAGCAAGCCTGGTCGGAGCGGCCGAGCGCTTATTTATCTGTGTCAGTTCCGCAATTTCCAAATTTGGCTTTACTGAATGGCCCTAATGGCCCCGTGGGCAATTTCTCACTTATTGATGTTGCCGATATTCAGCTAGATTATTTTATGAAGATGGTTGAATGGGTTAGAGAGGGTGATTGCAGTGCATTCTCCGCAAAATCACAAGCGGCTGAAAGTAATGAAGCTGAACGAGTGGAGGCCACGAAAAAAACAGTTTGGGTTTCAGGATGTGATAGTTGGTATTTGGATGATAGAGGGATACCGGCGGTGTGGCCGTGGTCCATGGCTCGTTTTAGATCCGTAATGGAAAAGCCGAATAAAGCGGATTTTGAATTGGTAGTATAAGTTACAGCGAGAACGAGAACTACAATAACTTAGATCGTCTGTATTCCCCTGGAGTGGAATTGGTCCAACGTTTGAATGCGCGTTGGAAGGCTCCAGGGGTTGAAAATCCCAGAGTGTATGCAATTTCCCCGAATGATAATTCAGTATCGCGCATGTAGCCCAGTGCTAAATCTTTACGCATATTATCGACGAGTGCTTGAAATGAAAGATTCTCTTCTTTGAGTTTACGTCTGAGTGTCCAGGTTGGAATGCCCAGTGTTTCTGCTGTTGTTTCGATAGTGGGAGTTTTGGTGTGTAGTACCGGGCCAATTATCTTTTGTACTTTATCGCCAAAGGTTTCCTTACGGAATATCTCTCGTAGTTGTTGTTCGCATAGAGTCCTGAGAGATTGATGCATATGTGGATTGTAATAGATGACGGGTATTTGCAATGCTGACTTAGCGAGAATTAGCGAGTTTGACGATTGGCCGAATAGTACGGGGCAATTAAAATAGTCTTGATAAAGTGGTTGGTACTCGGGTGTGTCAAATTCAAAATGAACTTCTTCTACTAAGTCTTCTTTGCCCGTTAGCCATTTGACTAAGTTGTACCAACCCGATAATACGATGTCGACAATGAATAGGGTGTAATTGTTGTAGGGTGCTATGGAATAAAATGAGGCGATAGCAGCGCCTTCTTCCGATGCAATATAGGAAGAACTGCCTCGGTAACTGCGGGTGGTGAGCGCCTCAAATTCAATTAAAATATCAAGTGCCGCGCCTAAGTTAGGGCTGCTCATGGCGGTTAATCCGGAATAGCCAATACGCATCACAGTAGAGCTGGCACCAAAGCGTAAACCTAAAGAGGGGTCACCTGTCATTTCTATGGCAACGTAACCGAGCTTCATTAGTTGTGTTAGATCAAATCGTACGGAGGGGTCAGTTAAGGCTTCTTCTTCAATGCCTATCCGTTTTAAAAGCACAGAGCGGTCTGCTCCTAGACTCGCAGCTGTATCGAGTAGCTGTTTTAAATAATCAGATGCAACGTCGCCTATGTTCAATCGGATTGCCTCGAATTGCGGGGGTGTCGTCGTTAAAATGCCAGAAAAAAAAGAGATCATTGATGCGTTGCTGGCGACTTAAGTGGGAATCATACTGTAACTGAAAGCATTACAAAAACTATTTTTGTAATGCCTGGTTACCACGGGGTAAGTCCGGGTTATTGTTTGGACATAACGAAACCGCTATTTTGCGTCCTGAAATTTGATATCTTGTGACCACCGGAGAAGAATATGTCATCTAATAACGATGCTGGAGTATCCCTCTACCCCAACCTGCTACAACCGCTTGATTTGGGGTTTGTTTCGTTGCGTAGCCGAACCATTATGGGATCGATGCATACAGGTTTAGAGGAAAGCCCCAATAGCGCAGAGCGGATGGCTGAGTTTTTCGGTCTACGGGCAAGAGGCGGCATCGGGCTGATTATTACCGGTGGCATTGGCACATCAACCTCTTCCACTTTAGGTCCCGGTGGTGCGAACATGATTTCTGAAAAAGATGCGGATCATCACCGTTTGACCACTGAACGAGTGCATGATGAAGGGGGACTCATTGCTGCCCAGTTGTTGCACGGTGGGCGACAGTCTTTTCATAATCAGTTGGTTGCACCTTCTAATATTAAATCGCCTATTTACCCGTTTTCTCCTCACGCGCTAACGGACGAGGAAGTGGAAAGCGAAATTGAGAGTTTTGTGAATGCGGCTGCGCTTGCACAGTATGGTGGTTTTGATGGTGTGGAGATTATGGGGTCGGAAGGTTACCTCATAAATCAGTTTTTAACACAAAGAGCGAATGTACGGGATGATCGCTGGGGCGGAAGTTATGAAAACCGAATGCGTTTTCCCGTAGAGGTAATACGGCGAGTAAGAGAACGTTGCGGTCCAAACTTTATTATCGTATATCGATTATCCATGCTCGATTTGGTGCCCGATGGTAGTACCTGGGAAGAGGTGGTGTTATTAGCGAAGGCGATTGAGAAAGCCGGTGCCACTATTATTAATACCGGCATCGGTTGGCATGAAGCGCGAATTCCGACGATTGCCACCAAGGTTCCGAGAGCGGCATTTACTTGGGTTTCAGCGAAAATGAAAGGCGAAATCAAGATACCCATCTGTGCTAGCAATCGCATCAATACACCGGAAATTGCGGAAGCCGTGATAGCCGACGGTGACGCAGGTTTGGTGTCAATGGCACGGCCACTACTGGCTGATCCTGATTTTGTTTTGAAAGCCCGGCAAGGAAAACGCAAAGAAATTAACATCTGTATCGCCTGTAATCAGGCGTGCCTAGATCATACTTTTAATGGCAAGTTAACGTCCTGTTTAGTCAACCCGAGAGCCTGCCATGAAACCGAATTACAATATAAACCAACAGCATCTCCAAAAAAGATAGCGGTAGTGGGAGCGGGTCCCGCAGGATTAAGTTTTTCCATTGTCGCAGCAGAGCGGGGTCATCGGGTGATATTGTTTGATTCCGCTAGCCGTATTGGTGGTCAGTTTAATATTGCCAAGACTATTCCGGGTAAAGAAGAATTCCATGAAACCATTGCCTATTATGAAGCGATGTTAATTAAGTACGAAGTGGAGGTGCAGCTAAATACCAGAGTGGCGGTGAGCGATTTGGCCGATCAGGGATATGACCAGATTATTATGGCCACCGGTATTCAGCCTAGAGCGTTAGCTATAGAAGGTGCCGATCACGAAAAAGTGTTGGGCTACTTAGATGTTCTTCAGCAACATAAACCTGTGGGAAATCGAGTGGCCATCATTGGTGCTGGGGGTATTGGGTTTGATATGGCTGAAACCCTTTCCCACGGAAAAACCCATAGTAGTTTAGACAAAATGGCCTTTATGAAGGAGTGGGGGATCGATTCCGAGTTGCAGGCCCGTGGTGGTGTGGCAGGTAGGGAGGCGGTAGTCGATAAATCCGATCGCGAGATTTTCTTATTACAACGAAAACCGTCCAAAGTAGGCGGTGGGTTAGGTAAGACCACAGGCTGGATACACCGAAGTACGATGCAAAAACGTGGAGTTCAGATGCTCAATGGAGTTGAGTATTTCAGTATCGATGATGAGGGGTTGCATATTAAAGTCAATGGTGAGGAGAGAGTGTTAGCCGTGGATACTGTTGTCATCTGCGCCGGCCAAGAATCCAATCGCGGCTTAGAAAATGAACTTGAAACGAGCGGCCTTAATATTCATTGGATAGGCGGAGCCAGTGATGCGCGAGAACTTGATGCGAAACGAGCGATTAACCAAGGCGCATACTTGGCGGCGTCCCTGTAGTTATAGATTGTAGGTGTAGGTTGTAGTTATCGATTTATAGTATATAGAATTATAGTTTATAGAATTATAGCCAAAGGCTGATAGTGCAGGACTGACACATGATGTAAATCAAAACGGCCTATTTTGGCCGTTTTTTTGTATATCGATTTTAAATGTATTTGTGCAATGAGTAGGGATTACTGAGAGTTTAAAAATGTTACTTAGATTGTCACAGCTTTTTTGGGTGCCTAGCCTAGACTAGATAGAGAGATCGGAAAACCGAGCATTTGAACGATAGTCTGAGCGATATTCTGTGTGATAGGAAGAACTCGTTTCCCGATGGGATAACAAGTCGTAAGTATCCAGTATCAAAAGGAAAATAGGACCATTCTATGTCAGATTCCGCCACCACTAGCGAAGTCGTGATGTTTATGTCAGATACTACAACCGATAAATCGGTCTGTAAGGAAATGATGTACACCGAATTCGAGGCGGTACTCGATGGGGTTGTTGGATTAGAGGATTTTGCAAGCCAAGTAAAGAAAGCGGCTTTCGTCATCGTCAATGGTCAATTGCAGGCGGTTGCCTGTGCGCTATTTGTTATTCAGTTTGATAAGAATGGTTGTGCGGATAAAGCATGGAATATTCCATTGCGTCATTTAGCGGAAGCAGGTGGTGCGGGACCGGATATGGGGGCGGGACCTATTCGATTAGCCTGCCGTAGCCAATGCTCCGTTGCATGGCATCAGGGTTCGTTATGGGACCCTAGTATGCAGCCTGGTACTAATACTTTTGTTGAAATTCGGGATGCTATTAATCGGAATCGGTTGTGCCTAGTTAAAAGTAATACCGCTGCGGTGTCTCCACAAGTATATCAGGATTTTAGCCAAGCACTTCCTGGAGGCGATGCGCAACAGGGTTATGCTCAGCCCTCATTTCAACAGCAGCCTCAATATCAGCAGCAACCCATGCAGCAACAACCGGTACAACAACAACCGGTACAACAACAACCGGTTCAGCAACCGCCAATACAACCGGCTCAGTATCTACAACCTCAGGTTCAGCAATCTCAAATGCCTGGATATCCACAGCAAGGATACGCTCAGCAAGGACAGGGTATGCCTGCAGCGGGACAATATCCTCAAGCGGTAAATGATGGGCAGAGTGAAGCAGAATTTAGAAATCGTTGGAAGGCACTGGAATCAGAGCAGCGAAATAAAGTAGCGAAGTTGATTAAGGCGCAACGATTACATATAGCGACTTTGGATAAAAAGCGAGAAGAGCAGGTTGCTAAAATTAAGTACGAAATTCATGAGGAAAGGGATTCGTATCATAGTGAAATTAAGCAACTTCGACAGCAGGTGGCTTCCTTGCATAAGCAAAATATGGCGGTCAGAGAACAGTGCGAATCTCAACTTTCTCAAATTGAAGTGATAGGTGGAGTTGCAGATGCTAGGCTATCAGAAGCGCAACAGCATGAGAAAACTGAAATCGATGCGCTAACCAAAAAATATGAAAATTTGCTAGATGATAGAGTCAATGAAGAGTCGGCTAAACTAAAGGAGGAAATTCAATTGCGCGATATGGAATTAATGTATCGCCATGAGGTAACGAAACAGCTGCGAGAAGAACTGATATTGTTACGCAAAGATAAGTTGCGTCTAGTCAACGGGGGAGCTGATAATTTTTTAGAACGATTAGAGAAACTCGGAGTGAGTTTTATTGTATTCCATCCCGGGGCAGGTCATCTATCCATCCCATTAGTGGATATGGCAGCCTATATGGATAGTCCGATTGCCTACGCCGCGAGTAAGTGTCTAGTGCAAGAAGATCTGTATCGAATTTGGGTGGATCATTATGATAACCCAGTTTGCAGAGCGGTTTTGAATAAGGACAATTGTTGTGGTGAGCGGGTGCATCGTATTGATGTGCCCAGTGAATACACACAGGGAGTGTCAGATCGTTGCAGCAATCATAAAGCCGATCTCAAAGATGCAGTGGGACTTAGTCGCTAACCCATATCAAAATAAACTCGCTTTGTTGCGAATGGTGATGCGAATGGTGTTGCGATCTTAATACAGTGTTGTCCTTTGTCTTGCCTTACTCCTAAATCTATTTCGAATTCAAATCAGAACTGATCCTATTTTAGCAATTGTGCTTGATTCCAGTTAGAATCAGGCTGTTCATCAGTGGGGGTATAAACATTGAGTGTAAAGAGAGAAGAGAAAAAGGCCACCTTTAGAAATATTGGTCTTATTGGGCGTATGGGCAGTAAGTCAGTGCTACAAACGCTACATCTATTGATACGATATTTACAAAAACGTGGACTCAATATTATTGTAGAGTCCGACACTGCTTCATTTATAGAGGATGATTGCTTACAGGTATGTAGTCGTAAGAATCTAGGTGAAGCCTGTGATCTTGTAATCGTGGTGGGTGGTGATGGTTGTTTACTCGGAGCTGCGAGGGCATTAGCAAAACCAGGCACTCCCGTATTTGGTGTTAATCGAGGACGGCTCGGGTTTCTAACGGACGCATCGCCTTCTGAAGTTGAGCAGCGTATGGATGAAGTCTTTGCTGGAAACTATACCATTGAATCTCGTTTTTTATTGGATGTCCAAATTGAAAGGGCAGGTCAATCGATTGCTTTTGGTGACGCGCTAAATGATGTGGTATTACATCCAGGGCAAGCGGTTCAAATGTTAGAATTTGAACTCTATATTGAAGGTGCCTTTGTGTATAGCCAACGATCTGACGGGTTAATCGTTTCTACCCCTACCGGATCAACTGCCTACTCACTGTCTGCAGGCGGACCAATTATGCATCCTAGTCTTGATGCCGTGGTGCTGGTTCCTATGTTTGCGCATACACTCAACTCTAGACCTATCGTTGTTCATGGCAGCAGCGAAATCAAAATCGTTCTGGGTAGTGATCGCGATGTCATTCCTCATGTTAGTTGTGATGGTCAATCTAGTATTCAAGCTCAGCCTGACGACGTACTTTATATTCGTAAGAAACCGCACAAGTTAAATTTAGTGCATACCTTAGATAATAATTTTTATGCGACCTGTCGAGATAAACTCGGTTGGGGCAGTAAGCTGACGGAATAGCTAGGCTAACGAAATAGCTAATCGAAAGTGTTACGCTCTAATGCCAACCCTCATATTCCCGATTGATATAACCGTTCTTCGTGTTTCCCTCTCCGGCTGATTGTCGAAACCTCCGCTTCGCACTAAACAGCTTTGGTTCTTAGAAAAAGAAGAAGATCTATCCTACAATAAATTAATTTGAATGACGAAGCTTGTGATTCGAATTAGCTAATATGGATATTTATAGAGGGGCTACTCGTGAAACTACAAACTAAAGCGTTAATTCTTTTTTCAGTATTTATTTTGTGTTTGCTGGCACTGAGTTCATTTCAGTGGAATGTGCAGGATAAACACAATGCGGATGTGAGCAAGGCAAGTGCGAGTTATGTAGAAGCGAGTTTTCATGGCAAGTTGGACGAATTCAGAGACAGTATGATTTCAACCGTTTCCAGATTATCCAATGATTATTCCTATCAGCAATTAAGTAACTCAATGCTTGAAGCATCGATTGAAATCGCAACCATTGATTCGTATCTAAAGGGCAGCAAACTTGATTTCCTATTTATGATCGATGTTGAAGGTAATGTACCTTTAGCCAGAGAATATGATTTCTATCGAAATAAAACCCAGCCCTATCGCGACAAAAGTAAAACACTCATGTGGGAAATCTATGGGCAGTTACCCGTTGAGGGCAATTTAAATTTTGGTGTTCTACAGGTAGGAGCGGATCCGGTCTACGTTGCTATTAAGCCTGTTGTTGATAATCAGAGTGGAAATGTTGCTTATCTTGTTGCAGGCAGTTATCTGAGTACGCTGTTGGCTCATATTCAAGGTACGTTAAATCTTAATGTCGAAACGGTTTACGATTCCAACAAGTTACAGGGTTATGGATCAGAAGTGGTATCTGTTTCCGTGGAGGCCCTGTTGGGAAAACCACTGATTCTAGCGCTACAAAAGGGTGACGCCACAGCGATCTCACCCCTATCTGCGACCCCTTTCTGGGGGCTTTGGGCTGCGCTAATTGTAATGATGTCTGCTGGTTTTTGGCAGTTTATCTATAGACCTGGTGTCGAGGAAATAGGTCGTATCTTGGACCAGTTAGATTCAATCCAAATGCAGCAAGGGTATTCCAATCGTATCGATGTTGATGGACACAGTGCCTTCTCCCATCTAGCGACACGTATCAATAGTGTTTTGAGTACACTTGAGTATGCCTACAATGTGGTAATCAAAAATAGCGAGGTGACGTCCGGTTTAATCAATGAAGTAAAAACTCAGCGTGAGTTATCCCATCAGAATGTAGGAGGAACCGTATTCGCTGCCGACGTACCTGTACGGGTGAAAGAACGAATGCATATGGTGAGTCTGCTTAGTCGAGCAATAGAAACGCAGAATTTCAGTGTGGCGTTTCAACCTCAGTACGCAACCATCGGGCAGGAAATAAGTACGCTAACCGCTCTCATTCGATGGGAAGATGAAGTCTTAGGAAAAGTACCGCCTTGTCAGTTTTTGGCGTTAGCAGAGGATTCGGGGTTGATGAATCCATTGAGTGAAATTTTAATCAAGAAAGCGTGTCTTCAAGCTAAGGTATGGCAAAACGAAGGTTTTAAACCGATTCCTGTAGCGTGTAAATTATCGAGCTCACAATTTACCAATAAGCGATTGCTGGCCTCTGTTGTGGCGGCTTTGGCGGCCTCGAAACTGGAGCCGCGATTCTTAGAGCTTGAGATAACAGAAAAAGTGTTGATGGAAAATATCGAACAATCTATTGAAACCTTAACGACCCTCAGTCAAATAGGGATCAACTTAGTCGTCGATGATTTCGTTGGCCAATGTGGGTTGAATAACCTCAAGCTTTTGCCTATTGGCAAAATTAAGTTGGACTCGAGGTTTGTCGCAGAAGTGGCTGAGAATAAAAAAGATGCCTCACTAATAGAGGGTGTAGTCAAGCTGGGTAATAGTTTGGGGTTAACCGTTATTGCAGCGGGAATTGAAACTGAATCGCAGTTAAAAGCGTTGCAATCAAAGAGTGGTAATGTAGGTTTGCAAGGGGACTTTGTAGGACGTCCACTTTCATCGAAGGATATCGCCCATTATTTACCGCGATTTAGCGTGACACGTTTAAAGGCTGTATCTTGAATGTTGCAGCGTAAAGGCAGCTAGAATTTATTTTCTTGTTTAAGAGCGAGATTTTTTTCTAAAACTATTGTTCAAATATTTCGTTTTCGAATATTGTTTTTCCGAATTAAAAACGTAATGGGAAAAGCAATAACGAGGAGTGCGAAAAATATTTTTCCGTATCGAATCATGCCCGCTGCAAAAGTGGGTGGTTGCCATATTGCGATGACTGGAGTGGGAGAGAATCGGGTCGAGGTGATACGTCGAATATCGTCTTCAGTGATTGAATCTATATGTTCAGTCAAGTTTGGATGGCGTTTATGAATTCCGATAAAGGTTCTCTGATTCATAAGCTCCTCTGAATAAGCTCTATTCTTCTTTAGTCTACTGTCGAATTCCAATACTGTCTTGAATTTTAGTGCTCGTAACGCGTTTTCCTTTAATCCTTGTTTTTGTAGGTTCTGATAAACGTCCATAAACAAGGCGACAACTTCATCTACGTGGTCAGCGCTGGTGGAGGTTTTCATCGTAAAATAGCCGGAATATTGCTGTGTGTCATATTCTACGCGCGGATCATAGGCGATGCCTTTTTTTGCTCTCACTTCGTATAAAACCTTATCGTCTAAATATCGGTGAAGAAGATCGAATGCATGATAATCGGGATCAGCATAGCCAACGGCGGGAATGATCAACCCAACAATGGCTTTATGGGTTAGGGGTCGTGAGTAGGAAGCAACGGTTTGCTGTTCTGATAACAAAGGAGTGTTGGCTTGTCGTTGATTGGGCATTCCCTGGGGGAGAGTAGAATAGAGAGTTTTTATTATGGGTTTGATCTTGTTCGAGGAAAAATTACCCGTCACAATCAGCGTCATATTGTTTGCGTTGTAATAAGTATCAAAAGCCCGTTTTGTATCTTGGATGAGAACAGGTCTGGGAGACATGCTCGTTTGACAACCCATGGGCGTGTTGTCGTAAGCCACAGCGACGGCTTGATTCATTAGTGGTCTTTTGTTGCTTAACAGTCGTTTAAAGCCTTTTACTGTGGCTTCTAATTCAAGTTCCACTTCATTGACAGAAATGTCGAAATTTTGTTGCGTAAGATTGGCGGGTTGTATCAGTTCTCTGATGGTCTCCAAGGCAAACTCGGTATAATTTGAATGTACCTCCAACCGATAGTATGTCTCCTCATCTGCTGTAATTCCGTTGATGTCTCCGGCTTTGTCTTTGATGCTCTGCAGAAGTGTTTCATAGGGCTGTGATGTGGATCGAAACAATAAATGCTCTAGAATGTGCGCAGTTTGTTGCTTATCACAAGTGAAATCAATTAGCCCGGTTTCTACCACTAGGAATAGCGATACTTGTTTCGAAAAATGGCGTTCGGCAAGAATGACGTTAAGACCGTTCTCAAGTGTGTAGCTGTCTCTCGTATCATCCACTGGTGAAATCGCAATTGCCGTCATGGATAGTGAAGTAAGAAGTAATAGGGCTAGAGTTATTATTCTTTTTAGCACTGAATTCCCTAATGCTTGAAATGTTCTACAGGATCGTTTTACTGTAACAAAAGGGATGTCCCTATTCAATCTAGGTGGAAGTCAATCTAAGTGAAAGTCAATCTAAATGACAGTCAGTCTAGGAACTTGAGACAGTTAGAAAGCATAACCCATCGCCAAACCAAACCCATCGGCATCGCCAGCCTCTTCGTTTTGTATTTGTATGTCGGCCTTAAACACGACGCCGTCATAGGGGTAATAGTTGAGGCCAAAATCCGTTTGCTCATTATCGATTGCATCAGAGAGAGTCCAAGCACTTTGACGAACATAAAATCCCCATTGCTGTAGTGGCTCCCAATTGATTTCGATATACCCTCCATTCTGGTTGTTTTTTCCCGCTTCAGATGCGGCCTGTCCCCCAAGATTCCACTGCGCATAAAGCAGTTTGGTAGTGATCGTAGAGTGTTGATAAATGATATGTCCCCCGAGTAATGTCGCGTCGCTGGCATAGGAGGTTATTGCACTTTGATCTAAATCCGGCTGGTATTGCCCGTACACCGAAATCTCTAACCCTGATTGTCCCGTGTAACGGACCCGGCCTGTTGTGGCGAGATCGAATGCGTCGGCAAAAGAGCCTTTTTGTTTTCCCTTTTTTAGGTTAAAAGGTTCCGCACTGGCAGCCACGCCTGGGTCTTCTGTTTTGAGCCCTTCGGAAATCATAAGGTCATAGTGAAGGCCGTTGTTGAAATGTTGTGAGTACTTGATCCCGTTTGACCACCATGTTGTTGGGATAACCGTGGTCTCGACTATGGGCCGCTCGACGCCGTAAAAGGTGTTCGGTTCGTGAGTTTCATTGATGATTCCAATAGGCATCAATAATGCCCCGGTTTGTAGATTAGAGTTTTCTGATAGGTCAAACTCCAAATAGACCTGTTCCAGTTCAACGGCTCCTCGGCTATTAGCGCCGGCAATAATATGTTCAATTTCGAATTCCGAGATAAAGTGCACACGCTCATTAAAATCATAAGCAAAGAATAAAACCATGCGGTGAAAATCTAGCTCTCGTATTTCGTCATCATTCACGGATAAATTACGATAATGCATTTCACCGTATCCTCCTATGTGAACTCCAGTGTGAGCGCCTAATTGTATAGAGTGGTTAGGGCTGGTCGTGGTTATCTCTTGTTGGTCAGCGACCTGAGTAAGGACTAATTCCAGTTTACGTTCAAGCTGTTCAACGGTTGACTTTAACTTTGTAATCTCCTGTTTATTGTTGTTAGATGATGTGTTGCTAGATGATGTGATGTCTGCAAATGAGGTGGGTGCGGCGAGTAGGTACAGGCAAGAAATGCCAAATGCCTTCATTGTATCCCTCGTTTTTGTTTTGATAAAATGCGTGGGCTTATTCATCGTTATTATCCTGTTTCATAAATCGAATTCTGTTTCATTAAGCGTATTAGATCGGGGCTTTAATCCCCGTCAGAGAAGTTGATTCCAAGGTCTACTTTTAGACCATCAGGAATATCACGTTTCAGATTACCGTCAAGCTTGCCTAAAGCAATGTCCAAGGTGTCAGGGTTTTTCGCCGCAATACTCAAACGAACTTCCTCTAAATTGGAATTAATTTGCTCTACCGAAATTTGAAATCCACCCGCTGTCATTAATGACAATAAGCTGATGGAGGTTTCTTCTGTTCCGCTTAGGAAAAATGAAAATTCATCAATGGCGGCAGAGATACCTTGCCAGGCAGACTGAGATAGCTTTGCGGAAGTTGTGGCGACATTTCTTTTTTGTAAATATTCCATGTGTGCTTGGAACTGAGTGAGAAGGGTGCTTATTGGGTCTGATCCATCATCTAGTGTGCTGTCAAGAAATTGTGTCCGATAGGATGAGCTTGCATTTGGGGTGCTAACCTTCCAGCTATGTTGAATACTTTGGCCGTGAGTCTGAAGTTGTTCAGTGAGACCTTGAAGCACTTCACATTTACGTGAAGAGGATTGGAATTCATTTACGATATCAGGCTTAGCGGTACTGCGATCGGAAGAAGTGGTTTCAAATAGGATTGATTCTAAGGCTAGTAGGCCAACTCGTTGAAATGTTTTATTTGAAAAATAACGGTTATCGAGAGTGTGGGTTCCATTGATGTCTGCGGCATTTTCTACGCGGACTGTATTTAGGTAATCAGTGCCGCGTAGGCGTAGTGAATCAATAAAGGTATAGGTTGGAAATATGATGTCGTCATCCAGGGGGCCGAACACATAGTTTGCTAAACGGAACCAACTGTCATATGCGTTTTTCCAGTTTTGCTGTAGGGCTGTTAGCTGGTTTTCAGTCGGCGTGGCGCAAAAAGTATTGGCTGATTCTGATAGTTTCAGGGTTTGCTGAGCAAAGCTATCGACTGCAGGGATCAGACTAAAATCAATAATTTCCTGCAAGGCGACTTTTAGATTGTCGTCGCTGACAGCAACAGGGTCGTTGCTGCGCTCGCCACCACAGCTAATCACGCCCAACAGATAAATTATAATTATTAAATATACTTTATTCATTTGTTATCTCTAATTTCCATGTTTCTAAAATTCCACTATTTACTCAAATTCCTATGTATTGACGACAACCATGTGATTGTCCCAGCTCAATTTCGGAGATTGTAATCTCTTGGATTTATCTTCGATAAGAGTGGTTGCATGGATATGACGTATTTCCCCAAATGAATTGCTGAGTAGAAAATAGCGTTGGTTCTTCGACACAACTAAGCCACAGACGTCTTGCAGCGAATGGTGACCCACAAACTCCAAGGTGTGCACATTCCAGAACACAGCAATGTTTCCTTTGGGGCTGGTGAAACCGGCAATGCCTGTTTTGTTGTTGTAGGTAACACTACCGGCGTAGTCCTTCATGCGTGAGATGACAGTATCAGGGGCAGGGAAAAGAGCGAATGCGGCGCCGGGCTTATGAATACCGCCTAAAGGAACGGTTCGATTATGATTTGCAATTTCGCGCTGGAATTGCATAGCAACAATGACTGATCCTTCTTCGGTAATACTTAAATGCCGAATACTGGCTTTTGATTCTGCGACAGAGACCGATTCGATTTTGTTGCCCGATTCGATGTCGATGTAAGTTAGATTCGATGCCATGGTTTTTAAATTTAGTTTTTTGCGACCGCTATTGGGGTGAGTTTGAATCCCACCGTTGGCGACGACTAAGGTTTTTCCATCCGGCATTAATTGAATGTCATGGGGGCCGATGCCATAGCTGTTCATCTCCGATATGGGTTCGTAGGTCCGTCCGTCTCGAACGACAATCTTTCCTTGCCCGGAGTGGTAGTCTGCTTCTGTGGTAAAAAGTTGTGCTCCGCTTTCGTTGAAACAACCATGACCTAAAAAATGTCGATTGGATTGGCATTTGAATCGGTGTTGAATTTGTCCTGTGGCCAGGTTGACTTCAATGCCTTGTGTGCCAGGACGGCGCGAGTACATGACGACGGTATTTGTTTTTAGTGGATGTATAGAAAGTCCGTGACCTCGAAACCCAGTTAATACCGTTTTGGTTTTACCCGTTTTTGGGTGTATCCAACTAATGCCATATTGATCGTCGGTTTTACCTTGTGCAGAGATCAATGTAGTCTGTTTTTTAGCGCTGACTTGGTGTCGGTGGCTGACCTGTTGGGTGACCTGTTGGGTGAGTTGTTGGGTACTGGCCATGGCTGATTTGCTGTGACTCAAGTGCAGAGGAGCGACTCCGATTGAAAGCATAGCCAACATAAAATCACGTCGATTTTGAGTGTCCAGGGAAGGTTGGATTTGTTTGTTCTTGATCTGTCGTTTCTTCATAATTTGTTGATTGTTCATGATCTGTTGTTTGTTCATGATCTACAGGGACTCGACAAAGTGTATGAGAGATTGTCTGTCTGTTTTGCTCAAATTGATAAAGCGGCGCTTTACGTGATCGGATTCGCCTCCATGCCACCAGATGGCTTCCTCGATATTACGGGCTCTACCATCATGTAAAAAATTTCCTGCGCCATTTACTTTTTCGCTCAATCCGACTCCCCATAATGGAGCCGTACGCCATTCAGATCCCGTGGCTTGAAAATCGCTTCGACCATCGGCCAAATCAGGGCCCATGTCATGGAGTAAAAAATCACTGTATGGCCATATATGCTGTTGGGATAAATGGGGGAGGTGAGCCGATTTGCTGGTGGTGTAGTCCGAGTGATGACAGGATTGGCAGCCGATAGCATTGAAAATGGTTTTGCCTTTCTCTAATTTCTTTGGTTGATACCTACGGCGTTTTGGCACGCCCAAATTTCGCGAATAGTCGGCTACGAGATCCACTAGTGTTTGAGGTAGTTCCACGCCTTCCTCATCGTTGCCGTTAACGGTTTTGTTACATTTATCTTGCAGAGCAGTACAGGGTTGTTTCGGAAATAAGGGATTGCTAATACCGATGTCCCCGATGAAAGCCGCTGCGGTTACGGTTCGTAAGTTTGCCGGTCGATTGGCTTTTAGCCCGAATCGACCCGGTACGGTCTGGTTTGTATCTTGGTCCCAGACTTGGTTTATTCTGCCGGAGATATGATTTTGATCTGAATCGTGTGGATCAGCGAGAGCATTGATATCTCGTTGCGGAATGAGTTCAATTAATCCAACACCTAGCAGGGGGGGCGCATTTCGAAGGCTGGTTAATGTTTTGGGATGTAGATTTCCGTAGGATAGATTTCTGATTTCCGTTTTTGGGAATCGTAAATGTATCTGATCACCATCGGGATAAGTGTCAGTGATCATGTGCCAATTTAAAATGACCTCGGCTTCGGGGGGAGGATCGTTTGAAATCGGTGCGTTATTTTGTTTGAACTGATACGACAACGCGATGGATCGCGTTTGAATTTGTTCACCATAGATGGGCTCTGGCACGACACCGAGGTGCGCGTCTTCACCGGGGAGGCTAATGCGGATGATAGCGGCTTTTAACGTGAAGGTTTCGTCTCCCGATACTTGGCCACGTCCGCCATTGCGGTGGCAACCTAAACAAGAACGAGCATTATAGAGTGGGCCGAGTCCGTCCCGAGCGTGAGTGACTGTGGGTGCTTTTACCCAGGGTTGTTTAGCCAGGGCTTGCCCTGCGTAAAACAGTGCTTTAGTGCTTTGAGGGAGATTGCTGACGGGTTTGATAAAGGAAGGGAAGGGTTGTGTTGAAGTTGAACCTGCTCCGCCTGGTAATGACGCTGAGACTTCTCTATTTTGGCCTCGGTCTTCATTCTGACCTTGAACTGTACCCAGGTTTGAGTCCTGATTGCAGGCGGAAATGATGATAGTGATACAGATTATCATCATTTCTGCGTAAATCTTGATAAAAACTAACCGCAGTCTGAATCAGGATTGGTGGTGTCACACCCAGACGCTTCATCGTCCGCGACATCATCATCGATACCGAGTTGCTCTGCCAGCTCGGTGATTAATACGGACTGGGCGTTTAAGGCAATAATCGTTTCAAACATCGGGTTCGATGAATCTCGATTCGCATCCATAATTAATACATCTACGGGTGAACCGTTACGGGCAGATTCATCAATTTTGTTATAGCTCGTTTCCGTTGTCGATAATGCGGCTTCAATTTGACTAGCCAATGCGGTAGACCCTGCATCTGCTAGTAAATCTGCAAGACCATAACCGCTTACGGCGTTATCTGTTTGATTGTCAGTCCCGTCAAGGCTGCTATCGTAGCCCGCATAACTGCCGAAATAACTATTGGATACGCCTTCTGCGTTGAGCCAGATATCGCGGTGGGTATTGTCAGAAAAGCATGAATGCTCGTCTTCCTGTGAGTTTGTGCTATAGGATATTTGCATGCGTTCACCCGCCAATTCGCCTTCCGATAAGGTGGCCATTCCGGTGAGGATTTCAGTCAGCTTTTGGAGAGCATCATTTTCATCACTAATTGCAGTAAACGCCGTACGGTAACTTGCGTCAGAGGCCCAGGCATCTCGGACATCCGTCAGGTCTGAAATTAGCTTGGTCACAGCGACTTGTAGGTATTGGTGTCGACGATGAGATTCCATTGAAGAATCGTAATCGTTTGCCTCTTCGAAGCCGGGTTGAAAATCGGAGACTGGCCGTTGTCCGCCAGTCGCAATATTTGCGGCTCCCTGAGACTTGACGGCTTCATCCCGATCATCGCCGGAAGTCACTTGTGCACTATCATTTAAGTCCTGCCCCCAGAGTAAAAATTCGATGGCGTGATATCCGGCAATCACATCATGTTCATCATCCGCAGAAGCGTTGCTGGCGAGTAAGTTTGAATCGATGGTTATTGAAGTCGTGGCAATAATATTGTTGCCTGCATGGTTTTCCGCTGTCACGGCATCATTGCCATTAACTCCGGTATCGTGCTCAGTAACGCCAACTTCACCGGTACCAAAGTCATCGCCCGTAACAACGTAATCAATAAGAGCTTCACCCAGTGGCCAGGCATTGATATCACCTTCGGGGCCATCCTCGTCACTGTAGTTAGTGGAATCAATCGGGCTTAATCGAAATCGGTACACTTCTGACTGCCCATAAGGTTCACGGGCGATTAACCAGGCACGTTTAGCTGCGTCGAGGTTTTCGGCTGTCGGGGAGGCTTTAAAGGTGGATAAGGCAGTTTGTAGATCTTCAGCCGTGGCGACAGAGTCAGTGTAAATAGCGTGAGCGATGTCAGCATTGGTGTTGAGAACTTTTTGAATGTTCGCCAGTTCTATATTGTCTTTGAGGTCACGAGAACTGAGAGGGTCGGAGTTATCCGAGGACCCACCACATGCCGCTAATAGTGTCGATCCGCAAAGGATGAGCATGAGTCTGGTTTGCATTAGATATATCTCCAAATAGTAAATGGCTAGAGGTGGACGTCTGTTTAATGGGCAGAAACAGTAATCTAAATAAGAATGATTAGCAACACCAAATAAGAATGATATGCAATACTGTTTGGTGTAGAGTGCGTTTCGAATTATTGAGGTTCAGGTGAATCGGTAAGGCAACGAGAGACGAGCAATGGGTAAGTTCATTTATTATCAAAAGGTAATAACAGGTTTGATCGGGCTATCGGTAGTGGTGTTGCTATCAGCGTGTGGTGGAGAAAAATCATCTAGCCCATCGGTATCACAAGAACTGTCGAGTAAAATAGACCTTGGGGAAAACCTCTTTTCGGATACGAACCTATCGCTCAACCGAAGCCAGTCGTGTGCGAGTTGCCATGATCCAGATCATGCTTTTGTAGACAGTCGTCAGGATAGCGATGGTTTGAGCGGCGCAGTTTCGGTGGGTGATGATGGGGTTTCAATAGGGGATCGCAATGCGCAGACGGCAGCTTATGCTCAATTTAGCCCTGATTTTCACTATGGTGATCGTCCTCGCTTTAACAGTCAGGAGTCAGATTACTCGGGTTTTCTGGGGGGGCAGTTTCATGATGGTCGTGAACTCGATTTAGCGGGTCAAGCCGAGGGACCGCCTACAAACCCTTTGGAAATGGGGATGCCCGATCGCGCTAGCGTCGTGGATCGCGTGTTAGAAAATGAAGCTTATAAAAGTGCATTTGAGTCTCTATTTGGCGCAGATCTTTTTGCCGATGTGGACGCCGCCTATGCCGCGATAGCGGAGTGTATTGCTGAATTCGAGGGAACGGGTCAATTTGCAGAATTTGATTCAAAGTATGATCGTTCTCTTGTAGGGGAGGCGTCACTTTCATTGAAGGAAGCATTCGGTAAAGCCTTGTTCTTTTCGCAAACTAATACCAATTGTGCCACTTGCCATCAATTGAGAGTCAACGGTCACAAGCAAGAGTTATTCACTAGCTTTGAATATCACAATATCGGAGTCCCTATTAATCACGCAGTACGGGATCTCAATGGTGCATCGCTAGACGAGGGCTTGCTGGCGAATCCACTGGTGGAGGAGTTGACGGAAAGAGGTAAATTTAAAGTGCCCACGCTTCGCAATGTCGCTGTCACTGAACCCTACATGCACAATGGACTGTTTCGAGATCTTGAAACGGTGATTAAATTCTATGATCAATTTCATGTGGATAGCCTGTTTCCGAATAATCCTGAAACAGGTGTTAGCTGGCAAGATCCGGAAATAGAAGAGACCGTAAATCGAGAAGAGCTGACTGCGGGCCATAGCTTGGACCAAGACGAGGTTGAAGCGTTGGTTTGTTTTCTTCGGACGTTAACCGATGCGCGATATGAACATCGAGTACAGTCTAAAAACATAGGATGTGAAGATTGAAGGATTGTAAAGATTAATAGTTTGTGAAGATAAAGAAACGCGCTATTGCAAAGTGATTTGCGATCGCCGTTTGTTATCTCCTGAGTGCGATTCTAAAAGTTCAGCCCACTCAATTGATAGACGTTGTGCCGATTTGATGAGTGTGTCTGAATTGCGTGTGTTGGGATGATTTTGCAGCATGATCAAGTGGTCAATGATACCTTTGCGGATATTAGGGCAAGGATTGGAATGATATCGCGTCATGAGATAGAGCAGGGCGCTGATGAGTAGCTCTAAAGGTTGTGCGTCTGCCGTGTTGTGGTTTGATTTGTGAGTATTCAAAATATCCCCTTCTCCTGTACATAGCGAAAGTTCGCCATGTACCTTTAATCTAAATAAGAATCATTCGTAATACTAGAGGTGTTATACGAAAAGGGTCAAGTTTTTTTCCCATTAAATTCAGATGGGTTTAGCGCTGCATAGTTTGCGCGCTATTGCCTTAGGGGCTTTCGTGATAGCATTGCCGACTTAATAACGGATACAGTTAACGAACAGTTTCAGGTGAAAGTGCCTTACATGAAAATCAATGTTGAAAAAGCAGTTAAGCATGCAAAAGAGTTGATGCAGGTGGGAAGTGAGCAAGAGGCGCGAGTCATTCTCAATGATTTGTTGCTGGTTGAACCTGATTATATTCCCGCGCTGCTGATGCTTGGAGGCTCTTATTTTTGTGAAGCTTTGTATGATGAAGCAGAGACGATATTTCGCAAATTGGTATCTGTCGCGCCTGGATTAGGTGAAGCGTCCGTTGCGTATTTTAATGCGCTATGGCAACAAGGTAAGCGAGATCCTGCATTGCGAGAGATTGGTCGATTTACAGCGGTTGCTGACAAGGAAAAAGAAACACAGACTCTTCAGGATTACCAAACACTCCTTCAACAGCTTGATGAACAATCATGACTTTTACCGTCATTAATAATTTACCCGCTGATAATCAGCAGTGGTTGAAAGAGGTGTCAGATGCCATCTTGGCATCTGTGCAGATAGCGGAGGCGGAATACGGCTCCTTGAATACGGAGGCGAAGCAAAACCTTTATAAGTATGCTCCGATGTTTGTAGCGAGATATCGGAAAGTGCACTCAAAGGAGGAGAAGGTGGACATGGCTCGCTATGCTGCCAAATTGCGTGCGCGGGACGCAAAATTAAAACCTGAAATGGTGTCGCATTATGAAATCAACTACATGCTGTCCTTCTTAGATTCACACGTATTCTTAAAGCTCATAGGAATGGATCAACATGATGAGATTATGCGAGTCTTGATTCGTGATTACGAATTCTTTTTGGATCTTGATCTATCGTAATTTTAAAAACGGTATTCCTTATTCATTCCTTCCCGAGACCATTGCCCTAAATTCAATTAAGCAGAAAAAATATGCATGAGACGAGTGGCAGATGGAAGCTGGGTTTTATCTTGGCTTTGAGTACAGCCCTTATTTGGGGTTTCTTGCCCATTAGTCTTAAGTTTCTATTGGGTTATGTTGATGTTTATACCATGACTTGGTTTCGTTTCTTATTAGCGGCGGCGTGCCTTTTTGTGTTCCTCTTATTTCGAGGCGGGTTACCTCGATTTCATCAAGTCAGCGGCAACTATTATGCCTTGTTTGGATTGGCCATCGTGGCGCTTTGTATAAACTACTTATGTTATATGTTGGGCTTAGAGGTTTTGAGTCCTACCGCGACACAGGTGGCGATACAAATTGCACCCATCCTGTTTTCGCTAGGAGGATTGATTATTTTCAAAGAACGCTTTAGTGGGGGCCAATGGTTTGGATTTGCGGCGGTGATCGTTGGGTTGATATTGTTTTTCCATAATAATCTAAGCGCACTCTATGACGGCGTGTTTACGCAGGCGTGGGGTCTTGTGTTTATGCTGACTTCGGCGGTGTCCTGGGCAATTTACGCTCTCGCTCAAAAACAATTGTTACTGAAATTTAGTTCACTGCAGATACTGTTGGTTATTTTTGTATTTGATTGTTTGTTATTTCTTCCGGCTTCCGATTTAGGCTCTATCGCCGTTTTGGGTTCGCTAGGCTGGTTCTATTTACTTTTTTGCGGTTTTGCGACTTTAGTAGCGTACTCCTGTTTTGCTGAGGCGTTGGTGCATCTTGAAGCTTCAAGGGTCAGTGCTGTTATCGCCATGGTGCCTTTGTTTACGTTGATTTCCATGCAGATAATGGAACACCTGTTTTATGGTTTTATAGAGGCTGAATCCTTTACCTGGATATCCTTAGTGGGAGCGGCAACCGTGGTATTAGGGTCGTTAATGGTATCGGTGTTAAATAATGCGTCTCCAAGAGATGAGGCATCTGTCGATTCGTAATCGCGAATGGAAGAATGAGGAATGATATGACTGACAATAAAATGAATTTTGATGAACTGATTGATTCGATTACGCCTGAAATCTATGAAAATATGAAGCGAGCGATTGAAATAGGTAAATGGCCAGATGGGCGTAGGTTGACGAAAGAACAAACAGAAAATACGTTTGAGGCGATTATCGCGTATGAACATCATCACGTGGCTGAACAGGATCGAACCGGTTTTATCGATCGTGGCAGCAAAGCGGAAGGCGAAGTCTGCGTGACGAATGACGATCCACAACCCGTAAAAATAAAATAGTTTCCTCTGCTCGAAGTCTGTAATATTTACTCTCTGAAATTTTATGTGTGGGAGTGAATATGCAGGGTAATATTCGAAAAATGCGGGCTGATCTGCCTGACCAAACGGGTTCTACCGTCCAGTACCGATTGCCTATTGGCGATGAAGAATTAGGAATCAATGCGTATTTAGATCAGCCATTGCAACTTGAGTTCACCGGTAAAATCCATTGTATCCATTGCGGTCGAAAGACCAATAAAAGCTATAGCCAAGGCTTCTGCTATCCCTGCATGAAGTCATTGGCGCAGTGTGATATGTGCATTATGAAGCCCGAACAATGCCACTATGAACAAGGCACCTGTCGAGAACCTGAATGGGGGGAGCAGCACTGTCT
>JAHRWA010000106.1 GCA_019090455.1 Pseudomonadales bacterium | reverse complement strand
GCCTCGGCTGATATCAAGCGCTACATGGCCAATCACAACCCCGACTCATTATTCCATGACCCCAGCGTTAAAGCCTATGTGCCTAATCCTGGCTTTCAGCCGGTACTTACCACGGGGCATATTAACGAATATCTGGATATGGTCTCTGGCTTAGTCAGTGAATCCATGGCGATCACGCTGGAAACCGATATCAATGTAGCTTCTGTGCAATTGCCTGACCGTGCTGTGCGGCCAGAAGTTGTACGAGAGGTTATAAAGGCATGCCGGGCATCCTCTAGCATCAAAATTCTTTATGCATCGATGGCTAATCCGTCTTGGAGTGAACGAGTAATCTCCCCTCATACTCTGGTCTATACCGGCTTTCGGTGGCACGTGAGAGCTTATTGTCACAAGCGGAATGATTATCGTGACTTTATTCTTTCTCGTATTGATAGAACGCCTCAGGCTACGGGTATAGCTGCGCCGCCATTGGAAGAAGATAAACAGTGGAACGAAGTCATTTCTATAACGTTAGTCCCCAATACTAAGCTAACTGACGGCCAAAAAACGCTGGTAGAGAAAGACTATGGTATGCCAGAAGGGCGGCTTCAACTCCGGGTGAGAAAGTCATTAGCGCATTACACGCTTCAGCGTTATCAGGCAGCGATCACTGACGAAGAGATCGCCAATTCTAGCCAGTATCACATTCAGCTTGCGGAGCAAGACAGAAAGAAATTATATCCGTACTTATTTGGATCAAATTCATAGTGCGGAGGACTATTTAAGCTATGGGGGCACATACCTATAATCACACCTACAACAGTGATATCAACGGCGGATCATTAATGGTCCGAGAAAGTCGTGTGATTGCCGATTTATTGTTGAATGAGGCTAGCGCTGACGAATGGGAGCAAGCCATTCAAGTGGAGAATCGCCTACAAAAACGTAGCCCGGCAACTGCCCGTCGTAATGCTCAGGCTATACGTAAACGGTTGGAGTTAACGGGGCCTGACTTTTGGCGAGCCATTAGGGATGGCGATGAAAATCTTGCAACCCAGGCCGCTTTCTGTGCGGCGCTTGAACGTAATTTGTTGCTGGTGGAGTTTATGGAGAGAGTAGTCAGTGATGCATACTCCACCCATGCAGAAAAGCTAGAGCATTATCGCTGGACTGATTTCTTAGGGGATTGCGCCCACCGTGACCCAGATATTGATGATTGGAAAGAATCGACAAAAAAGAAAATGGGCCAAGTGGTCTTTAGAATACTGGCAGAAATGGGCTATTTAAAAAACACTCGGAGCTTACAGCTTCAGCATGTAATCATTAGGCCAGAGATAAAAACAATGCTAGTTGATAGCTATAAACAACGGATTAAAGAATGTATGGAAGTGTCACAGAAATAATGACAAAAACTACTCTGCGGCACATAACCATTAGGAAGAATAAATGAACCAGCATTTACATGACCGGTTAAACCAAATACCGGAGAAGATTCTATCGGAAGAATTTTTACAAAGCCAAGGGCTGGGTAATGAAATCGGTTTTTGGATTTTTGACTATGATCCTACCGCAGAGCTTGAGGTCCGAGAATACATCAGTTTCTTGGAGAGCATGCTGACAAAAAAACACAGCCACCTCAAGGTTGGTCATATAAATTTATTACAGGCACTTGTCGATTATTTGGGTGAGCGCGGCTTTATCGATAAAGCTGTTGCAATGCAAAAAAATAAAGGGGATGAAGCTTTGCTCAAAGCGCTGTCAGGCCCTTTGCACATGGACAAATTTGCCCCCTATTTAGTTGATAGCAGTCAATCAGAAGAGAAAGACATCATTTTTATCTCTGGGGTTGGTTCTGTCTGGCCATTACTCCGTGCCCATAATTTACTGAATAGCCTGCATTCATTGCTTGGCCATAAACCGGTGGTGCTTTTTTACCCCGGTGAATATGACGGGCAAACCATGAGCCTATTTGGGAAAATCCCTAGTAATAATTACTACCGGGCGTTCAAGCTGGTGCCATAACTAGTTCATTACATACATAGATATTTCGCGGAATAAGACGAAGATTTAAGGACGACACAATTTATGAGTATTAAAGACCTTTTTTACAAGCCTCTCGACCGTTCAATTAACGGCGTAGTTAAAGCAGATCAAGACGACAATGCCACGGTTTATCAAGAGCTTGATGAATACGTCGTCACTAATGAGCTGGAAAAGCATTTCCGCTCGTTTTTTGAATCTTATGCGACGGATCTCAATGATCCTAGCATTGCAAACCGTGTTGGCGTGTGGATATCCGGTTTTTTTGGCTCAGGTAAATCACACTTTCTCAAAACCCTTTCCTATATATTGGCGAACAAACAGGCATTTGATGCCGATGGAAATCAAAAGTCAGCCGTTGATTTCTTTGATGATAAAAAAATCCATGACGCCATGATTCGTGCAGATATTGCTAAAGCCGTTAGTACAACAACTGATGTCATTTTGTTTAATATCGACAGTAAGGCAAGCTCGAACGATGACGGCAACCCGATTCTCAATGTGTTTCTAAGAGTTTTTAATGAGCATCAGGGCTTTAGCGGTGACCACCCACATGTGGCCCACATGGAACGCCACCTTGAGCAAAAGGGTGTTTATACAAAATTTAAAGAAGCCTTCCAGCAAGAAAGTGGTGTGGACTGGGTAGAAGAGCGCGATGGTTACCAGTTCTATCAAGACGATGTCGAAAAGGCACTTTCTATTTCACTTGATATTTCGCCTGAGGCTGCGCATAAATGGTTTGAAGAGTCTGAAGAAACATTCAGTGTCTCAGTCGAAAATTTTTGCCAATGGGTTAAAGGATATTTAGAGGCCAAGTCACCATCACACCGTGTGCTATTTCTGGTCGATGAAGTTGGCCAGTTTATTGGAAGTGACACCAAGCTGATGCTAACCCTACAAACCATTACCGAAAATCTCGGTACTATCTGTAAGGGGCGCTCTTGGATTATTGTTACCTCGCAGGCTGATATGGACGCGGTACTGGGCGAGCTATCGTCCTCTAAGGCGAATGATTTCTCAAAAATCGCCGGTCGCTTTAAAACGCGCCTGTCCTTATCCAGCTCAAATACCGATGAGGTGATCCAGAAGCGATTGCTGAGAAAAACACCAGAGGCCGAAGCAGAGCTGCGCGCCGTTTTTGATCAAAAAGGAGACATCCTAAAAAACCAGATCACCTTTGACCGTTCTGGCCCAACGCTCAAAAACTTCGATGGCCCAGATAGCTTTGTAAACAACTACCCCTTTGCGCCTTATCACTTTCAGCTGGTGCAAAAAGTTTTTGAAGAAATTCGTAAAGTCGGGGCTACAGGCGCTCACCTGGCTTATGGTGAACGCTCCATGCTGGATGCCTTTCAAATGGCCGCAAGTGCCATTGCCGATGAGCCTGTCGGTGCCCTGGTTCCTATGTACCGTTTTTATAGTTCTGTCGAAGGTTTTCTGGATACTGCTGTCAAACGCACTATTGATCAGGCTGGTGACAACGCCACACTGGATGCCTTCGATGGCCAAATACTACGAACCTTGTTCATGATTCGTTATGTTGATCTGATTAAAGGAACTCTCGATAACTTAGTAACCTTATCTATTGAGCAGATCGATGAAGATAAACTAGCCCTGCGCAAGCGTATTGAAGAGAATGTTCAACGCTTAGAAAAAGAGAGCTTGATTACCCGCAATGGTGACGAGTTTCTATTTCTCACCAACGAAGAACGCGACATCACCCGTAAGATAAAATCGACGGATATCGCAAGCTCAGATGAAAATAAAGAACTGAGTAACCTGATCTTTAAAGATCTGCTGCGTGACAAAAACAAGTATCGTTATGTAGTTAACAAGATGGATTACAGCATTGGCCGTTACCTTGATGGTCATACGCTGGACGGACGTTACGAAAATGACCTGAGAGTTGAAGTGGCCTCACCACTGGATGTCGATTACGCCCAATACTCGGAAGCGGGTTGTATCAACAAAAGTTCAGAGGGCGAAGGCATCGCGCTGCTTAAATTAGCCGATGACAAACAATTCTTTAATGAGTTACGTACTTGGCTAAAAACCAATAAATTTATCCGTCTTAATGATGACGGCACCCAGGCGGATATCACACGGATTCTTGCGGATCGTGGTCGAGAGAACCAGGAGCGCAAAAAGCGCCTGCGACATACCTTGGAAGAAATGCTCCTCCAGGCTGAGGTCTATTGTTTGGGGCAACACCTAAGCCTCAGTAATAACAGCATTGTGACCAAGTACGATGAGGCCTGTCAGTACCTATTGGAAAACACCTATAACAAGTTGGCGTATTTAAAAGTGTTGCAGTCAGACCCTTGGCGTGAGCTGAGCGCAGTACTTAGTGCAGATGATATCAGTCAGATGGGCTTGTCGCTGGATGGGGAGGAAGGGAACCCAAAGGCGACGAAAGAGGTGGAGCAATTTATATCCCTCAAGGCTTCGGGTACTGAACGTATTCTTTTATCGGATGTGGTAGAGCGCTTTGCCAAGCGGCCTTACGGTTGGGCCGATGCTGAAATTCTTTTGATCGTTGGGCGGCTTGCCGCTGCTGGGCGAATTTCGCTTCAGCTGGGCGGCGGGACTTTGCCTATACGTGATGCGCTGGATCCCCTGCAAAACTCTCGTCGTCGTCGTGAAGTATCGATTATTAAAAAACGTCAAACAGATGAAGCGGTACTCAAACAGGCTCGCAATATCACTCAAGATTTATTTTCTGCGATGGGGCCTGCCGCTGAGAAAGAGCTTTTTGAATTTTTTACCAAGTATTTCAGCCAATGGTTGAATGACCTAAAAACCTACAAAAGCAAGACCGATGTTGGCCACTTCCCTGGTAAGGCGGTTATCGAACAGTCAGTTTTGACGCTTGAGCGTATTTTGAGTGTTGACGATAGTTTCGACTTCTTTAAGCGGGTCGTTGATAACAAAAGCGACTATATGGATCTGGAAGAAGATTACCGTGACTTGCGCGAATTCTTCACTAACCAGCTCCATACCTGGCAGCAATTACAGCAGGCCTTGCGTCACTTTGATAAAAACAAGCAAGCACTAGAGAGTGATGATAAGGCTCGCCAAGCTTTGGCTGAAATGCAGTCTATCGAAAGCGCTGAGTCTCCCTACAACATGCTACATAAAATTGCAGGCCTGGTCGGTACCGTTGAGTCCGTAAACGAGAGCCTCTTAAAAGAAAAGCGTAGTCATGCGCTAGCGCGTGTTGATGAAAAAATAGCTCAGTTAGAAGTAGAAATTGCTAAGAGTGGTATGTCCAACCCGGAACTGAGTAACCGCTTATTACGCCCGTTGCAATTAGTGAAAGCTGATCTGGAAACCGAAACCAGTATCTCCGGTATCTACATGCTGCAAACGCAGACGGCCGTTGAGAAACTCGATGATGGTTTATATGAGCTAGAGCGTGCTGTTCAGGCGGAAATTGAAAAGCGTGAAAAAGCTGAGCGAGAAGAAACTGCGCGTAAACAAGATGAGCCTGAGCATCAAATCAAAGAGCCTAAGTTGGCTACTCAGCCAGCACCTGTTACTAAACCAAAGCCCGTGGTTGAGCTAACCGTGAGCCAGGTATTCAGCCAAATGAGTAATAGCGTGTATGTGGAGTCGGAAGCTGAAATTAACCAGTTTGTAGACACCTTAAAATCCGAACTATTGGCAGAAGTGCGTGCAGGTAAAAGAGTAAGGGTGCGCTAGATGAATGCCGCTATCCGCGCACTTGTAATTCACATAGCGATAACGCATTATTTGTCCCTAATCCTAGGACGCAGGACAAGCGGGGTCAAATAATTATGAAAAGTCAAGACATAGGCCTATTGCTTAAATTGCTAATCCTCCAAAAGCAAGAGAGGCAGTCGCTCAGCAATGATATGGATGGCGGGTTAAGCAATCATGCGAGAAGCGCTTGGCCCGACGATTGGAGTGATTGGGAGCTGGAATCCTTTGGAGAGGTGGGTATCACAGAGAGTGTAGTTTTTGATCAATATATAGAGTCACGTTATACAGCTCGCGCGCTGGCGGAAGAAACCGGCATCAGTAAATCACAAATTAATACCGCGCTTAACCGCTGTATAGCCGTAGGGTTGGCAAAAAGAGACCGCAAAACGGGTGCCCCAAGGGTAAATACAAAAGCGCTGTTTGAATTTATCGTGTATGGGCTTAAATATGTTTTCCCAGCCAAAGCAGGGGAGCTAACAAGAGGTATTACCACTACCTTTGCCGCCCCCGTACTCAATAAAAAATTAATGACCGCTGGTGATCTCCCTCTGGTGTGGCCTGACGCAAAAGGTAACACCAAAGGCCAAGCCGTAGCGCCCCTATTCAAATCAGTCACTCACGCCGTAAGGCGTGACCCTGAAATGTATGCCTTGCTGGCATTAATAGATTCCATTCGTCTAGGGCAGCCGCGAGAAGCAGGCCTAGCGGTAGATCTACTCAAACAGCATTTTAAGTTGGAGCTGTAGCATGAGCGCTTTGGCCATTAACCAGCAAATGCTAGAGCAGGTTGCCCAAGCCTTGGGGCCGGAGCTGTTAAAAACCATGACCTTTGTCGGTGGTTGCACAACAGGCCTATTACTCACAGATGCTTTCACTCGCGAACAAGTGCGCCATACCGATGATGTAGATCTAATCGTGCATGTGATGGGTTACCTTGGGTTTAACCAATTACAGCAGCAGCTAAAACAACAGGGCTTTGTTATAACACTGCCTGACCCCGATGAAACGTGGCCTATCTGCGCGATGAAGCTAGGAGAGTTACGTGTTGATTTTATGCCTGACGATGAAGCCGTATTAGGTTTTAGTAACCGTTGGTATAAAGCCGCGATGGCAACCGCAACACCTTATGAGCTAACAACCAGCTTAACGATTAACCTGGTTAGCCCCGTATATTTTATTGCCACTAAATTAGAAGCCTTTAGAGGGCGCGGCAAAGGCGATGTGTTGGCCAGCCGAGATATAGAAGATATTTTAAACTTACTTGATGGCCGCTCGGAACTCATCAGCGAAATCCAAAATACCGCACCCGAATTACAGCACTATATTGCCACTGAAATTACCCAGCTCTTAGCAGTTAATGACTTCGAATATGCCGTAGCCAGCCAAGCCAAAAGCTCACAGGAGCGAGAAGACCTAATCTTTGAACGCTTAGATTTATTGGCCGCGCTAGGTCAACAACAAAAACAAGTTGAGCAACCCTGATGAATATTACCTGGCAAAGCCATCAGGGCCAGCAGCGGCGTAGCAATAACGATGCCGTGGCCATTGGTTATGTAGATAAATGCATACAGCAAACGGCGGTGGCAAGTGAGCAACGCTACCTACTGGCCATCGTGGTAGATGCCGCTGAAAAAAGCCACCGTGGCCAAGTATTCGCTCAGCACTGGGCGAATACTATTATTCATAAAGCCACCAACACATCAGCTTATACCACCCCAAAATTATTAATAGAGCTAATGCAGCAGCAACAAAAACGGTTACGGCAGCAATATCTGCACGATATCGCCAGCTACTGCTTACTGCGTCTAGAGCTTAATAGCGGTAGCTTTCAGTTATTGAATATTGGCGACTGCCAGGCGGGTATTCAGTGTGGAAACAACATTGACTGGTTAGTCACGCCCCACCAAATTAACCAGCATTATTTAACGCGTTCATTAAACGCCAAACGCTTTTTACGCCCCGATAGTATCGAATCAACATTGGCCCCTAATGATCGTTTATTACTGTGTACAGACGGTTATTGGCATGAACACCTACAGCAAAAAGTACCTGCCAAACAGCTAGCCGACGATGCCAGCGTGCTGACCATTAGCCACGGGCAACAATGCCTAACGATGAATACAGATACCTATAATTTATTTGTGAGTTACCGTTAAGCGGTGGCTACACAGTAAGGAAAATCATGAACACCAGTAATATCAAAAGATACGCGCCCAAAGCCCGTAAAGACTTTATTGCAGCGATCACCAAGCAAGCTGAAAAATACGGTATCAGTAAAAAAACAATTGCCCCTATGGAGATCAAGGGGGATTTAGCCATTATCGCTGATCGCCCATTTCCAGCGACCATAGCAAAAGCACGGGATGCATTGGTTAAAAAAGTAGAGCAACTTGGTTTTATCCAAACTATAGAGCAAGTGGCCTATTGTTGGTTTAATCGTCTGTGCGCGATTCGCTACATGGAATTACACGATTATTTAGGCCACGGTCGCAGAGTGCTAAGCCATGACGCACAGGGAAGTGCTAATGTCGCGGGAGGCAGGAAGCCGGGAGCGACCCGACCGACAGGCTATCAATTGTTGGAAGACTGTTTGGATGTAGAGTTTCCCGGCCTAGATCAAAATTACGTACGCGAGCTGAAACTTGATGGCACCAAAGATGAAGAGCTTTATCGTGAGCTGCTGTTAGCGCAATGTCATGCCTTGCATCAGGCCATGCCCTTTTTGTTCGAAACCATTGATGATGAAACCGAATTACTACTGCCCGAAAACCTAACCAAAACCGACTCGTTAATACACGATTTAATCACTGACATTCCAGAAGACGATTGGAGTAATGTTGAAATCATTGGTTGGTTATATCAGTTCTACATCTCCGAGAAAAAAGACGAAGTCATCGGCAAAGTGGTAAAAAGCGAAGACATTCCAGCGGCGACTCAGTTGTTTACGCCCAACTGGATCGTAAAGTACATGGTGCAAAACTCACTGGGCGCACAATGGTTAGCCACCTATCCAGAATCGCCGTTAAAAGAGCAGATGGAATACTACATTACACCTGCCGAGCAAACCGATGAAGTCAACGCCCAGCTTAAAGCCATTACCCCTGAAAGCCTGAACCCAGAAGAACTCACCCTAATCGACCCAGCCAGTGGCTCGGGCCACATACTGGTAGAAGCCTACGACTTATTTAAAGCCATCTACCTAGAACGCGGTTATCGCCAGCGTGATATTGCCCAACTGATATTAGAGAAAAACCTATTTGGTTTAGACATCGACCAACGGGCCGCCCAGCTAACCGGCTTTGCCCTAATGATGAAAGGCCGTGAAGACGATCGCCGATTATTCGAGCGTAGCGTAAAACTGAATGTGATGGCCATGGTCGATAGCGCAAGCTTAGACGTAGACACCTTAGTACACGGCATTAACCTATCCCAGCATGGTTTACATGCAGAAGACCTAACCGCACTCAAAGACTTATTCGAACACGCCACAACCTTTGGTTCGCTTATACAAGTGCCGCAAATACTGGCAGAGAAACTACCCGCATTAAAACAGTTAAGTGAAACAAACAGCCAAGATATGTTTGTGGCAGAAGTGCTGGAGCATTTAGCGCCCTTGGTAAAGCAGGCTGAAATACTGGTAGCACAGTATGATGCGGTGGTGGCGAATCCGCCGTATATGGGCGGAAAGGGAATGAACTCTGTAGTAAAAAACTTTGTTAAAAATAACTTCCCTGATGCTAAAAGTGATTTATTTGCCTGCTTTATTGAGCGCGGCTATACCTTAGCAAAAACGACTGGCCATAATGCAATGGTGACCATGCAGAGTTGGATGTTTTTGTCTTCTTTTGAAGCAATGCGGATAAACATGCTTACGGAGAAAACAATTAACTCAATGGCTCATTTAGGAGCGAGAGCTTTTGGTAGTATCTCAGGGGAAGTTGTACAAACGACAGCATGTGTACTTAAAAACTTTCATATAGAGGGTTACAAACCTACATTTTTTAGATTATTGGCAGGCAATGAAAATCAGAAACGAATAGCATTAATTAAGGGTGAAGAGCGTTTCGATAAGTCTGCCCAAGACGAATTTAAGAAAATTCCAGGCAGTCCCATTGCTTACTGGATAACTGAAGCGGTTCGTCAGGTCTTTGTTGATTCAGACCTACTTACATCATTTGCCGATATTGGAAAGGGCTTAGATACTGGTGATAATGAACGATTCCTCCGACGTTGGTTCGAGGTGTCACAGTCTCCTAGATGGGTTCCTTGTCTTAAAGGAGGTACTTATAGGAAATGGTTCGGCAACCATGATTATGTTATTGATTGGGGTGAGGATGGTCGTGATCTTCGTTCTTTCTCTGGATCAAATTTAAGGAACGCACATAATTATATGCGGTCAGGAATATCCTGGACACGTATTTCAGGAACGCCTGCATTTCGATTTTTCCCGAAAGGGTTCATCTTTGAATCTACGGGCCCGTGTATTTTTACAGAAAGTTTAGATCAAGCCCAATTAAGTGCGTTTTTGAATTCAAATATCGTACCTGAATTTCTAAAGTTCATCGCACCTACTTTAGACTTTCAAAGTGGGCACGTATCGTTGCTACCAATTCTTCGAGATTTTAGTATTGGTGTAGATGCGGGGATACGAGCAAATATTATAATTTCATTAGCCCAGTCTGACTGGGATACCTATGAACGCTCATGGGACTTTCAGTTCTTTCCTGTTTTGATGGTTTCACCTGAGCTTACTATTGAATCTAGCTACATAGCTTGGGTTAGTAAGAATCACGAATCCATCGCTGAGATGCAGCTGCTAGAAGAAGAAAACAACCGCCTCTTCATCGACGCTTACGGCCTGCAAGACGAACTCTCACCACAAGTTCCCATCGAGCAAATCACACTCACAGTAAACCCTGCTTATCGCTATGGTATTAAAGGAACAGAAGAAGAACGAAATACCCGTTTCCGTGAAGACACCATGGCAGAACTAGTCTCTTACGCCATTGGCTGCATGATGGGCCGTTACAGCTTGGATGAGCCAGGTCTTATTTATGCCAATAGCGGCAATGTTGGCTTTGACCTTCTAGTTGAAAAAGGCGCGTATACAAAATTCCCAGCCGATGATGACGGCATTATTCCCCTAACCGACAAAGAATGGTTTGCCGATGACGCGGATAATCGCTTGGTTGAGTTTATATCTGTCGCATGGCCATTTGAACACCTAGAAGAAAACCTTGCATTCCTAGCCGCCAATTTATCCCCAAAGAATAACGAAGACAGTCGCGCAACCATTCGGCGATACCTATGCGACAAATTCTACAAAGACCATATGCAAACCTACAAAAAACGCCCAATTTATTGGTTGTTTAGCAGTGGTAAACAAAAAGCCTTCCAGTGTTTGGTGTACTTACATCGCTACAATGAAGGCACCTTGGCCCGTATGCGTACCGAATACGTGATACCTCTCACCGCGAAATTAACGACCCACGTTAGTAAACTCGAAAAAGACGTAGAAGCCAGCAGCAGCACCGCTGAAATCAAAAAGCTAGAAAAAGAAATCGCTCACCTACATAAGCAGCAAACCGAACTCAGTGCCTTCGATGAAAAACTCCGCCATTATGCTGATCAGCGTATATCGCTGGATTTGGATGATGGCGTGAAAGTTAATTATGGCAAGTTCGGGGATTTGTTGGCTGAAGTGAAAGCTATACACGGTGAAACCCCTGAGATTATATAAAGGACATTAACATGGACGAATTGTCGATTAAGTTAAAAAATTGCTATGGGATAAATGCCTTTGAGCATAAGTTCAGCTTTGTTAAGAGCAATGCCAATTTAATTTACGCGCCAAATGGCGTAATGAAAACGTCACTGGCGAAGACATTCCAGCG
>JAHRWA010000030.1 GCA_019090455.1 Pseudomonadales bacterium | reverse complement strand
CCAGAATACAGGCTGATATCAGGCGCAGTGTGTGCTCGAAGGTCGCCATCATTTGCCAGAGTTCCGACAAGGCAACACCGGGAAGTATCGCCATGAGTGGTTCTCGCGAATAGTTGTTGATCTGCCGTTGCACGCGGAAAGTAGCCATCTTTGAACTCAAGCCGAGCATGAAAGCCGTTATGTTTTCGGGCTGGAGGTCCATCTTGGCCAGCTGTTCAGTGGAGACGGTGTTGCCAGGCATTTTTACGCCCTGCTGCCAGTGGATATGAATGGCTTCGATACCTCGCAGGCTGACATGTACGGTCTGATCGACCGGTGTACCCGTAGGCGCGAGGACACCCACCACTGTAAACGGCTTGTCGTCGTGGAGGCTGAAGCTGGTGCTCGCGACCCCGTGAGCGAGGACCACCTGATCGCCAAGTTTGTGGCTAAGCTTTCTGGCCACTTCCGACCCCAATACCACGTCGAGTACCCCAGAAAAGGCTTTACCGCTGGCGAACTGCAGCTTGCGCTTACCGCCGTAACTAAAGTGGGTGAAATAGTCAGGCGTGCTACCCATGACGCGGTAGCCCCGGTACGAATCACCCAGTGCAATGGGTACGGCCCAGGCGACGTGTTTGCCAGAGGCAATGTGCTGGTAGGAATCCCAGCTGATGTTGTTGGTTGGGGATCCCATGTGGAATATCGAATAGAGCAGTAAATTAAGGCTACCGGTTCTTGCGCCAACGATGAGATCAACGCCGGAGACGGTGTTGCCAAAACTATCCCTGGACTGCTGGCGGATATGTTCGACACCTAGCAGCACAACAAGACTGACCGTTAACGCCAGCACGGTTAGTACGACGGAGCCTCTTCGATTGAGTAGGCTTTTACAGGCCAGTCGCATGAACATTAGTGCGCCCCGTCAGGCGTATTGATATCAGATAGGGCTTCAACTCGTCCAAAATGATATGAAAGGGAAAGGTCGTGACTGACAAAAAGCAGGGTTATATCGTGCTCTTTCACCAGTGACATCAACAGCGCCATAAAGGTATCGCGGTTGTTTTGATCCAGAGAGGAAGAGGGCTCATCGGCAATCAATAATTGGGGTTTATTGATTAGCGCTCTGGCAATGGCAACCCGCTGTTGCTGGCCAATACTGAGCTGAGCGGTAGGTTTACATCGATCTGACGGCGCAATACCCAGTGCGGAGAGCAGCTCGCCTGTCTCATGATTCAGTGATGCCTGCTTCGTTGCTGCAAAGTGAGCGGCCAGCCGAATGTTGTCGATGGCATCCAGATAGGGGATGAGATTAAATTGCTGAAATACACAACCGATATGATTGGCGCGAAACCGGTCGCGTCGGCGATTGCTCATTTGATCCAGCCGCTCGCCGAGCACCGATACTTTGCCACGGTCTGCCTGAAGGATACCGCTCAGCAGATTTAGCAGCGTCGATTTACCACCACCGGAAGGGCCATGAATAAACACCTGTTCGCCTGGGGCAACCGACCAGTGTTGAATATCAAGCACCTTCTTTTGAGGTGCTTTTGGATAGGTGAAGCTGACGTTTTGTAAATGGATAGTCATTTAGGAGTCTGTCCAAGAAGAGAATCCGTAGCGAGAATCGAAATCCTTGCTGTGTAAAAAAATAGGATATACTGTATCATTTTACGCTCAATGTTCAACTTCTGATCACAGTGATATGCCGAAAATAAGTGTTCAAAACAGTTTCTATTGCAGCCGTCTTAGTGGCTTTACCTTCGTCGTGGTTGCTGCGGTTTCGTTGGCGCTGTTTGATACGACGGGTGCCAGAGCTGCCGAAGGCAAAGCCCCATCAAATCAAACCCCATCAAATCAAACCCCATCAAATCCAGCCCCATTAAATAAAGAAGCCTCGTTCAGGACAGTCGAATGGATCGACTTGATGCCGAAAGATGACCTTGAGGTGTTACTCAATCCACCTCAGTTAGTCACCGATATTGAAGACGGTTCTTTCGAGGACCAGATCAGCAGTCAAATACAAAACAGCCTCGCCGCCGCCAGCGATGACCGCTATCAGCAGGCTCTGGTGTCGACCCGGGTGGTTGCCGAAATGGATGGTAAGGCCATTCGTCTTCCTGGTTTTGTTGTGCCGATAGAACATAACGACGATCAAACGATTACCCAGTTTTTCCTCGTGCCCTATTTTGGCGCCTGCATTCATATGCCACCACCGCCGCCAAACCAGATTGTCCTGGTGAATTATCCACAAGGCGTTAAATTTAATAGCATATATGAACCGATTTGGGTCTCAGGTGTGGTGAAGACGTCGATTCAACAGAATGATCTCGCCACTGCAGCCTATGTGATGGAGTTGGTGCAATTTGAAGCCTATATCGAGTAAGCCGGTTAACCTGAGACCTGGCACAGGCGCATGGCTGCTTTGTCGCAGTTCACCGATTTTGAAAGAAAATAGATGCTTCATCAGAGTTCATTGGATTGCGGGTCAGACTCGCCTGGCTCAGTACAGTCGCAAGGGCCCTTATGATGGCAGAGACGGTAGTTCCAGAGGTGGCCAAGCGCCAGGATCATAGTGCCGACCACTGTCAGGGTTTTTTCCCCGGTTTCCCCTAGCAAGTCGTGTCCAGCGTAGGTCGCGAAAACAAGAATACACAGCCCCACGCCACCAATGAGTAGCAAGCGATAGCGTTGGTGCTTTTTGCAGCCCATCGTCAGTGCGTAGGCACTGATCGGCAACACGGTAATCAGCATCCAATAGTGGAATGTTTCATCCGCCAGCGGCAGAGCTGCGATTGAGGGTAGCAATACAGCGGCTAAAGGCATTGCCAGGCAATGTATCGTGCACAATAGAGAGAGGCCTATCGCTGACTTATCAGATAGGCTTTGTAGGTTATTCATTTTTAGCTCCAGGTTGGTGGCTTCAAGCCGCGTTACTCATACAGCGTTCACAAAGACTGTCCATTTCCAGCTGGGGGCTAATCAAATGGAAGCCTGCTTCTTCTACGCTTTGTCGTAAGGTATTGATGGTCGATTTTTTGATGGCGATTTCTTTCACGCGTTGGCACTGCCCGCAGATCAAAAACTGGGGTACACCGTGAGCGTGATCACAGGCGATGTGGGTGCAGGCAACGAATTTATTGGCCAATTTGAGTTTGTGCGCTAGCTGTTCATCCTGAAGAAAAGCCAAAATTCGGTACACGGACATAGCTGGGATTTTTTCGCCAAACTCGCTCTTACAATAGTCCACCAGCTCGTAGGCAGAGAATGCTTTTTCCGATTGCAACAGGCCAGAAAGCACTTGTTTGCGTTTGTTGGTGAGGCGGGCGCCGTGTGCTTTGCAGCGCTGTTCGGCTCGTTCAATGATTTTATGTGTGTTCATCTTGCCTCCAAATTTATCGTTATTGAGTCGGTTGTGAGTATTGCGGAAGCCTGATTACTATGGCTTACCCAGGCGGCTTGAACGGTCTCGATACGGGGAAATAAATCAAACAAATGCACTTTAATTGCAGTCAGTTTAGTGCCCTGGGCGCAGTGAAACTGGTAACGGACCGAAATTTCGCTGTGTGTTTGGTGATCATCGTGTTCTTCGTGGTTCTTGTCGGTGTGCTCCTGGTGCGCACTGTGCGCCTCTGCGTTCTGATGAGTTTCTGCAGGCTGGAGCACGGCGGAAAGGTTCATATCCTGACTTAGTGATTGACAGCGGGTGCCAATAAAAGTCAGTAACTGTTCCGGCATGTCGAGAATCGTTTTTGCGCGAGTGACGCTAGCATGCTGCTCCGGGGTCGACACGGGGTGCTCAAATCCAACGATGTTGGCAGCCGGGGATTCCAGGTTCAGCTCCATCGTATTGCCCTCAATTGCCAGGGTCATCTCTACCAGCCCATGCAGATGGGCCTCCTGCTGATGATGGTCGTCATGATCCAATGGTTCCGCATTAAGCGCTATTGAAAGCATAGAAAGTACGGCTATGATGGTCGTGGCTGAATACACGTACCTCTCATTGTTTCTCAAATTTCACCTCAGTATTTTTCCTGGCAGAATGTTGATTTTTTATCTGACTTGTCCCTACTACGTAAAAACAGGTTCAGTTTGGTCGCATTGATTAAAGATATACGTTCTGATGCTGCCTTTGCCTTGCCGAGCCTGTCTCGAAAACGTACCGTCAGCTAACGGGTAGATAGTCACGGCATAAAAGTCGACGATCGCTATCGTATAGATTGTATGATAGGATATATCATATCTTTTTTACAGAGATCAGCAAACTATTTAATTCCCACAGTTATCTGGAGCCCATTACCGTGTTTAGTTATGTAAACCGATCTATTCGGCAGCTGCTATTCAAAAATCATCAGCTCGTCGACCTCGACAGATCTGGCCGGAAGATCAGCAGCGGTGGAACACCCTTTATATCCCTTCTTGGGCCAGTCACCATCCCGCGCTTGATCGACGGAGAAGAAGTCCTCCTGGAATGGTACCCCTTTGTACGTCGTGTTGAATTGACCCGCGTCCTGGAGGCAGCCAAGGGCGTGCACGGAGGTCAAAGTGATGACTTTCGCGCACTGCTGCAAACGAATATGCCTGTCAATTCAGTATTCGCCCTGCCGGGCTTCCGCGGTAAAAGCGAGCCGCTGGTGCGCATCCACTCCTGCTGCTTAACCGGCGATATCTTTGGCTCCATGCGTTGCGATTGCGGTCCGCAGCTCGAGGCCGCCTTTAGTATGATGAAACAAGAAGGGGGTGGCGCAGTAGTTTACATGTCAGGGCACGAGGGCCGTGGCATCGGATTATGGGCAAAGGCAGTAACTTATTTGCTACAGGATGCTGGTGAGGACACCTACGAAGCCAATGTATCTTTGGGCTTACCGGAAGATTCTCGAGATTTTTCCGACGCAGCCACTGTCCTTCGTTACTTGCTCAACGACACGCCGATTCGCTTGTTGTCAAATAATCCGCAAAAGCGAGAACAACTGGAAGAAAACGGCCAGGTTATTTCCGAGGCGGTATCGCTGGTAAGCGGAGTTAACGACCACAACATCCGATACCTGCGTTCTAAACGCGGCAAGGGTCATAAACTGCCGGAAGACCTGTAGACAAAAATCAGCGGGGTTAAATGAACGCATCCCGCAATCAAGCTTCTCGCCACTATTTTAGTGCCAATGTTTCTAGTGCTAATGTTTCGCTATCAAAAAAACCTGGTGAAATGAGGAGACAGATTAGATGACGCACTGTTCTCCTGTAGTGATAGCTAGTGTTGTGAGCATGGTGTCGGGTGGTTGGTCAGCGTTAATACCCAACCTCAATATTCATCGAGACCCGGTCCTGCTGTTTGAATTGACCAAAAAGGCCTTTTGGATTGCTATAAAAAATATCAGCGCCTAGTTTCAGGCGAATATCAGTGCTCCATTCGTATTCCAACGATGCCTGCAATAGACCGTCGCCCTGATTCAGGTTCTGAATCAGTAAGGTTTCTGCCTGGATGGAATCGTTGAAAAAATCACGCTGCACGAGCAGAGTGATAGTGGTGTCGACTTCATCTCGAATCAGGGCGGGTGCTGGATCTGTGACTATCGACTGAAATATCTGCGTACTTATAAACCAGTCTGTCCAACCCTGGTAGTCCAGGCCTAGTACGTAGGAAAACTCTCCTGAGTGGCTTAGACCATCAGCGTCGGCCAGGGTGCTGGCCAGATAGAAGCGGTCGCTGGAATAGCCAAGTTCTCCTCGCAAAGTGAGGTCGCCAAAGACGTTGGAAAAAGTGCCGCCGAGCAGGTGGGTGCGTTCATAACTCTGTTCTATGGAGATTCCGGCTGGGGAAGTTTTGCGCCGCACCGCCGGGCGATCCGAGTAGTGGTATACGTAATTTAGCGATAGATCCCAACCGTTAATAAACCAGGTAAGTTTGGCAGCTACATCAGAATCTTCGAACAAGCGATTGGGCTTGTGGAATGTCGAACCGGTTATCGGGACGTCTGCTGGAAGTTCAGGAATGATTTGGGGGCTCGTGAAGGCGAAGGCAGCGCCTTTTTCTGGAATATCGTCATACGTTTGATCAGGAATCCAGAGCAGCTGTAGGAATGCTCCAGCCACCGGTATCTCCGCATTGACCATCCACAGCGGGATTCGGCTTTCGTCGAAGTCGTCGAGAATAAATTCCCGAAATGATTGCGGATTGATGACATCCAATACCTTCAATCCATCGGCCTGACCCCAGACCACCTGCTGCTTGCCTAGCCGTAAAAATGTGCTGCCGATTTCGGTATCGATATAGGCTTCTCGCAGCTCTCCACCCAGATGATTTCCCAGCTCCAGCTGTTTAGAAAGAGAGTCTCGGTTGTGCTGTGCTGGAGTGCCAGTCTCCAGGTTGTCAGCAATATCACCCCTGAACCGGGTGATGAGGGTGAGGCGTGTTGCCGCCGTTAGATCAAGCCCTATCTCGGGTGTTAGTACAAACTCAGCCTTTTGAGTTTTACTCGATGAAGTTGCAACCGCCAGCTCGGTTTCAAGCAGGCCAGATAAGCGAGCCTGTATCTCTTTAGTGTTGAATTCTGTGGCAACGTAACGCTGAATATGCGGGATGATTTCAGTTAGTAGCTGGTAGTCTGCGACATGTAAATTGAAGCGAATGTTTGCCTGGGAATAGCCTGTGTCGATTTCTTCCTCAAAGTCGTCTGGATTACCGGTAGTCGAGTAAAGCAGGAACAATTGGGCAATCAGGAACTCATCATCGGGAATGGAGTAATACTCTGCCCGGTTTTCGTTGACGGATTTGTGCATCTGCTTGATGTAGTCAACCACGGATGTCGACCCTCGAATGGCAGGGAATTGCTCTGCGTAGGCCTGTAACGCCTCAATACGCTGTAAGTGGTCAGGCCGAAATAGTCCCTCGGTTTCACCGGTATCGACCACGATATTGAGAAAATAGGTGCCATCCATACGTTGGTTGATCTGTATGATCTTGGTCAGTATAAGGAGGCTATCGAGTTGTTCAGATTGGATCTGCAGAAAAATCCAAATTTTCTGCCCTCCGCACTCTATATGGCCGCGATTGATGGGTTGTTAGGCCGTGGGCAAGAAGCATCAGCTACCGTGGCGGTCATCCGGCGAATCAATCCGGCATTTACGCTTTCCGAAGCTAGTGGAAGCCACTTCAAGAATCTGGAAGATCGACGTCGCTTTGTTGATGGGTTGAGTAAAGCTGGGCTACCTTGATCGCTTTCAGTATTCCACCCGCCAGTTCGAGAAATTTTACGGCTTGTGTTTGAGTAAAAGTATAAAAATCATCGCGTGTGTCACCAGTAATATCTTCTTGCCGGTAAAATCGGTCGGTGTGGTGGGAGACGGCCGTCGCTATGAAAATGTTGTGGTGTTAAGAGCGGTGGAGACGATAGATTTTATGACGGCTCGTTGTGCGCATTTGCCTTATGATTTGTTGGAGCGATTTTCAAACCGAATTATTAATGAAATATCGGGTATATCGAGGGTGGCTTATGATGTGTCGTCAAAGCCTCCGGCGACGATAGAGTGGAAATAATCTGGTACTCGTTTTAGTTTTTGGTGCACGCCTCAATTGCCTGCGCCAATAAACCCACCACGCGTTCTGCATCAGCGACATCCACATTGGTAAAGCTAAGCAACAGCGTTGGCGGGCATGTGACCTTAATGAGAAAATGAGAAAGAAAGTGGAGCGCAATACCGAGCTCTAATGCTTTTTGTTGTAATCGCTTTTCGTCCTTCACATTTTTTAACTCAGCTATGAGATGCATACCACCTACCTGCAAACTGAGAGTCATCTCTCCTGCCAGCCTTTTTTGTAACGCGCTGGCGAGTGCGGCTCTTCTTTCAGCGTATAACGAGCGCATTTTTTTGATGTGTAAACTGAAGTGGCCCTCCGCCATAAACTCAGTTACCACTTTTTGTTCTAGCAATGAGCCCACGGACCATAGCGAGGAAAGGCTTTCTTCGAATCGAATTTGAAGTGGTTTTGGTACGACAATATAGCCAAGCCTTAGTGATGGAATCAGTACCTTGCTGAAAGAGCCAACATAGATGACTCGATTGTTGGCATCTAGGCTTTTAAGGGCGGGTAAGGGTTTTTCCCCGTAACGAAATTCGCTGTCATAGTCATCCTCAATGATCCAGCTTCCTTGAGTCGCAGCCCAATGTAATAACTCCATTCTTCGGGCCAAGGAGAGTGTTACGCCCATCGGTGATTGGTGAGTCGGGGTGATTAAGGCAAACTTCGCTTTATCTGCCATTTTTATCCCTAGACTAACCTGCAGACCATTTTCGTCCACAGGTACGGGTATCACCGGTACACCTAATTGGTTGAGGCAATCTCTTGCGCGGAAATACCCAGGATCTTCACACCAGATTTGATCCTCAGCGCTCGAAAGACATTGGACTATCGTGCTTAATGCACCTTGAAATCCCGATGTTATAAAGATTTGCTCCGGCTCAGTATTCACCCCTCGTGATATGGCTAAATAATTTGCGATGGCCTGTCGCAATGGAAAGTATCCAAAAGCATTACCGCGAGCAAACTGATGGGCACCCATATTGCGCATATGCTTGTTGATTAAACGGCTCCATAATTTGCGAGGAAAAGCATTGAGGGCGGGTAGTCCCAGCTGTAATGATAGAGGCGGAGTTTCCTGTGATTGGTGGGTAGTGCCGTTCACTGGTTTTCCATCAGTGCCAAGTACTCCTGCGGCAATGAGTTTTGGGTCCAAATTGGGGTTAACCCGGGTTCCCGCCGCTCCGGCTCCGTGAATATAACCCTCCGATAGCAACATGTCATAGGCGCGCTCTATGGTGCCGCGAGAGCAGCCGAGTTCCGCAGCCAGGCTTCTTGTGGAGGGTAAGCGTGCGCGAGGAGCTAGAAATCCATTCAGAATCTGATCTCGAATTTGCTGGTACAGGTTACGGTACATTACCGAATCATTGGTTTTAATTTCTAGATTGAGTGAGGATTGCTTGTTCATATGGCCTATTAAGTAGTGATTATTATGGCTCTTCTTTATAGGCCGTACAAAAGCTAAAGTCTAGCGTATTACCTATGGCGGTATAGCAACAAGGCTTCGAGGGCCCCCCTCGTTAGTAATCAAACTAAACGACAATAAAAGAGGACTTATAGAATATGAACAGATTGATGTTATCACTCATCTTAGCGATATCTCTGTTACTTACCGGTTTTGCTAATGCCGCTCAATCAACGATTGGAATCTTGGTGTTTGACGGGTTTCTTACCAGTGATGTCACGGCACCGGTAGAAGTGTTTGGTGCCGCAACTAAAAAAGCCTGGTTTTCTTCCTATGAAGTTGTGGTCATCTCTGCAACGAAAAATAAAACGGTAGTGTCTGAAGAGGGGTTAACAATCGTTGCCGATAAGACTATTTACGATGAACTGAAATTAGATGTTGTCATGGTTCCTAGCGCTTATGACATGGATGATCTAGTGAGTGATAAAAACTTGATTGATTTTATTAAAAAACAAGGGAAGTCTGCGGCCTGGATGACCAGTAACTGCTCCGGGGCATTTTTATTAGGAGAAGCCGGTGTTCTTGACGGAAAAAAGGCGACCACCTGGGCAGGTGGTGAGAAAAAACTGGCAAAGTCCTACCCTAACATTGACGTGCAGTATGACCAAAACGTCGTGATGGATGGCAATGTCATCTCTTCCAATGGGGGGCCGGTTAGTTACCAATCGGCTTTCGTTTTGTTGGAGCAGTTAAGTTCACCGAAATTTGCGATTGAAATATCACAGAGTCTTCAGTTTGATCGACTTAGGCGAGCGTTTCAGAAATAACACGGTCCCTTTTTACCTTTTGTAAAATACGCTACCCTGTCATGCTAAATCATAAAAAGGCGAGTGAATGCAAAACGTAGAATCTGGCGACGAGCGTTCAGCAGATCAGAAAATTCAAGATGAGCAACGAATGGCTAAGGCCATGGATTTAGCGAACCGTGCATTTGCTGCCAATGAAGTACCTGTGGGTGCCGTGATTATAGATGCGGAAGGACGAATCATTGGTGAAGGCTGGAATCAATCGATATCGTGTCACGATCCAACGGCTCATGCTGAAATCCAGGCGATCCGCCAGGCTGGTCAGTCGCTCACAAATTATCGTTTAGTTAATTGTACTCTGTACGTCACTCTTGAGCCTTGCACTATGTGCGTGGGGGCGATAGTGCATTCTCGATTAAGTCGTGTGGTCTTCGGCGCATTGGAGCCGAAGGCGGGAGCCATAGTGAGTGCTAGCAACTTGTTTGAGGCGCCGTATTTTAATCATCGAGTGGAATGGAGTGGTGACACGCTTGCAAAGTCATGCGGAGAATTGATGTCTTCATTTTTTTCGAAAAGAAGGGCGGCTTTGAAAGGGCAATCAAAAGTGAAAAAAATAGAAAAATGAATGTTAGGAAAACAAAGCGAAGAGAGAAAAAAGCTAAACGAAATGAGATAAAACAAAAGCTGAGCTAGGTGAAAAAGGCGCTCAATAAATGGCACGACTACCGACAGCACCACGACCCGTTTCAGTTGTTGAGGAAGACCTTAACGCAACAGCGGTACCATCCGATACGGTAGTTGGTGTGTTGGGAGTATAAGCGGTATTGTGTATTTGTTGCGTGGCTCTGCTTGTTGCCCAAACTAACACATCATAATAACGCCGAATGTTTTCCACATAGATAGGAGCTTGTTTCCCGCCTCTGGCATATCCAAAACGGGTATATTTATAATATTCTGGTTGTTGTAATAGAGGTAATCGTTCCTTAACGTCGAACCAGCTGTTCTTATCGTCACCTTGAATCTCAGTGATTTTTCTGGCGTCTTTTATATGACCATAGCCTGCATTGTAAGAAGCGAGAGCCATCCAAGTGCGGTGAGGCTCGGTTATTTCTGAGGGGATTCGCTTAATGATTGTTTTCAGGTAGGCGGCTCCACCTTCAATACTTTGTTGTGGGTCGGACCGGTTTGCTATATTCATTTCCTTTGCTGTTTTCAAGGTCAGCATCATTAAACCACGAACACCTGTGGGAGAAATGGCCTTGGGGTCCCAAAGGGATTCTTGATAGGACACTGCGGCAAGCAGCCGCCAATCTAGACCTTCTTGAGCAGCGGCATCCTTAAAATACTTTTCAAATTCAGGTAGACGTTTATCCATGTGTCTTAATAAACGTCTTGCTCCAACATAATTAAACTGTCTATTAATGTGGCCAAAAAAACGTTCTTTTAACGCCTCTAAGCGGCCATCGGTATTAATGTTAGCTAAGAAGTCATCTGCCGCGAGGTAGAGGCTATCATCCTCTGTGCGATCAAATGCCCAAGCAACGGATTCGGGCTCACCAATATCGAAGGCTGCTGTTAGTTCAGGCATCAAGGCTTGGTGTGCAGCGAATTCATTTGAATCAATAATGGTGAAATCGAATTCATGCTCGAACACCAGTTGGATGAGCTCTGCGGAATCGATATTATCTTTGGCTACCCACTCGAGGTTAGGGTGTGCTTTTTTTAATATGGCCAGCCTTTCTGCATGACTGCTGTGAGCCATAACCACTATACGCTTTCCTATTAAATCGGAAATGTTTTTTGGTGCGTTGCTGTGGTTGTACCCCGATCCACTACGGTATATCAATCTCTGAGTGATGCGTTGATAAGGTGTTGTGAAATGAAAGTCTTTATTGCGTTCTCGGGTGATGGAAAGTCCGGCTGCTGCTAAATTGGCTCGCTTGTCTTTTACTGCATCTAAGACGCCGCCCAATGTTTGTTGTTCTTCCATGACCAGTGTGACGCCGATTTCTTCAGCAAACTGTTTCGCTAATTCGTATTCAAAACCCGATCCCTGTGCATTACCTGCATCGTGAAAGTACAGTGCTGGGCTACTGCGGGTAACCACTGTTAATACGCCCATTTGCTGAACTTTTTCCAAAGCCGTTAGCTTGGGTTGGCAGGCAGGCGTGAGCAATAGAGCAAGCATGAAGCTTATGCTTACCGTTATTCTCATGTGATATAAGGTTTTTGCTATCATTTCTCTGCGAATACTTCAGTTAACCAGGTTTGATGAAAATGAACTTAAAGAGTGAAACTTATGCAAATAGTGAGTGTTAGGACCATCCTTTTTGGCTAATGGCCATTTTATGTGCGAATATTACTCAGTTTTGTGAGCTAAGTCGAGTATTGACTCCCTAGTCTGGCCCGATCTGTGCGTACGCTACGGTACTGTGCTTCATGAGTGACTACAAGTGGCTTGAGGGTCATATGTGGCGTTTACTGAGGTTCGTCATAGTGGCTTCGAATTATATTGTTTAAAAGCCAAGAATAAATTGAGTTTGTCTTGGCGAAGCCCAAATGTGGTGTCTAAGCTTAATTTTAGGAGCAGCGTCTAAAGGCGATGTGTTTCTCATCAAAAAAGGCAAGACACTCTTTTAACGTGAGAATATTCGGAGGCCAGTATCCTCACGTTAAAAGAGTGTTAAAGGAAGCAGCATTTAAGTCCGTCGGGTGGAGTTAGGTTATATGAAAATGTCTATCAAAAGTAAATTTGCAATACTGGTTGGCGTGTTGATGGGAAGCCAAGTCGGTTTGTTGTGGCTAGCACTGGGTGAGCAAGAGGGTGCTGGTATCATGCTGGCCATAGGAGGTGCATTGTGGGTGGTTGGTGCATTTGTAGCTTCAGCGGTAGCAGGAATGTGGGTGGGTAATCCTATTAAGGTAATACTGGACCATTTGAGTAATAGTAGTGCGAATAATGAATGGGAAGACATTCGAGTAACGGATGATTCCGAAGTGGGGGGGTTAGCCACTGCGATAAATGGCACTATGGATAAAAATGCCATGTCCGTTGGTGAATTGAGTGGGTGTGTCGATAGAATTCAAGTGCTGAGTAAAGAGCTTTCCAATGAGTCAAAGGGGACGGCAGATGGTACTCAGCGCCAACAAAGAGAAGCGCAGGAAATGGTGGATGCCATATCCGCGATGACTGCGACAGTGCATGAGGTATCTCAGAACGCGACGCATGCAGCGCAAGCGGCCCGTGAGGCGAATAAGGAAGCAGAAAGCGGTCAAGAAGTAGTCAATAGTGTGACTTCGGCCATTCATTCTTTAGCTGATGAAGTGGAGCGAGCGGCCACTGCAATTCAAAAGCTGGAGGAAGACAGTGAATCCATTGGTGCAATCTTGGAAGTTATTCGTGGCATTGCAGATCAAACAAACTTGTTGGCACTCAATGCAGCAATTGAAGCCGCTAGAGCTGGAGAGCAAGGTCGAGGGTTTGCGGTAGTAGCGGACGAAGTCCGAACGCTAGCGCAGCGTACTCAAGAGGCAACTGAAGAAATTAACGATATGATTGCACGCTTGCAAGAAGGCTCAAGCAATGCGGTGAAAGTGATGGCAGAAGGTCGCCGACAGGCCGAATTGAGTGTAGAGCAAGCAATGAAAGCAGGCGAATCCTTACAGACGATAACCGGAGCCGTCGGTTCTATCAGTGAAATGAATGATCAGATTGCGGGTGCAGTGGAACAACAAACAGATACCTCTGACAATATTAGCCGCAATTTGAACCGCATGACGGAGTTGGCTGATCAAGATGTGTCGCGAATGGAAGCGCAAACCAAGCTAGGTGCCGAGTTAGATAATGCGGTTGGAGAGCTGGGGCAAGTCTTGCATCGATTAAACTAGTCGAGTCGTAGGTCTAGTCAAGTCGTAGGTATAGACGGTATTAGTAAAAGGTTGCGGGAAAGATGATACTAAAAAGGTTCCATAGGGGGCCTTTTTTAGTTTCTGCGTCGGCATTTAATTAGGGTATAATTCCGCCTTCTCTTATCCCCCTTACTTTGTAGAGACTCACATGCTCATATTTCGTGGAGCGCCTGCTCTTTCTGAATTTCGCCGAACTCGAACTCTGAAAAAAATCCAATCTGTTAATCCTTCTATTGCGAAGCTGGATGCTCACTGGATCCACTTTGTTAAGGTAAAAGGCGCATTAAGTGCAGACGATAACGCTGTGCTTAAACGTGTTCTTCATTACGGGTTTTCAACTGATGCAGAAAACCTTCAGGCTTCGGCGGTGAAGTCCAGAGAGCAGGGGGTGAGCGAGCTAATGTTAGTGGTCCCTCGTTTTGGGACTATCTCGCCCTGGTCTAGCAAAGCGACAGACATTGTTCACAATTGTGGTCTTAACGCTATTCAGCGTGTGGAACGTGGCATTGCCTATCATATTGTATTAGATCGTGATCAATCCCTTGATGAGATCCAGCGCCAAGAGGTTGGGTCATTGCTGCATGATCGTATGGTGGAGACAGTTCTCGGAAAAGAGGCGGAAGCGCATAGGCTGTTTACGCAAGAGCAGGCGAGACCTTTGACGATTGTTCCCGTATTGGCGGGGGGGCGAAATGCTCTGGTCGATGCAAACAGCACTCTCGGATTAGCCCTTGCAGAAGATGAAATTGATTACCTAACGGAAAGCTTCAAAGCGTTAAATCGTGACCCTTCTGATGTGGAATTGATGATGTTCGCCCAAGCCAATTCCGAACATTGTCGACATAAGATATTTAATGCGGATTGGACTATCGACGGAGAGGCTCAAGCCCACTCTCTTTTCAGCATGATTAAAAACACCTACGAGAAAAATAGCCAAGGCGTGCTATCGGCATACGTTGACAATGCCGCAGTGATGGAAGGTTCCACCGGTGGCCGTTTTTTCCCTGATCCTGAGACCAAACAATATACTTATCATCAACAGCCTATTCACATTTTGATGAAGGTGGAAACACATAATCATCCTACTGCGATTGCGCCTTATCCTGGCGCTGCCACAGGGTCGGGAGGGGAAATAAGGGATGAGGGAGCGACGGGTAAAGGATCAAAACCGAAAGTGGGGCTAACGGGTTTTACGGTTTCTAATCTTAATATTCCTGACTTTCAACAACCTTGGGAAACACCCTATGGCAAACCGGACCGAATGGTGTCTGCTCTGGATATTATGCTGGAGGGTCCTATTGGAGGGGCGGCTTTCAATAACGAATTTGGGCGACCTAATATTTGTGGGTATTTTCGTACCTATGAAGGAATTGCCAATGGTGTTACTGGGGAAGAGGTTAGAGGTTATCACAAGCCTATTATGATCGCGGGTGGCTTGGGTAATATTTCTGAAGATCACGTTGAGAAGGGGGAGTTTGCTGCGGGTAGTCACTTGATCGTCATTGGAGGGCCGGCGATGTTGATTGGCCTTGGTGGCGGAGCGGCTTCATCAATGGCTTCGGGGACTAGTCGAGAAGATCTTGATTTTGCCTCAGTGCAGCGGGAAAACCCTGAAATTGAAAGACGCTGTCAAGAAGTGATAGATCAGTGTTGGCAGCTAGGGGATAAGAATCCCATTGCCTTTATCCATGATGTGGGGGCGGGCGGATTAAGTAATGCCTTTCCCGAATTGGTGAAAGATGGTAATCGAGGCGGTGTTTTTGATATTAGACAGGTGCCCAATGACGAGCCGGGTATGTCACCTTTAGAAATCTGGTGTAATGAGTCCCAAGAGCGATACGTCATGGCTGTTGAGCCCAGAGATCTCGCTCAATTCGAAGCGATTTGCGAAAGGGAGCGCTGCCCCTATTCCGTAGTGGGTCATGCCACGGATGAGCATCATCTTGTGCTCGGTGATAAACAGTTTGAAAACAATCCCGTCGATTTACCGATGAGTGTGTTATTCGGTAAAGCGCCTAAGATGAATCGACAGTTTGAGCGAAAATCGTTTTTACAGAAGCCTTTTGATTATCAGGGAATTGATTTAGAAGAGGCGATAACCCGCGTTTTACGTTTGCCTTCGGTGGCGAGTAAGAAATTTCTCATTACTATTGGTGATAGAACTGTCACGGGATTAGTGGCAAGAGATCAGATGGTGGGGCCGTGGCAAGAACCGGTTGCCGATTGCGCCGTGAGTGCGTCGGCCTATGATGTGTACGTGGGTGAGGCGATGGCGATGGGGGAACGGTCTCCCATTGCATTGATTAGTCCACCAGCTTCAGGTCGGATGGCTGTGGCGGAAGCCATTACGAATATTGCAGGAGCGTCGATTGAGAGTATCGAGCAGATTCAGATGTCGGCAAACTGGATGGCCGCTGCAGGCTACCCCGGTGAGGATCAAGCTTTATTTGATACCGTGAAAGCGATTGGCATGGAGTTATGTCCTGAGCTTGGGATTACGATACCCGTGGGTAAAGATTCCATGTCGATGCGAACTGTATGGGATGATTCTGTGAAATCGGATTCGGCCCAAAAAGGAGGCCAGAAAGGTGATAAAAAGGGCGACCAAAAAAGTGTGACCTCACCGCTCTCCTTAATTATCACCGCCTTTGCGCCGGTGATGGATGTGAGAAAAAGTCTGACGCCTCAGATTCAAATGACGGCGAACGCCAGTGAATTATTACTCATTGATTTAGGACGAGGTAAAAACCGTCTGGGTGCAACGGCGCTAGCGCAAGTGTATAAAGCTGTTGGAACCGAGAGTGCCGATGTCGAAAGTGCTTCGGATCTTAAGGGACTCTTTAGTGCTATTCAGGTATTAAATAATCAGGGGAAACTACTCGCTTATCATGATCGTTCCGATGGTGGGTTGATGGTGACCTTGTTGGAAATGGCCATAGCCGGTCGAGCGGGGTTGAAGGTTCAGCTCGACACAATATGTCAGTCGCCTGATCAGTTGTTACCGACATTGTTTAATGAAGAGTTAGGAGCGGTGATTCAAATTGCATCTGCTCATAAGAATGATGTGTTGCAAGTGCTTAAGCAATTTGGATTAGATACTTGCACTCACGCTGTGGCAACTATTGATGACACCGATTTATTTCGTATTGGCTTGGGAGGCGAGGAGTCTTGTTACGAACGCTCTGCTTTGCATTTGGCGTGGGCAGAAACCAGTTACAAAATTCAAAGTTTACGCGATAACTCAGTTTGTGCAGACGAGGAATATAGCGCAATTACGGATCTGAAGGATCCGGGATTAAATGTGATTGTGCCTTTTGATCTGAAGGAGAATATTACCGCACCCTATCTTAACGTGAGTGTTAAACCCAAGGTGGCGGTGCTACGCGAGCAAGGTGTTAACGGTCATGTGGAAATGGCGGCGGCATTTGATCGGTCTGAATTTGCCAGTGTCGATGTACATATGAGCGATGTGATCGAGGGGCGAGTGACGCTGGATCAGTTTGATGGGTTGGTGGCTTGCGGTGGTTTTTCTTACGGAGACGTTTTGGGTGCGGGAGAAGGCTGGGCTAAGTCCATATTGTTCAATGCGGTGGCAAGACGACAATTCGAAGACTTCTTTAGTCGTGGTGATACGTTTAGTTTGGGAGTTTGTAATGGCTGCCAGATGTTGTCGAACCTTAAAGAGCTCATTCCAGGTGCGCAATCCTGGCCGCATTTCGCTCGGAATTTATCAGAGCAATTTGAGGCGCGGGTGAGTCTGGTGGAAATTCAAGAATCGCGCTCTTTGTTTTTGAACGGTATGACCGGGGCTCGATTGCCAATCGCAGTTGCCCATGGTGAAGGTCGACCTGAATTTCAATCCTCGCAAACGATGAATGAGTTGAGTCTCAATCAACAAATAGCCTTACGCTATGTTGATCACTATGGGAATGTGACGGAGCAATATCCTGCTAATCCCAACGGAGCTCCTCAGGGAGTGACGGGGCTTTGTAGTGAGGATGGTCGGGTGACGATTATGATGCCGCATCCAGAGCGGGTTTTTCGAAACGTTCAAAACTCCTGGCAACCTGAAGAGTGGGGTGATGATGGCGCGTGGCTACGAATGTTCCAGAATGCGAGAGCATGGTTGAATTAATTTCAGAGTGAGAATGGGCGGAGGCTATCGCGATGTATAAGTTGTGCTTTTATGTACCGGCAAGTCATCTAGATAGCGTTAAAGGAGCTGTTTTTTCTGCGGGTGCGGGCAAAATTGGGAATTACGATCAATGCTGTTGGCAGAGTAAGGGGCAAGGCCAATTTAGGCCTCTAGCCGATAGCAATCCCTTTATTGGTGAGCCGCCGAATAATGGGCCGGGTAAGGTTGAAACGGTTGAAGAGTTTAAAGTAGAAATGGTTTGTGATGATGCGATTGTGCAATCTGTGGTTTTAGCGTTAAAGGCGGCTCATCCCTATGAAGAGCCTGCTTTTGATTTGTGGCAATTAAGTCAGCTTTAGTTCGCCGATAACGTTAGCGTCAGAGATGGTTGATGTGATGATGTGAGAAGCTATGCTGCTTTATTCGTGTGGTCTGTTTTATTTGCCGCGATGAGGGGAATGGATATCTTCAACTCGGACTGGGTATTCCCCTTTGATCCGATCTTCAAAATAGAACTTTAATGATCGTGTAATGGTTGGAAAGGCTAACTCATCCCATGGAATCTCTTCTTCCTTAAAGAGTGCGACTTCCAAACTTTCTTCGCCAACTCCAAATTCCCCGTCAATAACGTGGCCGCGATAGAACATATAGACTTGGTTTATTTGCGGGAGATTAAAAATGGCGTAGAGCCCTTTAAGTTCAATTTTTGCTAACGCCTCTTCCCAGGTTTCTCTTGCTGCTCCATCCTGAGTGGTTTCTCCATTTTCCATAAACCCCGCTGGCAATGTCCACAATCCTTTTCTCGGCTCAATAGCGCGGCGGCACAAAAGGACTTTATCTTTATGAATCGGCAGAGTGCCGCAAATTATGTTGGGGTTTTGATAATGAATAATCTCGCAGGTGTCGCATATATATCGAGGGCGGTTATCGCCTGTGGGTGTTCGGTGTGCTATTTCTTGGCTACCACAGTTGCTGCAATACTTCATCACAAGGACTCAAATTGACAGAATTGGACAGGCAGTATAAACCGATTAGATGAGTTAAGAATAGAGCCTATCTCAGAAGGATGAGATAGGCTGTGGACTTAGTCTATGGGGAACTTAGCTGACTGGAAATTGAAGGATATCGGCGGGTTGTATTTCTGGTTCTTGAGTAGCGCGCTTTATTCTATTTTTATCGATGTCGTCGCTAACGGTAGATAAAGTGCCAGCCTGAATCCCTTGTGCTTCGTTTAATGCATCACGAAGGCGGCCGAATGATTCATGCATCATTTCTGAAATTTTTATGCAAGCCGCCATGGGAGTGCTTGCTTTTTGTCTTTCCATGTCTATTTGAAATTGCAGCCCGCGCAATCGTCGTCGGTATTCTGATGGGGCGTCTAAGATAAGTTGTTCGCACATTTCTGCGCGCAGAGCTTCTAGGCGTTCCGGGTTTTTTTCCGCGAGTCTTAATAACTCATCAAATTCAGGTAAAGCTGGCATGGTAAACCTCTATCTAATAATAAATTTACGCAGGCCCAGTCTTTCAAATATCACCTTTTTGATCGTGGCCAAGAAGGTGATTAAACGGTGTATGACTTCGGATTATTCTGCGTAAATAGACCTAAAATATGAAGAGCTACGGTGGTAAAATGACCACAACAAACGAATATGCTCTCCCAACTTGATTAATACAGGCTCTATACTATCGTCTGTTCTGCACAAAGTATAATCTTGACATTGTTCGAAATACCACCAGTAAACGTAACTTGTTGCTCTAAAAATCGATCTAATTAGATCAAAAAATAAGGTAATTGTTGTCAAATCAATTCTTTATTTGTCGCTTATTTCTATCTATGTTGATGCGAGATATTCGATAGATTTATTTGTTATAACAAATCTGGTTTTTTGATGGTGATAGATGAATTCTTCCTGTAATTATATAATATTGTTATATAACAATAAGTTGGTGTTTTTTGTTGGAGTGAGATATCAGGGATAAGTGATAACCTTTGACGCGGTGAGTTTGGATATAGAGTGTTACACTTTATCCGTAAACACCATATTTAGGCATCAATTCTATACTCGTCACACTCTAGATTAGGTTTCAAATGTTAAATATCATTAAAGAAAGACTCAAGCATCATGAACTCCTTGAGGGGCTGAAGGCTGGCGATGACCTTCTGCCTCAGGCGGCGGTCTTAGTGCCTATTACTCGTAATAATTTGGAGCCGGAAGTGTTGCTGACATTGCGCTCAAAGGCTTTGTCATCTCATGCTGGCGAGGTTTCTTTTCCGGGGGGTAAAAAAGACGACATTGATGTGAGCCTGGAACACACTGCTTTACGAGAAAGTTTTGAGGAGGTAGGTATTCCACGGCATAAAGTGGATGTCGTGGGTCGTTTGTCTTCACGAAAATCTAAATACGGGCTTAACGTGACGCCCTATGTGGGTATTTTGCCCAAAGAGTTGGAGCTTAAAACAAATCCGGAGGAGCTTAGTTGTGCCTTTACTGTGCCCTTGCGGTTTTTTGCGGAAACGACCCCGTTCACTGTCAAGACTGTCGAGCTAAAAGGAGTGAAGTACAAAGTACCATCTTATAACTACGGTGAATTCAATATTTGGGGATTGACTGCCTTGGTGTTGGTGGAGTTGGTTAATCTGGTTTTCGATGCCAAGATTTCATTGATTGAAGAGTGATGTTTCGGACCTTTTCAATTGGTGAACTCAAAAAGGGTCAGTTCTTTTCTTTGTTCCTCTGTGATTTGTATTTAAAGCTAATGACTATGTTGTAGAATTACTATATTTAGTCAAGCGCTAAGTACAGTCAAACACAAATGATAGGGAGTTATTATGTTATACCGATTGGGAGATCGCCAGGTTACCTTACCCGGCGATGAGTATTTTATAGCGGACAATGCAACCGTCATTGGTTCTGTTGTGCTAGAAAAAAATGTCAGCATTTGGTTTAACGTTGTGGTACGTGGCGATACGGATGTCATTAGTATCGGTGAAAATTCAAATATTCAGGACGGGTGTGTATTGCATACCGATGCCGGTATCAAATTATCTATCGGGAAAGATGTCACGGTAGGGCACAAGGTGATGCTACACGGCTGCACTATTGGCGATAATACCTTGGTGGGTATTAATTCGGTTATTTTAAATAACGCAGTGATTGGTAAAAATTGCATTATCGGCGCGAATGCGTTGATAACGGAAGGTAAAGTTATTCCTGACAACTCTATGGTGATGGGCTCTCCTGGTAAAGTCGTAAAAGAGTTGGGTGAAGCGCAAGCTCAGGCGATAAAAATGAGTGCAATGCACTACGTAGAAAATGGAAAACGCTATAAGAAAGAATTGGCGATTGATGAACGATAATCCTCTTGCTCATGTTGGTGAAGCTTTAAAATGACAGAATCAATAAGACCTTCGAGTCAAAATGTAGAATCTAATGGGGATGTGGTATTAGGCACTCCCTACTCGCCAACATCGCTAAAAGTATTGTTGTGCGGTTCTGGAGAGCTGGGTAAAGAAGTTGCGATAGAGTTGCAGCGATTCGGAGTTGAAGTTATTGCTGTAGATCGTTATGAAAACGCGCCCGCGATGCAAGTGGCTCACCGGTCCTATGTTCTATCAATGCTAGATGGTGTTGCGCTCCGAGAAATTATTGAAAAGGAAAAACCGACTTACATCGTTCCGGAAATTGAAGCCATAGCAACGGATACGCTAATGGAGTTAGAGCGGGAGGGCTATCATGTGATTCCTACTGCAAGAGCTGCGCAATTAACGATGAATCGTGAAGGTATTCGCCGTCTAGCGGCAGAGGAGTTGGATGTGAAAACTTCTCCCTATCAGTTTGCAGATAATCGCTCTGACTTTGATGAGGCAGTAAAGTCTATTGGTTTGCCCTGTGTTGTTAAGCCGATTATGAGTTCTTCCGGTAAAGGTCAGAGTCTCATTAATGTGGAATCGGAAATTGAAGTCGCTTGGGAGTATGCGCAGGCTGGTGGACGTACCGGTGCGGGCCGAGTGATAGTCGAAGGGTTTGTTGATTTCGATTATGAGATTACTTTGTTAACTGTTCGTCACCGAGACGGAACGTGTTTCTGCGAGCCTATTGGGCATAAGCAAATTGATGGTGATTATCGACAATCTTGGCAGCCTCAAAAAATGAGTGCTGCTGCCATTGCAGCTTCTCAAAATATGGCCAAGAAAGTGACGGATGCTTTGGGTGGCAGAGGTTTGTTCGGTGTAGAGTTTTTCATAAAAGGGGATGACGTTATTTTTAGTGAGGTGTCACCAAGGCCACATGATACGGGCTTGGTGACATTGATATCTCAGGATTTGTCTGAGTTCGCTTTGCATGCCCGTGCCATTCTTGGCTTGCCTATTCCTGCGGTGAAACAGTATGGGCCGGCAGCTTCATCTGTCATTTTGGTCGAAGGTGATTCGAATCAGGTGTCTTATTCCAATTTGGTAGAGGCAATGTCAGATGAGGATATTCAGGTTCGTTTGTTTGGTAAACCTGAGGTGAAGGGCCAAAGGCGCATGGGGGTCTGTTTGGCGTTGGGGAATGATGTCAAAAATGCTGTTGCAAAGGCAATAAAATCTTCGGATGCGGTGGTTGCTAATTTGTAGGGTATTTAACGGTGATTTTATTGAGGCTAAATTTTATCTTCGGTAAAAGATAAAACGCGAGCTGTTTTAATCATATTATCTTTCATTTGTTTAACTTCTATAATGTACCCTCCTTTTTTGAAACAGATTGGAGCATTTGGAAAGAACTCCAAATGCTCCACGATTAAACCACTCAAAGTTTTAGGTCCATCAGTGGGTAAGTTCCATTTCAGTATTCGATTTATTTCTCTTATTGTGCTGCTCCCATCAATAAAATAAGACCCGTCTCCCTGGGGGTGTATGTCTTGGCTGCTGGCGGCTAGATCAGTGGTGAATTCTCCTACAATTTCCTCCAGAATATCTTCGAGGGTCACTAGGCCTTTGACGTCACCGTATTCGTCTACCACTAGACCTTGGCGTCTTTTAATCTTCTGGAAGTTACCCATCTGAGTGTGCAGTTGCGTGCCCTCAGGTACGAAATAAGGGTCTGCCGCATATTGTAATAGAGCTGCCTTTGTTTTTTCTTCATCACCAGTGATGAATCGAAGCGCATTTCGGGAGTGAAGCATAGCGATTGGATTGTTTAGGTCGCCTCGATAAACAGGGAGTCTAGTGTGTTGAGAGCTGCGTAAATCTTCAATGATATCGTCAATATCTTCTTCTATATTGATCCCGGCAATTTCGTTTCTGGGGATCATGATGTCGTCTACGGTGACTTGCTCTAAATCGAGAATGCTAAGTAACATCGTTCGATGGCGTTTGGGTATCATCGTGCCAGATTCATTCACAACCGTGCGTAGTTCATCGCGACTTAATTGGTCCGCATCATCATCGTTTAGATTGACGCCGAGCGTACTGAGTAATTTTTGGCTAACGATATTGATTAACCAGACAATTGGATATAAAACCTGGAGCAGTGGTTTGAGTACAAACGCAGCGGGGAACGCAATTTTTTCTGGTTTTGCATTGGCCAATGTCTTGGGAGCCACTTCTGCAAATACCAATATGACCAATGTTAGAAGACCTGTTGCAACGGCTATTCCAGCATTTCCCCATAATTCAATCGCAATTATGGTAGCGATAGCTGACGCCATGATGTTAACGAAATTATTGCCGATGAGAATAACGCTAATTAGTCTGTCAGGTCGTTGTAGCAGCTCGTACGCTAATTTCGCGCCACGATGACCGCCCTTGGCTAAATGTTTTAATCGATAGCGGTTCAGCGACATCATGCTAGTTTCTGCGCTAGAGAAAAAGGCGGATACGCATATTAATAGAAAGAGAACGATGAATAAGATGCTATGAGGTGTGTCGTCCAAGAAGGGGGGTGCCTCTAAATATTACGAGAAAGGTTGGTTGAACTGCATTTCTTACTATTATAGCGTCATATGATTAAAATGGTGATGTACTTAACTTTTGATTAATATGAATTCTAACACGAATTTGCTGCCAAAGTAGCCAATCATAAGGAAGGCAAAACCGCTATAAGTCCACCGAATAGCGGTGCGACCGCGCCAGCCAAAAATATATCGACCACTCAGTAACACGGCAAATGTAAGCCATGCCACAAGCGAAAAAACGGATTTGTGGGCGAGATGTTGTTGGAAAATATCTTCATAAAACATGAACCCAGTGAGGATGGATGCGGTTAACAGTCCTATGCCAAGCCATATGATTTCAAATAATACGCTTTCCATTGTTTGCAGTGGTGGGAGCACGTTTATGATCGATTGTGTTTGCTTTTTCTTTAGCTGACGGTTTTGAATTGCAATTAATACGGCTTGCCCTACTGCGATAAAGAGAACGCTATAGGCGCATATGCTTAAAAGTATGTGGATCGCAATTGAAAGGCCTATATCGTTACGTGCATCAAACGTACTCTCAAAAATAAGGGAGGCCACAATGGAAAGGGCGGCTATTGGATAGGCAATAATTGCGATATTTTCAAAGGGGCGGAATAAATTAGTAGTGAGCACTGTGAGAATGACAACCCAACCGATTAGCGAGCCAATATAAAATAACCCAAGGTCGAGGCCTGCATCAGAAAATATAAGCGAAAGAGCACTATGGATGTGAAATAAGCTGGCAATGAGTCCTAGTAATAAAAACCAGTGCTTGGAAATCGATTTATTCCCCGATAACCGCTGGAATACGTAAGTAGTTGCGACTAAGTAAAGTGCTGCCGAAATACTTCCAGATAATGTCGCTGATATCATGTGAATTCGGTGCCTACACTTTGTTAGACTATTCAGAGGATTAGGGGGAGATCTGAGTTTGGCATAGTCCTGTGTGTTTTTGCACCCCAAATATTCGATGTCGAGGGTTTTTCCCATCAAGAGGGATAATTTTGTGGCTCCTCACCCCTATCAGATTGGATCTGCGATATAATTGCGAGACCTGTTGAAAAAGGCCTTTTGTTATGTTCGAGAATTTAACAGACAAGTTATCTCAAACCCTACGCAATGTAACGGGTCGGGGAAAGCTGTCCGAAGAAAATATTAAAGATGCACTTAAAGAAGTGCGGATGGCGTTGCTAGAAGCCGATGTAGCTCTATCTGTTGTGAAAGACTTTATTGATAAAGTTAAGGTTCGATCAATCGGTCTAGAGGTAATGGAGAGTCTTAGCCCTGGCCAAGCATTCATCAAAATCGTCAACCAAGAGCTGGTTGAGGTTATGGGGGCATCCAATAACGAATTGAATTTGGCGTCACAACCTCCTGCTGTGATTATGGTGGCGGGTTTACAAGGGGCGGGTAAAACGACCTCTGTAGCGAAGTTAGCTCGATTCCTAAAGGAGCGGTATAAAAAGAAAGTCATGGTGGCAAGCGTCGACGTTTATCGTCCAGCAGCGATAAAGCAGCTAGAAACGTTGGCTGGTGAGGTGGATGCACTCTTTTTTCCCAGTTCCGTTGATCAAAAGCCAATAGCTATAGCCGAAGGGGCGATTGCAGACGCAAAAACTAAGTTTGCTGATGTGGTTATAATTGATACGGCTGGGCGGTTGCATATCGATAATGAGATGATGTCTGAGATAAAGTCTCTACATAAGGCGATTAATCCAGTGGAAACGCTTTTCGTTGTTGACTCTATGACGGGGCAAGATGCTGCAAATACCGCCAAAGCATTTGATGATGCGCTGCCTTTGACTGGGGTGATCTTGACGAAGGCTGATGGTGATGCGCGCGGGGGGGCGGCATTGTCGGTGCGAGCCATTACTGGAAAGCCAATAAAATTTATGGGAATGGGAGAAAAGGTCGATGCTTTAGAGCCTTTCTTCCCCGACCGTGTTGCGTCTCGAATTTTAGGCATGGGAGATGTTCTGTCCCTAGTTGAAGATGCGGAACGTAAGTTAGATAAGAAAAAAGCGGATAAATTAGCAACTAAAATTCGCAAAGGTAAAAGTTTTGATTTAAATGATATGCGAGATCAGTTTCAGCAAATGCGAAATATGGGGGGGGTTGCTTCCATGTTAGATAAATTGCCTGGAATGGCGGGCTTGTCCCAAGCTGCCGAGAGTGATGTTGCTGAGAAAATGTTTGGGCAGATGGAAGCTATTATCTGTTCTATGACACCTCAAGAAAGGCAATTTCCCAGTGTGATTAGTGGCTCGCGTAAGCGCCGAATTGCGTCAGGTTCTGGAACTCAGATTCAGGATATAAATAGACTGCTGAAACAGCATAAGCAAATGCAAAAAATGATGAAAAAAATGTCAAAGAAAGGCGGTATGAAAGCAATGATGCGGGGTATGCAGGGAATGATGGGGCCTGGAGGTGGGATGCCGCCGGGTGGAATGCCTAGAATGTAAGCTGTTTGTTCTTTTGTCTCGGCTGAATTGGTGGCGATTTAATTTGGAGAGCAAAGTTTCAATTGTTTGCTAAAGTTGAAGCTAGGGTGTGCCCCCAAGCTTTATTTGATTCCGAGGCCTTCACTATTTAGTTTGGCTAAAGAGATTGAGAATAAACGCGGTTTAAAGCTATTAATACTTTATTATTTCCCGTACAATTCGTCGCCTTTCAGAGTCATAGATTGGTCTGTTTTATGCTGTAAGCTGCTCAAAACTGTAGGTTGAGCTGTTTTAGTGAAATAAGCAGGCAGTGTATAAACATCTGGCAGGATAAAATTGAGTTTTTAAAGGTATAAAATACTATGGTCACCATTCGTTTAGCTCGCGGTGGCGCTAAAAAGCGTCCTTTTTACCACCTGGTAGTGGCAGATTCTCGTCGTGCTCGTGATGGGCGTTATATTGAGCGTTTAGGGTTTTTTAATCCAGTTGCCCAGGGCAACGAAGAGCGTATCCGAATCAATGATCAGCGCGTAGAGTATTGGATTGGTAAGGGGGCACAAGCTTCTGATCGCGTCAAAAAATTGATGAAAGATGCTACTAAGCAAAGTCAGGCTGTCGTGGCGGAATAAAGAATTCCATTTTTTAAATCATCGTAGTCGATGGGGTTGGAATGTCTTTGAATAGGTTTGTGCTTTGTGGATAACCAGAAAGTTATTATTGGTCAAATGTCGACGGTATATGGTGTTAAAGGTTGGGTGAAGGTCCATTCCTATACCGATCCGAAGGAAAATATCTTTCAATATAGCCCTTGGTATATCCATAAGCAGAATCAGTGGCAAGCCGTTGATATTGATGACGTTAAGATCAATGGTAAGTACCTGATAGCACATATAAAAGGCTGTAATGACAGGGAAATAGCGCGCCAGTACTCAGGTTGTGCTATCGCTACGTTAAAAGAGCAATTGCCAGTGTTGAATGCTGGTGACTATTACTGGAGTGATTTGCTGGGTCTAAGCATAGTTACTAAAGAAGGCCTTCATCTTGGAAAGGTCCAGAAACTGCTAGAGACCGGCGCTAATGATGTCCTTGTGGTTCGAGGGGCTAAAGAAAGCATTGATGACAGAGAGAGATTAATCCCTTACTTACCTGATCAGGTGGTTTGTAGGGTTAATTTGGAAGAGAAGACAATTATTGTTGATTGGGATGCCGAATTTTAGTTCAAGTTGTAGTCTTAATGTAGGTTTGGTTACGCTATTCCCTGATATGTTTAAGTCTCTGACTGACTATGGCGTGACCGGGCGGGCAGTGAAGCAAGGTTTGCTAAAACTTGAGATGTGGAATCCGAGAGATTTTACGCAGGACGTACATCGTACGGTTGATGATAGGCCCTACGGTGGTGGGCCAGGAATGGTCATGAAGGCCGATCCTTTGCTCAGTGCCATTGCAGCAGCTAAATCCTCGGTTGGGGGTGATAGGGTGCAAGAAGGCTTGAGGCCTAGAGTGATATATTTGTCTCCTCAAGGGACGCCTTTGACTCAGAATGGAGTGAAGTCTCTTTTTCGGCAAGAGCAGCTTGTTTTGATTTGCGGGCGCTATGAGGGAGTGGATGAGCGTGTTGTCCAGTCTGTCGTGGATGAAGAGTGGTCCATAGGCGATTACGTATTAAGTGGTGGCGAGTTACCGGCAATGGTTTTGTTGGATGCGTTAATTCGGTTGATACCAGGGGCTTTGGGTCATCTAAGTTCGGCGCAAGAGGATTCATTTGAAAATGGTCTACTAGACTATCCTCATTACACTAGGCCTGAGGAATATCAAGGCTTAAAGGTTCCTCCTGTTTTGTTGAGCGGGGATCATGAAAGAATTAGGCAATGGCGGTTAAAAGAGGCGCTAGGGCGCACTTGGGAAAGACGGCCAGATTTAATAGCGAAATTAGATTTATCAGAGGAGGAGTCTGAGCTGCTTGCAAGGTATAAAGCAGAGCGAGATTCTGCTTCTTGCTAGAGGTAAGCTGATTCTTAATCAAAAAAGTGTTGATGTAGATGTGAGAGAACACTTATATGGTTGGATGAAAAACGGCAACCCTAGCGCAGGTATAGCTAACTTTGAATTTGTAAGGTAAACCTTGTATTGCAGTTATAGCGCTGTAGTGACAAAGAAGGAGAGAAATATGAGCGGTCGAAATAAAATTATTCAGCAGATTGAATCTGAGCAGATGAAGAAGGAATTACCCACTTTTTCTACAGGCGACACCATTGTAGTGAAGGTGAAAGTAAAAGAAGGTACACGGGAGCGTTTGCAGTCTTTTGAGGGCGTTGTTATCGCTAAGCGGAACAGAGGTGTTAACTCAGCCTTTACCGTTCGAAAAATTTCTCACGGGGTCGGTGTTGAGCGTGTTTTTCAAGCTTTTAGTACTATCGTTGATAGCATCGAAGTCAAGCGGCGAGGTGATGTAAGGAAGGCGAAGCTTTATTATCTTCGAGGACGTACAGGCAAATCTGCTCGTATCAAAGAAAAGCTTAATTAGGTGTTTGTTGAGTCCTAAGCTGTTATAAATTTGAGTTTAAGACATAGCCTATTGATCCTTTAAAAAGACATGCCATAAAGCATGTCTTTTTTTGGTTATTAGTCTGGATGTTTGGTGATGGAGTGGTTTGCGCCTTATTTGCATATTGCAAACAACTTTTTCTTCGTGATTGGAACTATAGTTATCCCGATAGCTCTAATTTCCAGTCATTAGCTGGTCAGAGAGATTAGGCTGCGTCTCTTATATTATGATACGCCGTTGATTTATCTTCTTTTTTAAGATTGTGCGTGTTTTCTATCATATTGATTCTATTGAGGTATTTATGGGTGTGCTAAAAATGGTAACTGGCTTGATACGTAATAGTATTTTGTTTTGTTTGATTGCGTTGACTAGCCAATCAGTATTCGCTGAGTTAGCTGATGCAGAAAGGATTGCAGAGCAGATTAAATCTAACATTCAGTTATCCTTGGGTAATGCAGAAATATCCTCCATTAAAGAGTCGCCTATGGCGGGCATATATCAAGTAGAGATGATGAATGGGGAGCTTATTTACTCGAATGAATTTGGGACTTTTATTCTTTCCGGTGACTTATATCAATTGAGCCCTGGTGCCAGGCCGATCAACATTACGGAGAATTGGCGAGGTGAGCAGCGAGTTAATTTGCTGGCAGGTTTAGATGTAAAAGATATGGTTGTTTTTGCTCCTGAAGGTAAGACAAAAGGTGTCATTTATGCGTTCACTGATGTGGACTGTGGGTATTGCCAGAAATTCCATAGTGAAATACCCGAGTTGAATTCATTGGGAGTTGAAGTTAGGTATCTGGCATGGCCACGAGCAGGATTGAAGTCACCAACTGCTGACAAAATGCGGTCGGTTTGGTGTGCTAAGGATAGAAAAAAAGCCATGACAAAGGCCAAACGTCGGTTAACACTTGATGTGGCCTCGGAAGATTGCAAGACCCCGATTCAAGCACAATTATTGTTGGGGCATAAAATGGGTGTTAAAGGTACACCATCGCTGTATATGGCAAATGGAGTCCATGCAGGCGGTTATATTAAGGCCGATAAATTAGCTGCTAAGCTGGGTCTTGCACCCTAGTCTCGATATCTCTTTCTGATGCATAGTAAGAATTGATTGGCTGTCTATGTTGAGGCTGATTAATTCTCGCTGTCTTCTTGTCCCGTTCCTGGATTGACAGTATAAGCCCTGCCCAGTATTGTGTGCAGCCAGCGAGTGCGTACTTGCTGTACAGCGACATTTTATAATGTTCAAGTTAGAAATAATTCTAAAAATTTAGTCTGTTAAGAGGGTTTAGTGGTGAAATCGGTAAGGGTGGGGTTGGCAGGGTTTGGAACAGTTGGTAGCGGCACATTCAATATCTTGACAAGAAATGGATTGGAAATAGCCCGTAGAGTGGGGCGGTCCATTGAGGTCACCCAGATAGGTGCGCGTAGAGATAATCCAAATTGTGACACCTCAAATTATGACATGACGCGAGATATATTTGACGTCGCGAAGAACCCTAACATAGATATACTCGTAGAGTTAATTGGTGGGACTACCGTAGCAAAGGAGCTGGTGTTATTGGCCATAGAAAATGGCAAGCACGTAGTGACAGCAAATAAGGCGCTGATCGCAGAGCATGGGAATGAAATTTTTGCTGCTGCGAACCGTAAAGGTGTCAGCGTACTCTATGAGGCAGCCGTTGCTGGTGGTATTCCTATCATTAAAGCGCTTCGAGAAGGTCTGGCAGCGAATCGCATAGAATGGATTGCAGGAATCATTAACGGAACCGGCAATTTTATCCTGACTGAAATGCAAGAAAAAGGCCGTGAATTTAGTGACGTGCTTAGCGAGGCTCAGGCGCTGGGTTATGCGGAGGCTGATCCTTCATTTGATGTAGAAGGCATTGATGCTGCTCATAAATTGGCAATAATTTCATCAATAGCTTTTGGTATCCCGCTGCAATTTGACTCTGTTTATACTGAAGGGATTAGCCAAATTACACCAGCAGATATAGAGTATGCTGACCAATTGGGTTACCGCATTAAACATCTTGGGATGACTCGGAAATCTGAAAATGGCATTGAATTGCGAGTTCATCCTACTCTTATTTCCAAAAATAGGCTGATTGCAAATGTTAATGGTGTTATGAACGCCGTGCTAGTAAAGGGCGATGCTGTTGGCCCAACATTGTATTACGGTGCTGGGGCAGGAGATGAAGCGACAGGTTCTGCGGTGGTTGCAGATATTGTTGATTTGGCTAGATCGCTGGATGGCAATCCAGACCAAAACGTTCCTTCACTGGGGTTCGTGAAGACCGAAGACACCTCCATTCTTCCAATTGATCTCATTTACACATGCTATTATCTCAGAATAGAGGTGGAAGAGCGTCCAGGCGTATTAGCCGAAATCACAAAAATCCTCAGTGAACAAAATATTAGTATTGAGGCCGTGCTGCAAAAAGAGACTCATAAAAAAGGGCGCTTGATCCCGATAATTATTCTAACTCATCGGGTTTTAGAAAAAGACATGAACAAGGCCATTACAAAAATTCAAGCGTTGGATGAGGTAGGGGAAGAAATTACTCGTATTCGACTAGAGTACTTAGACGCTGACTAATATCTGATAGATTGTTTAGAAAAAGGTTATTTAGAAAACGCTTAATTAGGAAACAATACTATGCCATTTCGCTCAAGATATACTGGCCTGATAGACAAATACAGGGATCATCTGCCGGTTCATGATGATACTCGTATTATCAGTTTAGGAGAGGGTAATACTCCCTTGATCCGTTTGCATAACGTATCGGACTCTATTGGCAAGGATGTCGATATATATGTGAAATATGAAGGTTTAAATCCCACAGGTTCATTCAAGGACCGGGGGATGACCATGGCAGTGACTAAAGCTGTGGAGGATGGAAGCAAAGCGATAATTTGTGCATCAACAGGAAACACTTCTGCTGCGGCTGCGGCTTATGCGGCGAGAGCTGGAATTACAGCGTACGTATTAATTCCGGAAGGTAAAATTGCCATGGGTAAAATGGCCCAAGCTATGATGTATGGGGCAACTATTTTACAGATTAAAGGCAATTTTGATCTGGGTATGGATCTGGTGAAGCAGGTTGCTAAAGAAGCTCCAGTGACCATCGTTAATTCGATCAATCCGTTTCGGATTCAAGGGCAAAAAACAGCAGCGTTTGAAATTTTAGAAGAGTTGGGCTTTGCGCCAGATTTCCACTGTTTACCTGTTGGTAATGCAGGCAATATTACGGCTCATTGGATGGGGTATAGCGAATATCATAAAAGCGGAATCGTCAATGCTCGCCCTAAAATGATAGGTTATCAGGCGAGTGGCGCAGCACCCTTCATGCGCGGTGAAATGGTAGATAATCCCGAAACCGTTGCTACGGCTATACGTATTGGCCATCCACAGTCTTGGGACAAAGCGTGGGCACTACAAAAAGAATCTCATGGCTGGTTTGATGAGCTTGCTGACGAAGATATATTAGCGGCTCAGAAACTATTGGCTTTATCCGAAGGGGTCTTTTGCGAGCCGGCTTCTGCCGCCTCTTTAGGTGGTGCGATTCGTGACGTTAAGAATGGAAAAATTCCTGAGGGCAGTAAAATAGTGTGTACCCTAACGGGTAATGGGCTTAAAGATCCTGACACAGCCATTGATCAATGCGCGAATGCGAAAATGACAACGATAGATGCGACTTTGGATGAAGTTAAGCGCACTATTCTGGATAGCATGGCAGGCTGATCTCATAGTTAAAGGTCAAAACGACAGACCTTAATATTGCCTCGTTCTAGATGAAAGGCTAAAGTGGCTTCAGTCACTTTAGCCTTTTTTCGTTGTTTTGAGTTTTTAACGTCCAAAGTTTTTGTTACCTAAGTCGCATTATTTCCATTTGTTCACGCCTACCTTGCCCTATTTTAGGAGGCTTTGTCGTTTCTGCAGTTGTCGATAGAAAGGAATATTCGAATTGAAAAAAAGTATCGTTAGACGCGAATCCGGTTTGTCTGAAATGGGGCTATCGAATTCAATTCATCCAGTACTAAACCGAGTGTACGCTGCGAGAGGTGTTCGTAAGCCAGTTGATATTGCAAGAGAGCTAGCGGGTTTGATTCCTGCGTCAAAGTTAAAGGGAATGGATAAGGCGGTAGAAGTCTTAGTCAGCGCGATGCAACAACAAAAACGAATATTGATCGTAGGTGATTTTGATGTGGATGGTGCTACCAGTAGCGCTTTAGCTGTGTTGGCGTTACGAAAAATGGGAGCGCAACATGTTAGTTTTTTGGTTCCTAATCGGTTTGAATTTGGTTACGGCCTAACGCCGGAGATTGTGGAGGTTGCGGAATCGCACTCCGTTGAAGGGGCGCCTGAATTACTTATTACTGTGGACAACGGAATCAGTAGTATTGAAGGAGTGAGTCGAGCCAAGGATAAAGGGTGGGAGGTGTTGGTGACAGATCATCATTTGGCAGGAGAATGTTTGCCCAATGCTGATGCCATCGTCAACCCTAATCAGGAGGGGTGTGATTTTCCGAGTAAGAGCCTCGCTGGTGTCGGCGTTATATTTTACGTCATGACAGCCTTGCGTACACAGTTACAGTCGCTTAACTGGTTTGAGCAACAAAATATCGAGATGCCTAATATGGCACATTTTTTAGATCTTGTTGCTTTGGGTACGGTGGCAGATGTCGTTCCGCTTGATAGCAATAATCGGATATTGGTGCATCATGGTTTACGGCGTATTCGGGCGGGTTTCTGTCGCCCGGGAATTAAGGCCTTAATTGAGGTGAGTCAGCGAAAATTAAATCGGCTGGTGGCATCAGATCTGGGCTTCTCGTTAGGGCCTCGCTTAAATGCGGCAGGTCGTTTGGATGATATGGCTCGAGGCATAGAGTGCTTATTGACGGAAAATGAATGGCAAGCCAAAGAGTTGGCGCTAGAGTTGGATTCGCTCAATGGTGATAGAAAGAAAATAGAAGAAAGCATGCGGCAAAGCGCGATGGAAAGTTTGGAGAATATGAGTCTGGATGAGGTGCAGCTGCCTTTTGGTGTTTGTTTGTTTGATGAATCCTGGCATCAAGGAGTAGTGGGTATTGTCGCTTCGAGGATTAAGGATCGTTATAACCGACCGGTTGTCGCATTCGCGCTTGCCAGCGATGAAAGTGAAAATGCAGAGGGGGGAGAGATTAAAGGGTCGGCTAGATCCGTTGCTGGGTTTCATTTGAAAGATGCACTCGATTCGATTTGTAAACGCTATCCCCAGTTAATGAAAAAATTTGGCGGACATGCGATGGCCGCAGGAATGAGTATTGATAAAGGCCAGTTTCAATTGTTCGCAAAAGCCTTCGATGAAGAAGTGAGGTCTAAGCTGGATGAGGCTGATTTGATTGGGGAGATTAAATCGGATGGCGAACTTGAAGAAACGGATTTATCTCTTTCTTTGGCTGAAGAGTTGAGAGATGCAGGACCCTGGGGGCAGACGTTTCCTGAACCACTGTTTGACGGAGAGTTCCAACTTATTCAGCAGCGTATTGTGGGTCAAAAACACCTTAAATTGGTATTAGGCATGGGCAATGAAAATCGTATCATTGATGCAATTGCCTTTAATGTTGATTTGGATTTGTGGCCCAGTAAAGCGGAAAAAGCTCGAATAGCGTATCGATTAGATATCAACGAATTTCGTGATAGGCAGTCTGTGCAGTTGATGGTTGAGCATCTTGAGCCCTTAATATAATTACCTTTGGCGTGAATCATTCGTTTAACAACTATTCTCTTAGTATCCTCTCTTTGAACAACAAGGTTTCAATTATAGTGGGCTTAGATGGGTGGAAATAGTGCCAGAGAACCGGGTCCATCACAGGCGGAAATGAGGTACACTATCGGCCATTTTTTAGATCTACGGAACCTATAGAATATTATGGAAATTAATCCGATAACCACAAAAATCAAAGATCTTCTGGTTAGAGCTGAGTCTCTAAGGGGGTATCTTTGACTATGATCTTAAGAAAGAACGGTTAGAAGAAGTCAGTCGTGAGCTCGAGAATTCTGAGGTTTGGAACAACCCGGAAAAAGCACAGGCGCTCGGTAAGGAGCGAGTGACTTTGGAAGTGATTGTGTTGACTATTGATAAGCTGATGTCGGGCTTGGATGATTCCGAACTACTTCTCGAAATGGCTGTTGAAGAGGACGATGAAACCATTGTCTCTGAGGTGCAGCTGGAATTAGCGGAATTAGAAAGTGATGTTGCAGGTCTTGAATTTCGTCGAATGTTCTCCGGTGAAATGGATGCTCAGAATTGTTATATTGAAATACAGTCTGGCTCCGGCGGCACTGAGGCGCAGGATTGGGCTGAAATGTTATTGCGTATGTATTTGCGCTGGTGTGATCAGCATGGTTTTAAATCTGAGTTAATTGAAGCCTCCTCTGGAGATGTCGCAGGCATTAAAAGTGCGACGATACACTGTCAGGGAGAATACGCTTTTGGTTGGTTGAGGACCGAGACCGGCGTGCATCGTTTGGTGCGTAAGTCGCCTTTTGATTCAGGTAGTCGTCGGCATACTTCCTTTGCCTCTGTTTTTATTTCCCCCGAAATTGATGATGATATTGAGGTCGATATCAATCCGGCAGATTTACGAATTGATACCTATCGGGCAAGTGGCGCGGGCGGGCAGCACGTTAACCGGACTGATTCGGCGGTGCGTATTACTCATGAGCCCACCAACATTGTTGTGCAATGCCAAAACGACCGCTCACAGCATAAAAATAAAGCGCAAGCCATGAGTCAGTTGAGAGCGAAGCTGTATGAATATGAGCTGCAAAAACAAAATGCCGAAAAACAAGCAATGGAAGACTCCAAATCTGATATAGGTTGGGGTAGCCAAATTCGCTCCTATGTATTGGACCAGTCTCGTATTAAAGACTTGAGGACAAACGTAGAATCCTCCAATACAGCCGCTGTTTTAGACGGTGATCTGGATAAGTTTATTGAAGCCAGTTTAAAAGCGGGATTGTAATTTTTGCAAGATGGCAAAACAATATTGTTAACGAGTAAGTTTAATCGATAGAACCCAAGCTAGGTTTAAATCATGACGAAAGACACAAAAAATGCAAAGCCGTTAGATGACAGCAACGCAGTTGATGAAAATAAATTAATTGCTGAGCGACGAGCAAAATTAAGTAAAATTCGCGAGCAACGTAATGCATTTCCTAACGATTTCCGTCGCGATCATTACTGCGGAGATTTGCAGCAGAAATTCGGTAATGAATCGAAAGAAGATTTAGAGTCCTTGGCAACAATCGTGACGGTTGCGGGACGAGTGGTGCGTAATAGAGGGGCATTTATTGTTATCCAAGATACGACCGCAAATATTCAGCTCTATGTTAATCGTAAGGTGTTACCAAAGCCGTTGTTGACTGAGATTAAAAGCTGGGATCTGGGGGATATTGTTGGGGCAAAAGGCATACTGCATAAGTCTAATAAAGGCGATCTCTATGTTGATATGACGATCTGTGAGCAATTGGTGAAATCTCTGCGCCCACTGCCTGATAAGTTTAAAGGCTTATCAGATCAGGAAATGCGTTATCGCCAGCGATATGTTGATCTGATCGTTAACGAGGATGTGCGAAATACCTTCCGGATGAGATCAAGAATTGTAGAAGGTATTCGGCGCTACTTATGTGATCGCGATTATTTGGAGGTTGAAACTCCCATGATGCAAGTGATACCAGGCGGCGCAACGGCCAAGCCTTTTGTTACGTTCCATAATGCATTGGATATTGATTTGTATTTAAGAGTTGCGCCCGAGCTCTATTTGAAAAGGTTGGTAGTGGGAGGGTTTGAAAGAGTTTTCGAAATAAACCGAAATTTCCGTAACGAAGGATTGTCTACTCGTCACAATCCGGAATTTACCATGGTTGAATTTTACCAAGCGTACGCGGATTATAATGACCTGATGGACTTGACCGAAGACATGTTAAGAGCTATCGCTATCGACGTTTTGGGTAAAACAGAAGTACCCTACCAAGGGGATATTTATGACTTTGGGAAATCATTCAAACGCATGACGATCGTCGAATCAATATTGCATTACAATGATGACATTTCCAAAGAAGAGCTGAATGATATTGCAAAAGCGAAAGCGATTGCAGAACGCTTAGCCATACCAATAAAAGAAAGTTGGGGTTTGGGTAAAGTTCAGATAGAAATTTTTGAGAAAACAGTTGAACATGAACTGAAAGATCCCACGTTTATTACACAATATCCCACTGAGGTATCGCCGTTGGCAAGACGCAATGACGATAACCCTTTTGTCACGGATCGGTTCGAGTTTTTTGTCGGTGGACGTGAGATAGCGAATGGTTTTTCTGAGTTAAATGATCCGGAAGATCAGGCCGAGCGTTTTAGTCATCAAGTCGCAGAGAAGGATGCGGGTGATGATGAGGCAATGCACTTTGATGAAGATTATATTACGGCTCTAGAATATGGGATGCCGCCGACGGCTGGAGAAGGGATTGGTATTGACCGGCTTGTAATGCTATTTACGGATTCGCCTTCGATTCGGGACGTGATATTGTTTCCTCATATGAAACCTCTCGGTTGATTGATTGATCGACAGTTGCTCTATGGGCTTTTAGCTGAGCTTAAGGGAGCAGCCAAAGATATGGACGAGTAAGCTATTCTTAAGGATGAGGCTATCTAACGGTCATTGGACGACGTTACTTTATATGAATGTACCCACTGTGTTGCCAGATTCTAATCGTATAAACTCTCTCTTTATTGATTGGGGCTCAGTTGAAGCTAAGAAACTGTTTAAGCTGCTCTCTGGCACTGAACCGAAATTGAACTTCAGTTGTTGTGATGAACTGGAGTTAGCGCAAGATAGTTTGATGGATAATGACTATGACTTGTGTTTTATCGATTTTGTTCATAATCCAGAATTGAGCCTCGATTTTATCCACTATGTAAGAGAAAACCATTTTCGACTCCCTATTATTTTAATTATCCGACCGGGTGCCAATCAGTTAGAGCAGAGGGCGATATCCGCGGGAGCCTCGGATGTTGTGGATGCTGATGGTACGGATTGCGATGGAGTTGAGAGGCTGATACGTCGAGTCGTTAAGCGTTGGCAGATTGAAGATCACTTATTTCGCGAAAAAGAGAAGCTAGAAATAACCCTGGATTCGATCACCGATGGCGTTGTTGGTGTGACAGCTGACGGAAGGGTTAATTATATGAATATCGTGGCTGAAACGATAACGGGATTGAAATTAGATAAGGCTCAAGGTTCCCGCCTTTTTGACGGAATTAATATTGTCGATGAAGTTACTGAGCAATCACTTAATATCGATATTTTACGACGTATGGCACATCAAGAAAGTTTCAAGCTGGGGCCTGATGCGCTGCTAATAAAAGATTCTGGTGAGTGTTTTAATGTGGAGTGTTTTTTTTCTCCTATTTATAAGGGGCAAGAGGACATTACCGGATATGTCATCGTGATACATGATGTAACGGAAGTGCATCAATGGTCTCAAAAATTAATGTTTGAAGCCTCGCATGACAGTCTCACTGGCTTAGTCAATCGAGCCGAGTTTGAAGCGCGATTACAGCAGGCAATAAAAATTGCAGAAGAGTTAAATACAGAGCATGTCCTGTGCTATCTGGACTTGGATCAATTTAAAATTGTCAACGATACATGTGGTCACGCTGCTGGTGATGAACTGCTCCGCCAGCTCACCACGGTATTGCACACAGTGGTGAGAAAGCGAGATACTCTTGCTAGATTAGGGGGCGACGAATTCGGCATATTACTTTGGCAATGTGATGTGCAGCACGGGGAAAAAGTGGCTCAACAAGTGTTAAAGAAAATTGGAGAATTCCGGTTTTCGTGGACGGGTAAAAGTTTTACTGTTGGCGCGAGTATCGGCGTAGTGGGTATTAGTGAGACGAGTGCAAGTTGGGTTGATAGTTTGAGTCTAGCGGATTCTGCTTGCTACGAAGCTAAAGAAAATGGGCGAAACCGAGTGCACGTAGTACAGCCGAATGACACTCAAATCATAAAGCGTCAAGGTGAAATGCAGTGGGTTACACGAATTGTTAACGCAGTGGAAGGCGAAGGTTTTTGTTTATATCAGCAGGAAATAAAGCCTGTTTATAATGACAATACTGAATCTAAAAACGAAGCCAATGCCCATTCCAAAAATGATATTCAGGATAAGAATGCTGGCTTACATTGTGAGATATTGCTGCGGTATCAAGATGAGCAGGGGGATATGTATCCTCCAGGAGCGTTCTTGCCTGCTGCTGAGCGATATGGAGTGATTAAGTTAGTTGATCGTTGGGTTGTACGTAATGCATTGCAATGGCTAGGGGATAATGTAGAGCAATTGCGTAGAATGTCACTTTGCAGTATCAATCTATCGGGCACTACATTGAGCGACATTACGACGGTAGATTATATTCGCGAGTTAATAGAACAAACTCAAGTGGATGCCAATAAACTTTGTTTTGAAGTCACGGAAACTGCCGCAGTCACAAACCTAGTTGACGCCTGCGAATTTATTTCAAAATTAAGAGAAATCGGCTGTAAATTTGCCTTGGATGATTTTGGGGCTGGTATGTCATCTTTCTCTTACCTAAAACACATGCCTGTTGACTTCGTAAAGATTGATGGAAGTTTTGTGCGTAATATTGTGGATGATGAAATTGATTACGCTATGGTGAAATCGATTAACGATATTAGTCACATCATGGGGAAGAAAACCATAGCGGAACTATGTGAGTCGAAAGAGGTGTACGAAAAATTAAAAGAGATTGGTGTCGATTATGTGCAAGGGTTTTATTTGGGTAAGCCTATACCTTTGTCATAGTCGATAGTATTAATAGATTGTGTCAATAAAATGTGTGGTTAGATCCAAATAAGTGATGGAGTTGTTTGATGAGTGCGGTTGCCGAACAAGTAAAATTAAGTGCGTCCTGGAAAGCGGTTTTGGGCGAAGAATTTGAAAAGCCGTATATGGTCAGCTTGAAGCAATTTTTGATTCAAGAAAAGGCAGCGAAGAAAACCCTATATCCTAAAAGCGATGTTATTTTCAGCGCTCTAGATCATATTGATTTTAACAAAGTCAAAGTCGTTATTCTTGGCCAGGATCCCTATCACGGGCCAGGTCAGGCTCATGGACTCTGTTTTTCTGTGCCCCCATCGATCCCTGCTCCACCCTCATTAAAAAATATATTTAAAGAGATGAATCAGGATGTAGGAACGGAGAATGGAGTGAATGGTTGTCTAACCTCTTGGGCAGAGCAGGGAGTCTTGTTGTTAAATTCGGTATTGACTGTGGAGCGGGGGCAAGCGGCTTCGCATCAAAATAAAGGCTGGGAAGAATTTACCGATGTTGTTATTCAGCATTTAAACCAAAGTCGTGAAGGGCTGGTTTTTATGCTGTGGGGTGCCTACGCGCAGAAAAAGGGGCAATTTATTGATGGTCAAAAACATCTAATATTAAAGGCACCTCACCCCTCTCCCTTGTCGGCGCATCGAGGGTTTTTTGGCAGCCAACACTTTTCACAAACGAATCAATACTTGTCTCAACATGGGAGTGTTGCGATAAATTGGCAGCTGCCTGCTTGACCGGTATAAACAGGCCATGCTGCAGTTTTCCTGTTTTTCTCGAAGGGTAATATATGTCTCTCGATTGTTACCGGTCCCACAATTATCAACTACTCATTTACCAAAAAACGAGAATAAGAAATGGCGATAGGTGTGCTTTCATCTTTTTGCCAGCTGGAAACGCTCGCTGCCACAATACGACGACCTGCTTTATTGACTTTGACTCTGGCAAACGTATCCACTCCCTTTGCGCTTTTTAAATACTCAGTGGTGTGGTTGACGCATTTAGGTAAGTGATCGTGACAGACGGTTCCGATTACCATCAATGTGGATGAGCATTCTAAGAAGCTGGCAATTATTCCGCCGTGTATTGCGCGTATCATCGGGTTGCCAATGTGTTTTTCGTGAAAGGGCAAAAGAAAAATGATTTCACCATTTATATTTTGCTGTATTCGTATCCCTAAGTATTCTGCATAGGGAATGGAGCTGACTAATTCAGTGGCATTCTTTTCATCGAGTAAAAAATCAAAAGCCTTAGACATATTATTTATCCTCACTACTAACGGCTGAGAAACGATTCATATCGGTGATATTGGGGCCTTGAGTGTTAAGCATAAACGCCGCAGTCATATGAGCGACAGCTTCTTTGTCGTCCCCCTCACCTTCATAAGCAAAGCCTCTAACGAAGGCGACATTTTTTGTGATTTCATAGCATTCAACTTCTGCAGTAATGTCCATGCCTCTTTTGGTGGGGCGTAAATAGTCCATGCGCAAATCCAATGTGGCAATGACTACGATCTGCTTGAGTGTGGACATAACACACATGCCCCCTGCTGTATCCATTAGCAGAGTGATAATGCCGCCATGAAGCGAGCCTGAAGTTTTGTCACCGACGAATTTTTCATTGTACGGCAACATGACAGTGGCCTTTCCTTCTTCCATAGATATGGGATTAAATTGGTATTCTTGAAACCCTGGGTGGCCAGTATTAGGGCTCGCCGTATCAGGCTTTTTGGAATCGGACATCGGATTCTCCAAATTAAGATTGTTGAATAGGCGTACAGTGATTAGAAATTAAATCTAATAGGCTCGTCACTAAAATATAGCTCTCTATATTGTCCACCGGCGATGGTACGCGATCTGAATAGTGTTACCAGCATTTTTACCACTCTTGTGATCATTAGGTTAGGTGGTGCTGAATGCGGCCTGTTATGACTGTGAAGGACAATGTAGGGCGAATAATTTCGATCGTTATAACGGCTGAAGATAGAATGACTTGTTTAAAGTATACCCTCTTGAATGGGTGAGTGGTTCTTGACTTTAGTGAAATACTTTACTTTTTAAGTAACACTATCAATAAGATAGATGTAAATTTAAGTGCGTTTTTTGGAAAATACAGGCAGTGTCGAAAAATAATCAATTAAGTCAGTTGACTTAAAATGACCCTAGTGCTTTACTGTCCGCACTTGAGGCAAGCTAGTGAGAACTTGCCGCCGTATCGTATCTGCCGTATTCAAACTTACGGATTAATGGAGTACCAAAAATGAGTAAAGAACATTTCGACGTCGTTATAATTGGAGCTGGATTATCGGGAATTGGTGCCGCTTGCCACCTTACGCAAAAATGCCCCGATAAAACTTTCTGTCTCTTGGAAGGGCGTGAAACAATGGGAGGAACTTGGGACTTATTTAAGTATCCGGGTATTCGATCCGATTCCGATATGTTCACTCTAGGCTATAGTTTCAAGCCTTGGGCAAGTTCTCAGTTTTTAGCGGACGGACCTTCAATTCTGAATTACATCAAAGAAGCAGCAGCGGAATACCATGCAGATTCAAAGATTCGTTATCAATCATGGGTGAGTTCCATTGCCTGGGATAGCGCTGATGCCACATGGACTATTACTTACGAAGATAAGAAGAACGGAAAAACCAAGGAAATAAGCTGTAACTTTATTAATAGTTGCACCGGATATTATAGTTATGACGGAGGTTATACTCCGGATTTTGATGGATTGTCTGATTATAAAGGGACTCTTGTTCACCCTCAGCAATGGCCTGAGGATTTGGATTATAAAGGCAAGAAAGTCGTGGTTATTGGCAGTGGTGCGACAGCAGTGACGTTGCTTCCTGAGTTGGCTTACGATACCGCGCATGTCACTATGCTCCAGCGATCGCCCACTTATATGGCGGCTGTTCCGGGTCACGATCCCTCGGTTGATTTAGTTCGAAAACTCTTACCTGAAAAACTATCTTATCGCGTTAATCGTACAACAAAAATCGGTATTGCTTCCGCATTCTACACGTTGAGTCAACGCTTCCCGAAGGGAGTGCGTCGCTTGATGTTGGCCGATGTGAAGCGCAAGATCGGTTCTAATGTTGATATGAAGCATTTCGAGCCTAATTATAACCCTTGGGATGAGCGCGTTTGTGCGGTTAAGAGCGGTGACTTATTTAAAGCGGTGAAGGGCGGTAGTGCTTCAATCGTGACTGATCATATTGATCGGTTTACTGAGAAAGGTATTTTATTGAAGTCAGGCAAAGAGCTAGAAGCCGATATTGTGGTTTCGGCTACGGGCTTAGAATTGAAGTTTATGGGCGGTATCAAGATTACGGTTGATGGTGACGATTTCGATATTACTCAAAAGATGAATTATAAAGGCGTTATGATTGAAGGCTTGCCGAATCTGGGTAATACCTTTGGTTACACCAATGCGTCTTGGACGTTAAAAGCCGACTTAACCAGCGAATATATGTGTCGACTTATAAAAGACATGGATAAAAAAGGGGTTCAAAAAGTAGTAGCGCTTAATAATGATTTGAGTGTGACGAAATCAAACTTTCTTGATTTTCAGTCCGGTTATGTACAGAGAGCGATAGAGCGGTTCCCTAAGAAAGGATCAAAATTACCTTGGAAACTTTATCAAAATTATCCCGTCGATCTTGTTATGTTGCGCTACGGAAAGTTGGCTGACGGGAAGTTAAGATTTTCGAAAGCGACCGGACAGCGATCAGCCTCACTTAGAAAGGCGAGTTAAAGACGAGTCAGTTAAGAAAGAAGAATAAAAAAAGCCCAGTTTAACTGGGCTTTTTTTATGATCTCACTATGTATTATGTCATGCAGTAAAATGCAATTTTATTGCCATCTAGATCTCGGCAATACGCAAAACACATACCCCCTTCACCTCTGGGTCCAGGCTCACCTTCATCAGTGCCGCCCAGTTCTAACGCTTTAGCATACATACGTTCTATGGTGGGGAGATCTTTGACAAGCAAGGCTGTCATCGTGCCGTTGCCAGTTTGTGCAGGCTTTTCGTCATTGGGTGTGATGACTCCTAACATGGCAGCTCCTGGTTTGGTGGACCAGAGAATGATGTGATCATCTGCCATGACGCGCTTTGCGTCGATTTCACTTAATAGCTCGTCGTAAAACTTACCCGCGCGTTTTATATCGTTGGTGCCTAGAGTTGTATATCCAATCATTTTATCGGTCCTCTATTCCTTGAATCCTGGGGTTTATGGTTTTGCAATGTTTCCTCTGATTGAACTCGCTCGCTTGTTCAATCAGAGGAAACATTCTATATCATGGCTCAGGATTGATTACTACTCGGGATTAATAGCTACGACGGTTCGACCGGTGACCTTACCGTTAATATAATCGTCAAACGCACCAGGCAAGTCGTCAAAGGTAATCGTACGTGGTGCAATCAGTGATAATTGAGACGGCTTAAGATCGCTAGCAAGTCGTTGCCAAGCTCTGTCTCTGACGGATAACGGCATTTCTATAGAGTTGATGCCGAGTAGACTAACGCCACGCAAGATAAAGGGCATTACCGTGGTTTCTAGTGTCACACCGCCCGCCAATCCAATGGAAGCAATATTACCCCAAGGGACTACTGTCCGAGTAAGCCAAGCCAGCGTTTCTCCCCCGACATTATCAACGGCTCCACCCCATTGGGCTTTTTCCATAGGCTTCTTGCCACTCATATCAATTTCATTTCTGAGCAGAAGTTTGCTTGCCCCTAATGCCTTCAGGTAGCTTTCTTGCTCCGGCTTGCCGGTGAAAGCGAGTACTTCATATCCCAGACCGGATAACATATTGATCGCAATGCTACCCACACCACCGGTTGCTCCTGTGACAACGATAGGGCCTCGTTCAGGGATTTGCCCGTTATCTTCCATTCGTTGTACTGCGATGGCAGCAGTGTATCCCGCGGTGCCTAATGCCATGGCGTCACGAAGACTAATGCCTTCAGGTAGAGGAACAACGGAATCTGCTTTTATACGTGCATATTCCGCATAGCCGCCGTCATAAATCTCAGAGAGTTGCGCGCCGCAGACTAGGACTTTATCTCCGCCCTTAAAACGCGAATCTTCGCTGCTCTCTACTATACCGGATAAGTCGATGCCGCTAACTAAAGGGTATTGTCGAAGAATTCTCCCTTTGCCCGTTGCCGCTAATGCATCTTTATAATTGATATCTGAGTAAGAGACTTTTATCACCACCTCTCCAGCGGAGAGATCGTTAATGCTCAGTTGCTCAAAGCCCGCTTCGATGACTTGCTTGCCGTCTTTTGCAGGGTTGTTATGAATTCGAAATGCTTTGAAAGTGCTCATTGATAAAATTCCCTGTTACATGTTACGTCGGTATTGGCCACCGACTTCAAAGAGAGCATTAATGATCTGTCCCATGGAGCTGACTTTACAGGCTTCGATCATAACTGCGAATACATTTTCTTGTTTGATCGCGGTGGCTTGTAATTGTTTGAGTTGTTCCGTTACCGTCGATATGTTGCCTTTGTGCAATTCACCCAGCATGCTGATTTGATAATCTTTTTCTTCCTCGGTTGCACGAATGACTTCTTGCGGAATGATGGTGGGTGATCCTTTTGCACTTAAGAAAGTGTTCACACCGATGATGGGGTATTCTCCCGTGTGTTTTTGATGTTCGTAATACATACTTTCTTCTTGGATTTTGCTGCGCTGGTACATGGTTTCCATCGCACCTAGCACACCACCGCGTTCCGTAATGCGGTCAAATTCCAATAGTACCGCTTCTTCAACTAGCTCGGTTAACTCTTCTATAATAAATGCGCCTTGGATTGGGTTTTCATTTTTCGCCAGACCAAGCTCTCTATTGATGATAAGTTGTATAGCCATGGCACGACGAACACTATCTTCAGTGGGCGTAGTGATGGCTTCATCGAACGCATTGGTATGCAAGGAATTACAATTGTCGTAAATGGCGTAAAGGGCCTGCAATGTGGTTCGAATATCGTTAAAATCAATTTCTTGGGCATGCAGAGAGCGGCCAGAAGTTTGAATGTGATATTTCAGCATTTGTGAACGATCATTGGCGTTGTACTTGTGCTTCATTGCCTTAGCCCAAATACGTCTAGCTACTCGGCCTATCACTGCATATTCTGGATCGACACCATTGGAGAAAAAGAAAGATAAGTTAGGGCCAAATTCATTGATGTCCAAACCTCGGCTAAGGTAATACTCAACAAATGTAAAACCATTGGCGAGTGTTAGTGCCAACTGAGTAATGGGGTTGGCTCCGGCTTCCGCGATGTGGTATCCCGAAATCGAGACAGAATAAAAATTGCGAATACCGTTATCAATAAAATATTCTTGCACATCGCCCATTAATCGCATGGCGAATTCGGTTGAAAAGATACAAGTGTTTTGCGCTTGATCTTCTTTGAGTATGTCGGCTTGTACGGTGCCGCGAACTTGTTTGAGCGTACTCTCCTTTATTTTATTGTAAGTTTCTAACGGTAGAACTTCGTCGCCGGTAACGCCTAGCAACATTAATCCCAAACCATCATTGCCTTCCGGTAGGTCACCTTGGTATGCGGGTCTCACTACGCCTTTCTTGGCATAAATAGAGGCGATTTTTTTCTCGATTTCGGATTCTAAGCCATTTTCTTTTATGTGGAGTTCACACTGCTGATCGATGGCGGCATTGAGGAAAAAGCCTAGCATTATAGGAGCAGGACCGTTTATGGTCATGGATACTGATGTTTTGGGGTCCGCAAGATCAAATCCGGAGTAGAGTTTTTTAGCGTCGTCTAAGCAACAAACTGAAACGCCAGAGTTGCCGATTTTTCCGAGTATGTCGGGTCGTCGTCCTGGATCGTTACCGTATAAGGTGACGGAATCAAAGGCGGTTGATAAACGCTTTGCCGGCATGCCTAGGGAGACATAATGAAAACGTCGATTGGTACGCTCGGGGCCACCTTCTCCGGCAAACATTCGCGTTGGGTCTTCGCCCTCGCGCTTAAAATTGAACAGGCCTGAAGTGTAGGGGAATTCACCGGGTACATTTTCTTGTAAATTCCATTTTAATAAATCTCCCCACGCCTCGTATTTTGGTAATGAAATTTTGGGGATTCGTGTGCTAGAGAGAGACTTGGAATGTGTTTCGATGGAAATTTCTTTGCCTCGAACCGAAAAAGTGAAGAGCGGGTCTTTATAGCTTTTTACTTTCTCGGGCCAGGTTTCAATAATCTGTTTGTTCTTTGGGTCTAGATCCAATTCCACTTGTTTGTACAGTGTTTGCAGCTGCTCTAGTAGGGCGGCATTATTATCAGTCGAGTTCGGTTTGGAGGCATCAAGCTCTTGTACGGAATCGATAGTTTGTTGAATGCCGTAGAGCCTCTGGGCCACTTTGCTTTGCTTTTCGCTCCAGAGGTCGTAGCTGCGATTGTTTTCCGCGATCTCTGATAAGTAACGTATGCGTTTGGCGGGTAGTACGCTGCTTTTCCCGGATGCTGTTCCATCTAAGGGTAATCCGGGTGTGACTTTAATACTGGTTTTTTCGGATAGTGTCTCGATGATTTTGTTGTAGAGTGCAGTCATACCTCGGTCATTAAATTGCGAAGCGATGGTGCCGAAGACGGGAACTTCATCATCTCCTGCCTCGAAGACTTCATGATTTCTTTTGTATTGTTTGATGACGTCGCGAAGCGCATCTTCAGCACCGCGTTTATCCGATTTGTTAATGGCGATGATATCCGCAAAATCCAGCATATCAATTTTTTCGAGCTGTGTAGCTGCGCCATATTCCGGTGTCATGACGTAGAGGCTGACGTCTGAATGTTCTTCGATTTCCGTATCAGATTGTCCTATTCCGGAAGTTTCCAAAATGATGAGATCAAATTGTGCAGCCTTGAGTATTTGTAATGCTTCTTTTACATGAACGGAAAGCGCGAGATTGGATTGTCGTGTGGCAAGAGAGCGCATATAAACACGATCGCTGTTAATGGCATTCATGCGAATTCGGTCGCCAAGCAGTGCGCCACCGGTTTTACGTTTTGATGGATCAACAGAGATGATGGCGATGGTGCGATCTTCGGTATCCATCAGAAAGCGACGAATGAGTTCGTCGACTAAAGAGGATTTCCCTGCGCCGCCGGTACCCGTGATTCCCAATACAGGTGTCGTACTTTTTTCTGCTAGTTTGTGTATCTCCGCTAACAATGGTTCTGATAGTTCCGGTTCATTTTCAGCAGCTGAAATAAGACGAGCAATAGATAGTGAATTACGTTCAGCTAATTTGGCGATATCTGCAGCGGTTGCATCACGCCCTTTGGCATAATCGCAGCGTTTAAGCATGTCATCGATCATGCCTTGCAAGCCTAGCTCGCGACCATCGTCTGGTGAATACAGGCGGGTGACCCCGTAGTCCTGTAGCATCTGAATTTCATCAGGCAAAATAACGCCACCACCCCCCCCGACTATTTTGATATGTTCTGCGCCGCGCTCCTTTAACAAATCGATCATGTACTTGAAGTACTCATTGTGGCCACCTTGATAGGAGGTCATGGCAATGGCATTGGCATCTTCTTGAATGGCGCAATCCACCACTTCTTTAACGCCGCGATCGTGGCCTAAGTGTATGACCTCAGTGCCGCTGGCTTGCAGTATTCGGCGCATGATATTGATTGAAGCATCGTGTCCGTCGAATAGAGACGCAGCGGTGACAATTCTCACCTTGTTTTTAAGTTGGTATCTTGTGGTGTCCATAGTCGTGCTCATGTTATTGCTGTGCCTCTTGTTTAGATCTGAGGGTTTAGATCTGCAGGTTTTGATCAGACAGTTTCAATTATGGGGAATTTAAAGAATGTGATGTAAATCAAGGTGCTGAATTCACATTACCTAACTTCAGGGTCCCAGTTTTAGGCCAGGTAGGGCTATCGCCCTTTTACACTGAAAATCTAATGATGTGCCTACTGATACTGATGACGAGGTATCTTGCTGGGATAGTGTCGTAGTGGGGCGCCATATTACATGCCCTAGGCTGATAAATGAAATGGGGATGATGAGGCGATGGGTGAAACATGAACTTTGTCAGGGTGCACCCTGTTTTTGGGCCTATGTTTATAAGTTCTATGTTTATCGGACCTAAAATTATTGAAATTACAGAAGGTCTGTTTCAATGGACCCTTATTTGAGGAGGTTCATTGCGTCTGCCATTTCTTGCGAGAGATCCTGCGATTCCTGAGAGTCCACATCGGCGTCTAATCCTAATTTCTGAAAAGCGGGTATGGAGGACCAATCCAAATCGTTATAGGGATGCTCTTTATTTAAATGACTTTGTAAATTAGCCACCATCACCACGTCAACGTAGTCGGGTTTACCCTCTATATTGCGCTTGAAATTAAGATATTGTGAAGGAACGTCTATCAATTCCTCTGGGAAATCCCAGTGCTTTAGAATGGCAGATCCGATTTTGGGGTGAATTAGTTTGATGACTTCATCCAAGGCATCATCATCTAACTGAGAATCGTGACTTTCGACGTAAGTGAGTATGGGTAAGATACCAATTTCGTGGACTAATCCAGCGAGTGTCGCCTGATCGGGTTTGAGCTTTGTGTAGTGCCTGCACAGCACGTGAGAGATGCCGGCGACTTCGGTGCTATGTGACCACACCTCACGCATGATGTTATCGACTTTATCTGAAGTGGCTTGGAACATTTGCTCCATTGCCAATCCGGTAATGAGGTTTGCCGTAAAGGTGATACCGAGACGGTTAATCGCCATTTTTAAATCTTCAACTGCGCTGTTGGTTCTTAGTAAGGGGCTATTGGCTACTTTTATAATGCGAGCGGTTAAAGCCGTATCATTTTCCACAACTTTTGAGAGACTGGCGGCACAAACATCGGGATCTTCTGCTGCTTCTCTCACCTTTAGAGCAACTTCAGGCAGCGTGGGGAGGACTAACCGGTCCTTTTTAATCGTGTTAATGATATCGGTGGCGAGTGCATGTGCCAAGGCAGACATAGGCTTCTTCTCCAAAAGCGTTAGCGCCTCCTCATCTGCTTCACTAAGCATACCATTAGCTAAAAATGCCGTGTCATTGAGGAAGCGACAGACGTGTATTTTTTAGCATAGGGTATATTTGGGGATGCCTCATGAATATCGGTAAAGCAGGTGAGATATTGTTTTTAGGGTTAGCTAAAGGAATAGATTCTCTTGAGCACAGTGACGGGAGTGGAGTCGACGCCTAGATTGGCTGATTCAGCTTTCGCTATTTTAAGAACCGCGAGACATTCAATGCTGTTTGACGAAGCGGGTGCTGCACTGATAATAGTACCCACTACAGTGTTGAGGTTTTCGCTTAAGGTGACTTTCGTGCCACTATCGAAAACAGTGAGATCATTATTTTCAACATTGATCTTATCAAAGCCAGCTTTATTAAGATCAAAATCAATTTTAATAAGGTACAAGTCTTGTTTTGGGGTGCCTTTATAATGCAATCGAGCGACGATCTCTTGGCCGGTATAGCAACCTTTGGTAAAGCTGATGCCGCCATTGCGGTCATAACCCAATTCGGCAGGCATTACCGCCTCTGAGACTATTTCTGTAATTGCAGCATCACCAGATCGAATATCTTGTAATAACCAGTTAATTGATCCTACCGGAGTGCTGGTTTTGCTCCAAGCTTGCCAAAGCTTAGTGGCGTTGGCTGCGTTGTTACAATAGATTTCATAACGAGGACATAATGCTGAAGAAAGGGTTACAGCTAAGCGACCCTCATCTTGAAATGTGGTGTTGGTAGGACAGTTCTCGTTATTGAGGGCGGTGTTGAATTCGGTTTGAATAAACTGACTGGCATCGGGACCAGACAGGCCAAGCTTAATCCATTGGCTACTAACGTCTTGTAATTCCGCTTTTGAAAATACAATATATTTCTGTAATCGGGCCATCACGATAGGGACTAATGATATAGGCATCGAGAGTAAAAAGCAGGGGATACTATCCTTGCCATCTTGATCATCCAGTTGGATTACTCGAAATGAAGCGATGGCACGTCCTTGTAGATTGACGTAACAACCTAAAGCCGCAAGCTCTGTTGAAACTAGGTCCAAATCGGATGTGATTTGGCCTTGAAGAAATTGACGAGCCTCTTCACCTTTTACCTCTAAAAGTCCAGTTTGGTCTAAGTTAGTGATGATGTTACCCAGGGAGCTTGCCACTTCTCGCTCTTTGCTTGGGTTTCCAAAACTGACTGGGGTGTCGTCGTTCAGATCGGCGCCTTGTTGAATGAGGTATTCGATCCACTCTGTATTTGATGATAAGTGATTGTTTGCTGCCATCTTCTGTAATCCAGTCAGATCTAAGTCCCGTTATATCGAGCGTCTATAATGCAAATATCCCCAATAACGGGATGATAACCGTATAATACGGGACATTTTGCTAAACCAACAAGAGTAAGGGTTAAAAAGAATGACGGCGAAAGCACAGAATATGGGGTATTTAGCGTGGCAGTGTCGACGTGGAATCAAAGAGGTTGAAGTGATCCTACTTCCTTATTTTGAACTTTTTTTTACTGCTGCCCCTGATAGTGAAAAGCAGTTGTTCGTCAAATTGCTTGAAGAGCAGGACCCTGATTTGTTTGAGTGGTTTACTCACCGCTCTATTCCAGATGATAAAGACCTTGCGGAGATTGTAGAAATTGTCCTTCAAAAACTGGCAACTCGATCTTGAGGTTGGGGTTGCACCCGAAATGGTTTGTTTTCTGTTTTTAGTGCATGGCTTGGCATTGGCCGGATTATTCTTGTCGGCTTTAGAGGGAGGCGTATTTTGGTTGTTGCTGTGCGTCGTGATGGTTAGCGTTATTGCGGGAACTATAAAAAATCTTTTGACCGACACTCGCTACTCCAGGTCTAGGCGAATCGTTCGATTGAAATGCTTGGAGAAAACGCAGAGTGAAGAAGAGGCTAATGACAGTCAGGTCGAAGGACGTTGGGCCTTGTACTACGCCGATGGGAAGTCGATTCGTGCGACACTGCATCCTAGTTCTGTGATCACCCCTTATGCTTTGTTTTTAACTTTTAGTCGCGGCGGGTTTCGAAAAGAAAAAGTGATTTTAACCCAGCGTAATGTGGATAAGGCAGAGTGGAGACGATTGGCAGTTGGGCTTCGTTTTGGGGATATCACCTAATTCGGGTATCTATAAATTAGGAGAAGCTATATGTCAGGAAAAAGTAAGCTGTCTTTAGCCGGTTCGATTTTGATGGGGTAATCTAAGGTGTAGTGTAGCCCTCTGCTTTCTTTTCGTTGTTGCGCACAGCGCACAATGAGCTCAGCCACCTGAACTAAATTACGAAGCTCTATTAGGTCATTGCTTATTTTATAGTGGCTATAGTATTCGAGAATTTCTTGTTGCAGTAATTCGATTCGATTCCTTGCCCTTTGTAGTCGCTTACCTGTTCTCACGATACCCACGTAATCCCACATTAAACGACGCAACTCATCCCAGTTATGGGAAATGACCACGTCCTCGTCAGAATCGGTGACCTGGCTTTCATCCCAGCGTGGTATTTCGGGTGGGGCATCGACGGAGTCGAGTTGGTCGTTGATTTGTTTCGCCGCAGCGAAGCCAAAGACAAAACACTCTAACAAGGAATTACTGGCCATTCGATTGGCGCCATGTAAACCCGTGAATGCCGTTTCGCCTATCGCGTATAAACCGGCTATGTCCGTTTGACCATTGAGGTCTGTGACTATGCCGCCACAAGTATAATGTGCAGCGGGTACTACGGGGATAGGTTCTTTTGTAATGTCGATGCCCAAGGATAAGCAACGTTCATAAACAGTAGGGAAGTGAGTTCGAATAAAGTCAGATGATTTGTGGCTGATGTCCAAATAGACGCAGTCGATACCCAACCGTTTCATCTCGTGGTCGATAGCACGAGCGACGATATCTCGCGGGGCAAGTTCGGCACGCTCATCAAATTGCTCCATAAAACTATCGCCATTGGGTAGTCGCAATTTCCCTCCTTCCCCACGAATGGCTTCTGTGATGAGAAAGGAGCTACCCTGCGTGTGATAAAGGCAGGTGGGATGGAATTGGTTGAATTCCATATTGGCAGCTCGGCAGCCTACTCGCCATGCCATGGCAAGGCCATCACCGGTGGCGATGTCGGGATTGCTGGTGTAGAGATATGCTTTGCTGGCACCGCCAGTGGCCAGAACTACAAATTTAGCGTGAAATACTTCAATGCTATCCGTTATGTTATTGAGCACGTAGGCGCCCACAACACGGTTGTTTTTTTTGCTTCCGGTGAGCTTTGCTGAGGTGACTAGGTCCACGGCCACCCGGTTTTCAAACAATGCGATATTGGCGTTATTTTTCACTTTATCGATAAGGGTGTTCGAAATGGCTAATCCAGTGGAGTCTGCTGCGTGTATAACCCTGCGATGGCTGTGGCCGCCTTCTTTGGTGAGGTGGTAGTTTTCTTCGCCGTTTTGAGAGGGCTCTGTGGTGAAGGCAACCCCTTGCTCGATTAGCCAATGAATGGCTTTAGGGCCGTTTTCCACGGTGATTCGGACGGCATCTTCATGGCAGAGTCCAGCACCAGCGGTGAGCGTGTCGATGACATGGGCATCCAGCGAGTCGCCTTCATCCATGACAGCGGCTACACCGCCTTGAGCATAAAAAGTATTAGCGGCAGTTAGGCTGCCCTTGCTGAGAACGGCAATCTTTGCGCTGGAAGCGAGCTTGAGAGCCAGGGATAGTCCTGCTGCGCCACTGCCAATGACTAATACGTCATGCCGATAAATTGCACTCATGGGTGTAGCCCTTCACTAACTGACTCATTTCAATAGATTTATGGGTTCGAAATTTGGCAATCGTAATCTATCTTGAATGGATCTGAACACTTTCTGATAGGAACGTTATTTTACCAGGCAAATCGAGAAATAGAAGAGGGAACTCCGTAAGTGATGGAACTAAAGAGGTGAGCTTGGGTCTTGTTACGCAAGGGAGTGGTGTTTTCCTTGCAGCTTAAATGTCTGACCTCTATTTGATACCACTGTATTTTGGGGTAAGTCTGCGTTTGAGGTAAGATTGAAGTCCGGTCAGCTAATCGAAAAGATGTTTTTAAGTGTTGTTGGTTGATAGTGGTTAATTCTTGATTATTAATTCTAGGTTGTTGAGGACGAAGTAGTTGATACAGATTCGATGTGGCAGTTTGAGGGGTTGTACTGAATGAGCGAGCGGCAAGCCGATCAGCAACTTGTTGAGCGTGTCCAAAAAGGTGATAAGAAAGCATTCGATTTGCTGGTGCTGAAGTACCAGCATCGGGTTATCTCGTTGGTAGGGCGATATGTTAATAATCATGAAGATGCATTAGATGTGACCCAGGAAGCTTTCATCAAGGCCTATCGAGCGTTACCTAAGTTTCGAGGAGATAGCGCTTTTTACACCTGGATTTATCGGATTGCGATCAATACAGCCAAGAATCATCTTGTGAGCCGAGGTCGAAGACCGCCAGGAACAGGTATTGATGTAGAAGACGCTCAATATTTCGATACTGCAACTAATTTGCGGGACGTGGCCTCACCGGAGAGGCAAATACTGAGAGATGAAATTGAAGAAACGGTGCATCAGGCTTTGCGAGAATTACCCAATGAATTACGGACTGCGGTGACACTTCGAGAATTCGAGGGTCTCAGTTATGAGGATATTGCTGAAGTGATGGAGTGTCCTGTGGGTACCGTCAGGTCTCGCATTTTTCGAGCGAGAGAGGCAATTGATCAAAAGATTAAGCCGCTGTTAGAGGCTAGTTAAAAGGTAGAAGTTAGTTAAAAGGCTAGTCTTTAGATATAGGCGGACAGGTCAGTAGGGTAAAACGAAACAAGAAGATAAATAGGGTATTACCATGAGCGAAGATAAACATAATCCTTCGATGAATGAGTTGGCTTCTAAACTGATGGATGGTGAAGCCAGTGAATTTGAATTGCGTAGAGTGCTTCAGGAGACGGACGTAGACGCTGAAGATTGTCTGTCAAAAACCTGGTCTCGATATCACGTGATCCAAGCGGCAATGCAAAATGAACTGCCGGAATCCGTGGGGATCGATATTTCAGCTCGCATTAGTGAGGCTATTCAGGATGAGCCCAGCTATCAGATTGAGGATGCTCCCATCGCATCAACACCTGACAGCAAGAAGAGCTCGCATATGTTTTTGCGTCCTGTTGCTAACATCGCTGTTGCGGCTTCTGTTGCCTTTGCCATTGTCTTCGGTTGGGAAACTTTGCAGAATGCACCTGACCAAGGGGCAGCACCGCAAGTTGCTCAATCGTCTAATTCCACCTTGTCTAATCCCCAGTCCTCATCACCCCAGTCTTTTCAGCGAAGCCCCTCAGCAAACTATCCTGTTGGTCCTCAATCTGCTACAGGCCCTCAAGTAGTGCAATTCAATAGTCATCAGGGTCAAAGTGTTAGGAGCCGATCGACTTTTATTGAGAGCAATAATTTGGAATTGTTATCAAAGGGCCCCTTCACAAAGGCGGTAGCGGATAAGCGTGCTTTGACGTCAGAGCATCAGCAGCGATTAAATCGTTATTTTGTGACCCATACTAGTCAAGCAGCGCTTAATACGAGTCAGGGATTAATGCCTTACGTGCGGGTTGTTGATATGGCGATTGTTGATACGCCGATTGTCGAATATGTCGATAAATGAGTTGCCTGTCTCGGCAAAAAAATATCTGAGTAATGTGTCTGATAATTAGGGAACGTAGGGTTAATAGGTGCTTATGGGTTTGCTAAAAACAAGTTGTGCTATTCCTGTGATTTTAATTCAGAAGTGGCTGGCCAAGGTTTTTGTTTTAATGGCTTTTGCGTCGATGGCTTTTGCATCGATATTAGGGATACCCGCGCTTTCGGCTGAAGAGGTTGCAGCTGGAAAATCAGTGACGATAACGCCGCAAGTCCTGCTAAAAAAAATGACTGGTGCGTTTAAGGACCTAAATTATGAAGGTCGGTTCTTTTACCTAAATGGCAATGACGTGAGGTCGGTCAGAATTCTACATGGCGTTTTTGATGGTGTAGAGAAGGAGCGATTGATACACCTAGATGGCCCACCCTCAGAAATAATCCGAAATGGTAAAGACGTTGTATGCCTGCACGATGGTGAAATGGTTGATCGTTTTGAACGAAAATTGCCTGCTAGAATTTTTTCACAGGGAATGATGGGGCAGGCTTTGTTGGATTTGTATGATGCTCGGTTAGCGGGAGATGACCGAATAGCGGGTCGCAAGGCCCAACGTTTACGGTTGATACCGAAGGATGAAAATCGTTACGGTTATATTCTGTGGCTCGATAAAGAGAGTGGGTTAGTGTTGAAGTCCGTTCTTCTCAACCAAGAGAATAAGCCTTTAGAAATATTTCAATATACGGAGCTACAAGTCGGCTTGACTCTCGATCTCGAAGAGTTTCAGCAAGTTGGAAATTCACCGCACTCCTTAGGTCTAAAGAAGGGGCGAGCTGGAAATGACCCCCCCCTTGAGTGGCAAGTGAATTGGCTGCCGAGCGGCTACAAGCAATCAAATGTCAAAATACGACGTATTTCAAGTGCTCAAGTTGATATTCAAACTTTAATGTACTCGGATGGCCTCAATGCATTCACCTTGTTTTTTGAGCCCAATGAATCAATCGAATCACTACCTCCAGTGACAAGAAAAGGACCAACGGTGGCAATTAGTCGTAAAATTGATGAAGGAGGGGATTCGGTCTTAGTGACGATTGTCGGTGAGTTACCGGAAGTGGCGGCACAGCATATTTTGAATTCAATTCAACGAACCACTAAAGAAGCTTCGCATGATTGAAGAAACCGGAACGGTCGTATCGCTGGATTCAGGCAAGGTGTGGGTTGAGATTGTTCGCCAGACTGCTTGTAATAGCTGTGCTGCTCAAAAAGGTTGTGGCCACAGCGTATTAGACAAAATTTATGAAGGTCGCCGTCATCAAGTGATGGCATCGACAGACATAAAGCTTGAGGTGGGGGATGAAGTTATTCTGGGTGTGCCTGAGAACACCGTCTTTAAAGGGTCTTTCATGCTCTATCTCGTACCCTTACTGTCAACATTGGGTGGTATGTGGTTGGCTGGAATGTTAACTGCCGTTGTGAATTTTCACCAGGATGTTTTATCTGCTTTCGGCGCATGTGTTGGGATCGGTGTGGGCGCTTGGTTTATTCGAACCCATTCCAGCAGAAATGAAGACAACCCCGATTACCTGCCCGCTGTTATGCGTTGCGTTTCAAGAGTAAACGATCAGCCGATACAAATAGGCTAAATAATATTTATCCGTTTAATTGAATTGACCTAGCGGCTTTAAGGAGTGGAAGGTGAATCATAGAATTTCATTTATGAAATGCACGATATCCCTATTTGTGATGTTCTTGTTGTTTGTCGTGATGCCTGCCCAAGCACGCGCGAAGATATCGGGCTTACCTGATTTTACGCAGTTAGTAGAGGAAAGCGCTAGCGCGGTGGTAAATATCTCAACCACTCATAGAGAGAAGGGCAAACCCCAAAAGTATGAACAGCAGAACCAACAAGTACCCGATATTTTTCGCCATTTTTTTGGAGACGGTCGTCCGCAAAGGGATAGAGACTCTTTGGGTTCAGGTTTTATCGTTTCTGAAGACGGTTATATTTTAACGAATCATCATGTGGTCAAAGGCGCAGATGAGATCGTAGTGCGCTTAAGTAACCGCAAAGAGTATTCGGCAAAGCTGGTAGGGTCTGACCCCCGAAGTGATCTCGCATTATTACAGATAGATGCCCGTCACCTGCCGACAGTCAAGCTCGGTCGTTCTTCTTCTCTCAAAGTGGGCGAATGGGTGTTGGCCATTGGCTCCCCTTATGGATTCGATCATTCGGTGACTGCTGGCATTGTCAGTGCTATGGGTCGCAGCTTACCTAACGATAATTATATTCCCTTCATCCAAACCGATGTTGCCATCAACCCGGGTAATTCGGGTGGCCCTCTGTTTAATCTTGAGGGAGAAGTTGTCGGCATTAATTCTCAAATCTATAGTCGAACGGGAGGGTTCATGGGTTTGTCTTTTGCGATTCCCATCGATATCGCAATGGAGTCCATGGAGCAGATAAAACGAAATGGATTTGTCTCGCGTGGTTGGTTGGGAGTGATAATTCAAAATGTGGACATGGGGTTGGCGGAGTCTTTCGGCTTGAGTAGCAGCGCTGGCGCGCTCGTGGCCGGTGTATTGGACGATGGCCCAGCGGATAAAGCGGGAGTCGAGGCGGGAGATGTGATTATTACATTTGATAATACAGACATTATTGTTGCGTCCGATCTGCCGCATTTGGTGGGACGGGTTAAGCCAGGCAAAAAAGCGAAACTCAATATTATTCGACAAGGAAAGGATAAAACCCTCTCTCTTAAAGTGGGCGAATTGCCTTTAGATGAGGCTGTATCTCGAAGTTCTGTGAATGGGGAACGACCTCGGACTAATCGTTTGGGAATACAAGTGGAAGAATTAACCAAAGAACGACTGCGGGAGCTTGGGCTAAGCCATGGTGTGGTGGTATCAGGAGTTGAGGCGGGGCCAGGAAACCAGTCCGGTATTAAAAGGGGGGATGTCATTCTATTGTTGAATTATCAGAAGGTGACTTCCGTGGGCGTTTTTAAATCTATTGCTAGGAAGATTCCCGCTGGTAAACGCGTGCCTGTGCAAGTTAATCGACACGGTAATCATCTGTTCGTTTCTGTAAATCTACTGGAATAGAATGGGTTGGTATATTCGTAACTGTATTACAGTCAATATTTGCAAAAAACTCTTCTTTAAGATTGCTTTTAAGGTGTTGAATATAAAGGGTAATGCTGATTCTTAGGTGTTGATAGCTGCGTCGGGGCTTTTACTGTAAACTCGCGGCTTGATTTTTCGCCTCATCAACGATGAATTTGATCTTATAATGGTAAGACAAATTATTCTGAGAAAATTGTCATTACTGTAAGACCCCTATTATTCTAAGACCCTGAGCTATGAAAGCCTGTAGTGATATATTCCCCTGCTTTCTCGACATTTACCCCAATTGAGCAATAACGTGACAGACATTAAACATATTCGTAACTTCTCCATCATTGCCCACATAGACCATGGAAAATCCACTTTAGCAGACCGATTCATACAAATGTGTGGAGGTCTCAGTGCGAGGGAAATGGATGCTCAGGTTTTAGATTCCATGGACATCGAGCGGGAAAGGGGCATTACCATTAAGGCCCAAAGTGTAACCCTAAAATATAAGGCAAATGATGGTGAGATCTATCAACTGAATTTTATTGATACGCCAGGTCATGTGGATTTTTCCTACGAAGTGTCACGATCGCTGGCCGCTTGTGAAGGTGCTTTACTGGTGGTGGATGCGGGGCAGGGTGTTGAAGCTCAGTCAGTGGCCAACTGCTATACGGCAATTGAACAAGGCTTGGAAGTATTACCTGTTCTCAATAAGATTGATTTACCCCAAGCAGACCCAGATCGAGTTGCCCAGGAAATTGAAGAAATAATAGGGATTGAAGCCACAGATGCTTGTCAGGTCAGTGCCAAGACAGGAGTGGGTGTTGATAAGCTGTTGGAAGAATTAGTTCTGCATATACCGGCACCTATAGGTGACAATGACGCGCCTCTACAAGCCCTGATTATTGATTCTTGGTTCGATAATTACCTTGGAGTTGTGTCGCTGGTTCGGGTAAAGAACGGTGTCCTTAAAAAAGGCGATAAAGTTTATGTGAAGTCCACCGGCCAGCACCATTCTATTGATATCGTAGGCGTATTTACCCCCAAGAGAACAGACACGGGAATATTGCAAGCGGGAGAAGTGGGGTTTGTGGTCGCAGGCATTAAGGATATTTATGGCGCTCCGGTTGGCGACACCATTACCCATGTTAAAACCGCTGAAGTGGAAGCGCTCGAGGGCTTTAAACAAGTTCAGCCGCAAGTCTATGCAGGTCTTTTCCCCGTTAGTTCTGACGATTATGAAAACTTTAGAGAAGCTTTAGGAAAGCTAACGCTAAATGATGCGTCACTTTTTTATGAGCCTGAAACGTCTGACGCCCTAGGCTTTGGGTTCCGTTGTGGGTTTTTAGGCATGCTACATATGGAGATTATTCAGGAGCGTTTGGAGAGAGAGTATGATTTAGACCTCATTACCACCGCACCCACAGTCGTTTATGAGGTAGTGCAAACAGATGGCAGCGTAAGCCATGTGGACAGCCCTTCTAAATTGCCAGTGATCAATAAGATTGAGGAAATGCGTGAGCCTATCGCATCGGTCAGTATCTTGGTACCGCAGCAGTATTTAGGAAGTGTGATTACCTTATGTGTAGAGCGACGTGGCGTGCAAAAGAATATGCTTTATGTCGGCTCTCAAGTTTCGCTCAGTTATGAAATACCATTGAGTGAAGTGGTGCTAGACTTCTTTGACCGATTGAAATCTACCAGCCGAGGCTATGCATCCTTGGATTATCATTTTGCTAGATTTCAAGCCGCTAGTTTGGTGCGAGTGGATATTCTGATTAATGGCGACAAGGTGGATGCACTGGCGATGATTTGTCATCGGGATCAGTCAATCAGTAGAGGCCGGTCCGTTGTTGAGAAAATGAAAGAAATTATTCCTCGGCAAATGTTTGATGTAGCGATACAAGCGGCGATCGGGGGGAAAGTGATTTCTCGAGAAACGGTCAAAGCGCTGCGCAAAAATGTGACGGCAAAATGTTATGGTGGTGATGTGTCACGTAAACGTAAGCTGTTGGAAAAGCAAAAGGCAGGTAAGAAACGGATGAAGCAAGTAGGCAGTGTGGAAATACCGCAGGAAGCATTTTTAGCTGTGCTGAAAGTGGATAAGTAGTGCTGCTGTTTTGTTTGAAGTGTATTGATTGCCTCCTCTTGAAAAAATTCACCAATAAATAGTAGGTTTTATGGATATTGATTTTTCTCTCGTATTAGTAGTACTGGTTAGCGTAACGGGTTTTGTTGCTTTAATGGATCTAATTTGGTTTCAACCTAAACGAAAGAAAGCGGTAGAAAAATATCAAAGTGAAAAAGGCACGTCGTGCGATCAAACGGTGGTGGATAAATTAAGCCGTGAACCGATACTGATCGAATATCCGAAATCGTTTTTTCCTGTCTTGTTTATTGTTTTGCTACTTCGATCCTTTTTAGTTGAGCCTTTTACCATTCCCTCTGGCTCCATGTTGCCTACCCTAGAAGTGGGTGATTATATCTTGGTGAACAAATTTCATTATGGCTTACGATTGCCCGTAATAGGCACCAAAATAATGGATCTTGGGTATCCAGAGCGTGGGGATATTATGGTGTTCAAATATCCAGAAAACCCAAGAATAAACTATATTAAGAGAGTGATAGGGTTGCCTGGCGATACCATTCGGTATCAAGCTAATGAGCTGACAGTCAATGGGAAGAAAGTAGATCGAGAAATTTTGGCGCGATTAGGTGGCTCAAACCCGACCTTGGTATATGAAGAAATGTTGGATGGGGTGAGTACTGATGGGGAAGAAACCCATGTAAAGCATAAATTGTGGACTGATTTTGGACCTGGTCGTTTTGGTGGTGAATGGATCGTTCCAGAAGGCAATTATTTTATGCTAGGAGATAATAGAGACAACAGTCGTGATAGTCGTGTCTGGGGATATGTGCCTGAGCATAATGTGGTAGGTAAAGCATTCGCCATCTGGATGCATAAGCCAAGCATCATTCCGAGTTTTCGGCGTAATGGCCTAATAGAATAAGGGATTGGAATAACAAATTAAGTGGATTGTTAACCTGGGTGTAAAACTGAAAAAACAAGGTGATCAAATGAGGACTCAACATTTGGATAATAATAATAGAACCGGATTTAAAAATGCGTCTCTTATGCAGGCCTCTTTTGCTAAGAGACAAAGCGGATTATCAGGTTGGGCCATTTTGACTATTATTCTGATGGTGGGTGGGTATGCCATTATATTCTTTAATTTCTTTCCTATTTATATGGATCACTTTGCAATAAAGAGAGTGCTGTCAAATCTTGAGGAAGAGGTGGATACCTTAAAGAAAACGAAGAAAGAAATAAAAATCACCATTATGAAACGAATGAATATGAATAGTGTGACAACGATGCAGCAGAAGGATATTAAAATTTCCAAAAAACGAGGAATATTAACCGTTCGAATTGAATATGAGGTACGGGCTCCTCTAGTGGGCGATATCGATGGGGTGGTTCATTTTAATGATTCTATAGAGGTAAATGTGGGTGCCGACTGAATCTTTAACGCGATTATCAAGGCGATTGGGTTATACCTTCAACGATCCTGATCGGCTTGCAGTAGCGATGACTCATCGCAGTTATAGCAATAAAAGTAATTATGAAACACTGGAGTTTTTAGGGGACTCTATCGTCAATTTTGTCATTGCAGATGCGTTATTTCACCAATTTCCCGATGCGAGTGAAGGGCAGTTGAGCCGCTTGCGTGCCAAATTAGTCCAAGGTAAAACCCTCGCATCTATTTCAAGAGAGTTTGAGCTAGGCGACTATCTGAGGATGGGGTCGGGCGAACTTAAGAGTGGTGGTTTCAGACGGGATTCGATATTAGCCGATGTGTTTGAAGCGATAGTTGGGGCAATATATGAAGACTCAGGATTTGATGTTTGTCGTGAAAGAATACTGTACTGGTTTCAATCTCGTCTGACAGAGTTAAGTTTGGATGATACTGGTAAGGACCCCAAGAGTGTTTTGCAGGAGTTTCTGCAGGGGCGCAAGATAGCGTTACCTGATTATAAAGTCGTTGATGTCGTGGGGCTCGCTCATGATCAAACCTTTACCGTATCATGTTCTGTTAAAGAAGGTGAATTGATGACTCAGGGAATCGGAGAGAGTCGGCGTAAAGCAGAGCAAATTGCGGCTAGCGATATGATGACAAAATTAACGCAGCAATTATCTATGGAAAAGAAACTGTCGAAAGAAAAGGAGAGCGTGAAGCAAGCAAGAGAACAGAATGGGTTGAAAAAACATGACAAATGATCAAGAAAAAAGTGGTTACGTAGCGATAGTAGGTAGGCCGAATGTGGGCAAGTCCACATTGCTGAATCATATTTTAGAACAGAAAATCAGTATCACATCTCGTAAACCGCAAACAACGCGTCATCAGATTCTGGGGATAAAAACCGAGGGAAAGATTCAAACTGCTTACGTGGATACGCCAGGACTTCATAAGAAGGCACCCCAAGCAATAAATCGCTATATGAACCGTGTGGCGCACAGTGCTTTGCAAGATGTAGATGTTGTCATTTTTGTCGTGGATAGAATCGAATGGAACGATGATGATGATATGGTTCTCGAAAAGCTGCAAAATGTATCTTGTCCAGTCATGCTGGTCGTTAATAAGGTTGACTGGATTAAAGATAAAAATACCCTGTTACCTCATATGGAATCCCTTGCTAAGAAATACGCATTTAAAGATATCATTCCCATATCTGCACTGACCGGCACCAATGTAGATCAACTGGAAAAGCTTATTGTAGAGGAGCTGCCTTTAGGACCGCATCTCTTTCCGGAGGATCAAATTACGGATCGTTCTGAACGGTTTATGGTGGCTGAAATGATTCGTGAAAAGGTGATGCGCCAATTGGGGCAAGAGCTACCCTATGCTCTGACTGTCGAGATAGAAGAGTTCAAGCAAAAAGGAAAAATCTGGCATATTAACGCGCTTATTCTGGTTGAAAGAGAAGGTCAAAAACGAATTGTGATTGGTAAGGGCGGGGCACGTTTAAAGTCCATCGGTACCGAGGCGAGAAAGGATATCGAAGTTCTATTGGATTCCAAAGTGATGCTTAGGATATGGACCAAAGTAAAAAGTGGATGGGCTGATGATGACCGGGCGTTACGTAGTCTTGGCTACGATGACACCTAGTGATTAAGGCTAATATCCCTTAGAGATCTCTAATGGATTCGAAAGTTGATCTGCAACCAGCCTATATTCTACATAGTAGGCCTTATAAAGATACGAGTGCGATAATCGATTTCTTTACGCAAGATCATGGTCGAGTGAGTGCCGTAGCCAATGGTGCACGACGACCTAAAAGTCCATGGCGAGCGGCACTGCAACCTTTCCGCTTGATATTGCTGAGTTGGAAAGGAAAGTCGGATCTTAAATCGGTTCGCGATGTGGATTTGGGGGAAACCCCGTATCCTCTGAGTGGGAAGGCGCTGCTGAGTGGAATGTATCTTAATGAACTAACTGTTCGGTTGACTCATCGCTTTGTTAGTCATCCCTTCTTATTTAATGCTTACCAAGAAACTCTCGGGAACTTGTCATTAGACCCAGTGGCAATCAGTAGCTCTGAACGTAGTCTAGGGCAATTACGCCAGACCCATATTGAAATTCAACTTCGCCAATTTGAATTGGCATTGTTGGAAGAGCTGGGATATGGCTTGAGTTTAGAATGTGAATCCAATGGCGTCACTGCCATTATACCCGAAGGTACCTATCGCTTTGATGCACACCATGGATTCGAGTGGGTTGAAGGTATTATACCGGTGGATTGGAATCGCCTGTGTTTTAGCGGTCAAAGTCTGTTATCCCTGTCCAAGCGCTGTTACGATAATGATAAAGTATTGAAAGATGCAAAAAGGTTATTGCGACTGGCACTAGCCCCACACTTAAACGGCAAACCCCTGGAAAGTCGTAAGTTGTTTTTAGGCCCGAGTTGAAAATTCAGAGTGTGAAATCACAGCTGGAGCCAATATTAGAACCCAGGTTGAATACAAAGTTGGAGAAAGATGTGTCATCTGTAAATCGATTATTATTAGGCGTAAATATAGATCACGTGGCTACCTTGCGACAAGCGCGTGGTACTCGTTATCCCGATCCGGTAAAAGCAGCATTGGATGCGGAAGAGGCTGGGGCAGATGGCATCACCTTGCATTTAAGAGAAGATCGTCGGCATATTCAGGAACGCGATGTACAGCTTTTGAAATCGCTGATGCTAACGCGAATGAATTTGGAAATGGCAGTGACGGAAGAGATGCTTTCTTTTGCCGAGGCAATACTGCCTGCACACTGTTGTCTTGTGCCGGAAAAAAGAGAAGAACTGACTACAGAAGGTGGGCTGGATATATTGGCTCATCAACAAAGAGTCGCAGACGCCGTGGCTAGATTGACGAGAATTGATTGTGAAGCTTCCTTGTTTATTGATCCTGATTTTAAACAAATACAAGCTGCTGCGGATTGCGGCGCGCCGGTAATAGAAATACACACGGGACATTATGCAGATGCATCCACCTCTCAGCAGCAGTCTGTTGAGTTGGATAAAATTAAGCAAAGCGTTAAGTTTGCACTGGAGTGTGGATTGATTGTGAATGCAGGGCATGGCTTGAATTATCATAATGTAGAAGCCATTGCTGAAATCCCTGGATTAACGGAATTGAATATTGGTCATGCGATTATTGCCAGAGCACTGACCACAGGACTAAAAGTGGCTGTTAGTGATATGAAGAAACTTATGAATGATGCGATGAAATCTTAATGAGCGGGATATACGGGATCGGTACCGACATCGTCAAGATAGAGCGTATCGAACAGATGTTAGGACGAAGTGGTGATAAGTTAGCACAGCGAATTTTGACTGCAGAAGAAATGCTGGAGTACTCCAGCAGCCAGAACAAAGTCCCCTTTCTAGCGAAACGTTTTGCCATAAAAGAAGCCGCAGCGAAGGCGTTTGGATTAGGTTTTCGACAAGGCTTGGCCTATTCCCATATTGGATTGACCCACAACGATGTGGGAAAACCCTCTCTCGTTTTTCAACACAAAGCCGCTGAACTCATTAGTGAATATTCGATTCAGAGTCATAACGTCAGTGTTTCCGATGAAGTCGATTACGCCGTGGCATTTGTGGTATTGAGTTTATAAAGGAAGCTCACATGACATCAACAAAACCGGAAAAATGCGATCACCCCTTTGCACAGTTTGTTCGGATACTCGCTAGAGGAAAGCGAGGATCTCGGTCATTGTCTGAAGAGGAGGCTTACCAAGCCATGACGATGATTGTTAACAATCAAGTCGATGATGTTCAGTTGGGAGCCTTTTTGATGCTTCTGCGAGTCAAAGAGTTGGTTGAAGATGAGTTGATTGGGTTTGTAAAAGCAGTCAAAGATAATGTTGTTTTTCCACAAAACCTACCAGCGATCGAGTTGGACTTACCTTGCTATGCAGGCAAAAAAAAACAGCTGCCTTGGTTGCTTCTGAGTGCTAACTTGTTGGCACAAAATGGAGTGTCGGTTTTTATCCATGGTTGCAGTAAATATCTTCAGGGGCGCGTATTTTTAAATGAGGTTGCCGCTGAAATTAATATTCCGGTATGCCGTAGTTGGGAGGCGGTTGCGGATAAAGTTAGCCAAACCAACTTTGCCTTATTACCACTAGAAATTATATCGCCACAGTTACACCGTATTATTGAACTTCGCTATCATTTTGGCGTTCGCTCACCGGTTCATACGTTAGTTCGGCACCTCAATCCCACTAATGCCAAAGCGGTAGTGCAAGGTATTTTTCATCCAGGCTATCTTGAGTTGCATCAGAATACCGCCATCAAACTGGGTTATGAAAACTTCGCTGTTTTAAAAGGCGAAGGAGGTGAGCCTGAACGAAAGCCAGAAGCTAAAACTAAAATGCATATGTTGGTTCGTGGTGCGCCGCAAATTGTAGAGTGGCCAGCAATGCAAGCACATCGACAAGAAAAATTGACCACTTTGGCGCTCGATGAATTGCCTAAAGTATGGCGAGATGAAGCAGAAAATCAATATGGTGAATTAGCCGTTATCGGAACGGCAGCCATAGGCCTTATGACCATAGGGCGAGCTGATGATACGACTACGGCGATAGAGATGGCGCGAACCATGTGGGATGAGCGCGCGAAGGATAGGTGGTTTGAATAAAGTGGCGAAATCGCGCTAGTTTTATATCCGTGATTGTTTAGTCGATTCAAAATTCAATTTGGTTGATATTCAAAAAATTAAGATTTAATGGGATGATTCTGATCCCGCCATTCGGTTAGCTGATCTATTTGTGAAAGTAAATTGAGAGTGGCATCTTCCAATTCTTCCAGCTGCGACTTTTTAATAAATGTTTCTACACTGTGTGTCGCTTGCCTAAGTTGCGGTACGCCGACGTATTTTGTTGCGCCATGCAGTCGATGTACTTTTTCGAGCATGAGTTCGTAATCATTATTAGTGAAAGCAGATTGGATGGCTGATCTTTCTTCATTAAGCCCCGATAACAGCATATATAAAAGATCGTCAGCCAAGTCTTGTTTGCCGTTGGCTAGCATTAAGCTTTCTTGTTTATCCACCAATTTAAATTCCGCAGTGTTGGTGATTGACGTTGTGGCTTGTTGATTTGTAGGTTGTGGAGTTGTTGATTCTGAATAACTAGAATGTTGATTGGTCTCTTGAATGTGTGAGGATAGATCAACACCGGTAAATTTATAAATGATATGTGTGAGTTGTTTCTCACTAATCGGTTTTGTGATGTAGTCATCCATGCCTGAGCGGAGTAATTTTTGTTTTTCATTGGAAAGTGCGTGTGCCGTTACTGCGACGATAGGTGTACGTTGTCGGGGGTTTTCTAAGGTTCGAATGTGGTGTGTGGTTTCAATTCCATCCATAACGGGCATTTGTATATCCATTAGGATAAGGTCGAATTTAATTGTCTCTACTTGATTTAGAGCTTGCTGCCCGTTATTGCAGGAGTAAACTTTTATATTAAGGTCTTCTAGCAGCGCGCAGAGTAATTTTAAATTGGCAGGATTATCGTCTACCGCCAATATTGTCAACGGCGACTTCTCTTCTGTAAAGTGTAGTGATAGGGGGGCGCTTTCCATCAACTTTCTACTGAACGGACCGGCCAGTAAATTGGTGAGGGCATTGAGTAGTTTGTTGTGACAAATGGGTTTCGCAATATAAGCAAAGGCTAAACGCTCTAATTCGATTTGTTCCTGTGTTTGCTCTGAGGTACCGGCGAGTATCAGAGACCTGCAATTGAATTGCTTTCCAATGCTTTCAATTATGTGTGGAAGATCGTGGTCTGGAATTTTGTTAGGGTGGAGTCCGAATAGAACGCAATCTAAAGTGTTGCCGTCTAAACTTGCATTTGAGACCTGAGTTTCGACATCATCTAATTGTTCTATTTCTATAACATTGATTTGCCAGGATTCCAGCAAGTGTTTGACCGCCAACTTTGCAATAGGGTTGCTATCAAATAATCCAATACGTGAGCCTCTTAGGCTTTGAAAGTCCAGGACGTCTACGTCGTGTGAATTGATATCCAAACGTACGGTAAACCAAAAAGTAGAACCTAGTCCCAGTTCACTTTCCAGTCCGATATCCCCTTTCATATGTTTGACGAGATGTTTTGAAATGACCAGTCCTAAGCCCGTTCCGCCAAATCGACGAGCGGCGGATGTGTCAGCCTGACTAAAGGCATGAAAGATAGCGCTTTGGTCTTCCTTGGAGAGGCCGATACCCGTATCGCTGACGGAAATTTTGACCACGGCTTTTTGGTCTGAGCTGCGTTCCAGCATTACCCGTAAAATAATATTACCGGTCTCCGTAAATTTAATCGCATTGTTAACTAAGTTGATGAGAATTTGTTTGATTCTGAGAGGGTCGCCAATGTAGTGGATAGGAACATCAGAATAGACGAGAGAGATCTGTTCGAGATTTTTGTCGTGGGCTAAAGGTGCGAGCATAGTGAGAACTTCTTCAATGATTTCCTGCAAATTAAACGGCACGTGATCGAGTACTAGCTTGCCGGCTTCTATTTTTGAAAAGTCGAGTATGTCATTGATGATTGCCAGTAGACTGGCGGAGCTAGTTTGAATGGTGTTGAGATAGTCTCGCTGGCGAGAATTAAGGGCCGTTTTTAAGAGTAAATTGGTGAATCCAACAATGCCGTTTAAGGGCGTTCGGATTTCGTGACTCATATTGGCCAGGAATTCAGATTTAATGCGACTCCCTTCTAGAGCCTCTTTTCTTGCTAAATCTAATTCAATATTTTGTATTTCAATTGTTTCAAGGGTTTCCCGTAAGTCTTCAGTGGCCTGGTCGACACTCTGTTGCAGTTCTTCATTGCCCGCCTTCAAGGTTTCAGCCATCTTGTTAATACCCGTCTCCAGAGCGTGTAATTCGCCTGAAGAACGGGTATGTACTCGAGTATCGAATTCCCCGTTCTTAATGCGATTAACAGCACTGATGATTTTCATCAAAGGTTCGGTAACTTCTTTACTCATTCTCAGTGCGAGAAAGGCATTGATGAGAAGGCCAATAAGTACAATTAAGCCGCTGGCGAAAGCCAGTTGATATTTTTTGATTGTGGTGTTTACAAATGATATCTCCAGTTCGATCCAGCCCAAATAACGTTTGGAGTTTTCGACAAAAAAGTCATCGGAAGAAGTGGCAATATCGCTACCAAATTCGAGGTTATTGATTTCGCTAGGGTGGGAGGCAGGCATCAGGTGCAGGCCGAGAGGGTCGACACGGGTGACGGGAACAATAAAGCGCAAGGAGTCACTGGTAGCATGCATTTGCGGATTATTAGGCAGCGATGACAGTACGTGGTCTTCACGTTTGGGCCACATTGTTGGGCCTGAATGTGATAGATGCCGACCGCTGTTTCCGATGATAGACACTGCGCGAACATCCGCTTCTTCTAATATTCGATTTGAAATTTTCTGTAATGAATCGAAATCACCCGCTGCCAACTGCCGATGTATTACGGGTAGAAACTTTTGAATCGTGAGATAACCGCGTTCTTTCACTGTTTCATTAAGTTCGTCTAGGCGAGTGTTGATGAAAAAACTGCCCAGCATCACGGCAATGATGAGTGTAGGTACGAGCGTCAGTATTAAAACTTTGGTTTTTAATCCCCAGTGAAACATTGAAAACCCTTTTTTATGTTCAGGTCGTTTTGATTTCTCGTGACTGTTATGGGAACAGAAGCGTAGTGGTTAACTAATATCGGAACAGAGGAAAGTGAGCCGAGAAATGAGTTTAGTGACTCTCTGAGTCGTTGTCTTATGTTATTGAGTTATAACACCATGTCAATATGGTAATTGGTGCTGGCCTTCAAATTGGGTACAATGCGTCGCTATGAAATATCCTACTATTGAAAGTTTTGTCGGCAATACACCCTTGGTTCGTTTACAGCGTCTACCAGGGGATACCAGTAATACTATTTTGGTAAAGCTAGAGGGCAATAATCCCGCTGGCTCCGTAAAAGATAGACCTGCTTTGAGCATGATATTGCGAGCTGAAAAGCGCGGTGATATCAAACCCGGTGATACGTTGATTGAAGCGACCAGTGGTAATACAGGTATCGCACTGGCGATGGCCGCCGCTATCAAGGGCTATCGAATGGTGTTAATTATGCCTGACAGCATGAGTCAAGAGCGTCGAGATGCGATGGCCGCTTACGGGGCGGAATTGGTCTTGGTGACTAAAGAGCAAGGTATGGAGGGCGCTCGAGACTTGGCTGAAGAGATGGAGCGTAAAGGGGAAGGTGTCGTTCTCGATCAGTTTGGAAATCAAGATAACCCGTTGTCACATTATGAAACAACAGCTCCGGAAATTTGGCGAGATACCGAGGGTGGTATTACCCATTTCATTAGTTCTATGGGTACCACGGGAACCATAATGGGTTGTTCCCGTTACTTTAAAGAGCAGAATTCAGAAATCGAAATTCTTGGACTACAGCCTATCGACGGTGCCTCGATTCCGGGTATTCGGCGTTGGTCTAAAGCGTATTTGCCGAGTATTTTTGATGATACCCGAGTAGATCGAATTATCGATATGGATCAAATTACCGCTGAGCGGACCATGCGAGATATGGCCACACGTGAAGGCATCTTTTGTGGTGTTTCGTCAGGCGGGGCGGTGGCCGGTGCATTGAGATTGTCAGAAGAAGTGGAAAATGCGGTGATAGTTGCTATCGTTTGTGACCGTGGTGATCGCTATTTATCAACAGGTGTTTTTAGCTGATTGTTCGTTCCAGCTAATTGCTTGTTTTAGCTAATCGCTTGTTGTAATTAATTGCTTGTTGTAATTAATTGAAAGCTTTAATCAACCGAACGCCAATTCGGCATATGCTATTTTGGGCTGCCCCTATGAATATATTTGTTTTCGATATTGAAACCGTTCCCGATACTGACGGTGGACGAAGGGTGCTGGAGCTAGGTGATGATCTGAGTGACAGTGATGTGGCCAATGCCATGTTTACCGTGCGCCGGGATGAAGTGGGTCACGAGTTTCTTAGGCTGCATCTACAACGCATTGTGGCCATTTCCGTTGTTTTGAAATCCGCTGATCGCTTGAAAGTTTGGTCTTTGGGCAGTGAGGAATCCACTGAAAAGGAGTTGATAGAGCGCTTCTTTGCCGGTATTGAGCGATACACGCCGACCATCGTTTCCTGGAACGGTGGGGGGTTTGATCTGCCGGTTCTGCACTATCGCGCTATGTTGCATAAAATTACGGCACAGCGTTATTGGGAAACGGGTGAGAGTGATCAGTCGTACCGCTGGAATAATTATCAGAGTCGATATCATGCGCGTCATACGGATTTGATGGATGTCTTGGCGAGCTTCTCTCCAAGAGCCAATGTTCCGTTAGATCAAATGGCATCCCTATTGGGGTTTCCCGGTAAAATGGGGATGAGTGGTGCAAAGGTGTGGGAAACTTTTCATGGTGGCGGCATCAAAGCGATACGGGATTATTGCGAAACTGACGTACTAAATACCTACCTTGTGTATCTTCGGTTTTTACTGATGAAAGGGGATTTGTTGCCCGATGGCTATGAAGCAGAAATTGATGAACTTAAGAATTACCTGAAAGAACAAACTGAACCCCACTTCCACGAATTTTTAGAGGTATGGCAGACGGCTAAAGTTTAGCGGCTTTACCTCAGTATCCTTACCAATCCTTTCTGATTGAGAAATAGTAAATATGGCGAAGACTCGCAGGCGTAGACGAAAAGCGCTGCCGGCTGATCCGGTGATGGTTGACATAAAATCCCTTAGTCATGATGGGAGAGGGATTGCACAGGTTGATGGCAAAACCATTTTTATTGATGGAGCATTGCCATTGGAAAAAGTGGAATTTACCTATACCGATCGGCGCAGTAAATTTGATGAGGGAAAACTGCATCAAGTTCTAGAAGCTTCAGCGGATCGTGTGGAAGCTCCTTGCAGCCATAGCGCTATTTGCGGGGGATGCAATTTACAGCATATGGATACGGTTGCTCAGATAAACATGAAGCAGTCTGTGCTAGAAGAGCAGTTGACTCATTTCGGCGCGGTGGCAGTCGACGAATATTTGCCTCCATTGGTAGGCCCTCAATTAGGTTATCGTCGTAAGGCTAGATTGGCTGTCAAGAACGTCCCTAAGAAGGGGGGTGTCTTAGTCGGATTTAGGGAGAAGCGTAATTCCTTTGTTGCCGATATTCAAAGTTGTCCTGTGCTCGATGTGCGTGTGGGGCAGAAATTAGCGGAATTAGGCGATTTGATAGCGAAGTTATCGATTAATGACAAGATACCGCAGATTGAAGTGGCACTGGGTGATACTGAAATAGCTTTGGTTTTCAGGCATCTAGAGCCGTTATCCTCTGAGGATTTAAGGCTTCTGGTACAGTTTTGCCAAGAACACATCTTCCATCTTTACTTACAATCAGGTGGCCCAAAGACAGTCGTTAAAATATGGCCAGAAGATTCGCCTTCGCGATTACATTATCAAGTACCCGCTCATGGATTGGCTTATGGATTTCACCCTATGGATTTCACCCAGGTGAACAGTGAGATTAATTTGCAGATGATTGATCGCGCGTTGGAATTAATGGACCTATCTCCTGAAGATCGAGTGCTGGATTTGTTTTGCGGTTTAGGGAATTTTACTCTGCCTTTGGCGAAATATTGTCAGGAAGTGGTGGGAGTCGAAGGAAGCGAAGAAATGGTGGAACGTGGCCGTGAGAATGCGGTCGCTAATGGTTTAACAAATGTTGATTTTTTTAGTGCAGATTTAACCAAAGACATGAGCCAGGAAGCTTGGGCAAAAAAAGGTTTTGATAAAATTTTGATTGATCCTCCTCGATCAGGCGCGTTGGATATTATTGCGTTATTACCGAAATTTAATGCCAATAAAATTGTCTATGTTTCTTGTAACCCGGCGACCTTGGCGCGAGATGCCGGTGAGTTAGTAAAACAGGGTTACCGGTTAGTGAAGGCGGGAGTCATGGATATGTTTCCTCATACAGCGCATGTGGAATCCATTGCTCTATTTGAAAAGTAGATGAGAAGTAGAATCGCAGTTTGTTAATTAGAAAAACGAGTAAAAAAAATTGATGCGATCGGCTAGAGTCGTTAGGAACTGTACATGGTAAAAGTGCGCGAGGACCATCCATTATTGGATGATGGTTCTATTGATATATCGTCGTGGATTGAACATATTCAGTCCAATGGTGACTATTCTGATGTCGCTGTATTACAGCGCGCCTGTCATTTAGCTCAGCAAGCCGAGAAGGAGTCGGAAGCGTCGGAAAATGCGTGGGCTCATACCACAAGCAGCTTTGAAACGGGTTTAGAAATGGCGCAAATTCTCGCAGATTTGCGTTTGGATCATGAGACATTGATTACTGCCGTTTTGTATCGAGCGGTGCGTGAAGGCAAGTTACCGATAGAAACAGTCAAAGAGCAATTTGGTGATACCATATCTTTACTGATAGAAGGCGTACTGCGTATGGCCGCTATTAGTAGTTTCATTAATCCTACTAATAAGGTGGTGCTGGGTCAGAGCATTAAGCAGTTAGATAACTTGCGTAAAATGCTAGTGGCGATGGTTGATGATGTGCGTGTGGCGCTAATAAAATTAGCTGAACGGACCTGTGCAATTCGAGCGCTACGAGATGCCTCCTATGACAAGCAGAAGCGAGTTGCCCAGGAGGTTTTTGATATTTATGCTCCTCTTGCCCATCGTTTGGGTATTGGCCATATCAAGTGGGAATTGGAGGACTTGTCTTTCCGCTATTTACAAGAAGACGCCTATAAAGAAGTCGCCAGGCAGTTAGATGAAAAGCGTCTTGATCGACAAGATTATATTGAAGATGTCACGGAGCGATTGATTACCGTGCTCGGTGCCGCTGGCATTGAGGCTGATGTGAATGGTCGGGCTAAACACATTTATAGTATTTGGCGCAAAATGCAGCGCAAGAATGTGGATTTTTATCAGATATATGATATTCGCGCAGTGCGAGTATTGGTGCCTACCGTTCGAGATTGTTATGCGGCTTTAGGGATAATTCACGGTATGTGGCAGCATGTCCCGCGAGAGTTTGATGATTATATTGCGACACCCAAGGAAAACGGATATCGGTCTTTACACACGGCTGTTATTGGTCCCCAGGCGAAGGTGTTAGAAGTGCAGATCCGTACGGGTGAAATGCATGATGAGGCTGAATTGGGAGTTTGTGCACATTGGCATTATAAAGAAGAGTCTGCCAGTGAATCCGGTAGTAGTTATGAAGATAAGATTGCTTGGTTAAGGCAAGTACTTGAATGGCAGGAAGAGTTAGGTGATTCAGGTGTGAGTGATATTGTGGCGCAGTTTCGTCATGACGTAATAGATGAGCGCGTTTACGTATTCACACCTGACGGGCATGTAGTTGATATGGCTGCGGGCGTGACGCCGCTGGATTTTGCCTACAGTATTCACACCGAGGTGGGCCATCGCTGTCGAGGCGCGAAGGTGAATGGACGCATCGTTCCTCTGAATTACACGTTGACCACCGGTGAGCAAGTGGAGGTGATCACGGCTAAAGAAGGTGGCCCAAGTCGAGATTGGCTTAATTCTACCTTGGGTTATACGCAAAGTTCTCGAGCCAAAGCCAATATACAACATTGGTTTAAACAGCAAGATCGAGATAAGAACTTAAGTGAAGGTCGCAGCATCTTAATTAAAGAATTCCATCGTTTGGGCATTGCGGGTATTGATTGGAAAAAGGTAGCACCGTTGTTGAACCTGAAAGCGGTAGAAGATGTGTATGTCGCCGTCGGTGCCAGTGATCTGCGCGTTTCTCAAGTGCTCAATGCCTTGCAAGAAACGGATGCCTGGCAACAACAAGAGCAACAAGAGGAATCGAAAAAGGATTCCTTTGAAGGTAGGAGTGCTCGGCACGATCATAATAGCAGTGATATTGAAATTGAAGGTGTCGGTAATCTGATGACACAGATTGCAGGATGTTGTAAGCCTGTTCCTGGGGATCCAGTATTAGGCTATATCTCTCAGGGTCGTGGCGTGACTGTGCATCGCGATGATTGTATTGAGTTGTTGCGCCTTAAACTGGATGAGCCGAAACGCGTTATTGTTGTGGATTGGAACAGCTCTCGTGATAACGTCTATCCCGTGGATGTCTATATTCAAGCTTATGATCGGCACGGGCTGTTACGCGATATCATGAATATATTGACGAGTGAAAGTGTCAACATTATTAACGTCAATAGCGCATCCACAAAAAGCGAATACACCGTGGATATTCGATTGACCGTTGAAACTAACAGTTTGGATGAGTTGGGTCGCGTGTTGGGTCGAATCAATCAACTTCGTAATATTATTGAAGTGCGACGTACCTATTCGTCTTGAGATGTATCCTATGAATTCTAACAAGCCAATTGATAAATTGCTTTATATTATTGAACGTCTGAGAGATCCTGAAACGGGATGTCCTTGGGATGTAAAGCAAACTTACGAGACCATTGCGCCCTATACCATTGAAGAAGCCTATGAAGTGGTGGATGCAATTGAAAAAAAAGATCACCAACACCTGGGCGAAGAAGTCGGTGACCTCTTGTTGCAAGTGATGCTCTATGCGCAGATAGGTAAGGAGGCTTCCCATTTCGATTTTGATGAAATTGTTCAGATGCTGAATCAAAAGCTGTTGCGCCGGCACCCTCACGTGTTTCCTGACGGGTCCGCAGAGAGCCGAATTAAACCGGGAACGGTGGTGACAGAAGAGCAGGTGGCTGAAAATTGGAATAAGGTGAAAGCACAAGAAAAGTTGAGTGAGAAGGCTAAGACAAATGAAAAGGATTCAGATGTGCCATCTCATATTCTCGATGATGTCCCCACGGCCATGGCGCCCATGTTAAGAGCACTTAAATTACAAAAGAAAGCGGCGCAGTTTGGTTTTGATTGGAGTGATCTAAAACCGGTGTTGGCTAAGGTGAATGAAGAAGTCGCCGAGCTGAATGAGGCGATCGAAGAAGAGCATAGCCGCGACGCAGTGATGGGTGAAATCGGCGATGTCTTATTTTGCTGTATTAATTTGTGCCGCCATATGAAAATTGATGCCGAGGATGCTTTGCGTAGTACGAATAATAAATTCGTTCGACGACTGAATCGCGTTGAAGATATATTGACAAGTGATGATGAGAAAATAGGTGATGTGAATTTAGAGCGTCTTGATGAGTGTTGGGATCAAGTCAAAGAGGAGGAAAGACGGGGGTCTTAATCTCCTCTTTCTCTTTATTGCTCGACATCATTCATCGCCCAACAATACTTATTATCCAGCGCTAATTATCATCCAACTCTAATTATCATCCAACAAAGGCGCGCTCTATCACGTAGTGGCCTTGATTCCCGCGTCGGGCTTCGGCAAAGCCGAGATCATTAAGAATCTCGCAGCAGTCTTTTAACATGGCAGTACTACCGCAAAGCATAAAACGATCTGTCTTCACATTGAAGTCCGGTAAGCCAATATCCTGAGTGAGCTTTCCGGATATCATTAGTTCTGTGATACGACCGGTATTGACGTAGTCTTCTCGTGTGACTGAAGGGTAATAGGTCAATTTGTTTCGCACCTCGTCGCCAAAAAATTCATTGTTGGGCAGGCGTTCCGAGATAATATCTTTATACGCTAACTCTGATACGTAGCGTACGCCATGGACGAGGATGATGCGCTCATATTGGTCGTAAACTTCTGGGTCTTTGATGATGCTGATAAAGGGTGCTAAACCCGTTCCGGTGCTGAGAAGGTATAGGTTTTTTCCCGGTAGTAAGTTTTCTTGCAACAAAGTACCTGTGGGTTTTTTGCTGAGTAGAATCTCGTCTCCGATTTTTATGCGCTGTAATTGTGACGTGAGTGGGCCATTGGGAACCTTAATGCTGAAGAACTCTAATTCTTCTTCGTAATTAGCACTGGCAATACTGTAGGCTCTAAGTAATGGACGCCCTTCTAGCTCTATCCCCATCATGATGAAATGGCCATTCTTAAAGCGAAAGGACGGATCTCGGCTGGTTTTAAAGCTGAATAGGGTCTCGTTCCAATGAGTGACGCTGGTGACTTGTTCTTTAATGAAGCTGGCCATGATATCCACCTTGAATGAGTGATTGCAGACACTGTACCGCAAAGCTGCTATATCGGTAAAACAGGTTAAATAGATATAGATAATCTAATAAATAGATTATATTTTATAGATTGTAGATCTATCGATTTTTCGGTAGATGGGATGGCTAATGAGGTGATACATGAGATATAGCCTGCGACAGTTGGAAGTGTTTTTAGCGACCGCCAATGAGGAGAATATTACGAAAGCTGCCAGTCAGCTATCCATGTCCCAGTCGGCGGCAAGTAGCGCCTTAAGTGAATTTGAATCCCAATTTGATATTCAATTATTTGATCGAGTAGGGAAAAAGTTGCAACTCAACGCCTTTGGAAGAGGCGTGCGACCAAAGGCGGAAGCATTGATGCAGCAGGCTATAGAGCTAGAGTCGGTGTTAACGGGGCAGGTTGGCTGCGGTGACCTCAAAGTCGGTGCGACTCTAACGATCGGCAATTACATCGCTGTGGGCATTATGGCGCAATATATGGAAAAATTTCCTGGCGATAGGGTGGTGTTAACCGTTGCCAATACGGAGGATATCGCGCAAAAAGTCTTAAATTTCGAGCTTGATATTGGGCTTATCGAAGGGGAGTGGCAGCATCCGGATATGGATGTAACCCCTTGGTGCGATGATGAGTTGGTTGTATTTTGTTCTTCGACGCATGCCTATGTCGATAAAGCGGGTTTGAAGAAAAAAGATTTATTAGCAGCCGCTTGGATATTGCGAGAGTCGGGCTCGGGTACGAGACAAACGTTCGATCGGGCGATGCATGGCATTCTGCCTGATCTCAATGTGGCTTTGGAATTACAGCACACCGAAGCCATTAAACGCGCAGTTGAGGCTGACTTAGGGATAGGGTGCCTATCTCAGGTTGTGCTTAAAGAGGCATTTAGACGGCGTTCATTAATTCAGCTCAATGTACCTCAGCGTAATTTTAAAAGGCAATTCTATTTCGTGCTGCATAAACAGAAATACCAAAGTTTAGCCATAGAGCGCTGGGTTACTTTATGTAAGGCATTCAGCAGGTAAGCTTGATTGACGGTGGGTATTGAGGCGAAAAGCCTGCTGCTTTCGGGATTGTTCTGAATGTTTGTTTTGGCGTGAAAAGTCAGTGATTACAGCATAGAGAATCATGATAGAGGTCATTTGTAATCCCTCCGACAGGTGCAATTTAAGTGAAATTTAGATACTCTAGACGGGTGATTTTCGGCTTATCTATCCACGATTGCCGATTACTCTAGGATTTTGTTTCATTACATTGATTTCAAGAGTATGCATACGAAAACACCTCCTACATCCATACCCTCTCAGCGTGCGGCTTCCAAAAACGAGACTGCCATGAAAAAACCCATGTCGGCATTAGTGGATCGCTTTCAGCGTGAAGTGAATTACGTCCGCATTTCTTTAACTGATAGATGCGATTTTCGCTGTGTCTATTGCATGAGTGAAGAAATGACGTTTCTTCCTCGAGAGCAGATTCTTAGCCTGGAAGAAATTGAGTGGATCGCTCAAGCGTTCGTGGAGTTGGGTGTTTCTAAAATTCGCTTAACCGGCGGTGAACCCTTAGTTCGCAAAAATATGATTTCCCTGGTGGATAAGTTAGGCAAGTTGGATGGATTAGATGAGCTTGTTCTCACTACCAACGGTTCCCAGCTTACTAAGTTTGCGGTGCCTTTGCGGGAGGCTGGCGTTAAGCGTATTAATATTAGTTTAGACAGTCTAAATGTAGAGCGGTTTCGTCAGCTAACGCGAACCGGGTCTCTGGACAAAGTCTTACTGGGAATCGAGTCTGCCATTCAGGCGGGTTTTGAAAAAATAAAACTGAACGCTGTGATACTGAAAGGCCGAAATGACGATGAAATTATAGATTTGGTTGAATTCGTTATTGCCAAGGGAATCGATATATCCTTTATTGAAGAAATGCCATTGGGATATATAGATGAGCATTCCAGGGAGGAATCCTATATGTCCAGTGAGGCAATCATCAAGGTGATAGAGGCTCGTTACCCATTGATGTCCAGTTCTGACACCACTAGCGGCCCTTCACGATATTATCGTTTGCAGTCAGGTGGGAAAACTCGTATCGGATTTATATCCCCTCATAGTCATAACTTTTGCAGTACCTGCAATCGGGTTCGTGTGACGGCTGAGGGTCGGTTGTTATTGTGCCTTGGGAATGAGCATTCTGTGGATTTGAGGGCGTTGGTTCGAGCCCACCCTGGTGATATGGATAAACTGAAAGATGCCATTATCAAATCAATGGATCTAAAGCCAGAGAAACATTATTTCGATCTGTCAGACGAGCCTCAAATCGTGCGCTTTATGAATACTACCGGTGGTTAGTTTTATTTCCTTTAGTTTGTATTTCTTTTTAGTGACGGATTCTCGTTCAGTCATGTCATTTGACACTTTCAGTTTTCAACTCTGTTAGTTTTTAAAACAGTATTTGTATTCAAAAATGTAAGAGGTGAATTTATGGGTCACGTTGATACAACCAATTTTGTTCCTTTAAATATTGCAGTGTTAACTGTATCGGATACTCGCACTGAAGAAACGGATACGTCGGGTCAGCATTTAGTGGAATCGTTGCAAGAAGCTGGTCATAAGCTCGCAGCTAAAACCATTGTCATTGATGATGTTTACCAAATGCGTTCTGTGGTTTCCAATTGGATTGCGGATACCGTAGTGGAGATTGTGTTAGTGACGGGAGGAACCGGATTTTCGGGCAGAGATAGTACCCCCGAAGCATTGTCGCCGTTGTTTGATAAAGACGTTACAGGTTTTGGGGAACTGTTTCGCGCCGTTTCTCATGATGATATCGGTACCTCCACTATCCAATCACGAGCCATTGCCGGTATTGCTAATAATAAAGTGATTTTTTGCATGCCCGGTTCGACAAACGCCTGCCGCACAGGTTGGCAGCATATTATCAAAGAGCAGCTTGATTCACGCCACAAACCTTGTAACTTTGTTGGGCTAGTGACGGCCCATCGAATAGAGGATAGCAAAGAATGTGAATCGCGCGGGTAAATCTTTGACCTTCGTTACCCTATGAATGTCGTTATCTGAATGAAGGAGAGCTGTGTTGGTAAGTAATGGTAGACCTGGATTAACACCGGTAGCAGATGCGTTGAATCAACTGCTAGAGTCGGTTTCACCTATCGTGGATGTTGAGATGGTTTCCTTGGCGAATGCGCTGGGTCGAGTGCTAGCAAAAAACCAAATTTCGTTGGTGGACGTGCCACCCGCCGATAATAGCGCGATGGATGGCTACGCTGTTTGTATTGCGGATTTTGATAACCCTGGTTCTAACATTCTTAGTTCTGATAGCAATGATGTAGTGACTCTTCCGATTAGCCAGCGTATTCCTGCAGGCTGCGCTCCGATGGATCTAGAATCAAAGTCAGTTGCTCGGATTTTCACAGGAGCTGAAGTACCGCAAGGCGCTGATGCGATTGTAATGCAAGAAAGTGCCCAGGTGATTAAGGGCGGAGTGATTGAGGGCCGAGTGAGTTTTTCTGCAAAGCCGATGCTAGGCGAACACATTCGACCAAAAGGACAAGATATTCGAAAAGATTCTGTAGTGGTCGCTAAAGGCAAAAAGTTGCGGGCACAGGATTTAGGTCTACTCGCATCCGTGGGTATCGCCACTATTCCGGTTTTTCGGAGACTGAAAATCGCAATTTTATCCACCGGTGATGAGTTGATAGATCCGGGCCATGGGTTAGAAAAGGGACAAATTTTTAATTCCAATCGCTATACGTTAACGGGGTTAGTCAAAGGGAAGGGGTTTGAATTAGTCGATTTGGGTGTAGTGGGTGATACTGCCGAAGAGACGGAATTAGCCTTAACTGAAGGTTCGCAGAAGGCCGATTGCATCGTGTCATGCGGTGGTGTGTCTGTGGGCGAAGAGGATTATGTTAAGAGCGCGGTTGAAAAACTCGGGTCATTACGTCTGTGGAAATTGGCGATTAAGCCGGGTAAACCTTTAGCTTTTGGAGACGTAAAGGGAGTACCGTTTTTGGGGTTGCCGGGTAATCCAGCTGCCGTGTTTGTGACTTATTGCATCATTGCTCGTCCCTATTTATTGAAGCTGCAAGGTAGCAATCAATGGCATCCCATGAAGCTAAAGGTCAAGGCGGGGTTTGCGATTAAAAAGCCAGGGACTCGACAAGAGTATTTACGGGCGAAAATGGAAGTGGATGAATTAGGTGAAACCCGAGTTGTGATTTATCCAAATCAAAGCTCGGGCGTATTGGCCTCTGCGGCTTGGGGGGATGGATTCGCTATATTGCCTATAGGCGGCACGGTTGAGCAGGGTGCAATGATTGATTTTATTGCTTACGATTCGGTGCTTAATTAGTTTTAAATCAGAGTATTATCATTTTTGATACCGTTCGGTGTCGCTTCGTTATCTCCCTACCTCCTCTCTCCCAGCTATACTTTATTCATGAATATTGAAATCGTAGGTGCTGCCTGTAGTGTGGGTGGCAAGCATCGTGGTTGCCGACAGGGGCCTGATTTTTTTAGGAGCAAAGCCTTCGTCGCGCTGCAGCAGTCGTCGCAGCATCATATCCATTGGAATGGCATCGAACAGGAACACCTGTTGGGTTCATCTTCGAATACCGCTTTAGTGCGTGGTTATAGTCGAAGGCTGAGAGAGCGTGTCCGAAAAATTATAAGTCATCAACATTTCCCTGTTGTTATTGGTGGCGATCATTCTTGCGCTATTGGCACTTGGTCCGGCGTGGCGCAAGCGCAGCGTGGGGCGGTGGGCATGTTATGGATTGATGCGCATATGGATTCACATACACCGGTATCCAGTGCCAGTGGCAATATCCATGGTATGCCGGTAGCGTGTTTGTTGGGTGCAGGAGGGGCTCGATTGCTGGGGCGGGGTCATCACGGATCTGTATTCTCACCGCAGCATACTTGTTTGGTGGGAGTGAGGAGCTATGAATCAATGGAGCTGCAGCTGCTGAGAGAGAAAGGCGTGAGTTTCTACACGATGGAGCAGGTGAATCAATTAGGTTTACCGCGAGTCTTGTCTCTGGCCTATAAGAAAGTGTCTTCTTGTCCCACCGGATTCGGAGTCAGTATTGATTTGGATGCATTGGATCCTATTGACGCGCCTGGTGTATCCGTACCCGAACCCGATGGCCTGATCGTGGATGAACTCTTATCCGTATTACGATCACTTCCTTATAGTGAAAAATTGAAGGCTATTGAAATCGCTGAGCTCAATCCGGATTTTGATTGTGATGGGCGTACCGCTGCTGTGGCTTCGAAATTAATTCACTCGCTTTTGCATTGAATCTTAAAAACAACGGAGGTTAATGATGTCTAAATCAATTGCGCTGGAAAATACCTATGGTGCGGAAAATTATGCACCGTTACCCGTGGCAATTGAACGCGGTGAAGGTGTGTATGTCTGGGACGAAAACGGTAAGCGTTACCTGGATATGATGAGCGCATATTCAGCCGTAAGTCATGGGCACTGCCATCCGCGATTGGTCAAGGTGCTACAAAATCAAGCGGCAAAGTTAGGCGTTGTTTCTCGGGCTTATTATTCTACGGTACTGGGCAGCTTTCTAAAAAGGGCGTGTGATCTCACGGATTTCGAAAAAGCGCTGCCAATGAATACTGGAGCCGAGGCGGTAGAAACGGCTCTCAAGGCCGCGAGAAAATGGGCCTACACTCGAAAAGGTGTCGCGCAAGGTCAGGCTGAAATTATTGCCTGTGAGGGGAATTTTCATGGTCGAACTATCGCCATTGTCGGTCTGTCTACAGAAGATCAATATCGCAACGGTTTTGGGCCATTTCCTGCTGGCCTCAAGCAAGTTCCATTCGGAGATTTTGAGGCGTTAGAAAAGGCGATCTCTCCCAATACCGCGGCTTTTTTAGTGGAACCGATTCAGGGCGAAGGCGGTATTATTGTACCGCCAGAAGGTTATTTGCAGAAATGTGCCGATCTCTGTGGAAAGAACCAAGTGTTATTGATTTGCGATGAAGTGCAATGTGGGCTTGGTCGAACGGGAAAACTAATGGCCTATCAGCATGAAAGAATACAGCCCGATGGTTTGATTTTAGGCAAGGCCCTAGGTGGAGGCCTGCTTCCCGTCTCGTTATTTCTCGCTAATAATGATTTGATGTCAGTTTTTACCCCAGGAGATCACGGTAGTACTTTTGGCGGATATCCCTTGGCGGCGTCTGTGGCAAAAGAGGCACTAGATATTATAGTCGAAGAAAAATTGTCGGAACGCTCTCAGGAAATGGGAGACTATTTCATGGCAGGTCTTAGACGTATAGTTAGTGGTTTAGATACTGCGTTGGTGCAAGATGTAAGGGGAAAGGGGCTTTTTATTGGGTTGGATATGAACCCAAAAGTGGTTGGAGCAAGGGATGTTTGTGAAAAGCTAATGGAAAAAGGACTGTTAAGTAAAGACACTCATCATACTGTCGTCCGCTTTGCTCCACCGTTAGTGATATCGAAATCAGAAATTGACTGGTCTCTAGAGCAAATCGAAACTGTTTTAAGTTCCTTTTGATCTTCTCGTTGTCAGAGCTTTCATTTTAGGAAAAGAATAAACCATCTTAGTTGGAGGGCTCTTTTTTTTACGCTATAGTTCTTTCGTCTCTCAGTCGCATTAGACTGTAGTTAGTATTGAAACAATCTGTAGTTGGCATTCAATAAACCTGTAGTTGGCTTTAAATAAATTAATTTTCGCGTTAATCGCAATTGGATATATTTATGAATTCTGGTGGACGAACCACAAAACCAAATATTTTTAATTTCATTATCACCGCATTTTTGCTCTGTTTTTGTGTTGAGGTGCATGCTGCTAGTCAGAGCCTTAAGACCTTGTTGTCGCAGATTCAAGTGCAATTGACCGAAATTCAATCGGAGAAGAAGAAGCTTGTTCAAGTGTTAACTTACTCTGCGGATAAGCCACATAAAGTCTCTCTGGTTGCGACCACCATCAATTTAAAGAAAGGATCTGAGTCGGTAGAACGGTGGGATTTTAATCTTTCCGACATAGATGTCAGGCTGGTAAATTATGTCACTGGTTCCACAGCCATTGTCGTTGCTCTTAAAACCAAAGATGCACAGAAATTTATTAGTAGCAGCAAAGACGGGAAGAAAAAACGTTATGTTAGTGATCTCGAAATTACGGCTATTGATATCGATAGTGCTAGGGCGATAAAAGATTTTTTTATTAAAGCAATTCCCCTAGCGGATACCAGTTGGAATAAAATTATTGGTATCAATTTTAATGCATATGATCAAATGAGGAGAAAACTTAAAGATATACAAGTGAATTCACAAAGTGGTTCAAAGACCTTGTTGCAAGAGATAGCACTGGTGAATCAAGTGAGTGACAAGTTAGTGGTCACGACGACTGAAATTAATTCGAAGGGGAAGCAGACTCTCACTAAGCAAGAATTTAGTATGGCAGATTTGTTGGAGCAATCTGTCGTTATCAATACAGGTAAAGATCTTCAAGTCCTAGCGAAAACAAAACGGGATTTGAAAGTCGTAAGATTGACAGTGAATGGTGAGTTGAAGGGGTATTCCAACAAAATAGAACTTTATGCGAATGATGTTGATGAGGCGCGTATAATGCAAAGGCTGTTAGTCAATTTAGTAGAGCCGGCTGGAAAAGCGCTGGTTAAACGTCTATCCGTTGCCACTTCTAAGCAGCAGTTGTTGAATGCAATCAGCAAGCATATACAGCCATTCCAAAATGGAAGTGACAGTATAGATCAATCTCTGGATTCTAAATGCATCACTAGCTATCGTCTTGCAACCACCAAAAAAGCGGGGAAAATAACGGAAGAAATTGCACAATTTAATTTTGGTGATCTGCAAGAAAACTCAGTTGAAATTAAGGTGTCGGGTAAGTTATTAAGTGTGACTTCGCAGATTAAAGAAAAGCAAAAATACGTTAAAGCTTTTAAAGACGGGGAGCAAAAAAGCTATACCAATAAAATTTCTTTTCCGGTAAAGAGTGTGGATTCAGCTAAAGCTGTCGTTTACATCATGAGTAAAGTTATTGATAAATGTGCGGTTAAACCTATTCCTCAAAAATGGACGTGGTTGGTTGCAAATGTAGCTGCCGCTAATGTGGATCTCCCTGGATTGACCCAAAAAATGGCAAGGAAAACTGCCAATAGTCAATGCAAAGTGACGTTCAGTTCTGCATTGGCGAAGAAGAATAAAGTGGCTGAGAATGTCTATGATTTTAATCTAAATGATTTGGATGAAAAGGCAGTTGAAATCAATATTTCAGGGAAAAAAGTAGAGGTGGGATTGCAAACTAATTATAGCGAAAAGATCATCAAGGTCTATGATGGGAAAAAGTCAAAATACGTTTCTGATTTCTCGCTTCTACAATCCAGTTTGGGAAATGCACGTAATTTCAAAGCAACCATTGAATCGATGATTAAAAAATGTAAATCTTGAAGTTAATTGCTTGATTTGAAAAAGGGCCTGTTTTACGGGCCCTTTTTTATTGGGAAGAAATAGAGGACGGGTGTTAGTGTGTTGGTGACAATGCTGTGTCTGGGAAAGAGTGGTGTCTGCAGAAATGTTGAGTTTAGTGGTGGGAGGTGAATAATAATGAGGGTTGGTCGCGGGTTGGCAGGCTTGATTGTATGGGCGATGCTCTGTAGTGCCTCTCTTTATAGTTCCCCTGTACGGGCGCAACAGCAATTGAATGTTGGGGCGTACCATTATTCTGGTGATTACGATCGGGATGAGAAAACCTCATTCTCCATTGTTCCCATTTCTTGGAGCTATAAGAAGAAACCCTGGAAATTTAAAGTGTCTTCAAGCTGGGTAAGCGTGGATGGGCCAGGTGATATTAATGGCACGACTACAGAAGAGGGTACTGTCGTTATTCGCGATGAGGTAGAGTCGGGCGTCGGTGATCTTCGTTTAGCCATGACTTATCAATTTCAAACACCATTGCCAGGTCGTATATGGGTGGATGGAAGATTGATACTGAAAATTCCTTTGGCTGATGAAAGTAAGGGCTTAGGGACAGGGGAGGCGGATCAGAAAGTGGTATTCGATTTTATTAAGCTGTTTCCACATTTCTATGGGCTTTTGACTTTGAGCTATAACCGTCGGGGGCAGCCCGAAGATTTATCGTTGAAGGATATTAGAGCCTTATCTTTGGGTTTTAGCCAAAGTTTAGATGGCGGACGTTCATGGGGAATATTCTATGATATTCGAACCGAATCAAAAATGGATAGTCACGATATTCAGGAGCTCAGTGTCTTTTATTCACTGCCCGTTAATAAAGACTGGAAGATTAGTCCTTATGGCCTGCTAGGTTTGAATAATAGCAGTGCTCAATATGGCATGGGTGTTGGTGCCTCTTTTCGATTTTAATCTTGAGGTTGGAGTTGTTTCAAAGAGAAGCTTATGGCTTTGGTGCATCGTTTTGAGTTGCGCCTTCAGGGCTTCCAACGTCATCGATAAAATTAGTGGGTGATGAGGATCGATCTTCCATGTCCGGGCGTTCTATGTGCTCGATACGTTCCGGCCTCTCGGGTCGTTCAATAATGTCGGGTCTTCCTGAACTCGGATCGTCAATGTTGCCAGTGCCACCTATTCCGCCTTCATCGGGGTCTGGCCCATTATAAGCGGCAATGGGTGTTGCAACACTAGCAATACCAACGCTGATCATCCCTATGACCGTCATAGTTTGCCATTTATTCATTGAGCTGATCCTTATCTTGGATTTCGTCGTCAGACTTTAATTCATGAAAGAAAAATAAGCCTAAGTTGATGCGCTGCAATGCTTCATCTTTTCCATGGTCGGCTTGTTGAAATTGTTTTGCGAGCCGGTTGACGGATTTCAGTAATTCCATGCCTTGTTCATTGGCCAGGCCTGATAACTTTTCAACAGATTCAGGTGTTAAATGGTTGTAATAAACAGCTCGATCAAAAAAAGCGGGTGAATTATCCGTTAAATTTCGTCCAGCAGCGGCAAAGTGGTCATGCAGATTATTGCCAAAGAAGGCGGCTTTGTCCTCCAACCCGTGTTCGGGTACAAATGCTTCGAAATTTAAATGTACCCTGTCATTTTCATCTATGTACACAGTATTTTGGTGAAGACAGTTATCTAGCACTACCCGCGCTCTAAGGTCTTTTTTATTGACGTTCTCAACTAAGGATTCAAAGCTAACAATTTCTTGCTGGGTTTTGAGGCGTGGTAAGGGTAGCGCCTTGCCTTTGTTGTCGCAGTAGCGTGGATCACTCAGCCAAGTGGCGATTAACTGCGCCATTAAGGGGGGTTGAGGGGTGCTGTCTCCAGAATCTTGTTGATGCAATCGTCGTTTGATGTCTTTGCGATGCACTCCGGTTAATAAGCTAATGCGACTGTCAGTTTGTTTTTTTTCTGGAAGGGGGAAATCTTCATTAGCCACTTGGACATAAATAGATTTGAGCATATCGCTTAAAACAGGGTAGGTGATTTGATAGTGCAAAAGTAGTTTGACTAGGGGACGTAAGAGGTGACGCAATGCAGCAAGCAAGCTAGAGGGTGGCTCCTGACCAGTGGAGTGAGGTAAATGATTGCCCTTGTTCTCTGCCATTTTTTATTTCATGCCTGCCCAATAAGGTTTCTCTGCAAAGTGCATCTGTTAGGATAGCATAAATGTGGGAATAATTCCCACATTTATGCATTTGCGCTGAATTTATAAGAGGTGAAATCTCCACAGTCATTATAAATTCAGTGAGTTAAATAGATTGGGTTGATTGCAAGAAGCAGTTGAATGCATCTGGGGGCGTATTGTTTTAGCTGAGCTTATTCTTCATAGCGTTGAATGACGAGACTGGCATTGGTTCCGCCAAAGCCAAAGCTGTTAGACATCATCCGGTTTAGGATGACATCATTTTTACGTTCAGTGACGACTGGAATACCTTCGGCTTCTTCCGCTAAGGCGGTAATATTCGCGGATGCACTAATGAAATTATGTTGCATCATGAGTAGGCAATAAATAGTTTCTTGAGCGCCTGTAGCACCCAATGAATGCCCGGTAAGAGACTTAGTGGAGCTGACAAAAGGCGCCTTATCTCCAAAAATATTTTTGATGGCTTTAAGTTCCGCAACATCTCCTGCTGGGGTGCTCGTACCATGGGCATTGATGTAATCAATGTCGCCTTTAACGGTGCTCATCGCCTGCTTCATACAGCGGGTCGCGCCTTCACCTGAGGGGGCAACCATATCGTAGCCGTCGGATGTGGCTCCATATCCCACTAGCTCGGCATAAATTTTCGCACCTCGGTTTTTTGCATGCTCTAATTCTTCTACTACCAACATGCCACCGCCGCCTGAAATGACAAAGCCGTCTCTCGTTTGATCGAATGCTCGAGAGGCAGAGCTGGGATTATCATTGTATTTGCTGGACAGGGCGCCCATGGCGTCGAACATACAGCTCAGTGACCAATCTTCTTCTTCACCGCCACCCGCAAATATAATATCTTGTTTGCCCAATTGTATTTGTTCAATCGCATTGCCAATGCAGTGTGCGCTGGTAGCGCAGGCGGAGGCAATGGAGTAGTTAACGCCCTTTATTTTAAAGGGAGTGGCTAAGCAAGCTGAAACAGTGCTTGCCATGGTTTTTGTGACAGCATAAGGACCGACTCGTTTGAGTCCTTTGTTGCGTAGTGTGTCAGCGGCAATCACTTGGGCGGAAGAAGATGCGCCACCGGAACCCGCAATAAGGCCCGTACGCTCATTCGAAACTTGTTCTTCCGTTAAATTGGCATCTTCGATCGCTTGTTTTAGGGAGATGTAAGCATATGCAGCGGCATCTCCCATAAATCGTTTTGCTTTTCGGTCGATGTGCTCTGCAAAATCAATATCTATTTTTCCGCTGATATGGCTACGGAATCCGAGCTTTTTGTATTCTTCATTAAGTTGGATGCCGGACCGTCCCTCTTTTAATGATTCCAGAACGGCTTCTTTGTCGTTTCCGATGCAAGAGACAATACCAATGCCTGTGACAACTACTCTTCTCATGGTAAACATCCTTTCGAATCTATTGCTGAGTTTGCAAAACACCTTATTCTTGCGGAGTGGCCCTTGCTAGTATGGCTTTTTGGCTGTGACTTTTCGAGCGCGTGATTGATGAGCTTCTATGTTCGTTCTAAAAGCCATCAGTGCTTGATCTAAAAGTCATCAGTGGAAGTAAATAAGCCGACACGAAGATCTTTGGCTGTGTATATGATGCGCCCATCTACTGAGAGGGTGCCGTCAGCGATACCCATAACGAGTCGGCGTTCAACCAAGCGTCTTAACTGAATATGATAGACGAGTTTTTTTGCTGACGGTAAAACTTGGCCGGTGAATTTAACTTCTCCGCAACCTAATGCTCTTCCTCTGCCCTTGTTGCCTTTCCAGCCTAAGAAAAATCCCACGAGCTGCCACATGGCATCCAGTCCAAGACAACCAGGCATGACCGGGTCGGTTTCGAAGTGACAGTCAAAAAACCACAAGTCGGGTGTAATATCCAGTTCTGCAATAATTTCGCCTTTGCCCTGTTCACCGCCATCCGCAGTGATAGAGGTGATGCGATCCATCATTAGCATGTTGGGTAGGGGAAGTCGTGCGTTGCCGGGGCCGAACATCTCGCCGTGCGCACATTGTAATAGTTCTTCTTTGGTAAACTCTTTTTTTCTATCCATTGGAAATTTTATATCTCAATATTGAGCTGAGCTGGATCGATTATAGGGTACTAGGAACCCAGTGTATCGATTCACCACAAGGCGTGGTTGTTTGTTGGACAGGCAGGGCCGTCGCGACCGTCTTTAAGACTGGAGATGTTACCCCAGTACGTCACAAGAATCGACTCTCACATAGACAATGTGAGAGTGTGCTGTCGAATTAGATGTCCTTCCTTCCCGCTACATATGTTAATTGCCCAGCCGGGTTAAACGCACGACTAGGTTATATGAGCAATGCGTACTAATCTAAATGACAATTGCTAGAGGGCTAATCCATCCTCAAGGGCGATTTCCATAAAAATATGAAGCGGATGTTCCTAAAAAGCATTATTTAGTGTGGATGACTGGACAAAAAAGGGTTGAACTTTATTATAGGCGGCCGTGTCTTTTATCCCATTTATTGGAGTAGTGAGTTGATTCCTGAAATAGGTCATTTTTGTCTTGTGATAGCCTTAATGCTTTCGGTGGTCTTAGCCGTTGTTCCGCTTTGGGGAACGGTAACGCATCAATATCGATTGATGGCCATGTCACGTTCATTGGCTTATGGGCAGTGTACGTTCTTGTTGTTGTCCTTTTTCTGTTTAATCTATGCTTTTGTGCAAAATGATTTTACTGTGAGCTATGTTGTCGCACATTCCAATAGCCAGTTGCCGGTTTGGTACCGCGTGTCTGCGGTTTGGGGAGGGCATGAAGGTTCTTTATTGCTCTGGATTGTGCTGTTGGCGGGGTGGACCACAGCGGTAGCACGATTTAGCAGGGCATTGCCTGTGGATGCTATCGCCAGAGTGTTGTCAGTAATGGCCATGATATCTATCGGTTTACTGTTGTTTACTATTTTGACTTCTAATCCTTTTAATCGGACGTTGCCTGACTTCCCTCTTAATGGCCGTGACCTGAATCCACTTCTGCAAGATATTGGTCTCATAGTGCATCCGCCCATGTTGTATATGGGGTATGTGGGATTTGCGGTGGCATTCGCTTTTGCCATTGCCGGTTTGCTGAGTGGACAGTTGGATAGTGCTTGGGCTCGCTGGTCTCGTCCTTGGACCGTGATTGCATGGGCTTTTTTAACGGTTGGTATTGCGTTGGGTAGTTGGTGGGCCTATTACGAGCTGGGTTGGGGTGGGTGGTGGTTTTGGGACCCGGTGGAAAATGCGTCGTTGTTACCCTGGTTAGCCGGAACGGCACTGATACATTCTTTGGCTGTTACGGAAAAACGTGCGGTTTTCAAAGCCTGGACGGTATTGTTAGCGATCATCGCTTTTTCTCTCAGCCTATTGGGCACATTCTTAGTGAGGTCTGGTGTGCTGACTTCCGTGCATTCTTTTGCCTCTGATCCTTCTCGCGGTATGTTTATTTTGGTGTTGTTGTTTGTGGTCGTCGGTGGATCCTTTTTGTTGTTTGCTGTGAGGGCCACAGCCTTGAAAGGGGAAGGCCGGTACGAATTAGTTTCCCGAGAAGTCTTCTTGATGATTAATAATTTATTGTTGATGCTTGCCATGTTTATCGTATTGCTGGGCACATTGTTTCCGTTGGTGGCTGAGGTGTTGGGATTAGGTAAGGTGTCAGTGGGTCCACCTTATTTTAATCTGGTATTTGTTCCTGTCGCTTTGATATTGATGGTGTTCATGGGGGTGGGCTCGCTGGTCCGATGGAAACGACATGGTGTTCAAGCTTTGCTTAAACCAATGTGGAAGTGGATGGCTATAGCGATCGCATTTGGTGTGATTGCACCTCTTTTTTTAGTGGGAGATTATCAGGTGAGTGTGAGTATCGCCTTGGTATTGGTGGCTTGGGTGGTGCTGAATAGCTTGGCAGATATGGTGAAAAAAATGTCCAGTTCTAGGCGAGGACTGTGGCATGGCTATCAACGTTTAACGCGAAGTTATCGTGGAATGGTTTTGGCCCATATTGGAATGGCGGTGGCGGTGGCGGGTATTGCTGTGACTAGCCTGTACAGTGAGGAAAGAGATGTGCGATTGGCAACGGATGAGACCGTGTCTGTGGGTGGATATGAATTTAAATTCAAGGGTATCACTTCGGTCGCTGGACCTAATTATCAAGCGCAGCGGGGCCATTTTACCATTAGCCGCGACGGTGCGTTTGTTGCTGAGTTGACTCCGGAAAAAAGAGCTTATCATGTGCAGACCAGCATGATGACGGAAGCGGCTATTGATGGGGGCTTATTCCGAGACTTGTATGTGGCGCTAGGAGAGTCCTTGGGTGATGGGTCTTGGGCCATTCGTATCTATGTCAAACCGCTGATGCGATGGGTTTGGGGAGGTGCGCTATTAATGGCATTAGGTGGTTTGCTTGCTATTAGTGATCGACGATATCGTTTAGCAAAATAAGGTAGAACTATGTCAACAATAACGCGTAACTTGCTCTTCGGCTTTCCACTTGTGGTGTTTACTGCCCTGGCGCTAGTCTTCTTTTTTGCCATCGGTACTGATTCTTCGCTGTTGCCATCCGCCAGGTTAGGTAAGCCATTGCCGGAGTTTTCTCTTACCCTGCTCAGTGATGAAAAACAGCGCGTCACTGAAATACAATTGCAAGGTCAGCCCGCTTTATTAAATGTTTGGGCGACGTGGTGTCCTACCTGTCGGGTAGAGCACTCGGCATTGAATACGTTGGCTGAGAGTGGTGTTGTTATTTATGGCCTCAATTACAAGGATGAGCGCGAGGCGGCTTTAAATTATCTCGCTAAGCTCGGCGACCCTTATCGCCTCACTGTTTTTGATGAAACAGGCGACTTAGGGCTAGATCTTGGTGTCTATGGTGCGCCGGAGACTTACCTGCTAGATGCCGATGGTTATGTTCAGTATCGTCATGTAGGGGAAGTAAATGATAAAGTTTGGAAAACGATATTAGAGCCAAAGATGCTGGCTTTAGTATCTAAGCAAAAAGGCGAGTTAGTTCACTTAAATGCTAAACAAGAAGAGGGGAGACAATGAGCACTAAATTACTGCCTCTTATTGTTTGTTGTACGCTGCTCTTGTTGAGTATTCTCTTAGTTCCTGCTTCCGGGGTTTATGCTGCTATAGAAGCTTATGATTTTGCGGGTGATAGAGAAAAGGAGCGTCGGTTTAAAAGCCTAATTGAAGAGCTGCGCTGTCCTAAATGTCAAAATCAAAATATCGCCGATTCCAGTGCCCCCCTTGCGAAAGACTTAAAAGATAGGGTGTATAAATTAATAAATGAAGGGATGAGCGATGCTGAGATTACACAGTACTTAGTGGATCGCTTCGGGGACTTTGTATCCTATCGTCCACCGATGAATCCCAGTACGTGGTTTTTGTGGTTTGGGCCTTTATGTGTGTTGTTGATTGCGTTTAGTGTCATTGTTTTTCGAGTGACGAGCAAAGCAAAGAAAACAGCGAATCGGCCTCAGTCAGTGGATACGCAACGAGTTGCGCAATTATTAAAAACCTATGTCAAAGAGGCAGAGCAAATAGAAACCCAAGGCGATAGTAAAATTAATAGTAACGACATCGATAAAGACAAACACAAAGTATCAGTTGAGAGCGTTAACGAGGAAGGTAAATAGTGAGTGCATTATGGATAGTTTATGTTGGTCTGATAGTGCTAGCTCTCGCTTTCATCTTATGGCCTTTACTGCGGACCGATAAAGCGACGGAAAGTGGGGTCAAAGATGCCTCAGACGAAGAGTCTAGAGCACAATTAAATACCTCAATTTACAAAGAGAGATTGTTGGAGCTGCAATCTGAACTTCGCCTAGGCACCATTGACGAAAAGCAATTTGGTGAATTGGAAATAGAGCTACAAAGCACTTTATTGTCCGATATTCCAGAACAAGAAGTTGTGAATACAGGTCAATCTGCCCATTTTTCAAATGCGTCGACTCAAATGAGTCGTGGACAAGGTGTTACGGTTGGGCTTGTTGTTACGGTGGTTTTCGCCGCCTCTGTTTTCGGTTTTTATGGCTTCTTCGTACATGACGAGCGCAGTACAGAGTGGATTGCCCTACAAGAGAAAATGCGGCCCGTTTTGGATCAGACGCTTTATGGGTTAGGCACTCCTGATGACAAGCTTGAGTACAGTTATGCCGATTTTATTCGATCGCTGCAATCTCGTTTGCAAACTGATGCCGGCAATGTAGCGGGCTGGGTGATATTAGGGAAAGCCTATCAGCAAGTGGATATGCCGGAGCTAGCCTTGGAGGCTTTTGAAAAGGCTTACCAGATATCACCTATGGATATCGAGGTAATGTTAGGGGTGGCGGGTGCCAAAATCTATTCGGCGAAAGGGCGATTAGATGATGAAAGTCGTCAGTTGATCGCAGCGATATTACATCGCGAGCCCAACAATGCAAATGCATTAATGTTGAAAGGGATGTCCTCTTTTTCCGCAGGTTTGTACCAAGAGGCCATTGATGCTTGGCAGATGATGTTGCAGCTAGGAGAGGGGCAAGGGACAACCGAACGGTCTAGCAAAGGCAAACTTGCCTTGCAAAAGAGTATTGCACTAGCGCGGGAAAAACTGGCGGGTAGGCCTGGTTCTCCAACCAGATCAGAAGCATCCTCAACTCAATTAAAGCCGATTGAAAAAAGTGATTCGAATGTCCAATTCGAAGGGCGATTGACTGAAATCAAAGTGATGGTGGATATTTCCCCTACGCTACTGTCGAAAGTGAATTCGACGGATATTTTGTTTATTTTTGCTAAAGCGGTGGATGGGCCTCCCATGCCTGTGGCAGCGGTGAAAAGAACCGATTTGGCTTTTCCGATGCTAGTGACTTTGGATGACAGTACTGCCGTGACGGCGAGATTCAAGCTCTCAAATTTCGATCAAGTAAGACTAGAGGCGAGGATATCAAAATCCGGGCAGCCAACAGCCACGAGTGGTGATTTTCAAGCATCTGCTAAGCTTGTAAAGCTTAAGGATCTGAAGTCCGATCCTGCCAAATATCCGGTTAAGCTTGTGATAGATTCTGTTTTATAAACAGCGGCTTATTGGCGTACGTATTTGTGGCTTGAAACTCTTATTTGAGCTGTGTAAGGTGGGTCGCCCAGCGGCTGAGATTTGCTTCAGCGCGAGGTTTACCTTTCATGCTCTAAATTCATTGGTTTGTTTTTTATTTTCTTGGTTATTTTCTTAGTTATTTAGTTATTTGGTTATTCATTGGAGAACAATATGCGATTGATCCTACTAGGAGCCCCTGGCGCTGGTAAGGGCACACAAGCCCAATTTATTATGGATAAGTATGGGATTCCCCAAATTTCAACGGGTGATATGTTAAGAGCTGCAGTCAAAGCCGGCACCCCCCTCGGAATTGAAGCCAAAAAAGTGATGGATGAAGGTGGCTTAGTCTCCGATGAACTCATTATCGGATTAGTAAAAGAACGAATTCAACAAGATGATTGTGCTAGGGGTTTTTTGTTTGACGGATTCCCTCGCACGATTCCGCAAGCTGAGGCATTAATCGCCGAGAAAGTCGATATCGATGGGGTAGTTGAGATTGCAGTAAAGGACGAAGAAATTATTCAGAGACTAGCAGGACGTCGAGTGCATTCAGCTTCTGGACGTGTCTACCATACTGAGTACAATCCCCCGAAGAGTGCCGGAAAAGATGATGTTACGGGTGAGGCATTAGTACAACGAGATGATGATCAAGAAGGCACTGTGAAAAAGCGTTTGGGTGTTTATCATGACCAAACCGAACCTTTGGTTAGCTTCTATCAAGATATGGCAAAAAAGGGTGATGTTGAAACCGTTTATCATCGCATTGAAGGGGTCGGAAGCGTCGATGACATTAAAGAAAAAGTGTTGAGTGCGCTGGCTTAGATTTCGAACGGGAGTGATCGATTCGCGAAGTGAATGCCTAATAGTATTTTCAAAAAGCCGAGTTTAATTGATTCGGCTTTTTTAATGGGCGCGCTTTTTTAATTGGGTATAGTATTGAGAGATACAAGCTTTCCTTTAGGTTAATGATGCTACGAAAAAAGAAAACGGGTGTTTTGTTGTTAAATCTGGGAACACCCGATGAGCCTACAGTCCCAGCAGTCAGGCGATATCTCAAGGAATTTCTTTCCGATAGGCGTGTGGTGGATTTGCCGCGATGGTTGTGGTGGCTAATTCTGAATGGCGTTATTTTAAGGGTGCGTCCTCGCAAAGTGGCCAAATTATATCAGGCCATTTGGCAAGACAATGAATCTCCCATTCGGTCAATCGCCAATGCACAACGCGCGGCCCTAGAATCGTGGTTTCAGCAGCGCGGCGGCGAGCAGCCCGCAATTAAGTTGGCAATGACCTACGGTAACCCTTCCGTAAAATCGGCGTTGCAATCCCTGAAAGAGGAAAACTGCGAGCGGATTATCCTCCTACCTTTGTTTCCGCAATATTCAGCTACCTCAACGGGAGCCGCATTTGATGCGGTAGCAAAAGTATTGCTTCAAGAGCGGAATCTACCTGAGTTTGTGTTCATTAAGAATTATTATCAACATCCGCTTTATGTCGAAGCCGTTAAAAATTCAATTCAGGAATATTGGCAGCAACACGGACGTAATGAACACCTGATTTTTTCATTTCATGGTATTCCACAGCGCTACTCTGATTTGGGAGACCCTTATCCGGAAGAGTGTGCTGGGACAGCAGAGCGGGTGGCAAAAGAACTAGGGCTAGCGGAAGATCAATGGACATTAGCGTATCAATCTCGATTTGGTAGAGAAGCCTGGTTGAAGCCCTATCTAAGAGAAATGTTAGCGGAGTTTCCGAAAGAAAAAGGTAAATCCATTGATGTGGTTTCCCCCGCGTTTTCAGCAGATTGTTTGGAAACCCTAGAGGAATTAGAAGTGCAGTTGAAGGCGGTATTTCTTGAAGCGGGTGGCGAGGCTTATCAGTATGTTCCTGCGCTAAATGCGCGGCCTGATCATATCCACTTGTTGGGAACGTTAATTGCTAATGCGTATAACGAGTAATACTGCCTTTCGATGATGATAGGGAGCCGCTTACTTTTCTATCGTGTTCCAGCGATTTAGCGTTTCAAGATCATTGATATTGGTAAATGCAGATTGCTCATCGCTGAAGTCCACGGAAATAGCGTCGTGTTGCCTCATCCACGCATGAGTTCGTCGTTCACCTCTACTCAGAAAGTCATCCAAGTCTTCCCGCAGTTGAGTGAATATAAGCGCGAATAAAGGCTGAGTTCGTTCGCCATCATGTGCATAGCTACAGCCTCTTTCTCTGGAATTGATAACGCTTGAGAGACGCATGACAAGGTCGGTGGGTATTGAAACAGAGTCCACAGGAACGACCGCTAAATAAGGGGTTTGACACTGGAGTAAGGCATTATATATTCCGCTAAGTGGGCCGCAATCTTTATAATAAAAGTCTTGAACCGTTTCATAGCCGAGGGACTGGTAGGTCTCAATGTTGCGGTTACAGGAAATGAATAACTGGGAGACTTGAGGGCTAAGGTGCTGTACTGCGCGATCAATGAGACGGTTTTCTTTAAGCGACACTAAGCCCTTATCAACGCCGCCCATTCTAGTGCCTTTTCCGCCTGCCAAAATAAGGCCCGTGATGTCTTTTTTAGTGATAACCAAAGGAGGGTGACTGCTGTGTTCTGTCATAGTAACGCTATTGAGAGAGTGGTTTTATCAGCATCAGCAAAAGCTATCTGGCTAGGCTTGCTGTATTGGAATGTTGTATTATAGTCTAACAAGTTGTCAGCGCGGTATAGGTTAAATTCGTAATGATTTCAATTCCTGGTCAGTTCAACTCCTAATCAATTTAGTGGTACGAGCAATGTGCTTAAACTTGTTCGTTAATATGTAATAAATAAAAAACTATGACCAACACAAAAAATTTGATTGCTGACGAAGACGCTGATTTGATCGACTCTGATTTTATTGATTCTAAGTCGGCGCAAGCACTGGGAGCAGGCGGTGCGATTGCCGATTATATCGATGGTTTTGCTCCACGCCCTGATCAGCAAAGAATGGCCCTTGCCGTCGAGTCCTCTATTGACGCTAAGAGTGTATTGGTGGCTGAGGCCGGTACTGGGACAGGTAAAACATTTGCTTATCTTATTCCCATATTGCTTTCGGGAAAAAAAACCGTCGTATCAACGGGTACGAAAAATCTGCAAGACCAACTCTATCATCGAGATTTGCCCACGGTTAAGAAAGCACTTGGATTGAATTTAAAAACAGCGTTGTTAAAAGGGCGATCCAATTACCTCTGCCCTTATCGATTGGAAGTGCATCTAGAAGATGGTCGGTTCCAATCTCGAGAAGTGGTGCACCACCTTCAGGTCGTTGCCACTTGGGCCAAAATAACAGTTGCGGGTGATATTGCCGAGCTGTCAGAAATTCCTGAAAATGCGCAAGTGTGGCCTTTTGTTACCTCCTCCCCTGATAATTGTTTAGGACAGGATTGTCCCTGCATAGAGGATTGTCCGGTATTAAAGGTTCGCCGAAAAGCGATGGAAGCCGATTTGGTGGTGGTGAATCATCATTTGTTTTTTGCGGATGCGGCATTAAAAGAGGAAGGCTTTGGAGAGTTGTTACCGGGTGTTGAGGCTATCGTTTTTGATGAAGCTCATCAATTACCGGATGTGGCTGCCATGTTCTTTGGTCTGTCAGTGGGGTCACGACAGGTTATCGACCTTTGTCGAGATACCACTAATGAAGTGATCCAGCATGCAAAAGAGCTGGGGGATCTGAAAGATCTCGCTGCCGGTGTTGAAAAGAGTGTACGTGATGCGCGTCTTTCCTTTGGTGAGGAGACACAAAAATCGCCTTGGAAAAAGGTGGAGCATGATCAATCCATTGCAGAAGCTTTGGGTAGTGTTGTTGAAAAACTAAAAAATTTTACTGAGCAGTTAAAGCTTGCCTCTGTGCGCTCGAAAGGTTTGGATAATTGTTTCACCCGGTCAGAAGATATTACGCAAAGATTTGAAATGTTGGCAGGTGCTTCGCCGAACGATCAAGTGCATTGGTTTGAAACCTATAAAAAGTCGTTTTCCCTGAATTTTACACCGTTGTCCATTGCGGAGCGATTCCAAGAGTTTGTCGCCGGTAAGGAATGTGCTTGGGTTTTTACGTCGGCGACTCTCGCCATGGGCAGTGATTTTAGTCACTTTACCGATGACTTAGGTTTTGTCTCGGCAAAGACTTTACAGTTTGAGAGCCCTTTCAACTACCCCGAGCAGTCAATGCTCTATGTGCCTAGAGGAATGCCGGACCCTTCTCAGTTTGGTTTTTCTGATGCGGTAGTGGAGGCTGCGATTCCCGTGTTGAAGGCCAGTAGAGGTCGTGCTTTTTTTCTTTTTACCAGCCATCGAGCATTACAGCGATCGGCTGAGATTCTTGAAGAGCAATTAGATTGTTCACTGTTGGTTCAAGGGGAAATGGGCAAGAATGAATTGTTAAATCAGTTTCGACAATTAGATAACGCGGTTTTGTTGGGGACGAGTAGTTTTTGGGAGGGGGTGGATGTACGAGGAGACGCTTTGTCCTGTGTTATCATTGATAAGCTTCCGTTTTCTTCTCCCGGCGAGCCGGTGGTTCAGGCACGTATTGATGCCATGCGGCGACAGGGTAAAAACCCATTCAACGATTTTCAATTGCCAAGGGCCGTTATCACCTTGAAGCAAGGTGCCGGGAGACTGATACGCGATGTTGAAGACAGTGGTGTCTTGATGGTGTGTGATCCCCGTTTGGTGGCAAAGAACTATGGTGCGCAGTTTGTACAAAGTTTGCCGAAAATGCGACGAACTCGTCGACTGGATTTAGTCGAACAGTTTTTTGAGAATGAAGACGTTTTTGAGAATGGAAAAGGTCAAGGGCACGAAGAAGGGTGAATTTTTGAAACATCAGATTTTAGCGATAGATAGCACCGAGCAAGCTTGCTCCGTTGCATTAAGCGTTAATGGTGAAGTGACTCAGTTGTTAGAAATGGCACCTCGGAAGCATTCAGAGATGCTACTGCCGATGGTTGAACAAATTCTCAATGATGCTGCGTTACCCTTGGTGGAATTGGATGCCATTGCTTTTGCATGTGGGCCGGGTTCTTTCACTGGGTTGAGAATTGCCACTGGTGTGGTGCAGGGCTTAGCCTATGGTGCGGATTTGCCGGTTGTCCCCGTTTCCAGCCTAGCATCACTTGCCCATGCGGCTTTCCGCCGTCAGTTTGAATCTAAGGCTATGGGATCAAATGTTATTAAAGAAAAAGACACATCAAAACCTTTGCAAGTGTTGGCTGCATTAGATGCGAGAATGAATGAGGTTTATGTTGTGCCTTATCGGGTAGAAAAGCTGGGAGTGATTACACCTCTGGGAGCCGAGTTAGTCTGTTCTCCTCAAAATGTGGCAGAGCGCTATGAGAATCTATTGGGTGAACCGTTGGTCGGTGCGGGTAGTGGTTGGTGCTATTCCGATGTGTTTTTGCAGCGATTCTCTGGCTTAAGTGGTTTTCAGGCTGATGTCATGATTGAGGCAACGGACGTTTTATACCTCGCACAACCTCTGTTTGAAGCGGGTCAGACGGTCATTGCTGAAAAAGCCTTGCCGGTGTATCTACGAGAGTCCATCACGTGGAAAAAATTGCCGGGTCGTGAATAGCATTTAATAGGAAAAGAAGTGGATATTTTTCAGGCTGTTGTTTTAGCGTTATTACAGGGTTTTACTGAGTTTCTTCCGGTTTCTAGCTCTGCACATTTAATTCTTCCTTCGCAACTATTGGGCTGGCCTGATCAAGGTTTAGCTTTTGATGTCGCGGTTCATGTAGGGACTTTAGTGGCGGTGATGGCGTACTTTCGCCGAGAGCTTGTTGATATGGGGACGGGCTGTATTACCGCAGTTGCCCAGCGATCTATTAACCATGATGCTCAGTTAGGCTTGGCGGTTATTGCGGGGGTTATCCCTGCCGGCATCATTGGGATTTTATGTGATGATTTTATTGAAACGCATCTTCGTTCACTCTGGGTCATTGCTGCTACGACCATAGGCTTTGGTCTTTTACTGTGGTTTGCTCACCATGTTGGCAAACGTGCTCGCCGTGGAGAGGAGCAGTTGGATTGGCGCTACGGCTTGTTGATCGGTGCGGCTCAAGCTATCGCTTTAATACCCGGAACTTCTCGTAGTGGCATTACGATTACTGCGGCACTATTGCTGGGGTTTAGCGCGACGGTTTCTGCGAGGTTTTCGTTCTTATTGTCAGTGCCGTTGATTTTGGCTGCCGGTAGCTTGAAAACACTGCAGCTGATGCAATCGTCGATGGACGTTGATTGGGTGTTTATTTCTCTAGGTGCTGTGGTTGCCTGCGTCAGTGCCTACTTAACGATCCGTTGGTTTCTCCTACTCTTGGAGCGAGTAGGCATGCTGCCCTTTGTTGTTTATCGTTTATCCTTGGGCTTATTTCTCGTTGTATTTTTGACTTTTTCCGGTTAGATTCGCGATGCTTCGTTGACTTGACTCTTTTGGTTGGGCTATTTGGTTTATATCGTTAAGCCCAGCAATTTTGTATTTCTAGTGACAAATAAGAGTTAAGCAATTTTCAGACGATAGCCATAATCTGGCTATACTATAGGGTATTTTAGCAGAGCATTTTAGTTAGGCTGTTTTTATCATGCGAGTTTCTTCTTCTACATCATTGGAAGTAAAGAGAGATACTCAGCGTCCTAAGCATTCTCAGGGCGGGCGTTTGCGTGCCCAACCTACAACATTGCGCAGCAACCCAAGTCATCATGAATTGCAAAATTTTACGCAAAAAAATATAGCGCCTGTTCGTGAAAATAAATCGCCTTACCGCCATCAACAATCGGATCAACAGCAGTATCAAAAACGGGATCAACAAAACTTCCATCGCTTTAAAGACCTCAACCAGTTGCCTACCAGGCAACGCCATGCCGTTGAAACCTACCTGGCGAATCAGCGTGCAGCCGAATCGGGTAAGGGTGGTGAGGGTGAGCTGCTAAGAAATCTTGACTACTATGCCTGATGCCGTCATTGGCTTGGTTTATTCTCCCCGTTTACGCGAAGTAGAAAGCCAGATCCTAAACCTCAATCATTTTATTTCTGTGGATAGCGTAGAAGATGCCGTTCAGTCCAATTGTATTGCTGTACTCTTTTGGCAAGAAGATAAATTGTTTCTGCAAAGTTTTTCTAATCAAGGGTATAAGCCTTTTACCATCGATTGGGCTATGGGTAAAAGTGATTATCGTCGCACTCATGGTGGCCGTGGAGAGTTGATTGCAAAAGCGGTTGGCGTGAAAAAAGGGTTTTTGCCGTCGGTGATTGATACCACTGCAGGCCTAGGACAAGATAGTTTCGTTTTGGCTGGAATTGGCTGTCAGGTGACGATGCTAGAACGTTCCCATGCTGTGCGGGCAATGTTGTGGGATGGTCTCCGGCGAGCAAAGGAGTCGAGCACCATTGGGATGGTTGCGAATAATATGTCTTTGGTATCAGGGGATTCGGTGAAGTATCTTGAGAGTATTGCGCCTCTTGATCCACCCGACGTGGTGTATTGTGATCCCATGTTTCCTGCGAGGTCGAAATCGGCGTTAGTCAAAAAAGAAATGCGTGTATTTAAAGACATTGTGGGTGAGGATAAAGATGCGGCATTGTTGCTGCACCAGGCATTGAAGGTGGCAAAAAAAAGGGTAGTGGTGAAAAGGCCCAAGAAAGCGCCGAGGATTGATGACAGTGGTGTAATCGATGAAGGAAGTCAAAATCAATTAGTTATTCAGTCCAGATCTAGTATTGAACCCAGTCATAGCATTGAAGGCAAAACTTGTCGATTTGATGTTTATATTATAAATAGACCTGAAATGACAAATTAGCTTAAATTCTTAATTAGTCCTGGGATTCTAAAATAGAGTGGGTGTTACAATTTAACGGTTCGTTATTCTACTTGAAGGTGCTACCCGCCAGCAATTTCGGCCAGATGACTTTGCGTCATAGAGTGCCGCGTCAGCTCGTCGTACTAGTGTCGCTGCGGTATCGAGGGACTTGGGAATGGTGCTTGCGATACCCATGCTAACGGTAACGTAGTCACTGATATCGGATGCTTTGTGCTTTAACTTGAGATCTGCTATCGCCTCCTGAATGCGTTTGGCAACTATCATTGCCCCCCGTTCATCTATAGCAGGCAATAGCATGATGAATTCTTCCCCGCCATAACGGGCGACGATATCTTCTGGCCGACTGGCCTGGGTGTCGAGACATTGTGCTAGTTCAATAAGGCACTCATCTCCCTGTTGATGACCATATTCATCGTTGTAAAGTTTGTAGAAGTCGATATCGATGAATATGACAGAGAGTAGCTGCTTGTGCCGGTATCCTCGTAGCCATTCTTTTTTATAGTATTCTTCAAAGTGGCGCCGATTGGCGATGCCTGTTAATCCGTCCTGTCTGGATATGACCTTAAGCTCTTCTCCCATTTTACTGAGTTGTATCTTTTCTAGCGCTAAAAGAGTTTGTTGTAAGAAGTACAGTCTTTGCGAGCGTTCATTTTGATAGCAAATTCCCATACCGATAATATTGGAAATAATAAATATGTAGCCTAAAAGACCCCAATGGGTGGTTAAGTGCAGTGTGCTGGTGATGAGTGTTGCTGCTGCACCGCAACCCCAGCCCGCAAAACTTGCCGTTTTAAAATTGATAATGTTCGAGGTATAGAGCACCATCATGAGAAATATGAAGGAATTAAGAATGTACTGCTGTAAGTCGCCTGTTAACGTGAAGCTTGTCACCAAAATAATGGTGCCATCAAAACAGACACCCCAGCCGATATAAGTCTGATGGTGTTTTTGCAATCTTTTAGAGTGTGGAATACGAAATAATACTAAGCCTACAAATGCCACGGATGCATAGAGAGCGATCCAGATGGCGAGTGTTTCTTTAGGAATGAAAATAAGGCCGAGAAGACCGATAAGGGAGTAGACAGCAGCGGCAATCAGGCTTACCTGACGTATGGATTTGACCACATGATCGCGATAGAAATTTTGAAATTTCAGCTCGATCTCAGGCCTAAATGCCAGCCCCATTCTTAATCCGTGAGCGAGCAGATTCTCCATCTCACTTTTTTCTTGCTTTCGCGTATCAGGGATTGCAGGTGCCACGAAATCTTCAGTGCCTTTTGTTGGGTGTCATTAAAGAATAGCTAATGCTCTTTACATGGCAATGTTATAAGAGCGGTTGTTGAGTTTGATTTATGATGCTTATTTGATGTTAGTTTCAAATTAACATCATCTTGTTGGTCTGGTTCACGGATTAACAATATAACCTAGAATTTTTTGTGGCTAATCGCTATTATCTCTTTGCTACTTTCTTATCGCTACCATCTTATCGCTACTGCCTTTTCATGTTTATATTAGCCGCTATAATTTCGCCGTTCGATTGTAAAATTGAAAGACATGCAATTCTACAATAACGCTTTTTCGAGTTATTTCGTTTGCGGCAGGATAAAAATCCTATCGCCGCAGTCAGAGAGTGGCTGCTTAATGTGGCTGTGGAATAGTCAGAATATTTGAGGATTAGAATGATAAAGATCGACAAACTTAGCAAGCAATTTGGTCCCTTCGTTGCCGTGGATAACTTGTCTTTTACTGTGCAAGAAGGAGAGGTACTTGGCTTTCTTGGACCGAATGGAGCCGGTAAATCCACCACGATGAAAATGATCACGGGATTCTTAAGCCCAACAAAAGGCAAGGTCACAGTCTGTGATTACGATATAGCGCAAGATGCCTTGGCAGCTAAGCGCTTGATTGGGTATTTACCGGAAGGAGCGCCTTGTTATGGCGATATGACCTGTGCTTCTTTTTTGAATTTTATTGCTGAAATACGGGGTTTTCAAAAGGTAGAGAGAAAGCAGCGCATTCAGCAGGTAGTCGAGCAGCTCGAATTGCAGCAGGTATACCATAAATCCATTGATACCTTATCGAAAGGCTTCAAGCGGCGGGTCGGACTGGCCCAGGCCATTATCCATGATCCAAAGGTTTTAATCCTGGATGAACCTACGGATGGTCTGGATCCTAACCAAAAATATCAAGTTCGAGATCTCATCAAGAATCTATCACAGGATAAAATTGTCATAATTTCTACTCATATATTGGAAGAGGTCAGCGCTGTGTGTACTCGGGCTATGATTATTGCTCACGGAAAATTACTGGCAGATGGTACTCCTGATGAGTTAGCGGCGAAGTCCCCTCATCATAAGGCGGTGACTTTGCGAATTGAAAAGGGTGAGGGAGCATTGGAGGCTCTCAGTGAATTGTCACAGGTGTCTGAGGTAAAAGAAATTGATGGAGGTAGAGCATTGCTGGTTATCCCGAAACCGAATCAACAGGTGTACTCTGCTGTCAGTGAGCTTGTGCAACAACGGGCTTGGACGGTGGATGAATTGTTTGTGCAAAAAGGGCACTTAGATGAAGTGTTTCGTCAGATTACCGTAGGGAGTGTTGCGCCATGATGGGTATCTTATTCAAGCGAGAGTTAGCGAGTTATTTTTCTACCCCGTTGGCCTATATCTTTATCGTCATCTTTCTTATGTTGACTCAGACCTTCACGTTTTATATGGGTGGTTTTTTTGATCGCGGGCAAGCAGACTTGTTAGCCTTTTTTAACTTTCACCCTTGGCTTTATTTATTCTTGGTGCCCGCTTTGTCCATGCGTTTGTGGGCAGAAGAGCGCAAAACGGGAACCATTGAACTGTTGATGACGTTGCCCGTGACGCTACAAGATGCGGTGTTGGGTAAGTTCTTCGCTGCTTGGGTCTTTTTAGGAATTGCATTGTTGTTAACCTTTCCCATCTGGATAACGGTGAACTATTTGGGTTCGCCGGATAATGGCGCCATCGTTGCTGGCTATCTTGGGAGTTGGCTAATGGCGGGCGGCTATCTGGCGATTGGTTCGTGTATGTCAGCGGTGACGTCGAATCAGGTTATTGCTTTTATTCTTACCGTGGTGATTTGTTTTCTGTTTGTGGTGACGGGTTTTCCCATGGTCATGGATACGGTGAGCGGGTGGGCACCATCGAGTATGGTGGATGCGGTTGCGTCTTTGAGTTTTCTCCACCATTTTAATTCCATTAGCAAAGGGGTGCTTGATTTGCGCGATGTGGTGTATTTTTCACTGATGATTTTTAGTTGGTTGCTGGCGACAGCGATTGTTATCCACATGAAGAAAGCAAACTAAGCGGAGTAGAAATGATGAATAAGAAACTATTGTTTTCTGGTGTGGGATTGGGGCTGGTAGCGATAATTACCGTTGTTATGATTGGAATTTCAAACGGCGTAATGAATACCGCCCGCTTTGATTTGACAGAAAATCAACTTTATACCGTATCAGAGGGAACGAAAAATATTGTAGAAGGGCTGGAGCAACCGGTTGAGCTTTATTTCTTTTACTCTAATGAGGTAACCAAAGAAATTCCTGATTTACGTCATTATGCCAAGCGAGTTGAGGAGTTGTTGCAAGAATATGAATTGCTGGCACCCGATAAAATAACGTTGCACGTAATTGATCCCGTACCCTTTTCGGAGGAAGAAGATCAAGCAATGGAATACGGCTTGCAAGGTGTAGCGCCTTCCGCGATCAGTGGCGACAAGATCTATTTTGGTTTAGTCGGTAAAAACGCGGCGGGTAGTCAAGAAATCATTGGTTTTTTCCAGCCAAACAAAGAGCAGTTCTTGGAGTATGAGCTGAGTCAAATGCTCTATAGACTAAGCCATGAAAAATCCACTGTGATCGGTTTGATGTCAAGTTTGCAGATGCAAGGTGGTTTTGATATGGCCTCACGTCAACCGACACCCGCTTGGATGTTGATGTCCGAAATCGATCGGGTGTTTGATGTCAATACAGTGGATCTAACCGCCAAAGAAATCGATAAGGAAATCGATGTACTTATGATAGTGCATCCGAAAGATTTGCCTGATCGTACTCTCTATGCGATTGATCAATTTGTTTTACGTGGCGGAAAGGCGATGATATTTGTTGACCCTAATGCGGAATTGGATATTCCCATGGGGGGAATGCCCAGTGATCCTAGTGTGACCAAAACATCTGAGTTGAAAAAACTATTTGATCAGTGGGGGGTGGAGTTGACTGAGAACTCTGTTCTAGGTGATGCGAAATATGCCATGGTCGTCGGCATGGGTAGAGAGAGCCGATCCATTCGGCATCTGGGGTTGCAAGGATATGGGCCAGCGAATTTTGTGGGTCGTGATGTTGTGACGGACCAACTTGAACTTATTAATGTGGGTACCGCAGGGATACTCTCTCAGCGTGAAGGGGCCACCACTGATTTTACCCCATTGATAGAATCCAGTAGCGAGTCGATGCCCATTGATTTGGCGCTCTTTAATAACTTGAGAGATCCGGCAATGCTTGCCGATGGATTTATACCCACGGGTGACAGTTATGCCGTCGCTGCTCGTGTTAAAGGTATTGTTAATACCGCGTTTCCCGATGGCGCACCTAATGTCGAGGAGGTGAATACAGAAGATGCTGACGCTGAGGTGAGTCCCGTTGATAGTGATCAGGAGGTAGAGGACGTGGGAACGTCACATCTTAAGGTATCGAAGAGCGAGATTAATGTGCTCATTGTGGCTGATACCGATATATTGACTGATCGCTTGTGGGTGCGGGTACAAGACTTTTTTGGTCAACGGGTTGCTTCACCGTGGGCTAATAATGCTGACTTTATCGTGAATGGTTTGGAGCATCTTTCAGGAAGTTCTGATCTCATTGGTATACGAAGTCGTGGGCAGTTTTCACGTCCATTTACGCGTGTGCAAGAAATTCAACGCCTCGCTGAGGAAAAGTTTAGAAAAAGTGAAAAGGAACTCAGCTTACGTTTACAGGAAACGGAACGGGAACTAATGGCGCTGCAAGAGCCACCGGAAAATGGAATCTTGTCTCTGAGTGAAGAACAAGAGCAGGAGTTGATTAAATTCCAAGATGAAAAGGCGAAAATTCGTAAACAACTACGTGATGTTCAACATCAATTGAATAAGGATATTAAGGATTTGGGGGCGGGCTTAAAAATCATTAATATTGCTGCTGTTCCTTTGATATTAACGTTGTTCGCATTAGGCTTTGCTTTGATAAAACGCCGACGAGAATCGCTAGTTTAAAGGCGAATTTAGTTGTCATGACCTAGCTCTTTAAATAAATATAGCTCTTTAAGCAAACATAATTTTAGGTGGGCGTAACGGGCAGGAATAAGCCGTTAGCCCACTCAGAGACTCTATTTTATTTTTCTAGGTTTTTACCTTTCTATATCATGGGTGCTCTGAGATAAAAATCCAATATCCCAGAATTCTTAAGATCATTGTCTTTCAATTGACTATTTTCAATCTCATTTTGAACATGCAGTCGGGATTTGTCGAGACGTTTCATCGAACGTGCCTTACATTGACCGTGTCCTAAATCCAAGTCAAAAAACTTTTTACCCTCAGCCGCTGCTTCGATACTCGCCAATGCAAAGGCATGATAGTTTTTCTTAGCGTGTTCCAGAATAGGCCAAAGCGTTGAGGGGATTTCGTCATTCGCTAAATAGGTCTGATCCGGTTTGCTGCCATTCCAAACCCGAGCCACATAATCCTTTAACATTTGTTCATGCTCACCTAACCAGGAACGTGGTTCCGGGTCCTGTAGGAAATGACCTACAGCAGGCCCCACCAAAGCGAAGTCGGCTAGACAGGCTCGGCCACCCAACAAAAAACCATGGTGTTTAAAATGATCGCTGAGTAGACTCATTATTTCTTGATAGTCCGCTTGCAGCGCCTCTTTCTTGTCGGGTCCCGCCCCTTGAGTTTCACAAGCTGCAAGGCCAAAGGAGTCTCGCATGAATGCTCCCATCTTTTCAGCTTTATTGTTTTCCTCTGGGGTTCTTGCCTCATCAATACTTTTGCCGAGTACCATGTTAGCGCCAAAATTTATTCCCGCATCGAGCACATTGTCCTCATAACACCATCGGGAGTGTAATGCATGACGTGGCATCCAATGGTTGTAATAATCTTCGATGATAAAACACAATGCTCGTTGATTAGGACTGCTGGGTATAACCGTATTTTCAGGAAAACGATCACTCAGCATAGGACCGATAGAAATTGTGTCATTGATAATCCAGCCATCGGGTGTTTCTAACAACGGTATGAAACGCGTTCCAGATCGTTGCTCTATGTTTTGACTTTTATCCATGGTCTTAAATTGCCATTGATAAGGAATTTTTTGATACCGTAATTGAGCCTCCAGCTTGCGCGTAAACATACTCAATTCCAAACCAATTAAAGTGTAAGTGCCTTTGTACATTTTTATTACCTGTTTGCATTGTTATGGTTTTCTTTCTTTTTAGTGTCGGATTGACTTTGTGTGGGCCAGTGCCTCGAATCATAACTTCCCGCTCAGCAGCGGTCTAGGGAAAGTGGATTGGGCGAGATTGGTGGTTGAGACAAATGAAAATAAATAATCGTGCTGCTTGTTCCGACGTGGCATTGATAAACTGCCAATCGACAGAAACAAGGTGCTAGAAATTACTTTAGAAAGGGAGGTGGCTGAATAAAACGTTAGTGCAATAATAAAATGATGAAAATACAAATCATGCAAAGGGTGTAATCCCTCTCCTAATTTGTCGTTACCACTTAAGAACGTAACATCTGCATCACTTCTTTAATATCTGCGTCAGCTTCTTTAATTGCTTCAATGCTTTCTTCTGGTGTCAGATTCAGTTTTTCAAACGCGGGAATACCTATCCACTTTAATTTTGCCAATGGGTGTTTTGTTCCACGATAGGCGTGAAGTCTGGCGACTTGAATGATGTCGGAGTAATCCGCGGGTCCTTCGTGGCTGCGATAGATGTCAGCGATGTTGATTGGGACGGATGATAATTCTTCGCGCAATTGCCATTGTTCCATGATCCACTGACCTAATGTAGGTTCTAACTTTAACAAGGCATCGTCGAGGGCGTCGGTGTAGGTGTCGCTAATATTGGTTTGTGCGCATTTGGCAAGAATGGGCACGGCGCCTATATTGTGTAGCAGTCCTGCGAGCATTGCTTCTGATGGGTCTATTCCTCTGCAGTTTTGTGCTAGCACTTCACTTACCGCTGCGACTTTAATACTGAGGCCCCAGATAAAAATCATTTTATCTTTTAAAAACTTTTTGCCTTCGCCTTTGTAGAGTTTGGTGACGGTTAGGCTGATCACTAAATTTCTTACGCAGGTCAACCCCAATCTGGAAACCGCATTGCTAAGGTCTTCTATACGATCTAGTCCTCTAAAAAGTGGGCTATTGGCTGCTTGTATCACTCGGCCGGACAGCACGGGATCGGTGCCGATTATTTTAGCTATTTGGTTTGAATCGACATTGGGATTGTTGATGGCATCCCTTACTTTCTGCGCGCTGTCTGGTAAGGAGGGTAGAACGAAGTTGCGGCCTCTGAGTTCTTTTTCTAAATGACGTAATAGTTTGTTGTCTATCTCGGGTGCAGGGGATGACATAGTAGTTCCTTTCAACTTCGTATTAGACCATTTAGCTAGAAGTATTAGATGTAATGGCGTCCAGATAGATTAAGTGTAGAACATTGAGGAACGAAGGGCTTTGGTGGGTAACATTAATAGTCAGCTATTTCGGATAAACGAAAAGTTTAATTGATACTTTTATGGGATTAGTGTCTTCAGGAATAAGGGCTGTGTCTGAAGGAATGAGGCTTGTGTCTGAAAAAGAATAGTGTGACTTGGCGACTTGAGTTTAAAAGCGAGGCGGCTGCTCTTTCAGTGCGGCGTCGATCATCTTCTGCTGCTTTCTGTTCATTTTCTCGTTTCCTGAAAATGGATCTTTGGCAGGACTTATTTGCCAGAATACGAATAGTATTAGCCAAACGGGAACGGACAAGTACATCATGTTTAGCGCCTGTGCAGTATCAAAGCCTGTTGATGGCAAGGTGCTGATATTATTGCAAAAGACCACGTAGGCATTTTTGATCATAAAGGCCCAAGCCGCCATACAAGCTAATGTGTAGAGTTTTCGTTTTAGGTACATGAATTTGTCCGAATATGAATAACCACCTAATAATTACAGCATGTTTTTCTAGAAGTGACTAATTAAAATGAATATCTTGTCGCTGGAGTGTGTCGATTAATTCATTTAAGAATGACTGTCTGAAGAATCGGATTCAAGAGCGCTGAGAATGGAGCACTTCTCCGCACTTTCCGGCCCACCCGAGCAGGTGCTGATAACTTGTTTCAATGCGAGTTGAATGCGGGTAAGGTCCTGAATACGGTTATCTATTTCTTCCAGTTTTTGCTCTGCTCGTGTTTTGACTTCTTCACAAGTGTGGCTTTCTTTATCTACTCGTACATTTAATAGTTCTTGGATATCCTTAAGCGAAAATCCGAGATTTTTCGCGCTAATAATAAACTCGATTTGACGGATAGTTTTTTCGCTGTAGAGGCGATAGCCGGCATTTGTTCGGCTAGGTGTATCCACTAATCCTTGTTTTTCGTAATAGCGCAATGTTTCAATACTAACGCCTGTGTGCTTTGCCACTTGGCCGATGCGGTGGAGGCTCATTGCTGTTACCTATTATTCAAGTCGCTAATTATTCAAGTCGCTAATTATGTATAAAGTCGATTATTCAACGTTGATGTTAAATTTACTTAGCAGGTTGTACAGTGTCGGGCGGGTAATGCCCAGCATTCTAGCGGCTTGGGTGACATTATTCTTGCTATTGGTGAGTGCTCTCATAACGGCTTGTTTTTCTGCACGATCTCGAACTTCGCGTAAATTAAGTGGTTCGATTTCTTCCGATTCATCTAATTTTATTTCAAGATCGAGAGCATTAATTTTATTTCCATCGGCCATAATGGTGGCTCGTTTGATCTTGTTCTCCAATTCTCTGACGTTACCTGGCCAACGGTAGGACTCCAAGGCCGCTATGGCTTCTTCCGTAAAGCCAGATAGTTGTCGCTTGTGTTGTTCGCAATATTTCTCCATAAAAGCATGGGCTAGTAATACCGCATCACCTTCTCTTTCTCGTAGTGGCGGTACGTTGATAGTCATTTCGCTGATACGATAGAATAAATCTTCACGAAAGGAGGCTTCTGTTATCATCTCTGACAAATCACGGTGGGTTGCGCATACGACTCGCACATCCACAGGTATCGATTTGTGCCCGCCTAAGCGTTCCACCGTTCGCTCTTGCAAAAATCGCAGCAGTTTAGCTTGAAGGCTCAGTGGCATATCGCCGATTTCATCTAGAAAAAGTGTACCGCCATTAGCGGCTTCAATTTTGCCAATTTTCTGTTTTACCGCGCCTGTAAATGCCCCTTTCTCGTATCCAAATAATTCGCTTTCCAGTAGTGCATCGGGAATCGCAGCACAGTTAATGGCATTGAAGCTGCCTTCGCTTCTCTCACTATGGGTATGAAGAGCCTGCGCAAAGAGTTCTTTGCCGGTTCCGGTATCACCTAAGATCAGAGTTGTGAGATCGGTGGGTGCCACTTTCTCAATGGTTCTGCAGGCTGTTAGCATCTGTTCACTGGAAGCAATAATGCCGCCTAATGCAGTTTGTTGGGATTGGGCATAGGCGGTGATTTCAGTTTCGAGTTCATGTAACCGAAATGCGCGTTCTACTACAAATCGTAATAAATCTCCGTCGATAGGTTTTTGATAAAAATCATAAGCCCCCATCCCAATGGCCCTGACAGCATGTTCTTTTTCTTCGCGACCAGTAATGATAATGATTTTGGCTTTAGGTGTTAGCGTGATTGCTTCTTGAAGAATTTCAAACCCCACGGAGGAGCCACCTGGGTCCGGTGGTAGCCCTAAATCGAGCGTGATGACCTGTGGTTCAATTCGTCGAATATGAGCAGTGGCTGATTTTTTATCTTCTGCAGTGACTATGGTAATAGATTCATCAAAGCACCACCGTAATTGGCTTTGTAATCCAGGGTCATCTTCCACAATTAATAAAGTTCGGTTCTTGTCTTTCAAAACTGGCCTCGGTCAAAAAAAATTTTATTTGATGATTTGTTCTAATGATATGACTTATTCAAATTGGAAAATTGGTCCGGTTCACAATGGGCTCTAGTTGTACCTGTTTTACTAGTACTTCGTATTGTACTCGTACTAGGTATTGTAATCGTTCTAGGTGTTGCACTAGTCGCTTGCTTCAGGAAACGTCATGCAGAAGCAAGCTCCTCTTTGGGGCTCACTGGTGACAGTTAAATCACCTCCCATATTTCGACAATACTCTCGGCTTTGAAAGGCGCCGATACCCATGCCCACAAGTCCTTTAGTGCTATCGAAAGGGCGGAAAAGGTTGTTCTTAATGAAATCAGATTCCATGCCTGCCCCATTATCTGTGGTCAAGATTCTGACTTGTTGCTCGGATTTTTCAACTGTTATTTGAATTGATCCATCATTATCGGTGGCATCTTGTGCGTTTTTTAATATGTGACCCAAAGCGCTGGAAAATAAATCGGGGTCTACTGAAATACTAAGATTGGGATCACAGTCTGTGAAAGAAGGTTCGGGCTTGTGTTGTGATTTGGTACTGAGAACCGCTCGTATCAGTTTTAAAACACTCACTGTTTGTAATTTCATGGGCGCGTCGTTTAAGGTGGTTTCACTTGACTCCTCAGTGGCAGTTTCCCCATTACTGTTTTTCAATTTTTGTAATATATGATTCATCTTTGTAACGGAATGATCTGTTGTTTTAATCATATCATCGATAAAAACGGGGTTATGTTTGTGCTTCTCCGCATTGGATACCAGGAGAGACAATTGAGCGATCATAGTTTTTAAATCGTGAACGAGAAAGGCCGACATTTGATTGACTGCTTCGAACTGTTTCGCACGAGAAAGAGCTTCTCCTATTCTTTTTTGGGCCAGAAAGCTTGCAATTTGTCGAGCGACTACCTTCAGTAAATCGGTGTCTTCCCAATTCAGTTGCATTGCTGTTCTCGGTTCTGTTAAGAAAATGAATCCGAGTAACTGGTTCTGTAGCATAAGAGGTACGATCAACCAGGCTCGATTATTATCGATAAACCAGGGGTCTAATATTAAGTTTTTATAGTGGCTGGGATTACTGCGATATTCAGGGATATCGATGATCCATTCCTGGTTTGTCAGAAATAATGATAAGGAGGAGTCTGGGCTGATGTCGGGAGGGGTTTCCAATTTGACATTGGCGCTGGCTAAGAAATTAAAGTGCTTGTTTTCTTCTAACCATAAACCTCCACCTGTACTTTCTACTAGATCCGCGATAGATCGAATGGCTTGTTCATAGGAGGAGAGGTTGCTGTGAGGTCGAGAGAGTTTATTGGTTAGCTTGATCCATTCATTGCGGTAATCGTATTTATAACTAAAGAAATTCCGCGAGATATAAACGGTGAGTTTCGCTCTCATCGACCCCGAGGAGATGAGAGTGATCAAACCGATTAGAGAGGAAAAAATCAGTAGGGTTTGCAGGATAGAGCCCCAATCGCCGCCAAATATCCGAATATAGTAACCGGCTATGGACATTACTATTAAGTAGATACCAATTATTAATAGGGTACCGGTATGAAAAACGGCACTGTGAGAAAAATTGATATTTGAAGATTGGTTTAGGTTTCGCCTTGTGCCCAATGCGATTAAGGGTGCAAGTACAGCCGTTACGACCCCTCGAGCCTGCCATAAGTGTGGGTCAATGCCAGAAACTAAAATACCGTGGGAATACAAAATGATGTCGTAGCCGAAAATAGCCGCCAAACTTAAACAGAAAAACTTTATATGCCATAGCGCTGATTCAATGCTGTTTCTTAAAATCTGTTCCACCCACATCGCGCCACAAATTGAGAGAGACATGAAACCCACTAGCGCGAAATTATCGTTGAAGTTGAATAGTGCTGAGTTCTCGGGCAGCAGTGGTTTGGTGACAGCCATGATGAGCAGTATTAAAAACAGACCGAGTGTGAAAATAACTAAATAAAATGGATTATTCTGCTCGCTAAAAATAGGCAATAGTGTCGAGGGTTGTTTGGGAATACCAAGTATTCGAATGATGACGGCGATCCATGCGCCCACTTTAATAATTTCAAGGATGTTGCTGAAATAGGATAAGTCGATGTTGATAAAAAAAGAATCAAGGGCAATGACGAAATTCCACGTCCCCATAATCAGCGCCGCTAATAAAATTAGCCGCCCCGATGTGTTGGCTTTAATAGATTTTAATAAATAGAAAGCAAGGCCGAAATAGGTGATCGCCCCGATGGCGTGACTAACAGAGTTGATAGAGGGGTCGATAACTATATTCATAGTGTTTGATTGCTCGCTCTGAAAGCGATTTCGATGATAGCTATTTCGCTTGAGCCTCTGCTAAATGTTGAATTATATACTTGTTTTTTGGCGCGAGTTCTAAAGCCCTTTTCAGTACTTTAATGCCGGCGTCATTTTTGTCTTGGAGTACCAGTATCCAACCATAGGTATCAATGACAGCTGCACTTTTTGGGGCCAATTCACTGGCTTTTTTCGCTAGCCTTTCTGCATCTTCGTGACCGGCTTCTTGATATAACCATGCTAGATTGTTCAGTGAGACCACATGATCGGGTTTCCGCTGTAATACGGCCTCGTATTGTTCTATTGCTTTTGCCGGTTGTTGTGATTCTTGATACGCCATGGCCAGAGTAAATTGTCTTTCAGGGTCATCGTCGCTATTGGTGGCCCACTGTTGAAGGTGTTTTAGTGAATCATCGTCCTGGCGTAGGGCGTTTTTGGCTCGAAAAAGTTTCATGCCGAGCAAATGGTTTTGTGAGATTGCCCATGCTTTTTCCAAGTTTTCTACCGCTTCAATAAAACGAGATTGTCGGATTTGAATGTCGCCCAATATTTCAAACCCTTGATGATTTTCTGGATTGTTTTGAATGAATTTCTGGGCAATTTTCTCGCCTAGCGCTTTGTTGTTCGATTGCATTTCTAACTTAATGTTGGCGAGGAGGATGGGGATTGAATTGGGAGATTTTTTATGCGCTTTGCGGACGAATTTCAATGCGCCGGGGACGTCTTTTTCAGCAATCAGGCTGGTGGATTTTAGGTAGTAAGTTGTCGCTAAAAGATGATTGATTTTTTGATTGTCGGGTTTTAGTTTTGATGCCTGCTGAGCGTACTGTATTGCGTCGTCATATTCTCGGTTTTTCAGGTGTGAGGCGCTAAGAATGAGAGTGGGATTGATACTTTCGGGATGTTTTTTCTTTAGTTTTTTAAGAATTTTAATTCCATTTTCAGGCTTGCCTTGTGCCGTGGTAGCGTCCATAACGCCTTTTAAGGCAACCATGCTATTGGGGTTTTTTTCAAGGGTTTTGTTATAGATTTGCAATGCATCATCATAGTTTTTCTCTGTGATGTGTAAGTTGGCCATCGTGATTTGGGCTGGAAGGTGTCCGGGTTTGATAGTGAGTGCTTTATTGAGCGACTTACGCGACTCATCCAGATTGCCTAACTTTAAATGAGCTAGACCTTGGATAGAGTAGAGGTCGGGGTCTTCCCCCAGGGCCTTGAGTCCATTGGAAATAATATCGAGGCATTCTTCTGCTAAGTCTAATTTTAAACGGGTTACCGCAAGTAGTTTATAAGCTTGATCAGGAACCTTGTCGCCACCTGCTAACACTTGAGTCAGGTAGCTTTCGGCTTCAGCAAAATCACCCTGAGAATAACTTATGATACCCAGTGCTGTACCCGTCACGCCGTGGGCTGGAGCCTGTTCAAGAATTTCTTGGAATACTTTTTCGGCTATTGAAAAATCACCGGTTTGAAATGCGCTGACGGCATCCTTAAAGCTACTTTGTAATTTCCCTTGAGCACTATTGGAGAGGGTTTCTGAATAGCGAAGCGCATCATCAGTTTTCCCTTGGGCAATGAGTGCCTGCACTAGTCCATTGAGGGTTAGGTATTTTGTTGCCGTCATGGTATCGAATCGTTGCATTTCGAGCAGGGCGTTAGAAAACCCCTCTTCTGCATCGGGGTAGTTTTCCGAGCTCATTGCCGTCATTGCTTTCCATAGCCAGGTTTCAATATGTTCGGGAGAGCTATCTATTGCCTTTTGAAGGAAGCTATCCCGCTCGTCAAGTTGGTTTTCTTGGTGAGCGGTTTGAGCCAAACCCAGGAGAGCGTCTGGGTTGTCTGGGAGGATTTCTAATGAACGTTGAAAGCCCTGTTTTGCCTTTTCAAAATCTTTAGCCAGGAGGTGGCTTCTACCGATTAATGTGTAGTATTGATCCGTTAATTGCCCGCCCGCTTTTTCATACCGTGTTAATTCGAAAGATGCGGAGTGTTGTTGTTTTAGTTTGAGTAATGCATCGACCAATGAAAAAGCATAGTCTGGGTTGGTAGGATCCGTTTTTACAAGTTCTGCTATTTTCTTTTCAGCCGATCTGGCATCTCCTGATATGAGCATGGTTTTGGCGATGACGAAAATGGCTCGAGGATTTCCCGGTGCCAAACTGAGAATGGTTCTGGCTTCGAGTATGGCGGCTTTTAGTTGACCTTGTTTAACGTAACTTTCGGCTAAATAAAGGTGGTGATCAATGCTTGCTTTTGGGTCTTCTTGCTGGCATCCGGTCAAATTGGCGGCGCAGATCAGGATTAGTAGGGTTAACGCGATGGTGAGTGCCATTTGGCCTACGCGTGAAAAAAGATGAGACTGCGCCATAAGGAAACCCTTTTGCATATTCTGTGAGCCTAATACTGAGAGTGAATCTAGTGTTTTGAGTGAGCTTAGTACTTTGAGTAAGTTTAGTACTTAGTTCGAGGTGAGGATAATAATAGCGGCCAATATAGTCGCTGTATACGAAGACGTAACGCTAATCTGTTTTCCAAATTAAAGACCCTTCACCTTCGTTGTTAATGAACCACCATAAATCGGGGTCTTCAGAATCTTCCCAACTGCCCTGGATACATCGGACATCGGTTTTAAAGGCTATTTGAGCATCTCTGGCGCACTCAATATCGTTTTTCCAGGGGCTATTAGGTGAATCTATCCAGATGCTGGTATAGCCTTTTATAACGTGTTTAAAAACCAGTATTGTCATGGAAATGTTTTGCCATGAAGCTTGATAGTATGATTGATTTTTCTGTGATTTTGTCTGGGCTAAAGTATCAAAGACATTGTCTAACCATTCTGTGATTTCTGTCAGTGTCGTATCTTGGACGTATATTTCGATATCAGGTGATTTTTCGCTGGAGGTGCTCATGGTGTTGCCTTGGGCTGGGTTGTGAAGACTTGAAGTTGAACTGATAATTCAGTTGCTAGAGAGCTTAACGAGGCAAGGTGCATTCTTTTCTCTGCCGTGGTGCGCCAATAGTGCGGCGTCATCAGAAGTAGGTCAAGTACGTCTGCTGAAAGCGTCAATTGTAAGGAATGGTTTATCACCTCTGTTTCTTGGCAGGTGAAGTAAGGGGCAAGTTGTTCTTCAAGTTTACCGTTTTTGTAGTGTTTCACTTCGTCGTAGATTAATTCGCGTAGTGATAATAGGTGCTGTGATTCTGCGGTAGCGGTGATGAGTTTCCCACCAGGAGCCAGAATGCGATGGCATTCCTCAGCGACAATGGGGCTAAATATCGAAAATACAATATCAACACTGTTATCCGGTAACGGAATGTCGCTACTGTTGGCGACTAACCAAATGATGTCAGTGCTGCGTTTGGCGGCCTGTTGAATAGCGGATTTGGATATATCCAAACCGTACAAATTCATTAGGTGTGGTAGTGGGTTAGGTTGTCGTTGTGGAACTGGTTGTCGCTGTAAATGCTGGTTTAATTGTGTCGTGTAGTATCCTTCTCCACAGCCTAGATCTAGGATTTGTAGTGAAGTATTGGTTTTATCTGTCTCATGTTGCTGCATTGTGCGAGTGATGTAGTGATTGATAGAGTGGTTGATTCCCGCGCTAATAGGCTGATAGTAGCCTTTAGATAAAAACCGTTTTCTAGCAGCGATCATTTCTTTATTGTCGCCAGGTTCTTTGGAGCGTTTATTTTGTGCAGGAATTAGGTGCAGATAACCCGGCTTACCAATATCAAAGCTGTGGTTATTATCGCAAGCCATAGACATAGGCCTAGATTTAGACCTCACCTGAGTATCACTCTCGGTGGGTAGGATCGCAACCAAAGGGAGTTTGCACAGTGGGCAAATTAACCTAGCTAGATTCCATCGAGAGGTCATGATTTGTTCGGCAGTAAGTATTCTAAACAATGCTCATACATTGTGGTTAAGAGAGGAAGCTCATCTATGGCGATACATTCATTTACTTTATGTATGGTGCTATTGCAGGGGCCTAGTTCCACCACTTGAGTTCCGGTGGGTGCGATAAACCGGCCATCGGATGTGCCGCCTGACGTGGATAATTCTGTTTCAATACCAGCAGCTTGTTGTATCGATTTTTTCATTGCAGCGATAAGAGGGCCTGTGGAGGTGAGAAAGGGGTGGCCACTTAGGTTCCATTCGATATGGTAGTTGAGTTGGTGTTTTTTCAATATAGCTTCCGTCTTTTGCCGTAAATCTTGTTCCGTCTGTTCTGTGGAAAAGCGGAAATTAAATACGATTTCAATGTCCCCGGGTATCACATTGGTGGCACCTGTACCGCTGTTGATATTGGAAACTTGGAACGAGGTCGCAGGAAAAAATTCATTGCCTTCATCCCAGACGGCCTTGCTTAATTCGTCAATAGCTGGCATCGCAAGATGTATTGGATTGCTTGCTAGTTGGGGGTAGGCAACGTGACCTTGAATTCCTTTGATGACAAGCTTAGCGCCTAGCGAGCCTCGTCTACCGTTTTTTACGGTATCACCGACTTGGTGGCTGCTGGTGGGTTCACCTACGATACAATAATCGATTTTCTCCTTTCTCTTTTCAAGATGCTCAACAACTTTTACGGTTCCATTAACGGCTATGCCTTCTTCATCGCTGGTAATGAGAAAGCCAATGGAGCCGGTATGAGTCGGATTGTTGGCGACAAAGTTTTCACAGGCTACCACCATCGCGGCGAGACTTCCTTTCATGTCAGCTGCGCCACGGCCATAGAGAATTCCATCGATAATCGTGGGTTCAAAAGGGTCCGTATTCCATAAATCTAATGGGCCTGTGGGTACCACATCGGTGTGGCCAGCAAATGTTAAGAGGGGACTGTCTTCTCCGCGTCTGGCCCAAAAATTGGTGACGTCGCCAAAATTTAAAACTTCGACCTGAAAACCGATTTTCTCTAGGCGCTGAATCATTAAGGCTTGGCAGCCGCCATCAATAGGCGTGATAGAATGCTTGCGGATTAATGCTTCGGTAAGAGTCACTGCAGCATGAGTCTGGGCAGACGGCATAATAGGGAAGTCCATGAGTCAATTAAACTGGCTGGCTATAATAACATCGATTTAGGTTCGTATCGTTTTAAATTTCAATCCGTTTATGTGGCTGTTGTTATGGACGTTGTTATGGATGTAACTATGGATGTCGGTATGGATTTAGAGGTGGGAGCGGAACAGGCTTGACAATGAATCTGATTTGGAGAGAATCCCCCTCGCTTTCAGTCGATAGTGATCCAAAGAACTTAATTGACGGAAGAACTTAATTGATCAGGGAACTTAAGGGATCAACAAAACCTATGTCATCGAATGTGGAATCTAACAGGCCACCAAAAGCGCAAGCTATCTCCTCTAGAGGATATGGCTCCTATGTCGGCCTAGTTATTGTGCTGGGTATATTGGGTGCTCTCGTTGCTCAATGGTCAAGCTTACCTGCGCCGCCGGCATTTAATGTCCAAGGTAAGTCCGCTGCCCAAGATACGTTCAAAGAGCAGTCCAGTCTATATCGTGTGCGACAGGTCTCCGATGGAGTGACGGCAGAGGTGCACTCTGCTTCTGTCGTAGAAATAGAGAATGGAATTTTGAGTGCAGTGTGGTACGGAGGGACTCGGGAAGGCAGTCGGGACACTGTCATAATGCAAGCCACTTTGAATCTCCACGACAAAGCCCCACAACCACGCAGTCAAAATTCGATTAGTGAGGACGCCACTGCTATCAATGCCGATTCTGTGCAACGGGGATTCTCTTCATGGAGCGCTAGCCATGCGATTGCATCCCGCGAATTGGCGCAGAAGGATTTGTCACGTTACATCAAGAAATTGGGCAACCCCGTTATCACTAAAGATTCCTATGGCCGAGTTTGGTTGTTCTATGTGACGGTTTCCGTGGGTGGTTGGGCCGGCAGCTCTATTGCCGTGATGTATTCCGATGATAATGGGCAGACTTGGGGGCCGTCTCGGAGAATAGTGACCTCTCCCTTTATTAATATTAGTACCTTGGTAAAGAGTAAACCTTTCTATTATGAAGATGGGACTATGGGCTTGCCTGTTTATCATGAGTTTATTGGGAAGTTCCCTGAAATAATTCGTATCGATAAGAACGGCGAGTTGTTAGGGAAACAAAGATTATGGTGGGCGAGGGGGGCTTTACAGCCCTTGGTCGTTCCGGTCAGTGGAGACGACGCAGTTGTATTTTTGCGTTCGGCAAGTGCCAAGCTAAACCGAATTTTACGAAAAGAGATTCAAAGGCATAGCAAAGAGAACGTTGTACCCGAGGCGGTGTCATTGTTTAATCCCAATTCCGGTTTGTCGGCATTGCGTAGAGCGGACGGAAGCCTGCTGATGGTCTTTAATAATTCACCGGATCAACGCAATATATTGTCTCTCGCGTATTCTGAGGATAATGGCCAGCAATGGGCTGTGATCCATGATTTTGAGAATGAATCTAAAATGCGTGCTAATCGTTTTTCTTACCCCACTTTGATTCAATCTAAAGGGGGGAGCTACCACATGTTATATACGTGGAAGCGAACTCATATTAAACATGTCGAGTTTAATGATGTGTGGTTAGAGGGGTTGTTAAAATGATAACTGATCAAGTGGTGTCGATCTTTGCTCTTTTTGGATGTGGACTCGTCTACTTAGCGGCGATATTGAGGTGGTCTTGGTGCCGTCAATATCCGTTAGCGGTGCGGTGGGGTGTTGCGATAGTGGGAGTGATTGCGCTGGTAGTGCCCGTGTCCGGGGAATCCTTGTTGATATTGATCCGAGGGTTTAGTGGGGACTTTAGTGTGGGAACGTTGTTGTTATGCTCCATTTCAATCGCCTCTATTTTGTTTGTTGGCTTTGATTTTAAGGGTGTTATATCATTGCCCAATACGAGGGATCGCCAACTAATGCTGATGGTTACAGTGATAATGTCACTTGTGTTATACCCTTTTGCGCTGGGTTGGGGAGCCGTTGATACTTATGGCTGGGGATACGGAAATCTAGGCTTTGCGTTGGGCTTATTGTTAGTTTGCTTGGCGGCATGGTGGGCTCGTTTCTATTTGACCGTTATCTGGTTATCGCTGAGTGTTGTTGCTTATCAACTGCGAATCTATGAATCAAATAATGTATGGGACTACTTAATCGATCCCTTTTTGATACTGTACGCTATGGGGTATCTGGTTTCGTGTAGCGTATCCAAGCTAATGAAATTGAGAGTGCTAAATACGGCGTAACAATTGATGATGTTGTCATTATTATTTTTGATGGCGTTGTCTTTATCGCTGTCGTTGAATCAAGAGTCTGTGAATAAGAATCGAAATAACAATTGAATGAGTGGAGGCAGTTTTTAAATGATTAAGGTGATGGGGCGAGTGGAAATAGGTGTGTTATTGGTTGTGGCAGTGTTGTTTGGCACAGGCGTTTACTTTTCATTTGCAGATCATGCATTTTATCGTGAAAAATACGTGGTTGAAGATGGCTTTATTGAATGGTTAACGGTTGTAGGATTGTTAGCTAGTATGGTCGTTTGTGGTAGTCGGTTTGTTAAACTAAAGGGAAAACGTAGCCTCCCCTTTATGATGGTCACAGGGTTGTTGACGTTTTTTTTCCTTTTTGGCGCAGGCGAAGAAATCTCATGGGGGCAGCGATTATTTGATGTGGAAAGCTCCGAGTTTTTTAAAGCGAATAATGCGCAAAGTGAGACTAACTTGCATAATATGGTGGTCGGCGGTAAGAAAATTAATAAGATGATCTTTGGTACTGGATTTGCGCTTATTTTGTTGAGCTATTTATTTGTTGTCACACCACTTTATAGAAAGAATGAAAAGGCAAGACGGTTCTTTGAAAACTTCGGTGTCCCCATCCCCCAAAATTATCATATTGCCGCGTATTTCATTCTTCTTGTTGTTGTTGAAGGAATGATGGAGTCACCAAAGAGAGGCGAGTTAACTGAGTTCGTGGGTTCTTTTATTGTTTTTCTTAATTTGCTGTTTCCTTACAATAAGGAAATTTACGACGCAAAAGTAGAAGGCTCTCTAGCTTAGATTTGACGGTTTTAAAGGGTAAATGATTTAGAATAACCAGTATCGTTTCTATTCCTTTGATTGTTTGCATCGGTTTTAGCGTTTAAAGCTCTTGGCTTTTTCCAAGCTTTGTACGGTTACTTTCTTTCGGTTTTTGTACATTTTTGACCAGTCTAATTCAACCGTACGAGCATTTTTACGAGTGGCTTTTTTGTAGGGTCGAAGCATTTTCAATTGTACGCCTGATCGTATGAGGGTGTAGGCGATGAGTTTTATGTCTGAGTTACGCACCAATTTACCGTAGAACATTACATTCGCGATTTTTAAGCCCTCCTCCTCTTCTTCGTCTTCCTCCTCCTCGAAATCAACATCCTCCTCTCCTTCCGGATCAGGTGTCGCCATCATGTGGCCTAACTCTTCCATCGCAAGTCTGGTGATGATGGGATTGATGTTGGCGGGCAAATTGTTAACAGTGACTGGGTGATTGGGTGGGGGGGCGAGGGCCAATAGTTTTTGGCGAGCCTCATCCGCGGCAAAGCTCTCTTCAAACATGGGGTTATCGATAGTCCAGCCGAGCTTGACGAGTTTCTTTATTTCTTGTGTTTTTTGGTCGCTATCGGGAGTTAATGTTGCCAGGATACTTTGCAAGTTAGCAACGCTGCGTTTTTGCCAGGCAAGCCCTACGTCGACCTGTGCCATGAGATCCTCTTTTTCGCTGCTAGTGCTCGCGGTTAAGTAAAGGTTGAAGCCGAGAAAAAGCAGTAGCAAAAATGCGATGGCCCCAATAAAGATTGGACCTTTGTCTTGTTTTATATTGATAAAGGCGCAGCCCACTGCGCCTAGAAAAATGAGGATGGGTAGAACGTATTGCAATATCGCCATAACACTATTCGTTTCAAAATGGTTCGGTGAAATCAGTATCGAGTGTTAATTGAGTATAGAAGACGCTGAGGACTGCTGCATTTAAGCGCGGAATATTTGTCGAGAGGCTGGATCGAATTAGGCGAATAGGCGTAAGTTTGTAGGGATTGGTCGAGCCATACTTTTAATGGGATAAGAGTATGGCTTTTTGCCGTTGTCAGATTTGACGTGAATCGCACTAGCCAGTGATTCGCAATAAATTATTGATGTCAAAGTAGGTTGGTCAAACGGATTGGTTAATGTTGATGATGTAATCTCGTATTCTTTTCGCGGCTTCCACACATTCATCCAGGGGGGCGACTAGGGCCATTCGAACACGCTTATACCCCGGCGAGTTTTTTGATAGTGAATGCCCTTCTGATAAAGCGGAGCTGTTAGGTGTATTCACTGAATTGCGAGAAAGATAACTGCCGGGTAGCACTACCACATTCTGTTGTTCGAACAATCCCCTTGCAAATTCTTCATCAGCAATCGGTGTTTTTGCCCAAAGATAAAAACCCGCATCAGGTTGATCTACTTCCATAACCGGTTTTAGGATAGGCAGTACAGCCGCGAATTTTTGCTGATATTTTTCACGATTCTCTGCGACATGCGCTTCATCGGACCATGCCGCAATGCTGGCCAGTTGTGTCGGTACGGGCATCGCGCAGCCATGATAGGTTCGGTACCTAAAAAACTGAGTGATAATTTCTGAATCGCCTGCGACAAACCCTGATCGTAGACCGGGTAGGTTTGAGCGTTTAGATAGGCTGTGAAAGACGAGGCAACGTTTAAAGTCATCTCTGCCTATCTTGGCGCATGCCTCTAGCAATCCGGTAGGGGGGCGACTTTCATCAAAGTAAATTTCGGAATAACACTCATCAGAAGCGATGATAAAATCGTGTTTATCGGCAAGATCGATGAGGCAGGCTAATTGTTTGTGGTCTAATGTCGCGCCTGCGGGATTGCCTGGTGTGCATATGAAGAGTATCTGACAGCGTTGCCAAATTTTTTCACTCACAGCCTCAAAATCGGGGATAAAGTTGTTGTTGGCTAAGCAGTCAAGGTAGTAGGGGGCGGCGCCTGCTAGAAAGGTGGCTCCCTCATAAATCTGATAAAAGGGATTTGGCATCAATACCAGGGGTGATTCTGCATCGCGATCAATCATGGCTTGGGCGAATGCAAAAAGAGCTTCGCGAGTGCCATTGACGGGTAATACTTGGTTTTCTGGATTAATGGTATCGATGTCGAATCGTTGTTGAAGCCAATGAGCGATACCGCTTCTGAGTTCGGGTAGTCCTTTTGTCGTAGGGTATTTTGCCAGTGCGGGTAGATTATCTGCCAGTGTGGTTTTGACAAATTCTGGTGTGGGATGCTTGGGTTCTCCTATAGAAAGTGCGATGGCTTGCTTTTCGGCAGCCGAGGTGCCAGCAAATAATTGAGATAGCTTCTCGAAAGGATAGGGGTGCAGTTTATCTAAATCAGGATTCATTATTTTGAGTCTGTCTGAAAATGTTGAGTCTGTTTGAAAGCCGTTATTGCCGACTGAAAGCGAGGGTTATAGGCTCGCGTTTAGGGACAGAAATTATATTACATCTGTGACTGAGACACGAACAGGTTTCGAGGGCAGTGTTGGCTAACCCACATTCGATTGATTCAATTCGTCTAATTGTTTTCGCAGACTTTTGCAAATCTCTTGGCATAACTCGGGGTCGGTAATAGGCTGATGGCGACTGTCCGTCACGAAAAAGACGTCCTCCACCTTTTCACCCAGGGTGGCAATTCGAGCGTTGACTACCGATAAATTGAATTGGGCAAATATTTGCCCAATTTTAGCCAATAAGCCAGGGGTATCCAAGCTCTGGATTTCAACCACCGTATATTTGTTCTCGGGGTTATTGCTAATGAAGGCTTGAGATCGGATTGAAAAGTGCTTTAACTGTCGAGGTAATCGGCGCCCTACGAGTTGAGGGAATTGGGACGTATTCGATAACGAATTTTCTAATACATCCTTTATGCGATTTATCCTATCAGGGTTGTGACCAATGGGAGAGCTGTTTTTATCCAGAACGATGTAAGTGTCGAGACTGAAATTTTGCGATGAAGTAATTATGCGCGCATCAACAATAGTCAGTTGTAATTGATCCAAAGCCGTTACGGTGGTGGCAAACAAATTGGGTTGGTCTTTTGTGTAAACGAATATTTGACTTGCGCCTTCGAATTTTAAGTCGGTGGTTTCTCGTATTAATATGAGTGGAGGGTGATCGCTGTTCTTGTTCGTGGAAGGGGAGTCGCGAAGAATGGCTTCGCAATGCCAAGCGATATCGGCGGCTGATTCCCTTAAGAAGTACTCCTCTCCCAGCTCATTCCAGATCTCTTCTACTTCTTCCTTTTTGATTCCGACGCGACGTAAATAGATGAGAGCCATATTTCGAGTGTCGTCGATCCATTCTTGTTTGTTGACGGGGTTGCTCAATCCGCGTCGCAGCGCTCTTTTGGTTTCTGTATAGAGTTGGCGCATCAGGGTGGCGCGCCAGCCGTTCCATAGCGTGGGATTGGTTGCGCATATGTCGGCGACGGTGAGTGCATAGAGATAATCTAATCGCACTTGATCGCCAATTAGTTGCGCAAATTCATTAATGACATCAGGGTCTGAAACATCTTTTTTCTGCGCAGTCATCGACATCAATAGGTGGCTTCTGATTAGCCAAACTACCAAACTGGTGTCCCAAGCACCAAGCCCCATTTGTTGGCAAAAAGCCTCGCCATCAATGGCACCAAGTTCAGAATGATCGCTCTTACGGCCTTTGCCTATATCATGAAATAATCCGGCAATATAAAGTAATTCAATTTTGGGAAGGCCGGTGGAAACTTGGTAGCCGATCGGAAACTGTTCTTGTAATTCAGGACGCTGTAAGCGTCTCATGTTTTGTATGACGAGCAGAGTGTGGGCATCAACGGTATAAATATGAAATAAATCATATTGCATTTGACCGATAATATCGCCGAACTGTGGTATATAACGACCCAGAACACCGTAGCGTTTCATCCGTTTAAGTTGCGCGAAGACCGTTCGTGGTGCTCGTAATAATTCCATGAATAAAGAGGAGTTGTGAGCATCTTTTCTAAATTGAGCGTTGATTAAGTGGCGGCTATCACGAATCAATCTGATAGTGGAGGCTCTAATGCCTATGACGCTTGGGTTATGTGCCATTAACACGAATATCTCAAGCAAAGCCGATGGCGCTTTTTCGAAGACGTCGTCACTGTTCACTTCAATATAATTGTTGTGAACATAAAAGCGATCATTGAGAGGTATAATGCTTGTCTCTTCATTTTCTCTAATGATGGCTTCATCGAAGTGTTGTAAAAGGACGTCATTGAGTTCTGCTAGTGCGACGGCCATTCGATAGTAGCGTTTCATAAAATGTTCAACGGCCAGAGACGCATCCGTATCTTTATAACCGAATTCATCTGCTACTGCTTTTTGATAGTCGAACAGTAGGCGGTTTTCATCTCGTCCTGTGATCATGTGTAGGACAAAGCGAACACGCCACAAGAAGCTTTCCCCGGCATCGATAATGCTGTATTCATCTTCAGTCAGAAATCCTTTTTGGGTTAAGTCGCGAAGCGAGCTAACTCCAAAATGGCGTTTGGCAACCCATCCGATCATTTGGATGTCTCGTAAGCCTCCAGGTGCTGTTTTGATGTTGGGTTCTAGATTGTATTCGGTATTGTTGTTTTTGAGATGACGGCTTTTTTGTTCGTCCCATTTCGCCTGAAAAAAATCCTTACCAGACCAAATTTTGTCGCGCCCAATCAGCGGGACGAGTTTGACCAATAACGCTGAGGATCCAGCAATAGTACGGGATTCCATTAAATTTGTGGCAATCGTGATGTCAGTCTTAGCTAGCTCTACACACTCTTCTATTGTGCGTACACTTTGCCCTACCTCCAGTCCTATATCCCAAAGCAATGTCAGAAACTTTTCAATACAATGTTTGTTTTGGTCGGTAGGTTCTGATTCCAGTAATATCAATAGGTCTATGTCAGATTGCGGATGTAACTCACCGCGACCATAACCGCCTACTGCTACAAGACTTATTAAGTTGTCTTCAGGCCAGTCTAGTTTCTGCCAAACTTCACTCAAAACTTGATCCACGAGCCAGGCCCGTTTGAGCACTAGACGTCTAATTGATTCCTTGGCTTTAAAACGGCTAAAGAGGACTTCATTAGCGTCCTTTAGCAGGGTTTTTAATGACGCTATCCTGTTGATGTCCTCGCTGACTGCCCGCGCAAGCACCTCAGAATCCAGTAATTCAGGGTCGGTATCCATTTGGCTGAGTATTAGGTTGCTCATGGTTTAGAAGGTCTCTTCGCTTCTTTTTGTCAGTACTTCATGTCCGTTGTCGGTGACTAGCAGAGTATGTTCAAACTGTGCAGAGAGCTTTCGGTCTTTCGTCACCACAGTCCATTCGTCTGGCAGTAATTTGGTGTGGCGTTTTCCGGCATTGATCATTGGCTCGATGGTAAAGCACATACCCGGCTCTAGGATCTCTCTGGTGCCTGGTTTACCGTAGTGCAATACTTGGGGTTCTTCATGGAAGCCTTCTCCAATGCCGTGACCGCAATATTCGCGAACTACGGAGAATCGGTTGTTTTCTGCGTGATTTTGAATGACGTGACCGATATCGCCCAGGTGAACTCCGGGACCCACTAGTTCAATGCCTTTGTAGAGACATTCTTCGGCGTTTTTGACTAATCGTTCTGCTAGGGTCGAGGGCTTGCCGACAAAAAACATTTTGCTCGTGTCGCCGTGAAAGCCGTCTTTGATAACGGTGATATCAATATTGATGATGTCACCTTTCTTCAGTATCTTTTCGTCGCTGGGAATACCGTGACAAATTACGTGATTGACCGATGTGCAAATTGATTTTGGGAATCCGTGGTAATTCAGGCAGGCAGAGATCGCATTTTGATGATTTGTCATATAGTCATGACAAATTCGGTCGAGTTCTCCTGTTGATACACCCGGTATGACGTATTCTTCTATCATTTCAACAACTTCTGCGGCCAATCGGCCAGCAACTCGCATTTTCTCGATTTCATCGGGCGTTTTGAAAGTGATCGCCATATTTCTATATCCGTCTTGAGTCGCCCAACTGATGAACTTCAGTCCAGGCTTCAAATAGTTTTTTAAGGGTAATTTCTACAATAGTGTAATACGCGCCATTGTCTGTGAATTAACGTGTGTGAATTAATGTCAGTGAATTAATACATGTGAATTAAGGTCCGTGAATAAACATTTGAGTATTAACATTTATGAACTAGCGTTTATAAACCAGTGTTGTCTGTAAGTTGCCAATTCATAGCAGTCTAGCGGCAGCAGCAACCGGTTGCTTGTTGAAAATGGTGCTATATGGTATAAAGCGCCGCGCATTAAGGCAAACCTAATACTGCATTATGATGGAAGCTATTTTAGTCGGGCAATCGCCTGAAAATCAGTAGCCGTTAGGTTTGTATTAAGCACAAAAGAACCAATAATCCGCACATATATCGTCACGTAACTTTGGGTGCTTGTAACTCTCTGATTGTAAGCGTTTTATCCTGTTTTGCTAGTCATGTTTTTAAGCCAAATTAGGCGGAAGCAAAGGCTGGCGACAGCGTACTGCATAACAGTATTGAAATGAACGTTTAATGAGAGTTGCTGGGTTAAGTTATGGGATATATGGAGGCCCAACCCAGACAATTTTAGGAGTCTACAATGGCAAATGTTTCTATGCGAGACATGCTCAAAGCAGGTGTTCACTTTGGACATCAAACTCGTTACTGGAATCCAAAGATGCGCACATACATCTTTGGCGCACGTAACAAGATCCATATTATCAATCTTGAAAAAACAGTTCCTTTATTCAATGACGCTTTAACTTTTGTTAATGGTCTAGCAGTGAAGAAGAACAAATTACTTTTTGTCGGCACCAAACGCGCTGCGGGCAAAATTATCTCAGAAGAGGCCACTCGTTGTGGCATGCCTTATGTTGATCACCGTTGGTTAGGCGGTATGCTTACCAATTGGAAGACCATTCGCCAATCTATTCGCCGTTTGAAAGAATTAGAAGTTCAAAGTACTGACGGAACTTTTGAGAAGCTTACTAAAAAAGAAGCACTTGGGCGTACTCGGGAGATGCAAAAGCTCGAGCGCAGCTTGGGCGGAATAAAAGATATGGGCGGATTGCCTGACGCCATATTTGTTGTTGATGTGGAGCACGAACGGATTGCCATTCAAGAAGCGAACAAGCTAGGTATCCCCGTTATCGGCATCATTGATACTAATAGTTCGCCTGATGGTGTTGATTATCCGGTTCCCGGAAATGATGATGCGATCCGCGCTATTCAACTCTATGTGAAAGCATTCGCCGACTCTGTACTAGAAGGTAAAGAGTATTTAGCAGCCCAAAATGTAGGTGCTAAAGAAAAGGATGGGTATGTAGAAGAAATGAAAGGTGCGACTAGCGGAGCCGCTGCAAGTACAGCTGCAGCAGAACCAGCTCAGGCGGCTGCTGCTGAAGTTAAAGATGCTAAAGAAGGCTAAATTTGGTTGATATGCGTCGTTTTTCTTGTATTTGAAAAACGGCGTGTGGCCTTGGACAAATTGTAAACCCTATTCAAGTGAGGTGAAGAAATGGCTGTTACAGCGGCACTGGTAAAAGAACTCCGTGAGCGTACAGGCTTGGGCATGATGGATTGCAAGAAAGCGCTAGTTGAAACGGATGGTGATATTGAAACGGCGATTGAAAATTTACGTAAATCCGGGCAAGCAAAAGCCGCGAAGAAAGCGGGTCGTACTGCGGCAGAGGGTGCTGTAGTCGTTCAAGTTGATGGCGGTTATGGAGTCATGGTTGAAATCAACAGTGAAACTGACTTCGTTGCAAGAGATGAGAATTTTATCAATTTCACCAGCTTGGTAGTTCAGCGAGTATTAGAAGAAAAAATAACAGATGTTGAAAAAATAATGGCATTGCCTGCAGAAAAAGGGGGAGATGTTTCTATTGAAACGACTCGCCAAGCTCTAGTGCAAAAAATAGGTGAAAATATACAGATTCGCCGAGCGATTAGCCTCACTGCTCCTGTTGTTGGTGCGTATATACATGGTGGCAGAATCGGTGTGTTAACCGCTTTGACGGGTGGTACTGAAGAGGTTGCTCGGGACGTTGCTATGCATGTTGCTGCGGCTAATCCGGAAGTGGTTAGACCTGAAGATGTGCCTGAAGCACTTCAAGCTAAAGAGAAGGAAATTTTTGCAGAACAAGCTCGGCAATCAGGTAAGCCTGAAGAAATTGTTGACAAGATGATTATCGGACGCATGAAGAAGTTTCTAGCCGAGGTGAGTTTGGTTGAGCAGGCGTTTGTTAAAGATCCTGATACTAAAGTCGGCGCTTTTGCAAAAAAGGCGGGCGGTGATATCCAATCTTTTGTTCGCTTCGAAGTAGGTGATGGTATCGAAAAAGACGAAATTGATTTCGCGACAGAAGTAATGGCCCAAGTGAAAAGCTAGCAATAGTCGTCAGGCTTCTTAGGTTAAGCAAAAGCTAGATTTAAGTTAGAGCTTGATTTATCTGGGATAGTTAAAGTCTAAAAATAGACCCTCGCGCTTTTGTGTGAGGGTCTATTATTATCTGGGCTATGATTTTGGTTGGATTGCCATTAAAGCTAATATCTTAGTCGATAAATTGTTTCATTGAATGCTGTTTATTCTGCATTTATTTAAATCGTAAATCTATAAATCGTAAATCTAAAAGAGGTTCTCCCCCATGCCAGAAGCCGGTCGCCAGCCCAAATTCAAACGAGTATTGTTAAAACTAAGCGGCGAAGCGCTAATGGGTGAGGAGAATTTTGGCATTGACCCCAAAGTGATGGATCGCATGGCGCTTGAAGTGGGTCAACTTGTGGGGATCGGAATTGAAGTTGGGTTGGTTATCGGTGGCGGCAATTTATTTAGAGGTGCGGCTCTGCAGGAAGCGGGTTTGGATCGAGTTGTTGGTGATCATATGGGGATGTTGGCGACGGTAATGAATGGATTGGCAATGAGAGATGCGTTAGTGCGTTCTAATATCGCCACACGACTCATGTCAGCTATCCAAATGAATGGCGTTGTTGAACATTATGACCGGCTGAAGGCAACGCGTTATTTGGGGGATGGTGAGGTGGTCATATTTGCGGCGGGCACGGGTAATCCTTTTTTTACGACAGACTCAGCGGCATGTCTTCGAGGTATAGAAATTGGAGCCGAAGTCGTCCTAAAGGCGACTAAGGTTGATGGGATTTACGACTCTGATCCTGAATTAAATCCTGATGCGATTAAATACAACTCCCTTACTTTTGATGAGGTGTTGGATAAAAAATTAGGTGTCATGGATCTGACGGCCATCTGTTTGTGTCGAGACCATGAAATGCCCATTAGAGTATTTAATATGAATTCGCCGGGTGCTTTAATCAATATTATTGTGGGTGGGGAAGATGGCACAATCGTAACGGGTTAGATCTGCTGGGATAGTGGGATGATGGAATTAAGTGGAATCTATCCTGGGATGTGGGTGTTAGCCTAAACAGAACGTTGATACACTGTCTTAAGCCCATATCGGGCACACAGTAAGTGGAATCTCGGCGCAGTTGCGTTATCAATATTCCCTTCACTAGAGATTCTTGAGAGGAAATAATCGTGATAGATGATATTAAAAAAGATGCCGAAATTCGAATGAAAAAATCATTAGAATCATTGGCCGTGGCGTTTAGTAAAGTACGAACGGGTCGGGCGCATCCCAGTTTATTAGACGGTGTTTTTGTTCAGTACTTTGATGCACCGACTCCTTTGAAGCAGCTTGCCAATATCGGAGTTGAAGAAGGACGAACATTAACAGTAGTACCCTGGGAAAAGCCACTTATCCCCGTTATTGAAAAGGCGATAATGGCCGCTAATCTTGGGCTTAATCCTTCATCTACGGGTGAGATTATTCGAATTCCTTTGCCTGCGTTGACTGAAGAAACTCGGCGAGACTTCATTAAAATCGTGAGAGCAGATGCTGAATCTGCCCGTGTATCCGTTCGCAGTATTCGGCGAGATGCCAACTCGGATATGAAAGAGCTATTAAAAGAAAAAGAAATTAGTGAAGACGAAGAGCGGCATGGTGAAGAAGGCATTCAAAAACTTACCGATAAATATGTCGGTTTGATTGATACGGACCTATCCCAAAAAGAAAAGGATCTAATGGAAGTTTAGTGATCTCTTCCCCCCCTCCTATTTTTGAATTTACCTTCGAAGTCGTGAGTAAATGTGAATAATAAAAAATCAATAGCACCTGATTTGGATTCAGTGACGGGCGATATACCGAGACATATCGCTGTCATTATGGATGGTAATAACCGCTGGGCTAAAGCTCAGGGCTTACCGGGTAGTGAGGGTCATAGGGCCGGAGCAGATACGGTTCGTTCAAGCATAAAAACCTGTGCGAAAATTGGCATTGAAGTGTTAACCGTTTTCGCTTTCAGCAGTGAGAATTGGCGTCGTCCAGAAGAGGAAGTCGACGGGCTAATGGTTCTTTTTCTCGAGTCCTTGCAAAAAGAGGTTGATGAATTGGATGCCGAGGGCGTTCAGATTCGATTTATCGGAGACTTGTCCCGCTTTTCGACTGAGCTTCGCGGGAAAATGAATGACTCTGTAGAGCGAACGAAAAGTAATGGTAAGTTGGTGTTCGCAGTGGCGGTCAATTATGGTGGCCAATGGGATATCGCTAATGCCGCCAGAACCATAGCGGAGCAAGTTGAGAGAAAGGAGTTGAGTGCAGACCAGGTAACCGAGTCTTTATTTGAAAAACATATTAGTTTAGGGGATTTGCCGCCTCCTGATTTGTGCATCCGCACTGGTGGCGATAGTCGCATAAGTAATTTTCTCTTGTGGCAGCTAGCTTACGCGGAACTCTATTTTACCGAATGTTATTGGCCGGACTTTACCGGTGATAGGCTGGCGGCCGCTATCAAGGAATATCAACACAGGCAGAGGCGATTTGGGCGAACAGCCGAACAAGTAGCTGCAAGCCTTTTAGAAAAGGATTCTAGAGGATGTTAAGGCAACGAATAATCACAGCGGTCATTCTCGTACCCCTGGTTTTGGGTGCTATCTTTTTGTTGCCCTCTACTGGATTTGCCTTAGTCATGGCCGGCGTCATACTGATTGGTGCCTGGGAGTGGGGGAATATGATGGGATTGCAGGAATACCATCATCGTTTCTTTTATTGCTTCGTAATCGCCTTGGCTATGTTGGCTAGTCACTATCTTCCGCCTTCATTAACCTATGGTGTTGCCGTAATTTGGTGGTCTATTGCATTTAAGTGGGTGGTGAGTTATCCCAAGGACAAAAACCGTTGGGCAAATCCTAAAATGTTAGGAGTAATGGGCATCGTCGTACTGAGTCCCGCATGGAGAGCATTAGTGGATATTCAGGCGTTGGAAGACGGCTCTCTAGTGTTGCTTTTCGTTATGGGGTTGGTTTGGGCTGCTGATACGGGTGCCTATTTTGCGGGACGGAAATGGGGTGAACGCAAACTGGCGCCAGAAGTGAGTCCAGGAAAGTCCATTGCTGGATTGTTGGGTGGTTTGGTGAGTTCTATGATGCTAGCCCTTGTCGTGTTGATGACCTGGGATATATCGGCGGGGTCTGCTGCTTTTCTCTTGTTGGTGCTAGTGACGGTTTTGTTTTCTGTTTTAGGTGATCTCTTGGAAAGTATGGTTAAGCGTCACCGTGGCATTAAAGACAGTAGCAATATTCTACCTGGGCACGGCGGTATTCTGGATCGCGTTGATAGTTTGACTGCCGCTTTGCCTATCTATGCAACGGGTTTGTTAATGGCTGGTGCGATCTAGTGCCTATAACGATTAGCCTGGCATCTCAATTTCTTTTTTCATTGTTAGTTGGATGGTTCAATGACTAGCCTTAATAGCGAGCCGATTGGCGTTACGGTGCTTGGGTCGACGGGATCAGTAGGTGTTAGTACCCTTGATGTGATTGCTCGGCATCCACAGCGTTATCGTGTGCATGCCATTACAGCGCACTCTAATGCGGAATTGCTTGCAGAACAATGCCTACGGTTTAAGCCTAAGTTTGCTGTTTTGTCCGGTGATGGTGATTGGAAAACGCTACGGAACCAACTTGCGACACAAGCGTCAGAAGGTAAGCCAATTACGCAAGTGCTGGTGGGAGTAGAAGGATTAAATCAAGTATCTGTTGATGCCGATGCACCGATTGTCATGGCAGCCATTGTAGGAGCGGCAGGATTGTTGCCTACGTTAGCGGCGGTACGTGAAGGTAAGAAAGTGCTGCTCGCTAATAAAGAGTCTTTAGTCATGACGGGTTCGCTCATGATGGGGGAAATGCGAAAAAATAAGGCGCAACTTATTCCAATTGACAGTGAGCACAACGCTATTTTTCAATGTTTACCTCACGATTTTTTGGATTCGGAATCTAGTCTACAGGCCAAAGGGATACGAAAACTGTTGTTAACCGGTTCCGGTGGACCGTTTAGAACAGTACCAACTGAAGCATTAAAAGATAAAACACCTGACGAGGCTTGCAATCACCCGAATTGGGATATGGGGCGTAAGATATCAGTGGATTCAGCCACCATGATGAACAAGGGATTAGAGTTTATTGAAGCATGCTGGATGTTCGATGTGACACCGGACCAAGTTCAAGTCGTTATCCACCCTCAGAGTATTATTCATTCTATGGTCGAGTACGTGGATGGTTCGATTATTGCCCAAATGGGGAATCCGGATATGCGTATACCCATTGCCTATGGGTTGTCTTGGCCTGAAAGAATTGAGTCAGGTGTTGATTATTTGGATTTGATACAAACTGCTAGATTCGATTTTGAAGCGCCAGATTATGACCGCTTTCCTTGTTTGCAATTAGCAAAGGGTGCAATGAAAGAAAATGGAACAGCCCCCGCTGTACTGAATGCGGCAAATGAAGTGGCGGTACAGGCTTTTTTAGATTGCAGGATTCGTTTTACGGATATTCATACTGTTATTGACGAAGTGCTGAATAAGACGATTCGCAGTGGCGATATAAAGAATATTGATCAACTAGAAACAGTAATAAATGCGGATCAGGTGGCAAGAGTTTATGCGGATGAGGTAGTCACAAAATACTAGTCTAAGATATAGAGGAATATAGCACTGTCTTTTTGAGGTTTAAGGATTAGCATGGATTTTATACAAACCGTAATATCATTTATCGTAGCATTGGGCGTGCTTGTCACCGTTCATGAGTTTGGGCATTTCTGGGTAGCGAGAAAATGCGGTGTTAAAGTGCTGCGATTTTCAGTGGGCTTTGGTCATCCCTTGTTTAAATGGAAGGACCGGCATGATACTGAGTTTTGGCTCTCTGCTATTCCTTTGGGTGGTTACGTGAAAATGTTGGATTCGAGAGAAGGGGATATACCTTCTGAATTTGTCGATCAAGAATTCAATCAAAAGCCGGTTGCTCAGCGCATTGCTATTTTTGCAGCGGGTCCGTTAATCAATCTCGCATTTGCTGTGTTGTTATATTGGGCGATGTTTGTTAACGGCGTCGCTACCATGGCACCAGTCATTGGCAAGTTGCAGTCAGATTCTCAGGTAGCACTTTCTGGGTTAGAAGTTGGCGATGAGATCCTGATGATAGACGGAGTGGAGACAGTGGACTGGGAAGCTGTCAATTTCGCTCTAGTGGGAAGAATAGGCGACAGTGGCCAAATTCAATTTACCATCAAGCCTGCCTCATCTTCTATTGCGTTGGATAAGCCTGTTGCTATCACCGATTTTTTGGTAGGCCAAGAAGAAATAGCACCCATGGAAACGCTTGGTTTAACGGTGTTCCGGCCTGATATCGATCCGGTATTAGGAGAATTAATCGCAGATGGGGCGGCTAAGCGAGATGGTCTGAAACAGGGAGACTTGATCGTATCGGTGAATGATAAGAATGTGATTTCTTGGGCAGACTGGGTTGACGTTGTAAGAGAGAACCCAGATAAAACGATGCAGGTTATCATAGAGCGAGATGGGGTACAGCAGTCCGTTGAATTAACGCCGGCAGTTCATAAAACTGATAATGGTAAGGTTATTGGGTTAATTGGGGCTATGCCAGTCCCTGTTCCCTGGCCGCCAGAGCAATATCGCAGAACGATTCAATATTCTTTTATTGGTGCCTGGGTCCCCGCCGCTGAAAAAGCATGGACAAGAATAACGCTAACGTTGGTGACCATCTGGAAAATGATTGGCGGAGAAATATCGGTTAAAAACCTTAGCGGCCCAATCACCATTGCCAAAGTAGCGGGTGATACTTCGAGTTATGGCTTGGAACCTTTTTTGAGTTTTATAGCCTATTTAAGTATTAGTTTGGGGATATTGAACTTATTGCCTATCCCCATTCTTGATGGCGGCCACATACTTTTTGCGATGGCTGAAATTGTGCGTGGCAAACCCTTGTCTGAGAGAGTGCAGCAGGCAGGTCTGAGTATCGGTATGAGTTTATTGGCCGCATTTATGTTGCTGGCTTTTTATAATGATATTACTCGATTGATTCAATAGGAATTTAATGGCTTTTTTTGTATTAGAACCTTTTAAATTGGTTATTTTGCCACTAAAGTGCTGAGGGTTTTTCGTTTAATTCCCAGAAAATTAGGAGGATAGGCTAATATTGTCTTTCTCCTTACGTAACTGAATTATCATAATTTTAAGAATGGAATACATGAAGCGATCTATTATTCGTCTCAGTCTTGTTTTAATTTTTTTCTCACAATCCCTCTATGCTGACTCCTTTGTCGTCTCCGATATTCGGATTGATGGTTTGCAACGAATGTCTGCACGATCTGCTTTCAGCGCATTGCCCATTGATGTCGGTGATCCAGTTGATGGTCGATTGGTTGCCGATTCCATTAAGTCCCTTTTTAGAACGGGTAATTACCAGGATATAAAGGTGGAAAGGGAAGGCGATGTTTTAGTTTATGTTGTCAGCGAGCGGCCCTCTATCAGCAGTATTGAATTGGATGGGAACAAAACAATTGATTCCGATAGCTTATTAGAAGGCCTTTCTCAGTCGGGATTAGAAGAAGGTAGCGTTTTTCAGCGGGCAACATTGGAGCGAGTCAAGTTAGAGCTAGAACGGCAATATATCGCGCAAGGCCGTTACGGTGCTCGTGTTGATATCACTGTGACTCCACAACCTCGTAACCGAGTGATCTTACAAATTGAAATATACGAAGGTGAAGTGGCTTCCATCCGTCACGTTAATATCGTGGGCAATGAGGTGTATGACGATGAGTCGCTACAAGATCTTTTTGAATTGAAGGTGACGCACTTTTGGTCATTCTTCAAAGGGGACGATAAATATGCTCGCGAGAAATTATCAGGGGATCTTGAAAACTTACGTTCATTTTATATGGATAGAGGCTATATAAATTTCACTATTGTTTCCACTCAGGTATCAGTGACTCCTGATAAGGAGCACGTCTATGTCACCGTAAATGTATCTGAGGGCGATAAGTTTACGGTTGAAGATGTGCAATTGGCCGGTGAAATTCCTATTGCCGAAGATTTGATGCGGGCAATGCTCATTGTCAAAGAAGAGCAGACATTTTCTCGTCAGCTGGTGACTTACACCGAGAACCTGATTAGTAAGCGACTGGGTAATGAAGGTTATACCTTTGCAGAGGTGAATGGTGTACCCGAAATAAACAATGATACCAAAAAAGTGAAAATTACATTTTTCGTCAATCCGGGAAAGCGTGTTTACGTCCGTAGAATTAATTTTAGCGGTAATGAAAAAACGGCAGATGAAGTGCTTCGTCGAGAAATGCGACAAATGGAAGGCGCTTGGGCATCGGGGCAAAAGATCGAGTTGTCAAAAGTACGATTAGAACGATTGGGGTTCTTTAAGGGTGTGAATATGAGTATGCCTAAAGTGCCAGGTACCGACGATCAGATAGATCTTGATTTTAGTGTGGAGGAGCAAGCATCGGGATCTATCGGTGCCAGCTTAGGGTATCAAGATGGAACCGGTTTGGTGTTTGGCGCCAATGTGAGTCAAAATAACTTTTTAGGAACAGGCAATCAAGTTTCGTTTGCCATCAATCGTACCGATATCCGCAATAGTTATAACTTCTCCTACATCAACCCTTATTATACTGTCGACGGAGTCAGTCGAGGTTTTAGTCTATTTTTTCAAGAAACTGATTTTTCCGGTAATAGTAGCGTGAGTAGTTATCAGACTGATGCATTTGGTGCCTCAATTCGATTTGGTTATCCCATTAATGAAAATGAGAGATTAAACTTTGCATTTGGGTTCGATAATACGACTATTTTCGCAAGCGACAGTAGCGCTACGGAGATTCGAGAGTTTGTCGATTATGAGCGAAACCAGTGTTTTATCGATAATATTGATGAGGTTTTAAAAGTCGGTGAGGTTGATGATGACGGAAATCCTGTATTAGATTCAAATGGCGACCCGGTACAAGCTATTGATGATGATGGAGAGTTAGTGTTTCAGGATGTGAATGATCCAGGTTTTACCGATGGTACTGACGTGCTGCTATTTAATGGCGATGGGAGCATCGATGTGGATTGCTTTACATTTATTGCGTCAGATGACAACGAGCGACGAATAAACGCAGGCATTCAATCTAAACACTTCACAAATTACACCCTTACCGGTTCCTGGAATCGCAGTACCTTAAACCGAGGTATGCTAGCAAACCGAGGTGCGTCCCAGCGTTTGTCACTTGAGTTGTCTGTACCCGGTAGTGATCTGGAATACTATAAAGTGACGTATCAAGCGCAGCGTTATCTCAGGGTCACGAATGCTTGGACTTTACGTTTTCGAACTGAGTTAGGTTATGGTGACGGATATAGTGACACTGAGCGGTTACCTTTCTATAAACACTATTTTGCGGGCGGATTTGGTTCAGTTCGTGGTTATAGTGATAGAAGTTTGGGGCCTGAAGATTCCTCTGGTAGCTCACGCGCTTTTGGTGGAAATCTGCTGACCGAAGGCAGTATTGAGCTGATCTTTCCAACGCCATTTGTTAAAGATAGGCGCTCTGTTCGAACTGCATTCTACTTAGATGGAGGTAATGTCTTTGATAGCAATCGGACGGATGAAGAAGGGCTGGATTTAGATATGAGTGAAATACGGTATTCCGTAGGAGTTGGTTTAACGTGGATAACGGGTGTTGGCCCGTTGACATTCAATTACTCTAGAGCTTTTAATCACTCAGACGATGATAGAACGCGAGGATTTAACTTCTCTCTTGGGCAGTCCTTTTAGCGAATTGTTTAAATTAAGGCTCGTTTGAATAGACATTGGTTTGGATAGCTATTATTTTTAATCCAGACTGGTTGAATCGATTTCAATCGTAGTGGATATAAAAAGTTCTTTTGACTAAAAATAGGAAAAATTGTGAATAAGATTATACGGAATGCTGTTGTTATAATGTTCGTACTTGCGACTCAAGCCAGTTTTGCGGCAAAGATTGCGGTGGTCGAGCCTCTTGAAGCCATTGCTAATTCGGATCAGGGCAAAGTAGAGCAAGATAAAATGAGAGCCGCCTTATCCACAGAAGAAAGCAAAGGGATGGCGATGCAGCAAGAATTGAAATCATTAATGGAACGATATCAAAAAGACGCTGCTGTGATGAGTAAGGATGGTGCACGGGATCTAGAGAACAATATCGAAGAGAAGCAGATGGATATCAAGTTTCTCTCACAAAAGTTACAAAAACGCGTTCAAGATAGTAGCAAAGAGATCATTACTAAATTGCGTCCAAGCTTCCAGCAAGCGTTGAAGAACGTAATGGAAAGTGAGAAGTTTGACATTATCATTCAGCGCCAAGTCGTATTAGATCTCGGGTCGAGTATCGATATTACTGCATTGGTGACTGAGCAGATGAATAAAAAAGTTGAATCAACAGAAAAATAATTTGGATTTGTAGTGACTGCTCACGAGTTAAAACCTTCTCAATCTATTTTAACTTTGGCTGATATCGCCAAGATTGTTTCCGCAGAGCTAAAAGGGGATGGTTCAACCGTCGTTACAGGGTTAGCCACCTTAGCCAATGCGGAATCGGGACAGGTGAGTTTTCTGGCAAATCCCGTTTATAAGCATCAGTTAGCAGACACTCGCGCTTCTGCGGTCATCTTGGATGAAAACAATAGCGCGGAATGTCCCACCTCTGTTTTATTGTGTACGAACCCTTACTTGGCTTATGCCACTCTCTCTCATTACTTTGAATTCTCTTCCTCCGTTGCTGGAGTGCATGACTCAGCCGTTGTGCATGATTCTGTGATCATGGGTGAAGGCGTTAGCATTGGTCCCAATGCTGTGCTTCAACAAGGTGTGGTACTCGGCGCAAATGTGACGATTGGTCCAGGATGTGTTGTGGACAGCTTCGTCACCATTGGTGATGACAGCACACTCCACTCCAATGTCACACTTTATCATCATGTTGTCTTAGGCATGAGAGTTAACGTCCACAGTGGTACGGTGATTGGAGCAGACGGTTTTGGGTATGCTAATGATAAAGGCAAGTGGAAAAAGATTGCGCAGCTTGGTTCAGTCGTTATTGGTAATGATGTGGATATTGGTGCTAGCAGCACAATAGATAGAGGTGCGCTAGACGATACTGTTATCGGCAATGGGGTGATCATTGATAACCAGGTTCAGTTGGCTCACAACGTTGTCATTGGGGATCATACCGCGATTGCTGGTTGCGTTGGTATTGCGGGTAGTTCAGTCATTGGGCGAAACTGCACGCTCGCGGGTGCGGCAGGCGTTGCGGGACATTTAGTCATTGGCGATGATGTGCATATAGGGATGCAGGCGCAAGTGACAAGTTCTATTTCTGAACCGGGATCTTATGCTTCTGGTACAGGATTGATGCCTACGGATCTTTGGCGTCGCAATGTCGTGAGATTACGTCGTTTGAATGATTTCTATCGCCGCTTTGTGGTGTTAGAGCGTCGTTAATGTCGGTTGGCTGTGACCTGGTGGCCCAGGTTCACCTGAAAATAGCCGATAGTTATTATGACTGTAGAAATAACATCAAAACACTTCATAAGTAAAAGAAACAGTATGTTATATTCAGTTTTGGTTTTTGAACGATAAGAGGGCTAACTCGGCTCCAGCTGTTCAAAAACCTGAAGTTTATGAATTCTTCTCATATTCTGGTTTTGGTTGCAAAACATCCGATTATTTAGGCCTGACTTTAAGCCAATTTCGGAGTATTGTGCCCCCTTATTTAGAGACTCTAATCGCCTTTGGGATGCATTGCCATGATGGATATCGATGAAATACAAGAATACTTACCACACCGCTATCCGTTTTTATTTATCGATCGTGTAACAGAGTTGGAGCTAGGCAAATATTTATGCGGATATAAGAACGTCTCTATTAATGAACCTTTTTTTCAAGGCCATTTCCCGCAAAAACCCATTATGCCTGGAGTGCTTATTGTTGAAGCGTTGGCTCAAGCATGCGGCGTTTTAGGTTTTAAAACTGTCGGTAAAACACCTCAAGACGGCTCAATGTACATGTTAGTGGGTACCGATAAATTACGTTTTCGTCGCCCTGTTGTTCCCGGAGACCAGCTTAAATTAGAAGTGAGAGTATTGAAAGAGAAGAGAGGTATTTGGAAGTTTGGCTGTAAGGGTAGTGTGGACGGTGAGATAGTGACGACCGTTGATTTAACTGTTGCTGATAGATAGGTGCGATTTGATACATTCCACTGCGATTATTGATTCGAAAGCAGAGCTTGCAGATGATGTAGAAATTGGCCCTTATTCCATTGTTGGGCCTGATGTACAGATTGATTCTGGTACGGTTATCGCTTCACATGTGGTTCTAAAAGGGCCCACCACTATCGGCAAGAACAACAAGATATTTCAGTTTTCCTCGGTAGGCGAAGATTGTCAGGATAAGAAGTATGACGGCGAGCTGACTCGCTTAGAAATTGGTGACGATAATACCATTCGAGAATACGTGACCCTTCACCGTGGGACCATTCAAGATAGAGCATTGACGACAATAGGTAGCCGCAATTTGTTCATGGCCTATGTTCATGTTGGCCATGATTGTGTGGTTGGTAATGATATCATTTTTGCTAACAACGCCACTTTGGCTGGGCATGTCACCGTTGGTGACGGTGCTATTTTAGGCGGGTTTACTGGGGTTCACCAATTTTGCCAAGTGGGTGCTTTTAGTATGGCGGCCATGTTTTCTGCTATCAATAAAGATGTCCCTGCCTTTGTCATGGTGCAAGGTAATATGGCCGCAGCTCACGGGATGAATATAGTGGGTATGAAACGTAGGGGCTACTCTAAAGAACTGATTAAAACACTTCGAAATGCCTATCGCATTGTGTATCGGCAGGGCGTGACCATTGAAGAGGCGAAGTCGCAGTTAAAGTCTTTAGATCAAAGTTCAGAATTGAAGCTCTTTATTGACTCTATTGAATCCTCTCAGCGTGGCATTACTCGATAGGCTATGATTATTCAAAGTCATGTTTAATCTAGAGTCATGTCTATTCATCGTTCTGCCTATCTATAGTTATGTGCTTATTCCACGGCCATAACTTTATGCTAGGCGTGACGACTTTATCGATAGAGTACGGTTTGATCGAGTCTACCCCATTCGGAATATCACTATTTAAGGTATAGCCCTAGCTATGGTTTCAGAATCATCCGATCAATCTACCAGCAGCCTCATTCACGGATCTAAAAACGATACGGGTAAAAATACCTTAATTGCCATTGTTGCCGGTGAGGTGTCAGGTGATATGTTGGGGGCGGGGTTAATACGACAGATAAAAAAAACACTTCCTGATGCTCGGTTTGTGGGTATCGGCGGTACCCAGATGATTGCCCAAGGTTTTGAGAGTTTTTACCCTATGGATCGTTTATCCGTAATGGGGATTGTCGAAGTGTTGGGTAGGCTTAGAGAGTTGCTCAAAATTCGGAAAGACTTGGGAGAGACTCTAATCAGCCAACGCCCCGATGTTTTTGTCGGTATCGATGCTCCCGATTTTACGTTAGATCTTGAAAAAAACCTTCATCAGGCCGGTATTTCCACAGTTCATTATGTCAGTCCATCTGTATGGGCATGGCGTCAGTGGCGAGTAAAGAAAATAAAAAAGGCCGTTGATTTAATGTTGACGTTGCTGCCTTTTGAAAACCAATTTTATAAAAAACATTCTGTTCCTGTGGCATTTGTCGGACATCCATTGGCCGATGAGGTGCCCACGAGTATCGATTGCACCCAAGCGAAAAAGCAATTTGGTTTTCAGCCGGACGACAAAGTGGTAGCGGTACTGCCCGGTAGCCGAGGTGGCGAGGTGCGGTATATCGGGCCTTTGTTTATTGAAGTGATGCAGTGGCTAATCCGGCAAAGATCCGATTTAAAGTTTATTGTGCCTCTTGCCAACGACGCGCGACGCCAGCAATTTGAAACATTATTACGTGAGGCCAATGCTGAAAACCTGCCTATTACGCTGGTTGATGGCCAATCCCGTGAAGTGATGGCCGCTAGTGATGTTGTTTTACTTGCATCGGGTACGGCGACACTGGAAGCACTCTTATTGAAAAAACCCATGGTAGTTGCCTACAAATGGGGGAAAATTACACATGCGATTATTGCGCCTTTAGTGAGAACAAAATTTGTATCGCTACCCAATTTGTTAGCTGGAGAAGCATTGGTTCCTGAGTACTTACAGGAGCAAGCGACCGTAGAGCAGGTGGGACCTGCGGTATTAACGAGATTGGACCCTGAAGCTAAGACATTATTAGAGAAACGGTTTGGCGATATACATCTGCAATTGCGGCAAAAGGCGGATCAGAAGGCAGCTAATGCGGTATTGGGTTTGCTAGGTAATAAATAATAAATTAGGGTATCCGCTGTTAAAGCGGTATCAATATGAATAAGAGAGTTTTTGGGTATGAGTTTTGATGAAGTCGATAATTTCTTACCTAACAATAGCAACTTCAAATGGGTTGTGGGTGTAGACGAAGTGGGTAGAGGTCCTTTAGCGGGGGCGGTAGTGGCAGCAGCAGTTATACTCGATCCGAATAATATTATTGAAGGCTTGGCTGATTCAAAAAAATTATCAGAAAAAAAACGTGAATCCCTATCGGAAGAAATTAAATTAAAAGCCACAGCCTGGGCTTTGGGTCGAGCAGAAGTTGAAGAAATTGATGAGATCAATATTCTACAGGCCAGTTTGTTAGCCATGCAACGAGCAGTGAACGCCTTGCCCATTAAGCCCGAATTTGCGTTGATCGACGGTAACCGTTGCCCACCATTGGATTGTCCCGCAGAGCCTGTGGTGAAAGGTGACAGTCGGGTCCCCGCCATTAGTGCCGCCTCCATTATCGCTAAAGTATCGAGAGATAATGAGATGAAGACTTTAGATCAACAATATCCTGGGTACGGACTCGCAAAGCACAAAGGCTATCCTACCAAAGCCCATCTACAGGCATTGAGAGAATTGGGTGTTTCTGAGATTCATCGGCGATCCTACGCGCCTGTTCGTAAAGTGATGGAATTAGAACAAGCTGAGTTGAGTAACGTTTAATGCCCGCCGAATTCGTACATTTAAGGCTACATTCTGAGTATTCGTTAGTGGATGGTTTAGTTAGGCTAAAACCGTTAATGAAATCCGCTGCCTCAATGGGGATGCCCGCAATAGCGCTCACTGACGAAACTAATTTGTTTGCACTCATCAAGTTTCAGCGAGCGGCGGTAGGTGCCGGCATCAAACCCATCTATGGTGCTGATGTGTGGTTGGAACAAAAGGACGCTTCGCTCGCACCCACTCGTTTAACATTACTAGCTCAAAACAAAGACGGGTATCGATGTCTGACGGAGTTAGTATCCGACGCTTACTTAAAAGGTCAGCATCTGGGTAAAGCGTTAATTCATCGAGATTGGCTTGCTGAAAAAAACAAAGGCTTAATCGTATTGTCTGGTGGTAAAGAGGGTGAAATCGGACGAGCGTTGCTGGAAGAGCGCCAGGACGATGCTGCTCAGCACTTAGATGAATGGCTTGAAATGTTAGGCGATAGATTCTATTTAGAATTACAGCGTACGGGTCGGGTCGGTGATGAGGATTGTCTTCATCTTACCGTAGACCTTGCTCGTGAAAAACACTGTCCGGTAGTAGCGACCAATGATGTTCGGTTTCTTACGCCAGAAGATTTTGATGGTCATGAAGTGCGGGTGTGCATTCATGATAGTCGTACCTTGGACGACCCTCGTCGGCCAAAAAATTATTCAGCACAACAATATTTACGTTCCCCCGAGGAAATGATCGAGCTGTTTTCAGATGTACCTGAAGCAATCGAAAATACGGTAGAGATCGCTAAGCGTTGTACCATGGATGTGCCTTTGGGCACCAATTACCTACCGAATTATCCTGTACCCGATGGTATGACCATGGATGAGTTTTTTCGGGCAGAGTCGAAAAAAGGTCTCGAAGATCGGCTCACATTTTTGTTTGATCGTGAAGATCCTGAATTTGAAAATATCAGAAAACCCTACGATGAACGTCTTCAGATTGAATTAGACGTGATTATTCAAATGGGATTCCCTGGGTACTTTTTAATTGTGATGGACTTTATCCAGTGGGGGAAACGCAATGATGTCCCTGTGGGGCCGGGTCGAGGATCTGGTGCAGGTTCATTAGTTGCATATGTTTTGACGATTACTGATCTTGATCCTTTGGAATACGACTTGTTATTCGAGCGGTTTCTCAACCCCGAACGAGTGTCGATGCCGGATTTCGATATCGATTTTTGCATGGAAGGACGTGATCGAGTTATCGAGTATGTGGCAAAAACTTACGGGCGAGATGCGGTTTCCCAGATTATTACTTATGGTTCTATGGCCGCGAAAGCGGTGGTGCGAGATGTAGGGCGAGTGCAGGGTCGTTCCTACGGGTTTGTAGATCGCATCGCTAAATTGATTCCCTTTGATATTGGGATGACCTTGACCAAGGCAATGGAAGAGGAGCCACAGCTTAAAGAGTTATTTGATAATGATGAGGAAGCGCGCGAGCTATTAGGCATGGCTCTTAGGCTAGAGGGCTTGACGCGAAATGTCGGTAAGCACGCGGGTGGCGTGGTCATCGCACCATCAAAGCTAACGGATTTTGTTCCCGTTTATTGTGATGAAACAGGCGCGAATTTAGTCACCCAGTTCGATAAAGATGACGTTGAAAGTGCGGGTCTGGTGAAATTCGATTTCTTAGGGTTACGCACACTCACGATTATTGACTGGGCACTAAAAACGATTAACGCCGAAGTCAGCCCTGACGACGAAGGGTATGTGGATATTGTTCGGATTCCGCTGGATAACAAAAGTACCTTTGACTTGTTGAAAGCGGCAGAGACTACAGCGGTATTTCAGCTGGAATCTCGCGGGATGAAGGACTTAATTAAGCGATTACAGCCCAGTAGTTTTGAAGATATCATCGCACTGGTTGCATTGTTTCGTCCCGGCCCTTTGCAGTCAGGCATGGTGGATGACTTCATTAATCGAAAACATGGCCGTGCCTCAGTGGAGTTCCCCCATCCTGATTTAGAGCCTGTTCTCGGCAACACCTATGGTGTCATTCTCTATCAAGAACAAGTGATGCAAATCGCCCAAGTACTAGCGGGATACTCTCTCGGCGGCGCCGATATGCTTCGACGCGCGATGGGAAAGAAAAAGCCCGAGGAGATGGATAAGCAACGTGTGTTGTTTACCCAGGGTTCATTGGAGCGTGGGGTTGAAGAGAAGGTCGCTACTTCTATATTTGACTTGATGGAAAAATTTGCTGGCTATGGATTTAATAAATCTCATTCCGCCGCTTATGCTCTCGTGTCCTATCAAACGGCTTGGTTAAAAGCACATTACCCAGCGGAATTTATGGCAGCGGTTCTCTCTGCGGATATGCACAATACCGATAAAGTCGTGACGATCGTGGACGAATGTCGAACCATGAAGTTGGAAATTATCTCGCCGGATGTGAGTGTGAGTGAATTTAAATTTGCCGTGGATCAAAATAGCCACATTGTTTATGGTTTGGGTGCAGTCAAAGGCGTGGGTGAAGGCCCCGTGGAATGCATCGTAGCAGCGCGTGAATCTGGCGGTGCTTTCAAAGACCTTTTTGATTTCTGCCAACGAGTCGACCCACGAAAAGTGAATCGACGTAGTTTAGAGGCCTTGATTAAATCAGGAGCGATGGACAATCTAGGGCCTACACGAGCGGTTCTCATGGCTAGCTTGAACGAGGCCATTAAAGCCGCCGATCAACATAGTCGTAACCAAGATGCGGGCATGTCTGACTTATTCGGATCAGTGGCTGAAGATGATGAGTACGCCGTCAAAGGGCAGTTTGTCGAAGCGCGAGATTGGGGTGACGAAGAGCGATTGGCCGGGGAAAAAGACACCCTCGGGATATACCTTACAGGCCATCCCATAGACCGGTTTGAAAAAGAACTCAGTCATTTTGTCACCTGTCGTATCGCGGATTTGAAACCCAACAATAGAGGCGGGTCGTCCACGATTGCCGGCTTGATTATTGCCATGCGCATGATGAAGAATAAGCGCGGTGACGGCATGGCCTTCGCCACCTTGGATGACAAAAGTGGTCGTATCGAAGTGTCGGTATTCTCAGAAGCCTTTAGCGAATATCGTCATCTGCTACAAAAAGACGATCTGCTCGTGGTTGAAGGTGAAGCGAGTGTGGATGACTTTAGCGGTAGCTTGAAAGTGAAAGCGAATAAATTAATGGGGATTGCCGAAGCGCGAAACTCCTTTGCGAGACAAGTGATGCTGAAAGTGGATGGCGATAAGTTTGTTCAGCATATAGAACAGAATCGAAGCCAGGATAGAAGCCCAGGTCGTCGCCAGGCTCAAGGCGAGCCCGAATTTGCAGAGCAGCTCCAGCATATGTTGGAACCCTATCGCAATGGCCATTGTCGTGTCTGTATTCAGTACGATACGAAAAAGGTGGCAGCGCAACTTTATTTGGGAGAAGAGTGGCGCGTAACCCCTAAAGAAGAACTGTTAAATCACCTACGCCTTCGTTTCGGTAAAAATTCAGTGCAGGTCAAATACAGATAGATGAGAAACCCAAATTGGTAGCAACACTGGTAGAACAAGTGCGACAAAGTCTACACCAACTGAAAGGGTTTTCTTCCACAGAAGAAAACCCTTTCAGTCTATTGGTGGGGTATTCTGGTGGCGTTGATTCTCAAGTGCTACTCCATATTTGTGCCGAGTTACGTAGCACAATACCCGGACTGACAGTGCGCGCTATTCATATTCATCACGGCTTAAGTGAGAATGCGGATCAATGGAAAAACCATTGTCAGCAATCTTGCGATGGGCTTAACATCCCCCTTGTCACGGAAAAAGTACAAGTCGAAAAACAAAAAGGCGGCATCGAAGCCGCCGCTAGGACCCTCAGACATAACCAATTTCGTCAGCATTTAAAACCCAACGAAGTGCTCGTCCTGGCCCATCACCAAGATGACCAAGCAGAAACTGTACTCTATCGATTAATGCGAGGCGCTGGTGTAAAAGGGCTTTCTGGTATGGAATCAACGAAAGGGCCTCTCTTCAAAACAGACATGGAATCGAAATTAGAGGCAAAGCCAGATTCCAGTGAATCAATGAGTGTCATCAGGCCATTTTTGTTCAGCCCTAAAAAACACATCATCTCTTATGCTGAGGATAATGCGTTGCACTGGGTAGAGGATGAGTCCAACGAAGACGTCCACTTCTCACGAAACTTCTTACGTCACAAAATCCTACCGGAACTAGAGCAGCACTGGCCCCACGCGGTGAAGTCCATCACCAGGGCAAGTCGACATTGCCGAGAAGCTGATGAGTTGTGCGGTGAGCTAGCCAAGCAAGATGCAAAACAATGTGATGGAGAAGAAGGTCGGTTACAAATCCAAGAGTTGCGATTGCTGAGTGATGTTAGGCAACGCAATTTATTACGGTTTCGGATACAAGAGCTAGCTTTGCCGATGCCCTCTGAGGCAGTCATGTTTAATATTCAGCAAGCATTGCTTCATTCAGACGACACCGCACAGCCATTAGTCTCTTGGGGCAATGTAGAAGCGAGACGGTATCAAGGTGAACTTTACTTTATAAAATCTCTGCCGCCCTTTGAAAATAATGTAGCAGTCCCTTGGGATGCAAAGTCCTCAATTCGGTGGGAGCCACTGCAAAAGACCATTGCGATTTGTTCAGCCAGTCAGGGGTTACGCCAAGATTATCAAGGGCAGTTGTTAGTGTTAAGAGTGAGACAAGGAGGGGAACGTTGCCGCCCCTATGGTAGAGCGGCGGGATCACAAACACTTAAAAAATTATTTCAAGAATATAGCGTGCAGCCTTGGTTACGTGATCGTTGGCCGCTATTGTATTGTGATGATACTTTAATTGCGCTGCCGGGTTTGTTTGTCTGTGCGCATGCCGCAGATCGTCAGCCTCATATGGCATTGTCCTTGATTTAGTTTCTTTTGATCTCGCTTTCCCTTATCTAGTCGTCCATCGCATCGCGAATGGTCTCTATTCGTTTTCTATTCACGCCAAAATCAGAACGTCCCAATCTCGATGCGGAACGTATTTGAATCTGTTTATCTGCGATAAAAAATTCCACATCATCCACATACTTAAACCATTTTGATTGGAATTCAGCCCTGATGTAGGTGGATGTATCTTGAGAGTCTTCATCGGGTATGGAGGACTCTAACGTCACCTTAGCTCCCTTCCAATTGTTTATTAACTCGAGAAGTTTGTCCTTAGCCGTTGCCTGATCACCGGTATAGTCGAGTGGCTCGATGTAGTGCTCGGAATCATCAATACGACTTATTACGCAGTTTGGTGTTTCGGGACAGTCCGCTAGAGACTCATTATTGACTAGACCCAGGGTGTCTGGCGGCGAACTTGAGCATGCCGATATAAAACCGAATAACAAGATGAAACAAAGGCGCAGCCAATAGGTCGAATCCTTAACGCTCTGTAGAGAAGCGGATAACTCTCGCATGATGCTATCTCCTATTTTGTACTGGTTGTTGGATGTATTAATGATGTCATTGATGCTCGGTAGACAGTCAGTAAAAGTGTTGTGTAGTATTCTACTTCCTTCGTGCACTCATGCGCCAACAGAAATGTATCAGCCAGATAAGAATAAGGAACCTCACATGACATTAGAAGAATTAGAAGGGGAATACCGCCCAAGCCAGTCGGCGACTTCATCGAGCTTTGGCAGCAAGCTGAGATACGGGGTGTTGGTTTCTGTTTCACTCATAGCACTGATTATCATGCTTATCTATCTCGTTCGAAGCTACTGGGATGAGGATCAAGATTTGTTGGAATCAGTAACAGAAGTGGTTGCAACACCCACTTCAGCGTTATCTACAGCCCCACCTTTAACTTCAACACAAAGCCATCTTGTTGACCCTTCTTTTCCACCGATTGAGAGTGGGAATCGTCAGGATGATCAAGGCAAGTCTACGCAGAAAAAAACCGTAACGGCCAAAAAAACCCAGTTAAGTGATGCCGAAAAAGCGGCAGCTGCAGAGGTAAAGCGCCTGCTCGCTATCACGGCTCCGACTTCACTGCCCTTACCTGAGTTAGAGAGTAGTGATGATCTATTCCGAAAACAGTGGGTTCGATTGTGGTCGGGTACCGATGTCGTCGATGGGACGAAGACGGAACAGCTTGTGCGCAAGGCCACTGTCCTATTGGATAATTTTGCACAAGGTAAAATAGTACGGAACTCATTGAGCACACTTTCATTAAAGTCACCCTTCGCCGTTGATTTAGTGCAGCCCGAAACCAATGAGCAAGATAGTGTTGATGTCTTTCAACTTAACCCCAAAAGCTATCAGCGTTATTCTCCCATCGTCACTGCGATCACCGCCGTGGAGACGCATCAGATCATCCGCTTTTATCGACAGTTTCGACCTCTATTGCAAGAGGCCTATAAAGAGCTAGGTTATCCCGCCGGAGGTATCGATGATGTGGTGTTAACAACGTTACAGAAAATTCAGACAGCACCGATTGTGGAAGGCGAGATACGTTTGATTCAGCCAAAGGTGATGTACGAATTTCAGAATCAAAATCTAGAACAGCGTAGTGCCCTCGATAAACAACTCATCAGAATGGGACCAGCCAATACGCGATTGCTACAACAAAAAGCACGAGAGTTAGAGCTGGTATTGTCTCAGGTGTTGAAATAACTATGAGCTTCGTTGAGTAGGAAATTAAGCGTTCTTGAATCGGGTGTTTTAACAGAAGAGGATGCAACTAAATTTTCACAGTTTATATGGCGTATGGTAGAGCGGATTAATGAGGATGAAGAGAATGGCAAGGAAGGATTGGGAAGCAAAGATAATACAGACATGCTTCCCGATCTCAGTTATGAAATTACAAAATATATGAGAGAAATTGGTTTTTATTCCATTTGGGAAAAGGTTTTTGATTCTGAAATTTAGGAAGAAATAGATACTTACAAGTAACTAATTTCATGGCGCTAAAACCTGTGTGCTAGGCGTTGAGACTGTAGAATAAACTCTATAGTTTTATAAAAAAATAATTCCCTACCCCATGAGCTAAACCCACTGTCCAGAGCTAGCCAGAAGATCCTCTACAGCATACTCCAGAAAATCATTAAGACTCTGGGCGCAGATCAAAAACGGTTGAATGGTAAAATGGGAATGACCTCCTTTTTACATACCTGGGGTCAACAGATCAACCATTACATTCACCTACATTGCATTGTTAAAAACAATGAGCTGCTCAATACATTGATGAAAAAAGAGTGGGTCGTATACTGCAAGCCACCACTACCCACGGGAAAACCAGTTCTCAACTACCTATCTCAATACACCTTCAAAATCGCCAGATTACCGAGAAAATAATAAAATAAAAACAACAACGCTAGAGCGAGGCGAGCTACTGCGTCGGTATTTGTTGCATGTACTGCCAGCAGGACTTATGCGGATTCGTCACTACTGGTTTATAAGTGGTCGCTACAAGCAGAAAAACCTTGATCTGATTCGTCGATTATTAAGAGCCGCGCCGGTTATCCGAAAGGTTAAACCAGCGGAGAATTATATTGAGCAGATGCGAAGAGTGACGGGTAAAGAGTTGGATCAGTGCAAAGTCTGCAAGTAAGGGCGAATGAAGTTCTTTACCGACATTCCCCGATTTAGGCAGCTTGCTCCAGATTAGAAAAAAACTGAAGCCCTTCTAGGGTTTTCGTGAAAGGTTCAAACCATTGGCACTCTTAGAATAAGGAGGGTGGGATGGCGCTTGTGCTAAGCTCAAGAAGTACGCCAATATCACTCCATTTGGGGTACAAGAAAAATGGAATGAGCGATCGTTTAAGGTGATTAACAGGAAAAGAGAGATCAATTGTATTCAAATTCTGCTAATTGAATCTGACGGTTTTGATTCAATCCCCTTTTAGCAATTTGTAGGCCGTTCTTAGCTCAACAACATATTTATTCATCATGCCCTGGGTCTATCCGATAGCGTCCAAAATGACTATCATGTTG
>JAHRWA010000029.1 GCA_019090455.1 Pseudomonadales bacterium | reverse complement strand
GTACTTTAAGAATTGATGAGGGGGTGGTGTAACGCAATAATTAATTTCGTAGAAGTTGTAAAGCTACCGCGTAGCGGTTTAGTTCAACAGCTTACTCTATAGCGCCCCCGTTAATACGCAGCCGGACTGCACAAGGTTACGCCCCACAATCTCTCAACTATTCAAGCACTTAAACCCCATACCTACAATCTTTTTTACAACACTTTTTCGTTGAAAGTGACCCTCCGTTGTTAATGAGAAACGATTTTCTCATATGCACTCAAACAGACAGATTAATTCGACCAATAATCAACTACTTACAGGCCGCCCTCAAAACAAACTGAGACCTGAGATTGTATTTCACGAGACCTCAACGCTATTTATCTCATGAATTAGTGTTATAACTGGACACATAACCAGCCATGAAAAACCGAAGAGACTCACATAAAAACTCACTACTCTTAGGGCTGATCACCCGCCACCAAACAAAAAAAGCCCAATCCACAAATACAAAAGTATTCACAGATCAGGCTTATCAATCCAACCGAAGCCCCCCTACTGCCCCAAACGAATAGTAGTCGTTATATCCATATCACAACCACCACTACCGGATGACGAATAAGTTTGAGTTTTCAAGTCACTCAAATTCAGCGTCATAAACGGTTGCTGTTGTATATCGGCGTAACTGATCGTACGCGAGAAACGTTTCGTACAACCGGAACCAAATTGACTCACAACACCCGAAGCACCGATTGGGCACGCAGTCAGCTTTTGCAGATCATCGATTTTCATTAACATACCGGATAGCTCAATGCTTTCTCCCTCCCTCTCTGACCACAAAGGCTTGTTGGCCATAGAGTGCTTCGGCTTGTAGTTGTTAATATAACATTTTGCCCACATCGGATAATTCAAAATAACGATCGTCGTTAACATCATAAAGGGCTTGTGCTAGATCCAGATAATAACGTGAAGACGGTGAGTGTGTTATATCAGCGGTATCCACTTGATGATTATCTTGCGCGACTACGACACGGAATATTTTCATCTCTGAACCTCTAGTCCCGCCATAGTAAGTTATACCTGGCGAATAGAGTGCTGCGGGTTCAATTAGGTTATCTAATTCAACACTGCGATTCAGTGATATGTAACTGGATTGCTTTGTATCACGCTCTAAAGCAACACAAGAAAAACTACCATCCCCTAGCGGATGTCTCAACAATGAGCGGGGTAAGATTGTTTTTGCTGGGACGTTAGGAGTAGTCCATTCAACTTGGATATCCGCCTCTTGGGACCAATCAAAATAATCTACAACAATCCTATGCCAGCCTGCGGGTAGAGTGATGACACCATCATCGGGAAATACAAAAATTTATGTTCTCCCGCTTCAGCGACGAATATCTCTACAGTCCACTTAACCCGAAACTGATCATGAAGGCCTGGTACTCCTCCTCCCCTAAAATTAACATTGGCATTAAAGCCTCTCGCCGTATTCTAAAGTTCTGTAAAAATTACAGAACAAAACGGCATCTTATTATCAATCATTGATTATTTGGAACTAGCCGATTACACAGGGGGAATTTATCTTTTGTGTTCGGACCCGCAAGTATCTGGTTCATAGTGCTAATATTGCTTTTTCCAAATTAGTTCGAGCAGCACTCTCGTTTCGTTCTTTAAAATCTGCTGATAAATATATACTTGGTTGAGCTAAAAATGACTCGAGAACTTTACGCCGCCCCTTTTTATAAAAAAACCCAGGAACATAACGGTATTCTTTTCTTATCCAAGTTTCATATTCTGCGTATAAAGCAGGAGTTGCCCCTAGAATGCTTAGGTCTATATCAAGAAGGTATTTCTCATCCGCTGTTACAGGTTGGCTCGGGTGAAGACAAGAGATTACATGGTCCAGAGTGTGATAGAAGCGATGACTTTCAGCATACCGACTAGCTAACAGATGGAATTCCTTATCTAGCAGTGATTCTTCTTTGCTATTAAATAGCTTCTGCCATCTTGTTTGCGGCTCAGTCATATGCAATTCACCGATAACGCTCGGTGAGCCGCTGGTTAAAAAGCATTATTTCCATAGTTGCCACCATTTTTTTGTATGTCCTGAATTAAGTTCTTTAGCTCTGTCATAGCAAGCACCACAAATCAGCTTAACACCTGCAAACTCATCAGATTCATCATTCCATTCACCGCCAGTTTTATTAACCATCTCTTCACAAGCACTGCACCAAGAATCCGGCCGTTCATCGTCTGCCTCAGGCTCTGCCGACAAAAAACCTCTCGGAACATCATCCTGAAGGCTTTGCACAACATGTTGGCAAACGTAGGTAGCATGCTGCCTTCCATGTTCACAACACTCTACATATTGTCTAGTTTTATTCATACATGATTTGCCATTTAACATTTAGTATTATTCATCGTGCACGCAGGCGATTGCCTTGCTCAACTCGAATCACCTTCCTATCGCTATCGATATCACACCTGCAATTACGATAGTATATAATGACAATAACAAACAACAGCAACAACAACCAAAGGACCAGCAGTAGATGGTTAATGCATTATTCCAACAAGACAACGACATTTATATCCCAACAGAAATGACAACCGGCCCCTGGGGCCCCGATAGACTACACGGAGGGGCCATTGCGGGACTTTTAGGTTACGCACTTGAAAACGCCTCGACTCGAGAAGAACTCGCATTTGCCCGTTTATCTATCGATATGTTTCGTCCCGTTCCTTTAGGACCTTTGAAGGTAGAAACAAACGTGGTACGAGATGGCAATCGATTGGAGGTGTTAGAAGCCACCATTTTGGCAAATGATGCCCCAGTGGCAAAAGGTTCCTTACTTAAAATAAAACCGACCCAGATCGAGGTTCCGGAACATGGAGTGCCTTCTGCCTGTGCAATTGCCCATCCAGATGATGTTGAAGTATTGACTATATCGGGCGACCGTATTGATAGACCTCTTCCGCCCAATTTTCTCAAGAATATTGAAATCAAATGTATTTCAGGATTCCAAGGCAGTGGTAGTGGCCAAGCTTGGTTCCGACTTCTTTTGCCTCTCATTGAGGGGAAGGAAAACTCACCGTTTGTACGACTCGCTTCTATTTGTGATTTTGGAAATGGGCTTGCGCAACTGAAACCCATTAACAGCGGCGGCAGCATTAATGCAGATATTACGCTATACCTACATCGTATCCCTTCCAGTGATTGGATTGGCTTAGATTCAAAGTCGATCATGCAAGAGCAAGGAATCGGCTTGGTTAACACTCAGCTGTATGATCCTCAGGGCTTGATCGGCACGATTTCTCAAGCGATTATGCCGCAGCCGATGCGATAATCATTGAATCAATCGTCACGAAACCGACCCAGTCACACGTCTAGCCAATTTATTTCTTAGGAGCCTTTGTGGAAACCGTCATTAAAGTAGAAAAACTCAGTAAATCTTATGCTGATGGGTTTGAGGCTCTCAAAGAGATTGACCTAGAAATAAATCGTGGTGAGATATTCGCGTTACTGGGACCGAATGGAGCCGGTAAAACGACACTGATTAGTATCATATGCGGTATCGTCAATCCCACATCAGGCCTTGTGCTAGCAAACAATTTTGATGTCGTAAAAGACTATCGCGCTGCTCGCTCTATCTTAGGCTTAGTGCCACAAGAACTATCAACCGATGCCTTCGAAAGTGTTTGGAGAGCAGTGAGTTTTAGTCGGGGTTTATTTGGCAAGCCTCGCAACGATGCTCATATAGAAAAAACATTACGCAGTCTCTCTCTATGGGACAAACGAGACAGCCGAATCATGGAGCTTTCGGGCGGGATGAAACGACGGGTTCTCATCGCAAAAGCGCTAGCACATGAGCCTAAGATTCTTTTTCTGGATGAGCCTACCGCTGGAGTCGATGTCGAATTACGACGTGATATGTGGCAATTGGTACGTGAGTTGAGGCAAGACGGTGTCACTATCATACTCACCACGCATTACATTGAAGAAGCCGAGGAGATGGCGGATCGCATTGGCATTATCAGTAAGGGACAGCTCATCTTGGTAGAAGACAAGAACAAGTTGATGCAAAAACTGGGGAAGAAACAATTGAAACTAAGCTTAAAAAACAAGCTTAACCAGCTCCCCGAAGCATTAACCGATTACCCGTTAACGATTTCGGCCGATAAATTGGATCTCCTATACACCTTTGATGCACAGAGTGATGATAATGGTATTGCCAATTTATTAAAACAACTCAGTCAACATGACATCGAAATCGGCGACCTCAATACTAGCCAAAGCTCTCTCGAAGAAATCTTCGTCCAATTATTAAAGGATAGCGCATGAACTATCATGGCATAAAAGCAATTTATTTTTTTGAAATGAATCGCACCTGGCGCACCATCATGCAAAGCATCGCTTCACCCGTATTATCCACATCGCTCTATTTCATTGTGTTTGGCACTGCGATAGGTTCACGCATGGTTGAGATCGACGGCATTAGTTACGGCGCGTTTATTATTCCAGGGCTGGTGATGATGACGCTATTGACACAGAGTGTCTCTAACGCGTCCTTCGGTATTTATTTCCCGAAATTTTCAGGCACGATATATGAGCTGCTATCCGCGCCGGTTTCCTATGTTGAGATTCTCTTGGGTTATGTAGGAGCGGCTGCCACCAAATCCGTATTAGTAGGCGTGTTAATTCTCATAACAGCGCGCTTTTTCGTGGAATACCAAATTGAACATCCCTTTTGGATGGTGAGTTTTTTATTATTGACCTCTGTTACTTTTTGTTTATTTGGATTCATCATTGGCATATGGGCCGATGGTTTTGAAAAACTACAACTTATCCCTCTTATGTTTATAACACCCTTGGCTTTTTTGGGGGGGAGTTTTTATTCCATTAATATGCTGCCACCGATTTGGCAAACCATTACTTTGTTCAACCCCGTGGTGTACCTCATCAGTGGCTTTCGCTGGAGCTTCTATGGCGTATCGGATGTCAACGTGGAAATTAGTTTAGCGATGACGGTGCTATTTTTAGTGATATGCTTATTTGTGGTTAGGTGGATATTCAAAACTGGGTATCGTCTCAAAATGTAGCGTTCGACGGTCATCAACCATCAAGCATCTATCATCAATAAGAGTCAGCTCTCATCGATAACCGTCAACTGCTTCCAGTGTCCTTTTAAAAACCGGAGACAAAAGACAGTACAATATAAAATGACATGTAAGGTGATGATCCACCAAAGGGTAAACAACTCTGCATTAAAGAAGCTGATATAGAAGTAGCAAGGTACAATTAAGAACAACCAAGAAACGATGATGGTTGTCATCATAACAAAGCGAGTATCTCCAGCTCCCAGCAGCGCCCCCGTAAAAACCAACAACGAAGCATCAAATATCCCAAAAAATGCGATAAACCGGAGAAGCTGAACAACAAGTTTCTCTACCTCCTCCGCACTCTCAATGCCTTCGCTCGATGTAAATGGCCAAATAAATAAGTGCGGAACAAACAGATACAAGGCAGCTATTACTCCAAAAAAAACAAGCGCTATATGCAGTGCTGACCAAGTGGCTTTTTCTGCCAAGTCTGGCCGATGCCCTCCTTGCTTCTGCCCCACTAACACTGAAACCGCGATCATCATTCCCACCATGGGTAGAAATGACAGCGCATTAATATTGAATGCAATATTACTCGCCACTAGTTCATAGGTGCCTAAAGTACCAACCATCATCACGAAAAGAGTGAATGAGGACATTTCGACAAACATTCTAAAACCGTTAGGAAAACCAAACAGTAATAATTTCTTGAAAAGCTTAATATCGAATTTCCATGCGCTGACAGTATTACATTGCGTTCGATATTCCTTCTTCGCTATCAAGATCAAATACAGTATGACGCCACTGAGTATCGCAATATTTGTTGCGATACCCGCTCCCTCAATCCCCATCGGAGGAATCCAGGAATACCCAAAAATCAACACGTAATCCAGGGTTAAATTCACGGTAGTCACAAGAATATTCACCCACATCACAGATTGGGTTTTCCCTAAACCCGAAAAAAAACCTGACAAGGCGCCGTTGATCACAAGTAAAGGCGCAGAGTACATAAGGATACGAAAATATTTTACTTCCAAACTCCAGACTTCAGGCTCATGCGAAAACAAATCAAATATCTCTTCTGCAAAGTAATAACCTAACACCGCAACCACAATACCGAAGACGCTAATATAGGCTCCCTGCCACACCACCGCTCCGATATTTCCAAGCTGTTTTGCTCCAAAATATTGGGCGACAAAGGTGCTGACGTAAGACGCGGTTCCAATAAACAAACACATTGAAGTGAAGCTGGCCATACCCGCTGGAAGCGCGGCTGCTATCGCCTCAGGTGAATGCCAAGCCAAAAACATTCTGTCAACAAAAATCTGGATACTCCAAGCGCCAGTACTTAAAATAAGAGGCACTGCCAACACCAATACCTCTCTGTAGCCACTCTCTGCATACCAACGATTGTTAAATTTTGTTATCACAAACAGTCCTTAAAAAATTAGCGCTTATTAGCGCCAGCCTCGTCCTTAAATGACAGGTGGCTAGCATTGACTCTCAGACCACTACAGATAATTATAACTGTCCAAGATCATCTAATAATAAGTTCTAATAATAAATAGAAAAAAAGAATAAGAATATAAAGGATATTTTTATTGAGTAAGAGAATATCGTACCTAAATGCTTAATGATCACATTTAATCAATACGCCGTTCCATTATCTCTGCTGAAAAAAAAGAAGGTTTTATAAGTGCAATGGATTGTCACTTTAGAATTGAATAGTTCGATAATCTAGCTTTACAGGTTATTGCATTGCAACTCGTTTTTTTCAGATTCTAGCCCAATACAGTTATCGTCATCGATATGAATATACAGGGATTGTAATACGTGAATAATTTATTTATCAAAAAATCTCCAATTAATTACCTCATAACTCAGCTGCTAGCGACGCAACATCATATCGCCAAATTTCTACTTATTCTCTCTCTAACATTTACCGCCTCGCTATCCCATGGGCAATTAGCACAAAACCTACTACTCGGTAATGCCAAAGCCCTCACACTCGGCAATGCAGTGACAGCGGACCCTCCCGGCATCGATGCTATCCATTTTAATCCCGCCGGATTAACTCGTTTGAAAGGCCGACAATACGAAGCGAAATTTATCGTAGGCGACGTTTCTATCGGCGGCGAATTTCAACTAAACGATCCAGATATAATCGAGCGCTGGGAAAAAAATGGTTTTACTGATCCAGTCGCGGGGGAAAAGACCACGGTAAAAGACTTCGCTGTCTATCTTCCTTTTGTAGGACATACAGAAGTTCCCGTTCTCGCCGCCCCCCTCGGTGGCGTATCATGGAATAAAGCAGGTTCTAAATTTACCTTTGCAAACTCAGTCTACGCACCCATGATATTTGGCATGACTAGGGCCGATGATGACGCCGGCGTATTCTATGGAAGGCAGCTTAGTATCACGCGCCTTACATTTTTTGCGCCGTCGGTAGGTTATCAATGGACTGATAGTTTATCTGTTGGACTTAGCGTTGGTTTTTCTTATGTTGGTGTTGGAGTCGACCTGCCTTACAGAGCGCCCAGTGAGTTGGTAGAAGAGCTTTCTGTTCTGACAGATAATATCTGCGGCAGATCCAACGACCCTCGATACTTTCTAGTCGCACCGGAATCGATACTCAATATAGACGCCTGCCGAGGTCGGCTAAACCCTTTCGATATGCTCTTCGATTTGGAAGTGGAGCTAGAAAAAGTCGTTTCCGTCACTTATAACTTAGGCATTCTTTGGGATGCGACCGATTGGCTAACCTTGGGCTTTGCTTATATGAGCGGAGCCGATGATGTCTTAAAAGGCCCTATCAGCATCCAAATATCAGAGGGTTTAACTGATATTTTTGCAGGACTAGCTGAATCAACAATTCTAGGATCAGACGTCGTTCTCAGTACCTTTATTAGAGATATTATTCACACTCCCGTAGACGGACTAATAGAAACTACCGGTCAAATTGCCCTTAGTAATCCAGCTCACGTTACTGCTGGGATAAGTCTAAAAGTATTACCACGGCTAAAAGTTAACTTTGATGTAAAATGGACTGAAACCAGTGTTTGGGAAGAGCTAACCTTTCGGTTTGATGAAAAAATTGGTCTTTTTGAACTCTTCAGCGTAGTGGGTATTGATGGTGCCTTCGGTGATCGTCTGGTAGTACCACGAGGCTATGTCGACACGGTAAACTGGGGAATTGGTTTTGAGTATGCCTACAATCAAAAGCTGGATCTTCGGTTGGGTTTTGAACCCCGAAAAACCGGGATACCCGATAACAAACTTGATTATCTTATCCCCCTAGGCGATATCGACGTTCTTGCAGTCGGTTTTAGTTACAAACTGACACGACACAGCTCTTTTGATTTTGCCATTAGCCACATCAGCACTGAGATGAATATCCCCGCGGGATCGAGTACCAATGGCAACGATACTCGCTTTAATAATTTCGTTTTCAACCCTACCTCCGGCTTAGATACATTCTCTTCAATTGAAATCACTATTATAGAAACGAGTTATCGAACCACGTTCTAGCATGAACGATTATTCGATACTCTTGTTTCCAATCTCTTTCTCTTGATTACCTAATGGATTAATCGCACTTGGTTTTAATATTTAATGACTCTTGGTTTTGTATAACCAGAGTCATTCATCCTCGCCCTCTACAAATTGCCCTGTTACTATTGCTTCCACTTAATTAGGAAGTAATCCCCAGCTGGAGGCTAACGATGGTCAATACTGTCCGCGAAAAATTAACTCACCCGGTGATTGATGGCGATGGCCACACTATTGAGTTTATTCCACAGGTTATCGAATTTTTTAAAGAGATTGCAGGGCCTGATTTGACCCGAGATTTTGAAGCCTCTATCTGCGTGGACGGTTTGCCTAATGCGCTCGCTGCCAGAAATGCCGGCGGTGGAGCGAATCGAATTCGCGCTCCCTGGTGGACAGGGCCTACGCGAAATACACTGGATAGAGCAACAGCAATGTTTCCGAAGCTGCTTTATCAAAGACTCGACGAGATAGGACTAGATTACGCTCTTTTATATCCTACTCACGGTATGTTCGCACTCGGCCTACAACAGGACGAACTGAGACAAACAGCTTGTAGAGCCTTTAATATCTATCATGCGCGTTTATACGAAGAGTATTCAGATCGCATGACCGCCGTTGCCGTTATACCCACCGCAACGCCTGAAGAGGCTGTGGCAGAACTGCATTTTGCAAAAGAGGTGGGCCTAAAAACCGTCCTACTTGGCGGTCTCTTTAGCCGAAAGCGAAACAATCGATCGTATATTGATATCATCGGATTCGACGACGAACAAAACTATGATCCCGTGTGGCAAGCTTGTGAAGATTTAGGATTTTCACCCAGTTTTCATGCTAGCGGTATGGGTTGGGGATCACGTACCTCCTCCAGCAATTACGTCTACAACCATCTAGGCCATTTTGCCGCAGGACAAGAAGCCATTTGTCGCTCGTTGTTTTTGGGGGGTGTGACTCGGCGATTCCCTAATTTACGTTTTGCCTTTCTAGAGGGTGGCGTGGGCTGGGCTTGCAATCTTTTCTCTGACATCGTTGGGCACTGGGAAAAACGCAACAAGGAAGACATCCAACACTACGACCCAGCAAACCTGGATCGAGAGAAATTCGAATCTCTATTTCAAGAATATGCGCCTAGTAGTTTTCAGAACAAACTATCAGACCTGGACCGAAGCTTAAGGGTCTTATCCGATCCAGCTGAGGGTAAAGTGGGTCAAGACGAATTTGCGGCAATTGCCATCGAAAATGCTTCGGAAATCGCTGACCTGTTCGTAAAACCCTTTTACTTTGGTTGTGAAGCTGATGACGGCATGAACCCTCTCGCATTTAATACCAAATCGAACCCATTCAACTCGGAGCTAAAGGCTATCTTTAGTTCTGACATAGGTCATTGGGATGTGCCCGATATGAAACACGTATTACACGAAGCCTATGAACTGGTTGATGAAGAGAAAATCACCGAGGAAAATTTCAAGTCTTTTGTCTTCAGTAATACCGCCTCAATGCTTACTGCAAACTCGCCTGACTTTTTCAAAGGAACTCGCGTAGAAGAGGATGTACTCAAACTTCAAAAGTCTTAAGTTTAAGGCTGGTCATGGCTAAAACTTAAACTTTGCCGTAATTGAAGACTTTAATAGTCATACCAAAATGCAGCTCATAATGAGCTGCATTGATACGCTCAAGCAGACTGCAGTGTTCAACTAATAGCTGACACTTCCAATCCTTTCAATTCATTTTCATCACGCCAATCCTCTAACAATTTAAAGCAGGCCACAGGACAGCCACCCTATTGGCCTTGTAAAAATTCAGTACCTTTGCCGTCATGTTTCCCTTCATTGTTGTTGTATCTCGGCGTGCAATCTTTAAAGAATTTCTCAGTCAGAAATGCCATGCTTCCAATAGTGGCAATCCATTGATTTTCAGCAGCCTCAGAGGTTTCTAAGGTGGCAACATTTTGCTCCAATGATTATTTATAGGCCAGCTGCAATGCTTGTTCATCCAGTGAGTGCGGTACGTTTACTATCGATGCGCCTTGGGTGAAACCCATAAACAAGGCATGAGGAGGAGTTCCACGTGTGTGCATGCCATGATAAGTCTTAAAGCCGTGAACCCATTTATCACTTAACTTAATCCCGTCCTTTCCCGTAACCTCATAGCCACATTGACTCGTGTAATTGATACCGACTTCAAAGCCAGTAGCAACCTGCCCCCTTTACCTCGCTGGCGAATTCCACACCCGCTATTCGAACGGTGCATCCTCCAGATGTTTTGCAGTCAACTCACCAAAAGCCAGGTTTTCGGGATCTAGCTTCATACTCTCCGGAAAACCAAAGTGCATATAAAAATCATACCCAAAAGAAATATAGCAACCCTGTGAATTCTCAAATCTCATCCACAGGATCTCTCGCATACATAGCCTCACCAAAGTTTCCATTTGTTCAATAGATACCTCATCCCCCCCACACAGCTTTACTTTGCAGTCGATCAAGTCAAAGTAAGGGCTCTCATCATCAATTAGCCCACGACGATCTTCCAGCTCCCTAATCCGAAATCCAAAACCTGCCAATTCAGCGAATTTAATTACTGATTTCACATACAAGCCTTCAACTCTCAAATACTCGTCTTTTGTTAAGCTTTCCCCGCAGACTTGCTTACCGATATCAGAAACAGAGGACCACGATTCATCATCACTATCTGAAAATTTACTTATTGAGATATGTAACATTAATCTCCACTTCCATTGCTATTGAAACTATTCAACCACAAGCACAAACAAAGCTTCCTTTCCGTTAGGATGTTGGTATTGATACACATACTGACAAGCGATAGAGATACTACGACTCGAATAAGAATTCGAGTCCTCCCCCTCAAGTCTATCGCAATACCAATTGTCGTAGTTTGATTCAGGCATACCGTTAACTATTTGAAAAACGTCGCCTCCAAGAACACTCCTATTTTCCTGTTCGAGTTTGTTAAAAACCACCAATGCCTGCGCTTTAGTTAGCGCCCAGTTATTAACCCCGAAATCATGCAGGGAAATACCGCAAGATAGAATAGACTTCATTTTTTCGACTGGACCTTCAATCACCACTTAAGAGACGAGAATGGGATCGGCACAACTAAATTTCTCGTCCAGTTTGATTTTAAACTTTCTTGACCTCAAATTTAAATGGCTGCCCTTTAGTATTGTTTCTTTTCAGCAACTCATAATTTCTTACGGGCATATTCGAGTTTCTTTTTCTCTGATGCAGACAACTCGTTGCTAACAGGCTCAAACACCTCAACAAACTTACTGTAGTCTTTATTTTTCCACGCTTCAGATGCGATTTTTTTTGCCTGCTTTAGCACCTGATCTTTACCCCATTGATTAATGCTTCTCTTTTTCTCAAACAAAACTTTCTCGTAAGCAAATGAATCGCCCTTCAGGCAATTAGCACCATACACTTTCAATAAGTCTGCTAGCTTTGGTAAACTCTTGCGAAGGTTTTCATATGAATGACCAGAATATAATTTATAGTCGACCGATCTCGCATCATCGCTAAGGCAAAGCAAATCGTTAGAAGTAAATCCATCCTTATCTGGCTTATCTTCAATACCTAGTCGACCAATATCAAAATCTAATTCAAACCCTGGAGAACTATAGTGAAGATTGACAAAAACCTTTTCCGATAAATATTTCAAGACAATATAGCGATTGTCTATCCGCTCAATATTGGAAAGCTCAAACCCGTAATCTTCAACCAAAAAAGCAAAGCTTCTGTTTACAAGGTTCTCGTAAACAGAAAACCTATCATCTGGAAAGTCTCCTCGATTATCCATAACTACTGCGCTCCTTATTTGGGAGGATTCCAGTAATTAGTTGAATTATCGAACGACCAGCCGCGGCTTTCCAGCAAATTTCGTTCGGCATTCAGAAATTGCCCACTTGTATCTCCGGGAGATGCATCTCGAATAGGCTTACCTTTACCCATTTCTTGGCGAAGTACACCTGAATTCTGTTTCCAGTTTGCTTTTGGACTTCCTTGATTTGGCAGACGATCAAGTAGGGATGTCTCTCCCCTATTTAGCTTTTGGAGGTCTTTAACTCTTCCTATTGCAGTGCCTCGACTCTTCATCCCCCACTTCACCGCCTTGCCCAGTATACTAACTGCTTTTCCTCCACCCGGAAATACAGCTGCAATACCCAAAGATATATCAAAGCCTGTTGAGTTAGGATTGGTCGCTGCTTGATAAAGATCATATCCAGGAAAAAACCCAAGACCAAACTCAAGAAAGGCACTGCCTATACCACCGGCTTCTGGCCCTAACCCCGAAGGATCAATGGACATAATCGGGTTGCCGCCAGCATAAGCATACTGGTTTAATCCACCGGCAATACCAGAAGGATCTTCACTGATAAACCGCTGGATGTTGGCGTCGTAATAACGGGCACGCATGTAATAAATGCCATTCGCTTCCGTATAAATACCGGCTTGGCCTGCATAGGTAAACGGTTGTGACACTTGCACACTTTGGTCTAGCAATTGCCCGTAAGCACCGTAGGCATAGCGATTAACAATATCTTTATTGTCATCAGAAACCGCAACAGTATGGCCCGTTGCGTCATGATGATAGACATACAACTTATTGGTATCGGCTTCAACAAAAGCCATCACGCCTAAACCGTGAATATAGTAGCGGGTGATATTATCGTCGTTATCCGCTTCAGCGATTAACTGCCCAGTAGCATTGTAAATGTATTTCGTCGTGACACCATTACGTGTCGCGCTAAGACGATTACCGGTACCGTCATAGACATAACTCGCATTGCCCGTTGCTGAGTTGGAGCCAATTAAACGATGAGCACCATCAAAAATATACTGGGTGTTGATGCTTTCCCCGGTCACCTTTTGAGTTTGGCCTTCATCATCGTAAAGGAAGCTAACGGATTCTGTGGTATCTGCGGTAAGCAGCCGGTTCTTCGTATTGTTATAAGTGCGGTTGCTCACCTTATTAATAAGGCCAGTAGGTAAAATCGGTTCATTGACGATGGTCGTCTGAACACGATTACCGTTAGCATCTAGCACAAAATCATATTGAGCAATTTTGGTCGCACTATCCTTGAAATGGCCTAAACTCGTCAAACGATTCGCGTCGTCATAACTGAACGTGGTGTAAGTGTCGTTGAAGTTATCCAGCCGTGTTAATCGACTTCCGGCATCGTAGGTTGGAGTCGCGCTTTTCCCTAACCAATCAATGCTAATGCCCGCAATTCGATCCAAGTTATCGTAGGAATAAGAAAGCGTTTTCCCATCGGGGTAGGTCATCTGAGACAGATTATTCGCCTGATCATAACTGTACTGAACTTCGAAATTATTGGGGTCTCGGTGACTGATCAAACGATCTAGCACATCATATTGATTTGTCGTGACGCCTACCTGGTCGGTCATCGACACCAATCGATCTCTATCGGTGTCATAGTCAAAATCCACTGAGAAAGCGGGAACCGCTGGATGATTTGCGGTGGCTGAACGAGCAGGGAAGTTCAGCACATCCAGCTTTTGCGTGGCGGTATAACTCGCCGTATAGGTATCACCGTTACGATCTTGTTGCGTTACCAATTGCCCTAGAGCGTTGTAACTCATATTGGCTGTTTGGTTGAGCGGGTCTGTGCGCGATAAGACGAGTCCCCGGTCATCGTAACTGTAGCTCGTAACCGCACCCGCTTGATCGGTCAAATTCAACAGTCGCCCTATGGCGTCATAGTTGGTAGTGACGGCGGGTTGTGAACCTGTTTGTGCTGCTGCGGGAAATCCATTGCTATCGTAGGTAAAGGATGTCACTACCTGTCGCGGATCGGTCACCGTATCAACCAACCCATCAAAACGATAAGTCGACTGAGCCTCGTTGCCTAAAGCATCACGAGAGGCAATCGGATGGTGCTCGGAATCAAAATCGGTTTCGCTGGTGTGGTTCAGCGTATCCGTTGCAGCGGTCATTCGATGCTGCGCGTCGTAAGTAAAAGAGGAGACTTGAGCGAGAGGGTCCATGCTAGCAATCAGATTGTGATCGCCGTCATAGGTCATAGTCACTTCTCGTTCCATCGTGTCGACAAAAGAGACTCCATGCCCTTGGCCATCGTAGGCCGTGAAGGTTCGAGACCCCATTGCATTTTCAACGCTAATGGTGCGCTTGTCGAAATCATAATAGTAAGTCGTGCGTGCGCCATCGGGCGTTTCTTCACTGGAGGATAAGCCCGTGTAGTGAAACCGGTAGGTGGCCGTTCCATTTGCACGTGGAGCATATTGACGAGTGACACGGTCGAAATCATCATAGTTGTTAGTCACCATGATGGCGTCGAGTGGATCCGTTATTGACAGCATCCGGTTTAGGTTGTCGTAGCTGTATTCCCACTGCGCACTTTCAAGTCCTGTGACGTCTGTTAAGTTATCGGCCAAGTAGCCGAATGAAACCGACCGTCCTGTGGAATCAGTGACGCTAGACAGTAAGTCACCGCTGTAACTAAAGATAAGTGCACGACCAAAAGCGTCAGTGACCTGCATTAAATAATCGCCGCTATAGGCGAAATCAATGGCATTGCCATCGACATCAGTAATCGACTCGATGCGATCCTGCGCATTAAATTTTAAGACACGGCCATGCCTTTCACGTAATTCAAAAGTATTATCACCCAGCTTAACCAAGTCAGCAGTCGTACCTGCTGGTCGCGCAAAGGTTCCATTTGGCAGTTCGCGATAGGAGAATGCTTGCCCGCCTAAATAGACGGTACGAGATTTATTCAACAGTTCATCTGTCGCCCAATTGGCAACCATGGCACCGACAGCCCACTCTTCTATCTCAGGGTTTTCAGCTGCCATTAATGCCAGCATGACTTGGTTGGCGACAATGTGCGGCAGAGCCTCGAATACAGTTTTTTCACCCAGCGCTGCAGATACATCACTGTGCTCCGAGATATTGATATTGTAACTGTGACTCCAGCCATTACCGATATTGGAGGTATTTTGAGACACCTGCTGACTGTTATAGCGCCTAGAAAAACTCAACCCGTTAGAGCCGCCCCCGCCTAAAGCTAAATCCGTATGATTGGAGAGAAACGCACCTGAACCGAGATCAACCGGATCTGCTGCGGTGGGTGTGGGTGTATTAGCAGGAGGCAAAGTCTCAGCAAAAGATTCGGTTTGGGTATAAACGGGATTCACTTGTTGTGGCAAACTCGAAAAACCTCCGTGCAAGCCACCGCCGATAATCATCCCCATACTTCGGCTAGAGCCTGACGAGTTATAGTCGACATATCCCGCTCCGCTCCAATCGTTTAACGCCACCGAACCGTTTTCAGGCAGAATCATGGTGTGCCCTGAATTCACTAAATTCTGAAATTGACTTAACTGACTACTACTGTAACCACTCAACTGTTCTCTTACGCTGGAGAAGTTTGCACTAGTACTCAAAAATAGCTTGTTGCCGTTTTGATTGTTGAGGGCAAAGATTTTAATCGTAGAGATCCCAGGATTATCCGCGCCTTGTAACTGTTCTAGTACGCTATGCTCCATCGCGCTGGCAATAAACGAACTCGATTGAAATGCGCCTTCTTGCGCAACGGTGAAACGCTCTGACGTCGTTATTTGTTGCGCCTTTACATCAACATAATAACCATCACCCTGCCCTGCGATACCAAAGCGATGATGATTTATCGTTCTTTGACCTGACAAAATGGAGAGCATGTCATCATTCAACTGCGTTTGTTGCATCCATGTTTGGCCAATAATATTCAGCGTTTCTGACACCATTTCAGGTGAATCTAACGCTACCTCTTCGATATTCATAAGATTCAAAATACGCTGGCGCTCAGGTAATAGCGTACTATTGCGGTCTCCACCAAACGCCGATGCCAGCACGTAAGAGCCACTGCGTTGTAATTCAAACGTTGCTGATTGATCGGCGTAGGTTCCGTTAGATGCGGCATAGGGATGATCAACTGAAACGACAAAATTATTTAAATTTCCTGAGGGAGTGCCTTCACTAACACTAAGCTGATCATCAATATAAAATTCCGCAACGCGATCTGGCTCGACAACACCGGTTATGGAAACGTTACTCTCGCCTATGTACGAGCCGTTATGGCTGTAGTTAAAGGTCAATGTTGCATTTTTGCGCCCCGAGGTTTCACCCCCGCCATCAAGTTGCACTTTAACCTCAACGTTGCTGCCTGCGGGTATGGTTTGAGTTCCACCTCCAGACACAAACGTAAATGCACTGGCCCCTGAACCGCTAAGAGAAGCATTCACCTGGATAGCAACTGAATTCGAATTAGAAGGAGTCCACGTAAATATCCCCCCGACTTCGCCTTTTGCGACAGAACCAAAATCAGCCGCATCGTTAGGAGCAGGATCTACAGAACCATCACCGGAATACTGAATACTGAATTTTCGCCCCGCGATGTCGGAGATATCATAAGTGACATCAATCCCACCATGCTGCATTCGCACGGTATGCCGATAGTTTGAGGGAATCTCAGACCAAGCACTAAAAGTAGGAGAGGCGTTTAACGCCAATCCATTCGGTAGCTCTGCGCTATTGTCAGGGACAATGGAAAACCCACCGACAATGTCTTCAAAACTGGCATTGGGGTACTGTTGCTGTAAATACGTTTCAAGCTGAGATGTCATACTCGTGAGATAGGTATCAAGGCTTTCTTCATCGATGCCTTGAATTGAATCATCAGTAATCGTTCCTCCAGCAGCGCCTAACAAACTTGAGAGGTTCAAGCCCATACCCGCTTCAACGTCAATCCCTTCATGTCTTCTTAATTTTTTGAAGGACGGATCCAAGGAAACTAATGACCCGTTTATAACGACTTCCACCCAGACATGATCAAATTCTAAAGTATCGCCAGACAAACTAACGGGAACACCACCCGCAGCTAAAGAGTTAAGAATTAGCCCATAGTCTTCATCGGTACCAAGCCATTCAGAAATGGATTGTAGGACACTGCTATCACTCAAGGTTGCCGTTACTGTGCCGTATTGATAATTTGCTGTGTAACCTGCCGCTCGAAGTAATTCAACCAACAGTGCTGCCTGATCAAAATCATTACCCGCTCTCTCATGAAGCGTTAGATAGGGGCCCTTCAAAGCACCGTAATAAGGAACGTAATCAAAATTATTGCGTATAAATTGGTATATTCTGCGAGGGTCATCGTCCAACGCTTCAGCCAACGCATTATAATCAGATGGGTTTGCGAAAGCAGAGGCTATGCCAAAGCTGGCAGAAGGAGAGACTCCCACTGAAAGCGCAGGTTCTCCCAGAGTTTGTCGCGCCTCTGCAGGGGATACGGGATCTGCATCAAGCTCAGACCAACCAGGGTTATACTCCTGTTCTGGTTCGATAAGGGATAATGTAGGAATTTCGAGACCTGCACTTTCCCCTGCATGGCTGTACAGTGAAAAGACAGAACATAGAATAAAAAATAACAGGGGGGCTATCTTGTTGGCACTCAAACCAAACTCATTGGACGATTTATTCATTTAAAGTGCCTCCCCAGTGGTTACGCTGCTTTCATCAACCTGATCTTGAAGGAGCACCAATTCTATCGTGTCTGCAATATTGATTGCGTCGCTGTCATTAGACACTTCGACATCCGATTCAGCAAAGTCAGCGATACCGTTATTATTATCATCTGAACTTAAAGACACTTCAGCTTGTGTAATATTACTAACCTCGTCATAGGCGTAATTAACCTGAGGTCCATCATCTCTGGCGACTTCTACAAGACGATTTAATTCATCATAGGTGTAATTAACAATAACTACGGGCTCTTCATCTGTACCGCCACCGACGCCACATCCTGCGGCAGCAAGCGTAATTGTTACCAATATTACTTTATAATTAATCATTCATTCATCCTACGAGTTAGGCGTTATTTTCGATAGCTAAGTCAGATTTTTTAGGTAAAGTATTTGTAAAACCGAAAAAAAAGTAGAGTGCATAGAAAGCAATGTGCAATAGTTACAGAAGTATCGTAAGGTTTCAATATGTAATGGCACTGCTGTCTCATTCCTTTAATCCAACTAGCAATAATTAATGAAGATAAGCCCTACACGCTTTACGAGTCCTCTATACTCGTTAGATGCCACCACTGTTGATCAGTGCCTATCGATTTTTACTTGGGACGAATTTGACTCGAGAAAAGGCGCTATTAAGCTTCATAGTGTATAAGACCTAAAACGACTACAAATGGTATAAAAAGCTATCAGACAAGGGTATTTTCTTCGTAACACGTCTAAAGACTAAAGCAAAATACCGGGTCATTGAACGTCGAGCTAATATTAAGTCTAGGGAATCACATTAAATTAGCTCATCGAATTTACAGGCTTACAAACAGCCAAAAAATGTCCGATTCAACTTGGTCGAATTCAATACCGCGACAAAAAAAACAGGAAAGCATCATGTCTTTCTGATCAACCAATTTAAGCTCTGCGCAAAGAGGATTGCCGACATTTATAAACTGAGATGGCAATTTGAATTATTTTTTAAGTTTATTAAGCTGAATCTGAAAATCAAATCAATTGTAGGCACCCGTTAAAATGAGTCGCCGGATAAGTTTCAGAGGAATTTATTTTGAAAGTTAATGGGACAGCGGTGAGCTTATGTTTTTATAACGGCATGACTTAATCACTACCTAGTGTTTCCCTACTAAATAGTGATTTGTATTCTCTACAACAAGCATTATCTATGCAGATGCACTGGGCCTATCCGCAATTCGACTTTGCCACGCAGTAATATTCTTAAGTTCAGCAGGCACAGACTGCCCGACTGTTGCACCAAATGTTAAGAAGCAAAATAACAAAATATCGGCAAGACTGAAGCGATCTCCAACAATATAGTCCTGACCTTCCAATTGAGAATCCAACCATTTTAAATGAAATTGAGCAATATTCTGTAGACCCTCCGAAGCTTCCGGAAGGGTAATCATTCGGTCTTTAAATAAGCCTAGCCCTGCTCCAAATCGAAATCCATTAGCCATGGGCTCGCAAATATTTAAATCAACTCTGCGTACCCACATTCGAGTTTCTGCTTGCTCTTCTGCAGTGTCACCAATCAACGTCTTATTCTTTGTTATCGCATCTAGGTATTCACAAATCACCGTTATCTCAGAGAGAATTTTTCCATCATCCATTTCAAGCGCAGGTAATTGACCCATGGCATTGATCTTTAGAAAATCACTTTCCCGATTTTTTGCACCCATCAAATCCACCTCTTCCAGAGGTATATCCAATCCGAGTTCTTTGATGTACATACGCACTACATGTGGATTAGGTCCCATAGAATTATATAATTTCATACTATTTCTCCTTAGTTCGTTTTAGTATTCCTGTCATCAAATACTATATATGCCTCACCGCCTTTTTAATACTCTCTATACAGTAATTAAAAGGCAAAACCCCTTAGCACTATATTGAATGAATAAAAACGTACGGAGCTGGGTAAATAATAAAACAGGAGAATCACATGACAGGCAGACTACACGATAAGGTTGTATTAATTTCAGGCGGAGCAAGTGGGATTGGTGCCGCTCATGCGCAACGATTTGCAAAAGAGGGTGCCAAAGTTGTCATCGGTGACTTGCAAGAGGAAATGGGGCAAGAGTTAATCGTAAAAATAAATAAAGAAGGTGGAGACGCTGAATTTCTTTTGTTAGATGTCACGAATGAAGACAGTTGGGCCAAAGTGGTCTCCTCTACCGTCAGTCGTTATGGCAAATTAACGAGCTTGATCAATAATGCCGGTATCGGCAGTGGGAAAAAAACGGAAGCTGAAACCGTGGAAGGGTGGAATAGAATCTGCGCAGTCAATCAGACGGGTGTTTGGTTAGGAATGAGGGCATCAATTCCTGAAATGCTCAAAGTGGGTGGAGGCTCTATTGTTAATATTTCGTCAATCTATGGCATGGTTGGCAGCCCAGCAATGATAGCCTATCACGCGAGCAAAGGTGCTGTGCGCTTGATGACAAAGGCAGCCGCGTTAGAATATGCCCCCAAAAATATCCGAATCAATTCAGTTCATCCCGGAATTATCGAGACACCTTTGGCCATGGCAATGCCCGACAAACACATTGATATATTTGTCGAGAAAACGCCTTTGGGGCGACTGGGTAAGCCAGGTGAAATTGCTGCTGGCTCTTTGTTTCTCATCTCTGACGATGCCTCGTTTGTTACCGGTTCTGAACTTGTCATTGACGGCGGGTTTACAGCGCAATAATTCGTATAGGCCCAGGCATGGGCCTTTTAAAAGTCTGGCTAGTTTTTCACATATGACTATTGATACCCAATAGTTACGGCCTCACCGTCATCGTAATGCAAGTTGTGGTTGAAACACCCACCGCAATAATTTCTTTCTCTGCCCTAACTTCAATGCGCGTTGCTGCTAATCCGCCGATCATCGATTCTAAACGACAGGATGCCATCAAATAGCCAGGCAGCTCTGCTTCTTGGCAAAATCGTAGCGATAAATCGGGATTAGGCGTTGATGCTTTTCCAGCAACCACAGATCCCACAGGAGGTCCTACTGAAATATCAGCTGCAATACAGGCTGCTTCAGCACAAGTCCCTGGCTCATCCCAAACGACCTTAGTTGCGGTCAGAATCCCGTGATCATCTCTGGCCAAAACGCGTGGTTGAAATGTATCGATAAGCGGCACTGTATGACCAGGAGGCTGTGGCCACGTTCGACCGTCTTCGTATGCCTTATGAGATTCAATATTGCCAACATTGCCCTCGATCTCCAAAGGCTCTAACGCTTCCGAGTTCACTAACATGACAACAGAGCGTGTACACAATTTACCGTCATCGTTAATAATATCGACATTAACAGTAGTCAATGTTCGCCCTGCATTGAGCACACTGCATTCCACTCTCGCATGACCGGGCCTAAAACCTCTTAGGTAACGACTGTCCAGACCGATCGGTTGCCGTCCTTTTGATTCCAGGCGAGCGACATGTACAGAGATCGCCGACAACACACCACCATTGGTGCCTCCAAAAGCGCCGTTATATTTTTTCTCAAACTGAAAAGACCAAACTCCATGTTCCTTTAATTCCCCAGGGAAACAGTCTAAAAACTTCATCCGTTTACTCTCCATTATTTATTAGCTGTTATTAAAATATTTTTCCCCTTGAGATTATTCTAAACGGCGCGTCAACGGAAGACACTATTTCAAACGAATCACTGACAATGAAATAAGTCTCTTTAACCTATTTTAAAACTCTGCACGAAATCACTGCGGCAAAGACAAACGACACGTTCGAATGAGTGCTTTACCGGCTTCAGTTAGGCGTGCGACAATCCTTTTCCAAAATTAAAACACCAAATCGGGAGATGATTAAATGGCATTACTGACAGATGAGCATCGTGTAGACATTGGCAAAAAAAGCGCCCCTATTACCGCGCTAGTCAGTCGCAGGGATATCATTAAATATTCCGTTGCGACAGAGCAACTACAAGACAAGTATATGAAGGGCGATGAAGCTCCGCCTTTGTTTGTAATGGGACTGTTTTCTGCATTACCTTCCCTAGACAAATATCGCCCCGATGGCATACCTGGCGGCAGCGGTCCCGGCGGCCCAAAATTGCCTTTGAAACGCATGATGGCGGGAGGCACAGAGTTCCGCCAATATCAGCCCATACGACCCGGTGATGAGCTGATTGGCGTGTCCGTACTGTCAGACATTTATGAAAAAGAAGGACGTTCCGGCCCTCTCATATTTATCGTACGAGAATTTAAAATTACCACTAAGTCAGGCGAACCTGTCATCGATCAAATCACTTCACTCATCGCGCGATAGGAGCATCTTATGAAAATTTCAGACATTCAAATCGGCGATGAACTACCTAGTCGAGATCATCTAGCGACTAATGTTAGCCTCTTCCTCTACAACGCTGCGATATGGAATGCGCACCGAATTCACTACGATGAGCCCTATGCCATTAACGAAGAGGGACATCCGGGGGTCGTTATCGATGGCCCATTACAGGGAGACTGGCTAAGTCAGTGTGCCTTGAATTGGCTCGGTGATGCGGGAGATCTCGTCAGTTTTGAATACAGCAATCGAGCCTCTTCCTGTTTAGGAGAGACTTTAACTTCTGGCGGTAAAGTGACTGAGGTCGATATTGAAAATAAAATAGTGTCGGTAGAAATATATATAAAAAATGAAAAAGGAGAAGTTACTACACCGGGTACTGCAACTTTAAAATTGAATGCATAGAACGATTCAGCTTTAAACCATTCAAAATAACAATGACCCAACAAAAAAGGATTCCCGTTAACGCGAGAATCCTTTTTTGTTGGGTCTGCTGAAATCGATACAAACTATATATACGTCATACGAACTATATATACGTCATACGAACAATGCTTACATTACTATTTCTTTCTCAACAACTCCCAGCCACTCTTATCCAGCTTAACCAAAGGTTCCCTAGGCAAACCTAAGCCACGCTCACTGATCACATTTTTTTGTATCTGAGCAGTACCGCCGCCAATAATCCCCATAAATGAACTGATGTATTGACGCATCCAATCTTTCTTACGCTGATAAACACTACCATCATATAAGGTTCCAAACTCACCCATCACATCTACAGCCAGTGAATAGATATCATAAGAAAGATAAGTCGCAGAGAGCTTCACGATCAAGCCTTCGACTCCCGTTGATTCCTTATTAATATCATTCGATAGCAACCGCAATCCGTGATATTTATTGGCAAGTGATCTCGCCTGAAGCTTCAACAACCGATCACGATACACTGGCAGATCTATCGCTCTCACGCCCGATAGTGTCTCTTCGTGCATCATATCTGCGACACCACGAATTCCAGAAGCGGATGCTCCTGGGTTGGCTATCATGCCGCGCTCATATTTGAGCGTCACATTTGCTATACGCCACCCCTCTCCTCTTTTACCGACAATGCTATCCACTGGAATTTTGACATCATTAAGGAACATCTCATTAAAGAAAGCTTCACCAGTCATCGTCACCAGGGGTCGAATTTCAATACCGGGATCTTCCATATCCATCAGCAGATAACTGATACCGTGATGCTTCGCTGCATCAGGTTCCGTTCGAACCAAAATAAAACACATATCGGAAAACTGTGCTGAGCTAGTCCAAACTTTTTGACCGTTCACAACAAAGTTATCGCCGTCCACAACACCTTTGGTTTTCAAGCTCGCTAGATCACTACCGGATCCCGGCTCCGAATAACCTTGGCACCAAACAATATCGCCATAGATTGTGGCTCGGATATATTTTTTCTTCTGTTCTTCAGTACCCACTTCTAACAACGTCGGTACTAACATGGAAATGCCTTGGTTCTGTATACCCCCGCGAGTACCGGAACGAACAAACTCTTCGGAAATAATTAGGCTCTTTACGATGTCGGGCTTGGCACCAAAGCCGCCGTATTCTTTGGGTATCGTTCTAGCTGCGTACCCATGCTCGATTAATGTAGCCTGCCATTCCACCATCTCTTGTGTCGGTCGATACTCACCAAGACGAATAGAGCCATGCTGTGTTTTTTTGCCTAAGGTATTACAAAAATTACGCACTTCGGCGCGAAACTCGTCATACTCGGGACCAAATTCTAATTCCATAATAGTTCTCCTTAAGCAGCTGTGATTTTTTCCGGTGCCCAGCCCTGAGCAACGGCAGCATGATGTCTAGTAATTTCCGGTCCACCTAACAGTTGACGGTTAACCTCAATACGCTTAAACCAAAAATGCAATCCAAGAAGATCGGTAAAACCCATACCTCCGTGCATTTCCGTTGTCGCTCTCGTTATATTCTTAGCGACTTCGCTGACGTGAGCCTTCGCGTGACAAGCCATTGCGGTCGCCTCTTCTGGCACCTCATCAAACGCATGTGCTGCATACCAGATTAAAGACCGGCTAGGCTCTAGCTCTGTTATCAATTCCGCTAAGATATGTTTAATCGATTGGAAGGAACCGATGGGCCTATCGAATTGCTCTCGCACTCTTGCATATTCTACTGCTTGATTAAACATGGCTTGCGCAGCACCTAAGGTATCCGCTGCCAAATTTATTCGGCCAGCATTCATGACCGTCTCAATGGCATCAGTAGCCCCGCCCTCTTTTCCTAAGATTTCACAAGGAGCGTCCTTTAATCGCACCACAGCAAAGTCTCTCGTTTTATCCACCGTTGTAAGTGTTTCAACGGTGACCCCTGGTGCCGATTTTTCTACAAGAATTAATGTTCCTGCCGTAGCAAGAATTAATTTCTCTGCCGCTTGACCGCCGATGAGAAAAGTAGAATCTCCTGTCACCTTGCCGCCGCTAATACTTAACTGAGTATTTTCTCTGTTCATGACAACGTCGGTTAAGGCAATACCGTAGATCACTTCGCCCGACGCGATTTCTGGCAATAGTTTTTCTTTTTGTTGCTCAGAACCCGCATGCTGTATTGCCAACGGTGCTAACACTGCGTGGCCTAAATAAGAAGCGGGGACTATATGACGTCCCAAGGTCTCCGAAACGACTTCGGCATGTAGCATTCCCAAGCCGGAACCACCAAACTCTTCTGGCACCAAAATACCGAGCGCGCCTTGCTCCGCTAAGGCATTCCAGATAGCCGGGCTATGATGTACATCGTTTCCCGTTAGCTCTCGAACGCCTTCAAGATCCAAGTTTGATTCTAAATATTTGTTAAGCATATCGCCTAACATTTTCTGGTCTTCCGATAATCCAAATCGCATTGCGGAGTCCACTCCATAAAGAAGATAAAAAGATAAACAGGTTATCGATACATTCCACCAACAACCTGTCACTACTGGTAAGCCTGCCTAACTAATTTCAAGCCCTTCTAATTCGCCTGTTTTACGCCAATCGTCGAGCACTCGAAAAAACTGAATTGGCCCTGCTCCGTACATATCGGAAAAGAAGCCGTCTTTATTCTCTTGATTCCCTTCGCTGTTGTAGTATCCGGGAGTACATTCCTCGTAAAACTTCTCGCCCACTTTAGCGAATTTTTTGATCTCATCCACGTATCGCTGTACGCCTTCAGGAGTCGCTTCCACTTTGGTTTTGCCACGCTTGCGGACTTCATCAAGAATATAGGCTATGTGTTTCGCTTGTTCGTTGAGCGCGTGAGGTACATTGGCAGTGACTGCGGTTTGAGTAAATCCCATAAAGAAACAATTGGGGAAGCCATCACTTTGGAGGCCGTGTAAACTGCGTAATCCATCCCCCCAATATTCACTCAACTTAACCCCGCCTTTACCAATTACGTCATAACCTGAGCGCCGAGTGTAAGCGGTTCCCACTTCAAATCCGGTAGCAAATATAAGGCAATCTAACTCGTATTCTTTTCCATTTGCCATCACTCCTTTTTCTGTTAAACCTTCCACGCCTTGTCCCATGGTATCCACTAAGGTAACGCTAGGTCGATTGTAAGTTTTCAGGTAGTCGTCATGGAAACACGGACGTTTACAAAATTGTCGATACCAAGGTTTTAGCGCCTCTGCAACAGCAGGATCATTAACTACTGATTCAGCCCGAGCACGTACCTGATTCATCTTTCGATAGTCAGACAGCTCCATCAGTTGGCCACGTTCTGTTTTCGTCAATCGTCGCCCCAACTTTCGGCTAGCGGTTTTCGCGGCAGTCCCAGTGAGACTACGCATGATGTCGGTCCAGCCATCATTGACTAGATCCACATCCTGATCGCCACCACTGACGAGCACATTAAAGTTATCCATTCTTTCCTGCTGCCAGCCCGGTTTTAAACTGGCAGCCCACTCGGGATCGGTGGTTGAATTATTTCGGATATCAACGGAGGAAGGCGTTCTTTGAAAAACATACAATTCTTTAGCGTGCTCTCCCAGATGTGGAATACACTGAATGGCAGTTGCGCCGGTACCAATAATGCCCACTTTTTTGTCTTTTAGATTGTGGAGCCCACCCGTAGAATCGCCGCCTGTGTAGTGATAATCCCAACGGCTAGTGTGAAATGTGTGTCCTTTAAAATCATTGATACCGGGCAGGCCCGGAAGTTTCGGTCGGTTTAATGGGCCGTTTGCCATGGCGACATATTTAGTTTTCATGCGATCACCACGATCGGTCTCAATAATCCAAAGCTCTTCTTTCTCATCCCAATTCATAGACGTGATAGCAGTCTGTAAACAAGCGTTGTCATAGAGATCGAAATGGCGGGCAATTCTGCGGCTGTGTTCTAAGATCTCAGGTGCAAAGGTATATTTATTTTTCGGTACGTATCCTAACTCTTCTAGTAGCGGTAAGTAGCAATAAGACTCCACATCACACATTGCACCAGGATAACGATTCCAGTACCAAGTACCGCCGAAGTCACCGGCTTTATCAATCATCCTGATACTCTCGAAACCCTTCTCTCGCAATCTAGCAGCTGCTAATAACCCGCCAAAACCGCCGCCAATAACAACGACTTCAACTTCGTCAAATAGGGGTTCTCTGGTAAAGCCGGGATCGACATAAGGGTCGTCACTATAATGCGAAAATTCAGCAGTCACTTCGACATACTGATCGTTTCCTTCTTTGCGAATTCGTTTATCACGTTCGGACAAATATTTTTTCTTCAATACATTAGGATCGAAATCCAAATCCCCCATCAACTCCATCACTTCTTGTTCGATTTCCATGTTTGCTTCTCCCTTAAACTTCATAAACAGACGAACTTAAAATCAAATGAAGGTCTCATAGCTTTTCATCATTAACGCGATCGAAAACCACTACCAACCACAATAGAAATCAGGCATAAGAGTTTCATTTGGGTAGGATAACTGTCTCCAATACTAACTGCCCTTCTCCTGAGAGCCAAGTGGAATACGGATATTCAAAATGATAATAATTAGATTCTGCAAATTGATACATTGATAAAAACCAAAGTATCCAAAACTAGGAGCACGGAAAAATACTCTATGACACAACTCTTCAAAAGTTAAACCCGCAAAAAAATCTTACCCACTCAGCAATTATGTTTTGATTTAATATTTCAATCTAGAAGCGACTTTCAAAACATAAAAACAGGACTCACTTTGAATTTAGTGGATTAAAAAATAGCTAGCGAATCTAAGCAAGACCTGGTTAAATTACGCCTCTGACAATTGCCGAGTTGATAAGAAGGCAGACCCAATTTACCTCAATTTTTAACGGGTATAATAAGATTGGTCAGATTTATCATTAATCAATCCCGTTTATTTTTGATAATTCATCCAGCCGGCCATCACCAACAACGAGACAAATTAAAACCAGCAACTAATCATGCATTAGAGCGCTATACATTCCGCTCCAGTGAAAACCTCATACTCAATCGTGCCGATATTAGAAGAACACGGTTAGCACAAAATATTTGAACATTTATGCTTGAAGTCAGCAATGTACAAATCGTATACGACAATGTCATCGAAGCCGTTCGCGATGTGTCACTCACAGTAAAAGAAGGACAAGTTGTCACGCTCCTAGGATCAAATGGAGCAGGCAAGTCCACCTTACTCAAAGCGATCTCCGGCGTTTTATATCCTGAATACGGCACCATTGAAGGTGGCCACATCAAGTTCAAAAACAGAGACATTAGTGGCGATATGCCTGACGCGATTGTCCGCAGCGGCCTAATGATGGTTCCCGAAGGACGACAGCTTTTTGATAAACTATCGGTCGAAGATAATCTAGCCATGGGTGGTTATAGCCTCAGCAAAGCCACCGCACTGCGCAACATTGAACGTGTCTACAATTGGTTTCCACGTTTAGCCGATCGACGCAAACAAACTTCCGGATATCTCTCTGGTGGCGAACAACAAATGGTAGCCGTAGGTCGCGCACTGATGGCCGAACCTAAACTCCTCACCCTTGATGAACCGTCACTGGGATTAGCGCCACAAATCATTGAAGAAATTTTCGGTATTCTGATGAAATTGGCTGCCGAAGAAAATGTCTCCATTTTATTAGTCGAGCAAAATGCCGAGCTCGCATTATCCCTCGCTGACTACTGCTACATCATGGAAAATGGGCGTGTGGTGCTGGATGACACACCTGAAAAACTGCGAGAAAACGAAGATGTACAAGAATTTTACTTGGGATTTTCTCAGCACGGAACACGTAAAAATATGCGCGAAATAAAACATTACAAAAGACGTAAACGGTGGCTGTCGTGACCGAGACATCTACGTCCCCTTTGCAGGCTCCCCTTTTACAAGTACCCCTTTTACAAGTACAGGGCATATCTAAAGTATTTGGCGGCGTTACTGCGGTATCGAACGTCAGTTTTGATATCAACAAGGGCGAGATTTTTAGCCTTATTGGTCCCAATGGCGCAGGAAAAACCACAGTCTTCAATTTGATCAGCGGTATTTTCCCTTTGAGTGGCGGTGAAATCTCCTTAGAAGGCGAACGCATCACTCATCTACCTAGCCATCGCCTTGCAGTGAAAGGCATCGGACGCACATTTCAAAACTTAGCGGTCTTCAAACACGCTAGCGTGGTGGACAATATTTTAGTGGGCCGCCATGTTCACATGAACTCAGGCTTATTAAGTGCTATCGCCTTTTTGCCGAAAACGCGTCGAGAAGAGCGCGCTCATCGGGAACGAGCAGAAGAGATCATTGAATTCTTAGAGATTGAACATATTCGAGATCTTCCTGTTGGCAGTTTGTCTTACGGCTTGCAAAAACGCGTTGAATTGGGGCGCGCTTTGGCAACGGAACCCAAATTGTTACTGCTGGATGAAATGGTGTCTGGCATGAACTCTGAAGAAACAGAAGATATTGCACGTTTTGTTTTGGATATGAAAGACCAGTTAGGCATTACCATTTTGATGGTGGAGCATGACATGGGTATCGTAATGGATATTTCTGACAAAATTTGTGTTTTAAATTTTGGCCAAAATATTGCTTATGGTACACCCGATGAGATATCACAGAATCCAGCAGTAATAGAAGCCTATTTAGGCCGCTCTAAAAAAGCATGATGCGTAAAAATGGGGAAGATACCGAGGTGAGCGATATTACGGTAAATAGTGATCGATCTGTGAAGAAGAATGCCGGCACGTTGATACAAGCCATTACCGGCGATACTACATTACCTCAATTATTATCTCATTGGTCGCAGGCCAGCCCTAACAATCTTGCGTATCGTGAGAAAGATCTCGGGATATGGAAGCGTTATACCTGGACTGAATACTGGAATCTAGTTCGTCGATTTTCACTAGGTTTAAAAAGTTTAGGCGTGACACCCCACCAACGCATATCCATCGCAAGTGAAGATACTCCGGAATGGATGATTGCGGATCTTGGCATACAAGCGTTAGGCGGTGTTACCGTTGGAATTTATCCGACAAATTCATGGCCAGAATTACAATACATTGTGGGGCATTCTCAAAGTCGGATTGTCGTCTGCGGCGATCAAGAGCAAGTAGACAAAGTGCTTGATGCCCAAAAAAGTGAAAATGGATTACCCGATGTAGAGTGGATCATCTGTGTCGACATGAAGGGTATGCGTTTATACGACGATCCTCGACTGAAATCTTTTGATGACATCCTGCAATTGGGTGATAGCTACATCAACGAAAATGAAAATGCTATCGCCCTCTTTCAAAAGGACGTCGATAACTTTCAACCCGATGATGTCGCGATGCTGGTTTACACCTCGGGTACTACAGGCCCGCCAAAAGGGGCTATGCTTTCACATCGTAATTTGGTGATCTCTTCCGTTGCCATTCAAGAAGAGTTTCAGCTTGATGCCAGTAATTATTCGGTAGTGTGTTACTTACCGCTTTGTCATGTTGCTGAACGAATATTCTCTCTAGTTTTGCATTTGCTCACCGGAGGTGTCGTTAACTTCGCTGAATCCATCGACACGGTATCTCTCAATCTACGAGAAATTGCACCGGAGGTATTTTTGGGTGTTCCTAGAATCTGGGAAAAACTGCAGCAAGGTGCTGTGATTCGCATGCAAGACGCCAGCCCCTTTCAGCGGGCAGTCTATGACTATGCAATGAAGCACGGCGCTCTTCTTTTTGCTAAACAAGCGAGCAACAAGGGTAAACGAAGTCTACTCGACCACGCCCATCATGCATTGTTGTCATTCATCGTTTTCAAACCGCTACAACGTTATATGGGACTTGATCGTCTTAACTGTGGGTTCTGTGGCGGTGCTGCAATCTCTCCGGAAGTATTACGGTTTTTTCGTGTCATTGGCGTCCCTGCATATCAAGTCTACGGACTTACTGAATCAGGAGGTATTACCTTTCTGCAAACACCGAACGCGGATGAAGTGGGTTGTGCTGGACTGCCTATACCTGGATTGGAGCATCGTCTTGGTAAAGATGATGAATTAGAAATTAGATACCCTAGTGTATTTAAGGGCTACTTGAACGATGATTCTGCCACTGCCGCCACGGTAGTGGACGGCTGGTTACAAACAGGCGATATCGTTAATTTCACGGATGCCGGCGAATTACGAATAGTCGACAGGAAAAAAGCCATCATAATCACCAGCGGAGGGAAAAACATTTCACCCTCTGAAATTGAAAATGCGTTAAAAGATAGCTTATTCATTAGAGAAGCCATTGTTATCGGTGAAGGTAAAAAATTCTTAGCGGCATTAATCCAAATAGACTACGACACCGTGGGAAAATGGGCGCAAGCAAAAGGATTGGCTTACACCACGTTTAAACATTTAGCCTCACTTGAAGAAATAGTTAGCCTGATAGACAAGGAGGTTAACCAAGTGAACAAGCTCTTCGCGAGAGTTGAAAATATCCGCCGTTTTGCGCTGCTATCAAAAGAGTTGGATCACGATGACGGCGAGTTGACTGCCACACAGAAAGTCCGTCGCAATATTATCGAAACTAAATTCGAAAAAGAAATTCACTCCATCTATGGAGGCATCAATTAATGGATTATTTTCTATTACTCAGTTCATCAGGACTCGCTCAAGGTGCACTCTACGCCATGATAGGCATGGGTTTTGCGCTGATTTTCAAGGCCACTAGCGTAGTCAATTTTGCTCAGGGTGAGGTGATGATGCTGGTTGCCTACATCGCGTATTCTATCGCAGGGCATTTTGAAATGGGATTTTGGCCTTTGTTAGGCTGCACCATCGTGATTTCCGCTCTCTGTGGGCTCGCGCTAGAATACCTTTTTATACGACCCATGCTAGGTGAACCTTTGTTCTCTACCGTAATGGTAACAATTGGTATCGCTGTAATGATTCGATCTATCACCGTTATGATATGGGGACCTGATCCGATACCGTTCAACAGTGGACTAGACGATGATTTAATTGAAATTGGTATCGTTGGCTTACAACTCTCACAAATATACACCTTCGTTCTCTTGGGCATAACTGTACTCACCATGTGGCTATTTTTTAAGTTTTCTCGAATTGGTGTTGCCATGAGAGCGACGGCTAATCGGGAAACGACTGCACTATTAATGGGTATTAATGTAAAACGCATATTCGCTTTAGCTTGGAGCCTCTCTGCCATTATAGCCGGCTTGTCCGGTGTCCTAATGGCCACAACATTTGAATTAGGTCCGGATATGTGGACTCAAGGTTTGCACGCATTTCCGGCTGTCATTCTAGGCGGTTTAGATTCGGTATTTGGCGCCGCTTTAGGAGGCCTAATTATCGGTTTAGTGGAACACTTAAGCGATGGTTATTTTGGCCACGGCCTGAAAGAAATTTCCGGCTTTATTGTTATTCTCGTGGTTTTGATGATTCGTCCCTACGGACTCTTCGGAACACCAGAAATTGAAAGGGTTTAGCAAATGAGAAGCGGTACCTTTAAACAAGGTTATGGCGAGTTAATCGCTCTAACTGATTCACGATGGGTGATGACATCATCTTCGCTACTTCTAATCGTCTTATTTGCGGCTCCCTTTTTAGTGGGTGATTATTGGATCTCCATATTACTCACGACTTTGATCACCATACTGGGTGTAATGGGATTGAATTTGCTCTCTGGCACCACGGGTCTCATTTCACTAGGTCACGCCGGTTTTTTAGCCGTAGGAGCCTACACTACCGCCATTTTAACCGCTGATCATAACGTTTCGACTTGGATTGCAATCCCACTCAGCGGCGTTATTGCAGCGGTATTTGGTTTAGCCGTCGGTATCCCTTCCCTTCGTCTTAAAGGACTGTATTTAGCGATAACCACTATGGCGTTTGCCATCATTATCAACCACGTGATTGTCAACGCATCTGACCTCACCCATGGATCAGAAGGTATCGCGACTCCAGCAGCATCGCTTTTCGGCATTACCTTAGAGCAAGACGGCCAACTATATTATCTAGCGTTAATATTGGTACTGTGCGGCCTATTTGGAATTCTCAATATTATGCGCAGTCGCATAGGCCGCGCATTCTTAGCCATACGGGAACATGATATCGCTGCCAAAGCGATGGGGATCAACATTATTCAGTATAAGCTACTCGCGTTTATGATTAGCGCATTTTACGCGGGTATTGCAGGCAGCCTTTTGGCCTACCAAATACGTTACGTCAACGTGGATAGCTTTAGTTTCTTGGTAAGTATCCAGGCTATTTCTATGATTATTGTCGGAGGCCTGGGATCTGTTTCCGGTTCGATACTGGGGACGGTGTTTATTATATTTTTAATCGAAGTTCTTAATTTGGCATTGGGTCGTATCGCTGAATCAGCCCCAGCTCTTGCCTCCTATTCATTATATGAGTTAAAAGGTTTTGTTTATGGCCTGACTATTGTACTGTTCCTACGCTTTGCTCCCGACGGTTTAATCGGTATGTGGCGAGACATACGCAATTATTGGCAACATTGGCCATTTAAATACTAAGCATACCCGTAACAACTAGAGCGGATAAATCTAAATCATTTTTAGGGAAGCTAAAATGAAAACCACACATCCAGCCAGACAACCCGTAACTCAATTACCCGAGCAATTGACTGTAAAAACATTCAGAATAGCCACGTTATTTCTTCTAACACTTGGCTTATCAAACATCAGCTACGCTATAGAACAAGGAGTCACCGATGATACAATTACACTCGGAGTCATCTCTCCTTTATCCGGCCCCGCTAGTTTAATCGGAAAAGCGCACAACCTCGGTGTTCGCATATGGAACGCTGATGTCAATGAGCGAGGCGGAATAAACGGTCGAACAATAAAAGTAAAGTATGAAGACGATGGTTATGTACCGGCACGAACGCTCCAAAGCCTAAAGAAACTCACCGATCTGGACAATATTTTTGGACTCGTAGGAACCTCCGGTAGCGCCCACCTTAAAGCCATGTTGCCAGTCTTAGACAGAGAAAATATTCCAGCCATTAATGCCATCGCAGTCAACTCCGCACACTTCAATCCAGTCCATAACTCAGTATTTGTTATTGGCCCTACCTACTGTCAAGAAATTCACGCAGCCTTAGGGAAGTTGGTCGAAATGAAGTCGTTACAAAAAGCTAAGTTTGGACTGATTTACCAAGACGATGACTACGGCACGGATGTACGCTGCGGATACTTGAAGGCGATAGAAGAATACGGCTTAAACAACGTTATTGAACTTAAGTATCATCGAGGCCAAAAAAACTTTTCATCTGAAGTATTAAAGCTTCGCCGAGCTGGTGTCACCACTTTATTGGCAGGAGGCATTGTTTCAGAAACAGCAGCGATGCTAAAAGAATCTTATCGAAATCGCATGAACCTAACTATCCTAACAACTCATGCCTCCCATTTATTGGCAGTGCAAAAATTGGCTGGCAAAGCGGGAGACGGATATTTTATCGCAGATTATATGCCGCCGTTGTCCAACACCGATATCCCTGGTATGAAACGATTTATCGCCCTTGCAAAAAAACATTTATCAGAAACGGAATTCAAATCAATCAGTCGATATTCTACTAGCTCATATATTGGTGCCCTTGCAATGGAAGAAGGTATCAAACAATGTGGTAAAAACGTCACTCGTAAGTGTGTTATCGACAAATTAGAAAACTTAAAGGACTTTGAAACCGAAGGACTTATGGGTCCCATTAGTTTTGGACCAGGCAATCGCCAATCGGCAACCAGCGCCGTCATTATTCGCTCAAATGCGAAAACGCAATCTTTTGAAAAAGTCTCGAATTATATTCCTATCCAATAATTCCAGATGGAAATTGCTGCATTTAAACGATAAAAAGATAACACTTGAATTCAATTGAGCAAGATTCATTATGAGCATTAAAAATCTAATAGAGCAGCTGCGTAACGACCCTGAATCCATTGAATTCGATGATGTAATAAAAGTTATCAAAGACAACTATGACTACACCCCAACATCATTTCGTAATGGCGGTATCGTTAATGACGCTGGTACAAATGAGGGTTCTTGTAAAATATTTGCTTTCGCTCAAACCAATAAGTTAAGCGAAATGGAAACGCTAGCGCTATTTGGACGATTTTATCGAGACGACGTATTGGGAAACCCCAGCGCAAATGACCATGGCAATATTCGGAATTTCATCTTAGACGGTTGGCTAGGTATCAGTTTCGATAAAGAACCACTTACAGAAAAACGCTAAGACCACCAATCCTTTGGCACCGCCTCTAACTGCTTACTACCAATAGAAAAACGGCTAAGCCAATAGAGAAGCAGCCAATTACATGAGGACACACTATTAACTTTCGTAACCGAAATCAGATACCGATAGAGGCCGCCTTACTACCCGCTCCTTTAATAACTCACCTGCCTTCAATAAGTTGAATAGCATCGTCCATAAATCACAGCGCTACAGCCTGACAACGAAAACTCTAACACTTGAAGATTGTGCAAATAGTGATTGACAGTGGCTCGTATTAGTATAAAAATAACTGCATAATAATGAAGAAATAATGAAACACCTTCGTAATTACAATCTGTTATGTTGAATGTTTCATATCTAAAATAAAATGGTACGCTCGGGCTTAAGCCCACGCAGTATCTCAATATATAAAATCAGCTTCGTTTTTTTTCATCTTTTTTGAAAAAACTCAGTTCACCCATTAATGCTCTACTGAAATTTGTTTCGGTAGAGCATTAGTTTGTATGGAAGAGAAGCTGTGGAGAGTAAAAGAGCATGCGTAATCCAACAGTAGTGAAGGCAGCTTTGCTTTCACTTAGCCTCGTCTGTACATCAAGCCACGCCCAAATGTTGCAAAACCTATTAATAGGCAATGCAAAGGCTATATCTCTAGGAAACGCAGTAACCGCAGACCCACCTGGAATCGATTCTATACATTTCAACCCTGCTGGATTGGCACGACTCAAGGGACGTCAATACGAAGTAAAATTCATTGTTGGTGACGTTACCATCGAAGGCGAGTTTCAAGAAAACAATCAAGAAGTCATCGACAAAAATTTGGAGAGAGGCTTCAAAGATCCTTTAGCCAATAGAGATACGACTATCGATAAATTTGCTGTGTACCTACCTTGGGGGGGGCATACAGACCTACCTGTCCTAGCCGCCCCGCTCGGTGGAGTATCTTATAATCCAGAAGGCTCTAAATTCACTTTTGCTACATCGGTTTACGCACCGATGATATTGGGCATGACTCGAGATGAAGAGGATGCCGGTACCGTTTATGGTGAAAACCTTAGTATCTCCCGTATTACTTATTTTTCCCCCTCTGTCGCCTACCAAGTGACTGACTCACTCTCTGTTGGATTAAGCGCCGGCTTTTCCTATACAGGAATTGGAGTCAAACTACCGTACCGAGCTCCAAGCCAACTCCTCGAAGAAGCCGTCATCCTAACTAATGATCTTTGTGGACGTTCAACAGACCCAAAGTATTTTCTCAGCACACCCGAATCAATACTCGACCTAGATCTTTGCCGCGAAGAATTAGACCCTTATGAAACGCTATTCGAGCTAGACTTTGGTGGCGAAAAAGCAATGTCAATCACTTACAACTTGGGCGTACTTTGGGACGCTACCGACTGGCTTACCTTAGGCCTTGCCTATCAGAGTGAATCTGAGGATAAGATGGAAGGCACCTTTGAAATGCAAGTATTGGAGTTAAGAGAGCTTTTAAATGGTCTCGGACAATCCACCATACTTGGCTCGAATCTCCCACTCAAAACAGTCATTGAAGATGCCGTGAGATTACCAGAAGATGGATTCTTACGTGTTCCCGCCTCAATCGTACTGACAACACCCCAACACCTTGCATTTGGGGCCAGCATCCAAGTTTTACCAGAGCTGAAATTCAACATCGATGTCAAATGGACCGAAACTAGCTCATGGGATACTTTAAGCTTTTTGTTTGAAGAAAATGTAGGGATATTCGGACTCTTTGGTCTGCTGGGAATAGAGGGTGCTAGCGCCACTGAATTCATCGTCCCAAGAGGATATGTGGATACCGTTAATTGGGGATTCGGCCTGGAATACGCATACAGCCCCAAGCTCGATTTACGATTAGGTTTTGAGCCCAGAAAAACGGGAATTCCAGATGATAAAAGAGATTATTTAATACCGCTTGCTGATTTAGATCTTTTCTCAGTTGGGTTCAGTTACAAAGTTTCTAAAAACAGCTCGTTTGATTTTGCGTTAGCGTATACCAAAAGTGAAATGTTCATTCCAACAGGTACAAGCACTAATGGTAATGATACGCGATACAATAACTTTATTTATAATCCTACAGCAGGTTTAGATACGGTATCGCTGATTGAAGTTATTATTATTGAAACCAGTTACCGTACTACCTTCTAACAATCCACTTCTTTTCATCCATTTCTAAGCACCAAACAAAAACCCGTCACAGCTAGCTGCGACGGGTTTTTGTTTGGTGCTCTTACTTGTGATTCAGCTTAGCTTTTTCTTAGCACGGTCTACCCTGCAACTACCAACTCTGCCGCCTCCATCGCCGCATCCATGTCTCCGTCCGTTTCTTCGTAGACTTTCTTCCACTCGTGAAAGCCATTGGGATACCCGGTTTTCCAGGGATGGAAAGTAGGACTATAAAAGCTCATGACGGAAGGAAACGTTTTCCGCCAAATACCGTTCTTGCCAAACATGGCAGTAAATCCTTTACGCATTTCCTTTAGGTTTAACTCCCCATCTGCATGCATCATAGCCATGGTACCCACCATCAATGGAACAATAGCCATTGGATACATCAGCGATAACGCTAAAGACCGAGTGAAGTACCCTCCTCCAGCGACTTGCTCATATACATCAAAAGCCACAGCTTTGTGTTCAACTTCTTCAATACCGTGCCACATATAAAATGCTTTCATTTTAGGATCCGCATTGGTTAGCAGATTGTCCTCGCTGCTACTCAACATAAACTCTCCTAAAGATGCTGTGAGATGCTCAGCAGCGACTGTCGATGCTAGCTGATATTTATGAGGCGCTTTATCTTGAAAAAACAACATCCCTTTCTTGATTAGCTTCACGACGCCGTTGACCTTCAAACCTTGCTTAGTTAGCGTTTCCGTAAACTGGGTATGCGCTAACCCATGCTGTGCTTCTTGAAAGATAAACTGTTTAACCTGCTCTTTTAAAATCGGATCTGTCACTTTATCTGCATAATTTCTGACTGAATGGATAAACATTCGCTCTCCATCTGGAAAAGCCAACTGCATCGCATCAAACATCCGAGTCGCAAAAACTTCGCCTTGCCAAAATCGAGGAATACTCGAATCAAATTCGAATTTGGCTAGGCGAGGTACTAAGGTATGATTCTCTGGGGTCGCCGCATAACGATCAAGCGAAGAAGGCGTTGCGCCTGCTTGATTAATTTCAACTCTATTATTCATTTCATAATCTCCATATAACCAAAACAGCCTTGCAGCTCACTAATTAAAGCCGCTAGAACCAGCTCTGGTAGGTTCTTAAATCTAAATAAATAAAGGTTGAATCCAACTATTGAGTGAGCATCAACCCAAGTTTACATTTTTGTGTCTCTAGTCATTGTTTTCTTCTAGACACTCATAACTATACTATAGTACAGCGATATCGACTTCTAGGAAGCTTACGGTCATAATGGGCTAATATGTTGATAAACCGACTCAAATTAGTGATGACAAATAATGAAAGTGATTCCAGATCAAAAATTTAGACTTAGCGAGCTTGCTGAATTGGCCGGAATCGCAAAAAAAACGATACATTACTATCTCAACATCGGCATTTTACCGCCACCAAAACGTATCCATGAACGTCTATCCCTTTATGGTGAAAACCATTTTAAATTAATTAAATTAATTCAAAAACTTCAGGCTGAAAAAAAACTCCCCTTGTCCTTTATCACCCAGCTTTTCAAGCAAGGTGACTATGATGCGGATGTACTGGAATTAGGGATAATTGCCAACACCTACGATAGAATTGTGGCATCTGAGGCACCAGAGAAAGACAAATTAGAAGACAGTACCCAAGAAAATGCGGAACCGATACTCGTCTCTAAACCCACCCGAAAAGCACTCGTTAAACTGGGTATTATCAAAAATGAAAAAAATGAGTTGGCCCCAGATGAATCGAAAATTGCCACGGTACTCGAAAAAGCAAATTCGTTAAACATACCATTCGAAGTGTTCGAAAAATTGCAAACCTTGATTAATGAAATGGTTCTCATCGAATCAGAATCCATCATTCAATCCATCGACGGTGATTCCAACTATAAAGATGTCATTGAGCATCTCGTAGAAGTGGATGACTTATTGAATGACTATATAAGGCGTACCAAATCCACTTTATTACGTAAGCATTACGAAAAATCTTTTGAAGATGCGCCTTTTACCATTCAAAAGCTTTACGAAAAAATATACGTTCCGAGCCCTGCCTTTCTTAAAAAGTATGATATCAATGACAGCCTGATTAAATTAATAAAAACTCAAGAAAATGAACCTACCCTTCACACTGCTAATATAAAGCTCGCGGAGAGTTTTATGGCGATAGGCGACTATAAAAAAACCATAACCTACTCTAATCTAGCCCTCAAAAAATCGAGTGATAACATTGATGCCTTACTGTTATCAGCAGCAGGCCACGCGCTGCTAACAAAAACAGATGAAGCTATCATTTTCGCTGAAAAAGCGATTTCTATTGCTCCTAGTAATTCAAAAGCCTTGGCCTATTACGCCATGGTTTGCCTTATACAGGGTAGCCGAGTTGGCGGCATCATCTCGCCAGGACAATGGCTAAAAAAAGCGCTTGTACTTTTTGAACTCAGCGAAAGTCATCAACCGACCAATGACAGAGATAAAATCGACGTTCTGCTAATGAGAGGGCGCGCATTTTCTATATTGCCACCCACATTAGGTATGGTGGATGACGGAATCAGCGCATTGAATGAGGTAAAAGAACTCATCACTGACAATTCAGATGAAAACCTAAGTTGGCCTTTTGAAGGATTCAATGCAATCATGTCAAATAACATCCACTTCTATTTAGCTGAAGCTTACAGCCTAAAAGGCGACTCCATTCAAATGAATCATTACTTAGAAAAAGTCATCTTAAGCGATCCAGCTTCTAACTTCGGTGCTTTGGCCTATAGCCGAATCACCTAGTCGATCAACATAAGGAAAGAGAACAATCTGTAATACAGTGGTATGACAATAAAAAAACAAGTGGCATTGAGATAGGTACTATCTACATCAACGATACAAACGTCCAAATCAATATCCATTGGGAATTTTCATCATGAATCAACTAAAAAAAGAGCGCGTCATTGTGTCGGGTGACTCCCACCTATACGTCATGGAATATGAGAACCCTGGTAAACCCGCGATGTTGTTTGTTCATGGTTTTCCGGACTGTCATCAAACATGGTCAAAACAAATTAAAGAGTTCAAAAAGGATTACCACGTCATCGCTTTCGATACGCGTGGCGTCAGTAAAAGTAGTTGGTATGGTGATAAAAATGGCTTCATTTTGGAGGAAGTCATTAAAGACTTTCAAGTGGTCATTCAAACCGTTCTCGGTCAACATGGCAAAGTTCATTTAGTCGGGCACGATTGGGGATCCGCTCTCTGTTGGCGGTTCATCTCAAATCCTGAATACGCGAAGCACGTCCTGAGCTATACCAGTATGTCAGCGCCGGACCCTTACATATTCCCCTTCTGGCTCAAAGATATGTGGCAGACAAAAAAATTGGCTCCCTTATTCAATCAAGTCAGAAAGAGTTGGTACATTGGCATCTTCAACGTCTTACCTTATCCTGCAGTTGAATTCGTATTCAATCGAAATATCATTCTACGCGAACTGATTCGTTTTCATGGTATGCAAAGAGATGACCCCTATTTATACCGCAACTTCAGATCCGATGGATACTTTCAGGTAGGATTATACAAAGAGAATTTCAAATCTATCATAGAGAATGCAGGGGGAAATGAACCGCCTAGCATGCCGAATATTCCGATACACGTCATCGTATTTGAAAATGATGGAGCGTTAACGAAAGAGGCTTGTACATACTGCGGTAAGATATACGGGAATATCGAAATTTCAGGTTTGCCAATAAAACACTTTGGTTTGCACTCCCATTCTCATTTATTAAACCCGGTTATTAAGAGATTCATAGAAAAGGAAGCATGTGTTGCTGCATAGATTTAGCAACTCAGATTTAGCAACATTGGTTTCGTAACTTGCGATTTCGTAACTTGGATTTCGTAACTTGGATTTCGTAACTTAACCCAACGCCATAAATCTAGATTCCAAAATGAATGCTTCGAGATGAAGATTTATGAGCTACTGAAAGATCGTAGCTCTCTTTATCTTGGCCAGTGATCCTCTTTATATTAGTCAGTGACTCAATATTTTCTTGAGCAATATACTCGCCAATTTCATCAACAGATAAGGATCCGGACAAAAAATCTCCTTGAAATTGATTACATCCCAACTCCATCAAGAATTCACAATCTTCTTTTGTATCGATCCCATCAGCGACAACATGCAAATTCAATATCTCTGCGAGACCCACAATTGATTTAACGATTTTTTGATTCTGAGAGCAGCGCTGTATATTCGTGACAAAAGAACTATCGATTTTAAGACAATGAATAGGCAAAAGACCCATATTTCGCAACGATAGATAGCCTGTACCAAAGTGACTTATAATCACATGCACCTCTACTTTATCTAGGTCACGCAATTGAACCAGACCAATATCTTCATCTTTCGTCAATACAGGTTCACTCACTTCTAATCTCAATAAACTAGGTTTGGCGCTCTTTTCCTCTAACAGCCGTTTAATACTTTCGACAAAGTTTTCTTCTAAAAGAGACTGGGCAGTAACACTGACACTTACCGGAATAAAAGTATCATTAATCTGATTTCAAATGGCTGCTTGACTGACCGCTACACGTAAACACCATTTCTCTAATTCAATTCCGAGCCCGATCTTAGAGGCTAACGGTACATACAGTTCGGGTTTAATATCACCTAACGAAGGATGATGCCAACGCATTTGGACTTCAACACTGCTAAGCTTATTGGTTTCCGTATTCTGCATCTTGCGCTGTTTTGCTAATATCCCGAAGTGTTGCTTTTAGCTTTGGCTCCGACAGGGGTTTTTCTAAGTAGCTTAATCCTCCCCCTTCTAGGGAGGCGTTTTTACAATTCCCCTCAGATAATACATGTACGGCAATATCCTTTGTACGCCAATTAATTTTCAACATTTCAAGGACCTGCAAACCGTCTATATCTGGCAACACTCCTTTTAGAAAAATACCGCAGGGCTTGTATTCTATAGCCAAAAGTACCCCTACTCGCCCTTTATCAGTCAACAACGCTTTTTGCTGATGATCATGACCAAGACGTAGTAATTGTTTTGCGACATTTGAATCATCTTCTATAACAAGAATTACATTATCAGTCGACGATATATTATTTCTGTCATCGGCAATCCATTCGACAGACGCATCAGCCGGTTTAATTGCAACCGGTGAATCGACAATCTTTGATGTATCTGATCTCTTCTCCGCAATATCATTATTACCGTACGGAACGGTAGAGCTTGAGTTATTCCCAATGGAAAGAGTATCCGGGTTTTTTTGAAGCACCACTGAGAGAGATGATTCCTTAACTCTCTCGCCTCCATCAGTCCATACCTTAGGTATATAGAGAGTAAAAACATTACCCTCTCCAGGTCGACTTGATAAATGAACCTCTCCTTTGAGCAATCGTGCTAATTCACGAAAAATGGTGAGACCCGAACCCGTTCCATCATAATGACGGCTAGTCGATCCATCCTTCTGTTGAAATGCTTCGAATATAGCTTGTTGTTTATCTTTTGGAATACCGACACCACTATCGATAACGGATACCTCTACCCCTTGATCCCGTGTGAAATCAGAAAAATACAATTTCGTTTCAACTGGAATTTGATGGAAACGGACAACCACCTCTCCCTGGCTGGTAAACTTAAATGCGTTGGAGAGAAAACTCTTGATTATTTGTTGTAATTTTTGTCCGTCGCTGAAAATGGCTGTGTCAAGATTTGCGTCTATGTTAACGCCAAAACTAAGCCTTTTCTCTTTGGCTATCGCACCGAATAACAATCGAATATTATCAGCGACATATTCTAAATCAACAGATTCTAGATTGAGGGTTAGCATACCGGCCTCCACTTTCGAGAGATCCATGATATCGTTTATCAGCTCCAACAGATCAGAGCCGCCTTCATATATTATACGCGCATCACCTTGCTGCATCTCAGTGAGGTTACCGGTATTATTCTCTGCTAGTGATTTTGATAGAATAAGTAAACTGTTTAAAGGCGTACGCAACTCGTGAGACATATTGGCGAGGAACGCAGATTTATAGCTACTCGCTTGAGCCAGCTCTACGGCCTTTAATTCCATCTCTTCATTTGAAACTTTTAATGCTACGCTTTGCTGCGTTAATTGCTCTTCAGATTTTCTTAACTGCTGGGTGTATGTTTCTAGATTTTCATTAGTAGACAGATGCTCTTCAGATTGCTTCTGGGTTTGGTTCAACAGCGTCTTTGTTAACTTATTTCTGAGACTCGTTTCCACGGTAACGGCAATAAATTCTGCTGACGCCCTTAACAACTCAATTTCCTCATTATCAATGACCTTCATACTACCTAGCTCTATAACGCCCGCAACTTTGTTATTTTTAACCAGTGGTAATAGAACTACGCTGAGAGGAGAAAAGCTGCCTAGCGAAGAATTGACTCTTAAGTATTCATTGGGTAAACCATTCAGTACCTTAAGCTCTTGCTCTAGTGCTACCTGCCCCACCAACCGCTCACCCAAAGCCAACCTATTCTTAACAGTGTTTCCCGTTTCAAGCGCATACCCTGCCATAAAAGCCAGATAAGATTCCTCGTCGTTCGACTCTAAAACATAAAATGATCCGACCTGGATTGAAATCTGTTTTTCCAAATAGGAAAGCACACTACGCCATAGATTTATTAGCCCTAGGTCTCCCCGCATAACTTCAGCTAGTTCATTCTGGGAGGTCTTTAGCCAATTTAATCGGTCACTTTCATCTCGGTTTTCTCGCAAATTGAGCACCATACGCTGCAACGATAAACCCAGAATATCTTCATTAGATCTGGGCAACACTTCTATATCAAGATTCCCTTTAGCGACTACATCTGCCTGATCGACAACGACCAACATGGCTTTACGTAAGTGATTAAGTTGAACAATGAGAGCATCATCCTCTCTTCGCGGTTCTAAGGAGACCGTTAAATCGCCTACAGCAAATGCTGACATACGTTCACTACTCGATTCAAGGATTCAGTGACTTCGGTAAAAGTCTGGTAGAGCACGCCAATCTCATTATCTGGCACATTGAATTCATGTTTATTGAAACTACCCCTGGAAATCTCCTCAGCCCAAACCGTTAATTGCACAATCGGTTTCAAGCTCAATAGCACGATCACTAAAGACAGCAGGAGAATAATGAGAATAGTGATCACAACGATGACGGCAATTCGTATCAATAACTCGTTCACGGGTTTGAATATTTCGGCTTGACTAATTTCCGCTATCATCAACATCTTGATATTGGCAAATTAAACCGGTAAAGCAACACCAATCACTGACTGTCCCCGGTGGTTAATGTATTCCCTATCAAATACTGTTTTACCCAATAGCCAAGCAGATGTCGTTTTCGTTTCCACTCGCGTTTCCAGGACACTCCCCGCTCCTTTCTCTTTTGAGTTGGAACGCATTAAAAAATCGGTACCATATTTATCTTCGAGTTCACTCCATTGATAACCGCCAACAAACTCCTTTAAAGAAGTTCCAGATTTTTTATACGCTAGATTCAATTTATCAATAAAATGTAAGGTGTTTTCTGATTCAGAAAGCAAACGTAGATTAGTCGAGACAGAGTTAAAATAACTTGTTAAATGGGCATGTTTCGCTTTAGTGACAGCCACCAAACTATTGGTTTGATTAGAGGAAATAATTTTGGCGCTATATTCCATGCTGATCCAAGCAACCAACGTCACAGGAATAACGGACAACAAAATAAAGCGGAGCAGTAAAGTTTTTCCTAACCCATTTGTTAAAATATTATTTTTAAAATCAGATAAGAAAAGTGATTTAATCTCGTTACTCTTCGTCATTTAAGCAACACTATTGTTTATTGAACCTATTGTTTATTGAACCTATTGTTTATCGAACCTGTTGTTTATCGAAACTACTGTAATCGAATCCATCGGCGATTTTGAATCTAATGGGTTAGAATAAGAGGGGTTATTAATCTGCCGTAATCGTTGTCGAAAATGTAGAATCCGTGAAATTCTCGATATCAATAGCTTCACGCAAAATCTTACCCTCTACCGCCAAGTCCATAATCATTTTTAACCCTGGCTTTTCAACATTCAGGTTTCTGTAACTAATGACATCTAAATCTTTTCGCAAACTTTGGATGATAGCCTGTTCGTTATGTTCCGGTATGTGTTTCCGCACCATGGCGGCAATAGCAAGCAATGCATCGCCACCTGACTCTCTTGCCTCCTCGATATCAAGGCCCGCCTTATGAATAAAGTAAATCACTTCCCGCACGGCTTCTCGTTTATTCGCAATGGCGTCATTAGAAGCTAAAGCAATACATTCCACATGACCTTTCGGCCACTTCAACACGTGTTTGGAATACCAAGCGACATGACCAAAATTCTGAGTCTCCACCACATCCGCCCAAGGTAAAGACTGCTCAAAAGATGCAGCAATCCCTTTACTATTTTGCTTTTTGATAAAGACGGGCGCTTTCGGTGGCGGAACGGCGATGGCAATAACGTCTTCAGAATAGCCTGTCCCAATCCCTAGTGTTTTGCCGTTGTCCTTTAGGTATTTGTACAGCACGACCATATGGGTTGCTAAGAGTGATGGGACCCCGACTTGGCTAGGCCTGCCCATCTCACGTTTCACAATAGAGTATGCCTCCGCTACTTTGTTATTAGGTCTACGATCAATCCGCTTGCTCGGAAGATTCACATGTTTATTTAACAAATCATTAATCGCTAACGCATTGCCGTCGCGATGCATTTGACTAACCCATTTAAAGGTAGGACTCCTGCCATACATGTCCATCGCCAAAGGACTCATGACAAAAGCCATATCGGAAAGTCCATCTAAAAAGTAGCCTCTCAATAAGGGCCAACTCTTCATTCGGGCAATGGTGTAATCCGCGTATTTCATTTGATCGCGATATTTTTCGAAAGCAATAATACCTGCGTAATGATCAGCTAAAGGAATATAGGCAGCCTTGATGGAAGCTTTTTTAGGCGAAGTTTTTATAGCGGAGGAGGTTATAGGCTTGGAGGTTTCTGAGGAATACTTAAGCGACTCGTTCTCTAAGGCAAGAAGCCAGGAACTAAAAGCTGAAAAAAACAAACCCACGAAAAAACGCTGAATGAAGGTATTCTTGATCATGAGCGCGGCTCTTGCTGACAGAATAACTTTGACCTTCAAATCAGTATAGAGCCCCGCTTTAATTGGTCAACGTCGGTAAATCAAATCAATAGGCGCTGATTAAGTAACCTCCAACACATCCCTCATTAATTTTGCGTAATCTAATTCTTTATCAAGATTAGAATCAATTACTGCGATTAGTTTTTTAATTCTTCGCTCCAATTCAGCGTAGCATTGTGCAAAACCTGTTCGCACATCAGTTTCATTTCCCGTTGCGGCAGCAGGGTCAGGTAATGACCAATTAACCTGTACAGGCTGGCTTGAAACCTGAATTGAAGCTTGAGTTGAAATCATAGGGCAAACGGTTGCTGCCGCCGCATCACAAACCGTCACGATAACGTCTATCGGGGATGCCTCTGGCGTAAAAAATGCATCCCAACTTTGACTGCACGGCTCATACCCTAGCGATAGCGAAGCGAGTTGTTCTAATGCGTAGGGGTTCACTTTTCCGGTAGGTTGGCTTCCAGCACTGACCGCGTCGAAATACTGGCCGCCAATAGTATTAAATAGAGCTTCGGCTATAATACTGCGCGCTGAATTTCCCGTACACAAAACTAAAATGCGGCATTTTTTATTTTCGCCAACTAACAACATGAAGAGCCGCTACTGTCTTTGGGTTGATTAATATCAACAGGAGACATATCAACGCCCGCATCCATATCATCACCAAATGGGATATTACCGCCACAACCTTCGAATAAGCCATAGTGATTAGAAAAGTCGCCGACAAACTTAAAATGACTTTTAAAGCGAGTGTCTTGCAACATCCGCCAAGTATTACCGCAAACAGGGAACACACGACCGGTTTCAATTAGGTGATGTTTATCGAGAAAAAAACCATGGGGAAACTCTGGAATGCTGCCCTGATAAATCACCGCTTGGCCATAATCCTCGCAATCAGTTTCTAATGCTTCGATATTAAATAAGCGATAAGTCGCGGAGAAAAAACGAATATTGCCGGTAAGTGATGCTAACTGAGGGTCGGTAACTTCAAGAGGTCGGTCCTCTACAAGGCGCGGGTCAGAAAAACCCTGTCGTCGACTTAACCCGACGAAATCATTCCAATATAACGCCCCACCCAAACACTCTCCGTATAAAACAGGATCATCATGGACACTCTTCGGAATGCGACGGTCAGCATAAACATCTGAAAAGTAAAACTCTCCGCCAGGTTTAAGCAATCGTTTGACTCCAGCTAAAACTGCATCCTTATCAGGGGACAAATTAATGACACAGTTGGACACGATCACGTCAAAACTTGCGTCTTCAAGGCCCAAATCTTCAAGTTTTTCAATGTAGCCTTTTAAAAATCGTACGTTACTATAGCCAAAAGCCTCCGCATGATGCTCTCGATATTGTTCTGCAATTGCTAGTTGTTCATCGGTCATGTCCACACCGATGACTTCCCCTTCAGGCCCCACCAGTTGCGCTAGCGCATAGACATCACGGCCAGACCCACTACCCAAATCAAGCACTCTGCAACCTTCAAGAGTCGAGGGGCATACCAAACCACAACCGTAATAGCGGGAAGTCACTTCTGGATGAATTTTCGATAACAGTGGCCGTAACCACAGGGGAACTTGACTAATATCACAGCAAGCCGTGGTTTTAAGATCATCAGAGCTTTGCAGCTGGCGGCCATAGTAGTCTTGAACGACCTCATGCATAGTGTTTTCCTTTAATTTGATTGTGGTACAGAATATCCTCAATTATACCGTTATTTTATCAGTGTATTGTGAATTTTATATGACACTGTAAATGCGTACGTCTGACAGCGAAAAGCCCGAGTTATGTTAGCTAAACATAACTCGGGCTTTCTTAGACTAACGTTAAATTTAACTAATCAACTATAAATCTAACTTATGCAGTTTCCCGCTTTTTGTCAGATTCTACGGCTTTTTGTTTGACTTTACCGTAATCAGGCGAAATCGCTTTTCTGAACATGCCCATCATTCTACCTCCCACCTCTTCTGAAATGGTGGGTGCGATACGTTTTGCAACATCCATAATATACGTTTCAGGTGTTACCAAGACTCGCATTTGATTCTTTTCAATGGCTCTCACAATCTTGTTTGCTACATCGGAGGGCGGTCGGCCAAATCGTTCAAACCAAGACACCATTGTATTATGCAACGAGGCATCATCACATTCACTCGTTTTAGCGATATTGGTGTTGATCATTCCAGGATGTACGGAACTAACCCCAATGTTGTGACGTTTGAGTTCCGCTCGTAGCGACTCAGAAAAACCTCTCACAGCGAATTTTGATGTACCGTAGGAAACCATTCCGGGAGTCGCAATAATCCCTGCCAAACTTGAAGTATTAACGATATGGCCTTCACTCTCTTTCAACAGCATGGGTAAAAACAACTTGCTGCCGTACACAACGCCCCAGAGATTAACATCAATTACCTTTTGGAAATTCTCGAGGCTTCCATCAACGAATTCTTCCATAATGCCGATCCCAGCATTATTGATGACGATATGGACTCTCCCGTGTAAATCTTCGACTTCTTTAACCAGTTTTTCCATTTGCTTAAGCTTTGTTACATCAACGACATGACTGCTAGCTGTGCTACCCGCGCCTTTAACTAAGGTGGCGGTCTCTTTCATCCCTTCCTTATTCATATCAACCATCACAATAATGGCGCCTTTTTTAGCCAGCGCAAGACATGTCGCTTGGCCTATGCCACTACCAGCGCCCGTCACTACTGCAATTTTCCCTTTAATAGTCCGCATCTTCTCACCTCAATCAAATATTTAATAAATGGAAATTAATTGTTCTGGAACTAAGTTCTGCATGACTCATTTCCCTATGCGGGCCAACGATACCAATTTTTCCTAGTCATATGCAATTAGCGGATTTTAATTTCTGATGGAGAGACATGTCACCATTAGAATCAAGCGTAATACTCGGGCAACAAACGTATACCTCAATAATCATTACCGATAGAAATAATTAGCGACGTTTACGCGACATCCAACTTTACCTTAGCGGGAACCCCATTACAGATAGCCACTCCCGTGAGCTTATCGACGAGATTATCATCGGTTATATCGTTGAGACTCACCCCAGCGACAGTTTCGGCCACGGACAGCTTGGCGTCTTTGCGATGATGCCCCCAACCGTGAGGAATACTAATTACGCCCTTTTTTATTTTGTCCGTGGTTTCTACCACTAGCTTCACACTACCGACTCTAGTGGTAACTTTTACTCGTTGTCCATTTTCAATTTCCCTAACCTGGGCATCTTCTTTATTCATCAGCACAGTACAACGAGACTTTCCCTTAACTAGTCTGTAACTGTTATGCAGCCAGGAATTATTACTTCTGACATGTCGCCGACCAATTAACAGTAAATCAAAGGGGCTTTGGGTAGCTGATCTGTTAGAGCTCAAATAAGATGAACTCAAATCTGCGGTTAAACGATTTATATCCTTTAAATAGATTCCCGGTGCCAAATTGATTTTTTTATTCCGCGTATTTAACCTACCCGGCATGACAGGCAACAAAGGACCAATATCAATCCCGTGAGGATAGTTTTTTAGTTTATCTATTGTTAAGCCTCCCAACACCGGAAAGCTGTTACTTCCAAATCGGCTGACCTCAATCAATATATTGAGAATCCTAACCTTTGACAGGGCTGACGCAACACCCGATACCATAAGTTGAAAAAAACGACCAAACTTTAAAAAACGGATTCTGCCCATTTTAGAACGTACCCGACGGGCCATTGTCGGCTTTTTACCATAGGGTCCCAACTTAAGCAGCAGATTTAATATTCCTTCATCGCCGAGCCACAACACCACAGCTCTAATCGATTTTGCAAATGCTTCACTGAACGCATTTTTAGAATACACCCGAGTCATCACCTCAAGCATTGATTGCCATTCGTGGTAGGCTCCATCTGGCTTTTCAAATAAAGCTTCGGAAAATTTTGCCGTATGACGGTACGCGACCATCTGAATCGCTAACGCGTAATAGCTGTGCTCTAGAGGACTGGTAGGAGGAATGATAATGTCGGCATATTGGGTAGTCTCGTTGATATACATGTCGTAGCTCACCATATAATCCAAACCCGACAAGGCGTTCTCCATTTTTTTACCATTCGGTACCGAAAGAACGGGGTTCCCCGCCAAGGTGATCATCATTTTGATTTGACCCTGACCGGGCGTAAGCATTTCATCGGCCAAGGTCGCTACGGGAAACTCTCCGGCGAAATCAGGTAACTTACGAACTCGACTTCGCTGAGTATCAAAACTTTGCACTTCGCTCACTAAGGCACCCAGCCCAGCGACATCAATAGCAGGACGGGTAAACATCATCCCTCCTTCAACATCCATATTCCCCGCAACAATATTAATCACATAGATTAACCAACTACACAATGCCCCGTATTCCTGAGTACTCGTTCCCAAACGTCCATAAATTGCGGCTTGCTTCGTTCTCGTTAACTCTCGGGCCAGCTCAATAATAATGTCTGCAGAAATATCCACGACCTTGGAAATTTTATGGGGTCCAAATTGCAATGAGATCGCTTTCAGCTCATTCATATTTTCTACAGGCAGAGATCCCGTCGTTTCTGTCCCATCAGAAAAAATCACATTCAATATGGCTAACAACAAAAACGCATCCTTCCCCGGCGTTATATAGTAATGCTCCGTTGCCACTTCGGATGTTTCAGTAAAGCGAGGATCTATCGTAATCAACCGGCCGTTTTCTCTTTCTTTCAGCAATGAAAAACGCTTATTGATATTCGGGCCAGACATAAAGCTGCCTCCAGACGCCAATGGATTGCCACCCATGATGATTAAAAAAGTCATCCGATCCACATCAGGAATAGGAAAAAGGGCACTGTTTCCGAACAAGCGCATTGCTGCCAACATTTCCGGCAATTGATCTACGGAGGTGGCGCTATAGCGGTTTTTACTACCCAGGGTGTCGAGGAAACCTTTCAGCATCAATAAATTGCCGTGATTGTGTGCTGTGGGATTGCCGACATAGGTCGCAACACTATCCTTGCCGTGTGTGTCTTGCGTTAATTGAATTTGTTCGGCGACAATATCAAATGCCTCTTCCCACGCGATTTCAATCCAACCATTATCTGTTTTTTTCATCGGTTGTTTTAATCGATCAGGATCTTCATGGATATCTTGTAATGCAGTGGCCTTTGGGCATATAAAACCTAAACTAAAGGGGTCGTTCTTATCCCCCTTTATAGAGATAATATTATCCTCTTGATACTCTATCGCAATACCACACAACGCTTCGCAAATGTTACAGGTTCTGTAGTGAGTCTCGGTATTCGCAGGGGTGGAATCTTTTAATAAGGTCTTTGAGTTTGGATCAACATCTTGTACCGACATCCGAACACTCCAGCATCAATTTCATTCGAAAAAACAGCATTTTATCATAGCTTGCCTTTTATAATCAGTCACGCTAAATTGCCTCAAAAACTGGGAGCAGCCCTTTTCATGAAAACGAGAGTCATGAAAACAAAAATCGGTGAGATTCAAAATATCTGGCGTTACCCGGTCAAGTCCATGGCAGGTAGCACAGTGGATAATGCAAGCTACAATACTCTGGGCATGATTGGCGATCGAGGATGGACTTTAAAAGACCGATTAATTGATGAAATTCTTAGTGCGAAACGCGTCGCCAAGATAATGCAATTGAAAGCGACTTACAGTCGAGAGCCTAGAAACGCAAATGACATTCCTTCGATCATTATTCAATTCCCCGATGGAACTGAAATATCATCAGAGCATCCTTCGGCAAACCCTTACATTTCAGCGTTCCTCTTAAAATCGGTAAAATTGAGTCCACTACAAAAAAACAAGAATCACTATCGCAAACACAGCAGTGAATCAAACCCCGCTGCGCTCAAACAATTATTGGGAATGAGACCTGATGATGATTTGGGAGGATTGGCTTCCATCCCCGTTAGCTTATTACCCATCAAAAAAAAATACGTTACTCCACCCTTTACTCATTATGACATTTATCCAATTCACGTCCTCACCACCTCGACATTAAATTTTTTACAGCGAAGACATCCCGATGCTGAGATTGATGTACGACGATTTCGACCGAGCTTTCTCATCGATACACTTCGAGACTCGGATCTATCCTTAGAAGACTCTTGGAGTGGTGGCCACCTAGAAATAGGATCGACGGTGATTAAGGTGGAGTTCCCCACGTTACGTTGCTCCCAAGTATCGCAAGCGCAACCCGGATTAAAACGAGACAATAAGGTCGCTTCCGCAGTTAACAACACCGCAAAACAATTCGTGGGGGCCTATGCGTCCATTGTTGAAGAGGGTGAAATAGAAGTGGGCGACTCTGTCATCTATCGACCTGCTAGTAGTCTAAATAAAAAAGCGATTTATCTTAGTCGCAAAGCCTATGAACCCATTGTAAAAAAATCCATGGCACGGGAAGAAAAGCAATTTAGAATTGCACAATTAAACAAAGCGCCCAACTCTCCCAAACAAGAGCTGGAACTAAAAGGATTTAGACCCTTTGCTGTTATACAGAAAAAAATAGAAACCGCTGATATCATCTCTTTATATTTAAGGCCGCAGGGAGGCGCTGAGATACTACCGTATTTACCGGGCCAGCATATCGCACTGGCTCTGACGATTCCTGGCCATCAGTTTCCTGTTATTCGATCCTATTCCCTATCGCAAGGCGACATTGAAAACAGCTGTTATCGTATAACAGTCAAACGTGAGCTGGCTTCAATTCAGAATCAAGAACAAGAACAAAACACGATACTCAATACTGACACGACCATCCCTGATGGACTCGTCTCTAATTTTGTTTTCGACCTACTGAAAGAACAAGATCAAGTTTTTGTAAAGGGGCCGCAGGGTCAGTTTTTTCTACCACCTGGTAATACATCCAATAGTACACCCGACAATACATCGAACAATACATCCAACAACACATCCAACAATAGCAAGCCCATCGCGCTCATTAGCATGGGTATCGGCATCACGCCTCTCTATTCCATGCTCGAACACTCTGCGAATCTTGAGCACTCAAACCAAATCTATTTCATTCATGGCAACAAAAACAAAAAAACTCAACCTTTTCACGATGCGTTAATGGAACTTGGTAAACGCGCGAACATTGAGAACCATTTCGCCTATAGCCAGGCCAGTGACAGCATCAATACAACTGGCCGCCTCACTATCGACACCGTTCAGCACATTGTTAAAACACAATCAGCCCATTTTTATCTCTGCGGCACCCACGACTTTATGACATCAATGGTTGAAGGCTTAATACAATGGGGCGTGAACAAAGCTGATATTCACTACGAGTTCTTCAGTCAATTTCAACCTTTGGGCGACAGCGCAGAACAAGCTGAATCCCATGAAGTCCATTTTCTTCGATCGGGTACAAAAGTCTATTGGTCACCGGCATCTGGGAGTTTATTGGATCTTGCTGAAAAAAATGGTATTACCGTTTCCCATGGTTGCCGATATGGTATCTGCGAAGCTTGTGGCGTCAAATTAATAAACGGTGAAGTCCGAAAAGATGAAAACACCGCAGAATTAAATCTAAAGGACTCAATTCTGCTTTGCTCTACTCGACCTATATCGGATATAGGCATTGATCTATAGGCTTATTCTAAGAAACAAAAGGCTTTGACTTGTGCCACTGTTGTAAATATATTACCCCCTCGTCAGTATATAAACTTGATAAAAGCGTTGTCCAAGTCAGCTCTCCAACGCCATGACTACCTTCTTACTTTTGATCAATGTTTTAAGCTGGATTAAAATTTCCAACTATTCATTATGGGATGTCCTCCTATGGAACAGAAAGATATTAAAAGCGTTATTGGTCGAGAGACCCTACCTAAAACCATTACTGTAGAGCAAGGTCAGCTGCAGTTTTTCGCTAAAGCTACCGGCGCATCAGATAAATTATACTGGGACGTTGAAGCAGCAAAAGCAGCGGGCCACCCCGCAATACCTGCACCCCCCACTTTCCTAATGTGTCTCGATTCATTATGCCCCTCTAAAGAGGCATCGATTCTTGCTTACTTGGGCGTTGATATCGGAAAGATATTACACGGTGAACAGCGTTTTTCTTACGCAGAACCTATCTACGCAGGCGATGAAATAACATTTACCTCCGTTGTTCTAGATGCCTATGACAAAAAAGGCGGCGCATTGCAGTTTATTGTGTCTGAAGCACAAGCTGTTAATCAAAATGGCAAAACCGTTGGCACTATGACTAACACTCTCGTGATCAGGAACTAGGAGAAGAAGATGACCGCAATTAAATACGATACATTATCTGTAGGTGACGCTTTACCAGACCACGTAACCGGGCCTATCTCCCGCGCAAATTTGGCATTGTATGCTGGCGCTTCTGGTGATCACAACCCTATCCACATCGATTCCGATTTTGCTAAAAAATCGGGTATGCCTGATGTTTTTGCACACGGCATGCTTTCCATGGCATACCTTGCTCAACTTATTACCAACTGGGTTCCACAAACCCAAATGCGTGAGTATGGCGTACGTTTCACCTCCATCACACCAATCCATGCAACAGTAACCTGCAAAGGTAAAGTTGTTGAAAAGTATGAGATCGACGGTGAAAAGCGAGTGAAAATTGAAATTACTGCTGAAGTCGATGGCGGTGTTAATACGCTAATGGGCGATGCCATTCTTGCTTTAGATTGATATTTAGATAGAAGCCTTAAGTTATTACCATAAGTTAGAGCTTCAGTTAGTACGTGTTTTCATTATATTAAGAATAATTATAGAAATAATCACGTACTAACCTAACTCACTCTAACCTTTAATTTACAAACTCAAATTTACACAAGATCAGTTACACAAGCTAAGCTACAAAAAATCTAAACTACTGAGCAACATACCCCCCATCCACAGGCATTGAATGGCCTGTCACAAATGACGCAGCATCGGAACATAACCATGCTACCGCTTCAGCAATTTCTTCTGTCTTCCCCAATCGATTAATAGGATGCGCTGCAACAATCGCCTTTTCCATATCAGACTCAGGTGGCATCACTGCTCTCAATAGTGGTGTATCAATGTACCCAGGGCAAACCGCATTGATACGTATACCTTGCTTTGCATAACTGATAGCGGCAGATTTAGTCAAACCCACAACGCCATGCTTACTGGCCACATAGGCGGGAGACTCAGCGCCAACCAATCCAAGAATGGAAGCCATGTTTACGATGGAACCACTACCTTGTTTTAACATTTGTTGCAGTTCGTATTTCATACAGAGCCACACACCTGTTAAGTTGATATCGATGACGCTTTGCCACATATCCTCTTCATATTCCGCCGCAGCCGCAAAACCTCCGCCAGCAATACCCGCATTGTTCACTGCCATATCCAACTTTCCAAACTTCTCAACGGTCTTATTGATGAGAGACTGAACCTGATCTTTTTTACTGACATCGGTGTGAACAAATAAACCGTCTACTCCCTGCCCTTTTATTGACTCCAAAACCTCAACTCCCATTTCCTTATCCAGATCAGCAATGACAACATTGGCTCCTTCACTTGCAAACTTCAGTACAGAAGCTTTCCCTATACCTGATCCACCGCCAGTCACTAATGCTACCTTGCCTTCAAAATCACACTTTTTATCTGTCATCAGAATAACCCCTATTAACATGCCAAAAAATCGAAGATCTACAATAGTACACCTTCAATCCTCATTGCAACGATTCCTCATACCGTGCGACGCATCTTCAAACCCCGTAAAAACAACCTTTCGTTGAATATTCATAACCACGCCATTACAATAATCTGCAGTACACAATAACAACCATCATGCACGTTCCGTATCCACAAAGGACTGATTAACATGAGCGAGTTAAAGTTCCCCACGGCAAAACCTAGCGAACAAACTGCGACATCGGTATCTAAGCCCGCATCAATGGATGAACAGGAATGGAAAATCCGAATAGAACTCGCGGCCTGTTATCGACTTGTCGCTCACTATGGCTGGGATGACTTGATTTTTACCCATCTATCGGCGCGAGTACCGGGAGCAGAACACCATTTTTTGATTAACCCCTACGGCATGATGTTTAGTGAGATCACCGCGTCCTCATTGGTAAAAATTGATGAAGAATCAAATATCATCGACGATAGTGACTATGGTGTTAATCCTGCTGGGTTCACTATTCATAGCGCTATTCACATGGCTCGACCCGAAGCGGGAGCTGTAATGCATCTACACACTCGTGCCGGAATGGCGGTCTCAGCACAAGCCAGCGGATTGCTCCCTCTAACGCAAACCGCCATGCTGGTTCGACCGAGAATCACTTATCATGAATACGAAGGAGTCGCAGTAGATCTAGCTGAACGAGAAAGGCTAGTCACTGATCTCGGGGAACAGGATCTTATGATATTGCGCAATCACGGAACACTGGCAGTGGGAAGCACAATACCTGAGGCATTTATACTGATGTATTTTCTCGAAAATGCTTGCGATGCCCAAATTGCAGCACAATCCGCCGGAGACCTTCACCTGCCTTCTGATAAAGCACTAGAGACAACTCGGGAACAAGGTCAGAGCCTAGAAATGGCAGGCCATATGGCTTGGCCTGCACTTTTAAGAATGCTGGATCGGCAAGACGACTCATACAAGTCGTAATCGAACATCATCAACGCGCAAGCACAGACGCTCGCACATCAAATCACGACATGGGCCGTAACAAGTTATTCACCCATTGCTCGTGATCACGCTTCTTGGGTTTAACTAGTTAAACCAATTTCCTAACTAAAATTCAAACCTCTAACGTAAATTTAGTTCCCTAACAGAGAGTTCTCATTATGTTGAAATACCGAAAAGTCCCTAGTGAGGACGTGCATTTAAATGTCGTCACAGCAGGTGAGATCAATAATCCGGCCATATTATTTATTCACGGATTTCCTGATTCGCACCGCACTTGGAATCGACAAATCGAGGGGCTCGCCGATAAGTATTTTGTTATAACCTTCGATTTTCGCGGAGTAGGCGAATCCACGAGTTCTAACAAAAAAAATGCATACTACATGACTAACGTAGTCGATGATGTAGCGCGAGTCGTTGAGTCTGTATTACCCGCGGACCGAAAAGTACATATCGTGGGGCATGATTGGGGATCTGTCGTGGGCTGGTCCTTCATAACTCACCCTGAGTATAAAAAGAGAGTTGCTTCGTGGACAAGCATATCAGGCCCTCACATCGGCTTATTTTTAGATTGGATGCGACGAAAACTGGTTTCTGGTAAATTCTCCGACTTTAAATTATTTGCCAGTCAGTTCACTCACTCATGGTATGTCATGTTCATCCAAGTTCCCGGCGCCGTTGATTTGGGTATTAAAACGATAGGCAAATTATTATGGCGGCCCGCATTACGCATGAATGGTGTAAATGGCGACGATGAGATATTTAATGAGTCGTCAAAACAAGTACAGCAAGATATGCTCAACTCAGTGGAATTGTATCGTGACAATTTATTTAGCCCGCCTCCACTACCGGAAAAAGGGAGCATAGATGTACCTACCCAACTCGTAATCGCCGAGAAAGATATGTTTATCTTACCGCCGATGTTTGAATACCTCGGCGAGTATGTCAATAATTTAACCGTCAAACACATTCGCGGAAAACACTGGGTTCACCGCTCCCAATCTAAAACCATTAATCAATACATTAGCGACTTCATCACGATAAATGCAGAGAAACCTTTGGTAGAGAAAACCTAAAACAAACATCCATCACCAACCCACATTCAAATACACAAAGAGATCAGCTTTATGACTAACAACACTCTCTCAAACAAAATCGCAGTCGTCACCGGTGCCACTGCATTTATCGGTCAAGCCATCGCAATAAAGTTCGCTGCTTTAGGCGCAACGGTAATCGTTAATGGACGGAACGAGGCTGCAGGTGCAGAAACCGTTTCTCAAATTGAAAAAATGGGAGGGAAAGCGTATTTCGAAAAGGCAGACTTGACTGACCCTGATCAGATCACCGCTATGATGAAACGAATCGATGAAGCTCATGGCGGCATTGATATACTCGCCGTTAGTGGAGCGGGAGCGAGTACTGACTCAACACCCTTTAAGTTTTTTAAAGATATGGAACTAGAAGATTTCAATAACTGCATATCTTCACATTGGCTAACCCGAATTTATGCCGTCAAAGCGGCTTACCCCTTCATGGTCAAAAGAGGTAGCGGAAAAATTGTAATGATCGGTACTGATGCGGGGCGTACCGCCACAGTAGGCGAATCTATGATTGGCGGAGCCACCAGCGGTATGATGCAGATGACACGTGCACTGGCGCGAGAGTTCGGGAGAGACAAAATCCGGATTAACACCGTTGCCATGAGCTTTATATATGATGCCGTTCCACGCTGGGGTGAAGGCTCTGAAAAACTAGAAAGCAGTGAAGGAAAGGGAGGGATGATAGAAAACCTGAAGAAGCGGATGTTATTCGAAGTACATACCACCGATATCGCAGAGGCCGTGGCTTTTTTCGCAACTCCCGCATCCGATGCTATTACAGGTCAAACATTAAGTGTTAATGGAGGTTTAACCACCCCGGGTTAGTCATCTTAAATATATTGAACTCGTTTTATCAGTTCGATTTTCAGCTCACATTAACCGTAAAAACACAAGGCAGTCTTAACACCTAAATACTATATTGACGATTAACCAAGACTGCCAAAAATACCAACCAATTAACCCTTTACCGCCTCAAACCTAAGCTTATTGAGACAATGCGGATAACTCTCAAACTACGCTATGTTTCTATTTTAAAACGCTTAACTCCTAATGTGTATTCAAAATAACGACAATCGTATCTCTTTAATAATTCGGAAATATTTTTGCATTTGTTACCATTTTCGTAGAATATACGATCAACTTTTTTAGGCAATATGACATTAGTTGCTTTTATTCTTGCGCTATTTTTTTCATATTATACTTTCCGAATTTCTTCTTCACTTAGTTAATTTGTGATGAGCACTAGAGCGTTCAAACCGCCACACTAAGAACCGGATTACGATTAAATAACTTACGCAAAATTCATGCCCTAGACACGAAATCATATCTTACATAATCAGCACACATATAAATTGCAAAGGTAGGCACAAATGACGAACGGTTGGACTTCTTTTATTATCAATGCTCGTTGGGCCGTTATTGCATCAGTTCTAACACTGGTCGCTATAGCGGGATACGGCATTCAATTTGTAGTGCTAAAAGCGGATTTCCGTGAGTACTTTCCCGATAATGCCCCCTACGTCACTGACTTCGACCGGATGGAAGAAACCTACATCAATTCCGATATGATTCTGATGGTCATAGCCCCGACAGAAGGTGATACGTTTACGCGTAAAACGCTTTCGATAATTGAAGAAATGACGAATCAGGCGTGGACATTACCTTACGCTGCCAGAGTCGACTCAATTACCAACTTCCAACATACCACCGCCATAGAAGATGAATTAAATGTGGCTCCACTGGTGGAAGATCCACAATCCTATTCAGACGCAAAGCTCAATCAGATAAGAGAAATTGCGTTGAATGACATTCAGATGGTAGATCGGCTCATATCCAAGAACGGTAAAGTCAGCAACCTGATGATCACCGTCAACTTACCCGGACAAGAACTTTCAGAAACAGAAGATATCGCATTGGCTGTCAGGGCATTGGCTGAGAAATACCGCCTTCAAGACCCCTCCCTCGAAATTTATATCACAGGTATGGTGATGGGGAATTACGCCACAGTAGAAATAACAAAAGCCGATGCCGTCTCTCTAATTCCTTTTATGGGACTTATTATTGTCCTTTCTTTGGCACTTCTACTTCGATCCATAGGCGGTACAATCGCAACGGTAGTGGTCATCGCACTCACCGTCATCTCTGCAGTAGGACTTCTTGGCTGGGCAGGCTCCTCTTTCAGCGGCCCATCCTCTTGCGCACCGGTGGTCATTTTGACCATCGCAGTCGCTGATTGTGTCCATATTCTAGTGAGCTTCTTTTTCTCTCTTAGAGACGGTCTTTCTCGAGAAGATGCCATCAAAGCCAGCTTGCAAATCAATATCATGCCTATATTTTTAACCAGTCTGACAACGGCCATTGGTTTTTTGAGCATGAACTTTAGCGAGGTGCCCCCCTTTGTAGTGTTAGGTAATGTAGTCGCTGCTGGCGTAATCATTGCGTTTTTATTATCAATCACACTTTTACCCGCACTCATGGCAATCATCCCATTTAAAACACCAGCCAAAAATAGAACTTCAATGAATTTAAAAATAATGGAGAGCTTATCTTCCTTTGTTATTAAAAATAGAAAACCACTTTTTTGGGTACTGACATGCACTTCCATTCTGTTAATAGTTGCTATTCCAAAGAATGAAATTAATGACGAGTTCGTGGGGTTTTTCGCAGAACATACAGAATTTAAATCATCCACAGATTTTGCGACAGAAAACATCAGCAGTATCGTAACCATCGAATACGCTTTAAAAAGCCCTTATAAAGGCGGCGTAAACGATATACGTTTTCTGAATGCATTACAGGATTTTGATACATGGCTCAAGCAACAGCCCGAAGTCGATCAGGTAATGTCACTGGTAGACGTAATGAAGCAGCTTAGTAAAAGCATGCATAACAATGAAGAAGACTGGTATAAGTTGCCAGAGAGTAGAGAGCTAGCTGCACAATATTTATTGATGTATGAACTGAGCTTACCTTACGGTCTCGATCTCACTAATCAAATTAGTTTTGATAAAAAAGAAACACGCCTAGTACTCACACTCAAAGAATTAAGTTCTAAAGAAATGCTAGCGCTTGAGGCAAAATTAAATCAATGGCTCGATCTTAACTTGCCTAATATAGAATATTATAAGTCTAGCCCCATGTTACTTTTTGCTAATCTTGGTATTGTGAATGCTTACAGTATGCTTGCAGGAAGCGCTATCGCACTACTCATAATATCCGTCATTATTATGTTCGCACTAAGATCATTAAAGCTTGGTTTCGTCAGTATAATTTCGAATATGGTACCAGCAGGCCTCGCTTTTGGTTTTTGGGGAATCACTGTTGGGCAAGTTAATATCGCGGTGTCTATTGCAATAGGTATGACACTGGGAATTGTCGTCGATAATACCGTCCACTTTCTCAGCAAATATCTACATGCACGAAAACATTTAGGCGGAAAGAGTGAAGTCGCCGTTGCCTATGCCTTCTCTCATGTTGGCACCGCACTAGTGGTTTGTAATATAGTTCTCATCGCAGGGTTTATGGTCTTGGCCCAATCCGACTTCCGCCTTAATACCTCTATGGGCTATTTCACTTCATTAACTTTTATCATGGCTTTAGTTGTCGACTTCCTACTATTGCCACCGGTTTTGATGATGATAGATAAAGCCGATTTAGCACCTGCTAATAAATCGGGTGAAAAACCCGTTATCTCCGATTCGGAAAATAACACTGATTACTTAGACAGAGCCGCAGGCTAATAGTTATCACGTCAATATTTTTATACGTTTTATAAGAGTCTGTAAAAATCATCCATCATTATGAGTGATGGATGAAAGTTCATATCAAATAGTTTTTGCAATTGTTAATCATTTAGCCGACCATGCCTGCAGCGTTCGATGCACCGCGTTTAAATTTATCTACCTATATTTTTCTGGCAATACATTATCCTAATGTTTGTTTCAGACAATTAGGGATAGCAGATCTGGAATCACATTTTCCAATGTGATTTAAATATGACTTAATCGTTCAGGTTTTCCTACTGCCGGTTTTCCTACTACCGGCTCTATTACTAATAGGGTATTTCAAGATGGCTAACAGTTGGACCACATTCATTATCAATGCACGATGGGCCATTATTGCAATGACCCTTTTTATTGTTGCCGTAGCGGGATATGGCGTTAAAGACGTTGTCTTAAAATCAGATTTCCGAGAATATTTCCCTGAAGATGCTCCCTACGTTAATGACTTTGATCGGATGGAAGAAACCTATATCAATTCCGATACCATCTTGATGGTCATTGCGTCTAAGGAAGGCGATCTTTTTAATCACGATGCCCTTTCTTTTATTGAAGAAATGACCAACCAAGCTTGGACTCTGCCGTACGTTTCTCGAGTGGACTCGATCTCTAATTTTCAGTACACCACCGCCCTAGATGATGAACTCAATGTTGCTCCTTTGGTCGAAGATGCTCGCTCTCTAAGTGATGCTCGGTTAAACGAGATTAGAGACATCGCCGTCAACGATATCCAATTAGTCGACCGACTCATTTCGAAAAACGGACAAGTCGCTAACGTAATGCTAACGATTAACTTCCCTGGAAAAGAAGTATCGGAGACAAAAGATATCGTATTCGGCGTTCGAGAATTAGCTGATAAATTTCTCAAACAAAACCCCTCAATGGATATTTATATAACCGGCATGGTTGTGGGCAATTATGCCACCGTTGAAATCAATGAATCCGATGCCGTGTCCTTAATGCCCTTTATGGGACTTATTATTGTAGTGGCACTGACACTTCTACTCCGCTCTTACAGTGGCACATTAGCAACAGTTATCGTCATAATCGCAACGGTATTGACGTCTATGGGCTTACTGGGTTGGGCGGGATCGTTTTTAAGTGGTCCATCATCTTGTGCTCCCGTTATCATTCTCACTATTGCAGTAGCAGATTGCGTCCATATACTCGTGAGTTTTTTCTTTTCATTGAGAGAAGGTCACACCCGAGAAGAAGCTATAAAAACGAGTCTTCAAATTAATATGATGCCCGTATTCTTAACCAGCCTTACCACTGCAGTGGGCTTCCTAAGCATGAACTTTAGTGAAGTGCCACCTTTCACCGTATTAGGGAATCTAGTCGCCACAGGCGTTGCAATAGCCTATCTATTATCAATTACATTCTTACCTGCTTTAATGGCAGTCTTGCCCTTTAAACCGCCTAGAGAAAAAGAAACTAAAGTTTCATTAAATTTAAGATTAATGCAATCGTTATCAGAATTTGTCATTAAAAACAGAAGAGCACTTTTTTGGGTATTAGGTAGTGCGTGTATATTGACTATGACTTTTATACCCAAAAATGAGATTAACGATCAATTTGTCGAATTCTTCTCGCCTGAAACCGACTTTAGAAGTTCAACTGATTTCGCTACTGAAAACATTAGCAGTATTGTCACCATAGAATATTCACTAAAGAGTCCATACGATGGTGGAGTGAATGATATTCGCTTTTTACAAGGCGTAGAAGATTTTGGACAGTGGCTGAAACAGCAAGATGAAGTAGAACAAGTCATGTCTCTCACGGACATAATGAAACAACTTAATAAGAGCATGCACAACAACGATGAAGACTGGTACAAGCTCCCCGCTAGTAGAGAACTCGCATCGCAATATTTATTAATGTACGAATTAAGTCTGCCCTATGGGCTGGATTTAACTAACCAAGTTAGCTTTGATAAAACCGAAACTCGTCTAATTTTGACTCTCACAGAATTAAGTTCGAAACAAATGCTACAACTTGAAGAGAAATTAAATTTCTGGCTAGATACCAATTTACCCAATGTGGAATATTATAAATCAAGCCCAATGCTGTTGTTTGCGAACCTTGGCGTAGTAAATGCTCGTAGTATGTTAGTCGGTAGCCTTTGCGCTTTACTTATCATTTCCTTCATCATCATGCTGGCACTAAGATCCTTAAAGCTTGGGCTTGTCAGTATTATTTCAAATATGGTACCAGCCGGACTGGCTTTTGGAATTTGGGGATTATTGGTAGGGCAAGTTAGTATTGCGGTATCGATTGCTATCGGAATGACCTTGGGAATAGTGGTTGATAATACGGTTCACTTCTTAAGTAAATACCTCTACGCACGCAAACATTTAGGCGGTAAAAGCGAAGCAGCGCTGGGCTACGCATTTTCACACGTAGGCACCGCACTGGTTGTCTGTAATATCGTACTCATATCTGGATTTGTCGTACTAGCTCAGTCAGATTTCCGAATCAACACCTCAATGGGATACTTCACCTCGCTAACCTTCATCATGGCATTAATTGTCGATTTTCTTTTACTTCCACCTGTTCTTCTCATGATAGATAAGGCTGACCTCCCCACCAAAGGAAAAGCAGCAGACAGCACAACTGAGGATGAGGCTCCTTATGAGCTGGATAAAATCGCGAGTTAATCCAGTTTTAGAGACTATGTCTAAAAGCGGGATTAACTTAAGTTCTGACTATTTAGGTTCTACCTATTAAGGCTTTTTCTATTTAGGTTTTATTGATAAGTAGAAAAATACACCGGCGGCTCCTGTATATTCAACAGAAGTCGCCGAATCAAATCTAAAGCAATCGCGCTAACCATAAGCTGAAATAACTTACGGTTTCTACCGATCACCAACCTCTGGGTATAGATCCTATCGTCACTGCCCCACGCAATCCAAACTGTCCCTACCGGTTTAGAATCAGTTCCTCCGTCAGGCCCTGCGATACCTGAAACGGCAACACCAAAATTGGCACCACTAATCTTTAATCCTCCTATGACCATCTCTCTCACCACCGCTTCGCTAACGGCTCCATTGGCCTTGAATGCGGAATCAGGAACCCCCACCAGTTGATTTTTCATGTCATCTGAATACGTCACGAAACCCGCCTGAAAAACCGCTGATGCCCCCGGCACCTCCGTTATTTTTGACGCGATCAATCCGCCGGTGCAGGATTCTACTGTGGTCAATGTTTTATTTTGATCCGCCAACAATGCCACGACTTCAGTTTGAAGATCGGTACTACCTTCGCCCACGACATAATCACCTATATTCAGTAAGAGCTTCGTTTTCCAAAGTTCTTTCTCGGGTTCGTCTTCCTCGGTGAATGTCGTCAGTTTTAGCTCTAAGGTGGGTACGCCTGCTCTAAAGCTCACTTCGACATTGGCAGGCCAATCAGGAAAATCGTCAGATATAGATTGTTGCAATCCGGACTCACCTAAACCAAATAACTGCAATCGAGTAATAGAAGGGGCCACCGCATTAGGAAAGTCCTCCATTAACAATTTCAAAATCTCTCTATCCAACATAACTCGTAATTCACTAGGAACACCCGGCGTACAGATAACAACACAATCATTCCATTTCACTGAAAAACCCACAGCACTGCCCACCGCGTTAGCAATCACCTTAGCCCCCTCAGGCAGGAATGCTTGTTTTCTATTGGCTTGGTTTAGCGGGTAACTTCTCGCTTCACACCAGCTTTCCAAATGCGCGATCGCTTGTTGATTTACGACTAACGGTTTACCAATCAATTTGCTCACAGCCTCCGAAGTCAAATCATCAATGGTTGGCCCCAAACCACCGTTCACCAAAAGAACATCGCTATTGAGCGACAATGCCTCCATCTCTTGAACTAACACATCCATATCGTCACCAATGGTCACCTTTCGAGATAACGCCATCCCTATGGTTGAAAGCTTCTCGGCAATCATGGCCGAATTGGAATCGGTGGTAACGCCACTCATTAGCTCATTACCTGTTAGCAGCACTTGGACATTGATCGTAGCCTGTGGCGTGATTAGTTTCTTCATCTGTAAAACCTTTTTTTATATCAAACAAATAAATCATTTCATTACCGTCATCTAATCATTAATATCCACTACCGATCAACAACAAACAATGAATCAAACAAATCGTTAACCATACATCCAACGACCAAAAACCAAGCAGTGATCAACCCAATCGCTATCGGTCTACCACAAAATTATCAAAGGTGAATTTCTGATGAAAGCACTATGGCTCGAGAATGGTGATATCAAACTACGAACAGATTTGGCAATACCAGTGGCCGGCCCCGGCGAAGCGTTGATTAAGGTGTTTTACAGCGGAATTTGTAGCACTGACACCGGACTCATGAGTGGACTATACGATTTTCGTGGCATCCCTGGGCATGAATTTGTCGGTAGAGTAGAAACAGGACCTAGCCATCTGATTGGAAAGAGAGTCGCCGGGGAAATCAACATTGCCTGCGGCGAATGCCATAGCTGCATAAACGTCGGTAAAAAGCACTGCTCCGAACGAAAGGTGCTCGGCATTAGAGAGCATCCAGGCGCTTTTGCAGAGTATGTCACCTTACCCGTGGAAAACCTTCACGTCATTCCTGAAAACTTATCGTCAAGCGTCGCGACGTTTATTGAACCTTTGGCAGCCGCCTTCGATATTATTGAAAAAATAGATATCAATCCCGAACATCGCACCGTTGTCATAGGTGACGGTAAATTGGGCCAACTCATCGCTAGAGTGATTAAGACAAAAACTGACAATTTAGTCGTATTGGGTAAGTACCCAGAAAAACTCTCGCGTTTACCAGACAGTATTGATTCTACCGATCAAGCCGAAGAACTTTACCCTCAATATTTCGATGTCGTCATCGAATGTACCGGCAATGCCTCCGGCTTTGACAGTGCTTTGAGACTCATCAAACCCGGCGGAAAACTAGTATTAAAGAGCACCTACCCCACTCCACTGTCCATCGATGCGACCATTTTCGTTGTCAATGAAATTCAAATTGTAGGCTCCCGCTGTGGACCATTCCCTCGCGCTATCAATTACTTGAAAAACGAAATTAACGCAAAAGATATTGAAACTTTAATTGATAAAGAATTTACGTTAACGGAAGGTGTCTCCGCATTCGAACATTTAAAACATTGCCGGCGTCAAGATAAGCAGCAATTGAAAATATTACTCGACATAACAGGTTAGATTAATGGGAGTTCAAATGAAGCAACGCTGCACCTGGCCAGGCGAAGACCTACTCTACATCGACTATCATGATCTCGAGTGGGGCGTACCAATACATGACGATAGACTGCTATTTGAATTCATATGCCTGGAAGGGCAACAAGCGGGATTAAGTTGGATAACAGTACTGAAGAAAAGAGAATATTATCGCAAAGCGTTTAAGAATTTTGATCCGCTCAAAGTCTCTCGAATGAAAGATCAAACAATTGAAAAATTACTACAAGATACGAACCTTATTCGAAATCGTCTTAAGCTTTATTCAATCCGCAGCAATGCAACGGCATTTTTAGAGGTACAACAAGAATTTAAAACCTTTGATGAATACATTTGGTCCTTCGTCAACGGAAAGACTATTCAAAACCGCTGGACGCACCTAAAAAGCACGCCAACAACTACCCCAGAAAGCGATGCGATGGCGAAGGATTTGAAGAAACGCGGATTCAAGTTTATCGGCAGTACGATTTGTTATGCCTTTATGCAAGCAGCAGGAATGGTAAATGACCACACCACGGTTTGTTTCCGACATGAGGAGCTGTCATAAAAACAATATAATTTTATAAAAACATTTTTTTGTCTATACCAAACTGACAGTCACCCCCGATTCAATCATTGAAATATACTGTTTTTCAGACAGCAGTTGTGCCCCCTGCTCTGCCGCTTTTTCGATTAATTTATCGCGTGTAGAGATAGAGTTGCCCACAACCAAGAAATCAAGCTCCTTTGTCACACTCACCGCAACCTTGAATTGATTTTTTCGAGCTGCATTCGCCAGTCTTTTCTTCTTGCTAGCATTAAACCCTGAAAAGGAAATTTGTAAATTACCGTCTTTTGCCCTTTCATCCCTCATCTGTTGCACGGCATTTTTAGCATCAGCATCCGACATTGCCGATATTTTTTCGCCACTCAAGCTGGACTTTAACTGAAGAATAATTTTTGGTTTGACTGCGGACATTTCATCATTCCTTTTAGCCCGATAACGGGCACAAAATCGATTAATTCAAAGAATTTAGTATCTCATAGCAACGCTTGAGAGAACTAGCGTTAATCGAAACATGGCAAGTCGTCTGCTTTTTATCTGATAGCTCGTAGGCACTTTGTATCATTACTTTCGCACCTTTTATATCTTCAGCTTTCGCTATTACCTCTTCCAGAGTTCCACTCAAACTAACACTGGGTACATACACACCCTCAGTATAACCTTGCCGCAAGAACTGGCGTGAAGCGTGTAAAAACGGTGTCGAACCATTGAGCCTAGGGTTTAGGTCCACTAAAAACAATTGGCCCTTTTTATCCCGCAGAATATCAACTCCCACCACTCCAAAATATCCAGACTGATACAAGTAGCTCGCTACCGTATCAACTATCGCTGCCAATTGTGAATATAACAAATCCTGCTGCTTTCCAATAAACGTCCCCCCCTGCCAACGTTTATCCTGACTAAACAATTGCTCCGTAACGCCCAACCATGTGACGGCACCGGTTAAATCAACGTAGAACTGGACGCAATAGTCATTAGCGATATCACCAACAAGCTCATTAATGACCGTTACTGAGCCGGGCCAGTTTTTCTTTATCTTTTGTTGAGCCTCTATTAAATCACCTTGGCTTTGAATGAAATAATTTCCGGTACCGGCGTAGCCATGACTCAACTTAATGATGCAAGGAATACGAGGCTCATCTAAAACTCCCGCTTGGGGGCAGTCTATTTTTGCAATTGTCTCTTTAGAATGTAACCGATATAAAACTTTAGGATCGACAACTTGTTTTTCTGCCGGAATTGACTCAAAAGGAAACAAGGTAATATAACGGCTTTCAAGATCAAACGATTTCCATCTAACATGTCCTGGCTGACCTAACATATCCTCCCAATGCTGAGTGAGCACATTCGGCGGCTGAATTTCAGAAGAGACAGAAATACGATCCCCCCAGCCACACATAAAATGATGAGGCCCCAGGATCTTAAGCAACTCTCTAGCGGGAGGCGGATAGGGGTCATGAATAATAAATTGACTGGTATTTCTGAATTGAGTTTCGCTGCTGTTAGAGGACGGATATTCCGCTAATAGAGCCGCATTAGGCACACCCTCTGCACATACATCCGATACATAGAGATCGGATAAACACACAAACTCTGATAGGCTATGGGAAAAACTCACAATAGATATTCTTTCATTGTTAACGGATTATTGGTTACCATTTCAATATCGCATTTACCAAATAAAACAGCAAGTTCGCGCAGGATTAATAACAGAAAAACACCATCGCCGAATGATAAAAAGGAATTGGAAATGTTCGTCAAAAATAAAGTCATTGTCGTCACTGGTGCCGCCAGCGGAATCGGCCTAGCCCTCGCAGAACGGTTTATTAATGAAGGTGCAGAGGCCGTCTTTATTGCCGATATTAACGAACAAAAACTCAATAGCGTCGCTGAGAAGATAGGTGCGATACCCATAGTCACCGATGTCTCAAACGAAGATCAAGTGAAAAACTTAATCACCACAGCAGAAGCACACAACGGTCACATCGATCTACTCTGCTGTAATGCCGGCATACTTCTCGAAGGCGGCACTGAAGTCGCCAATGAGGTATGGCAAAAAATGTGGGAAATAAACGTCTTTGCCCATGTTCTAGCCGCCAGAGCTGCACTGCCCAATATGATTAAACGCGGTGAGGGCTACATATTAAATACTGTTTCTGCCGCAGGGCTCTTAAGTCAAATAGGCTCATCGCCCTATAGCGTAACAAAGCACGCAGCAGTGGGCTTTGCTGAAAGTTTAGCAATTGAACACGGAGACCAAGGCATTAAAGTCTCCATATTATGCCCACAGGGAGTTGATACCCCCATGTTACAAGCCATGGATGACAGCGCCGACGTAGCGTCTAGGGATGGAGTGATACAACCCAGTGAATTATGCGATGCGGTGATCAAAGGACTGGAGTCGGAAGGCTTTTTGATACTACCTCACCCCGAAGTCGAAACTTATCTGCAAAGAAAAACCAACGATTATGACCGTTGGCTTTCTGGCATGCGCCGCTTAAAATCTAAAGTATCAGGCTAGATCGAAGGAACATGAACAAAAACAAAAGGAAGAGCGTAAGCCTAAACCTAAACCTAAACCTAAACCTAAGAAAAGTTCGGTTTACGTTTTTCCAAAAACGCAGCGATTCCTTCTTTGCTATCATCATTCATAAACAGAAAAGGCATTGCGTCTTTGGCGTAATTCATTTCTTCGCCGCCGAGATAACGGTTATACATAGATTTAGCCAATTGCACTGCTAGCTGTGGTTTTGATGCAATCTTTTCCGCCAGCGCCATGGCCCGATCCACAACCTCTTCATGAGGCACCACTTCTAATACTAAACCTAAATCCTTAGCTTCCTGAGCACTGATAGCATCACCCACCATACTCATCTCTTTGGCCTTCTGTCGGCCCACGATTTCGCCCAAACGTACAACCGCAAAACCAGGCAACAAACCCAGATTGATTTCTGGCACACCGAATTTCGCTTTTTCAGATGCAATCACAAAATCAGATCCTAGGGTCAGCTCAAAACCACCGCCAAAAGCAAACCCATTGACTGCGGATATTACGGGCTTAGGACAACGTTCACCAATCGCTAAGGTTTCCAGCACACTATCCAAAAATGCTTTTATGTAAACCGGCTCTGATTTGAGTCGACTAATATCAGCACCTGCGCAAAAAGACTTATCACCGGCTCCCGTAATCACTTCGACTCTCACATCTTCATCTTGTGCAACCTCTTTGAAGCCTTGCTCTAAGCCTTCGCAAATATTGGCGCTAAGTGCATTGAGTTTTTTCGGTTCATTTAAAGTCATCACTGCGATATGACCTTTCTTCTCGTAAATTATGCCCGCTATTTCTTTCATTGTGATTCCCATTAAGTTGATGGTTCGTTGCATTATCCATTCGATCAACGGATTGAAATTGATAAATACCTGTATTTTCGTTGGCGTGCATCATAACTGAGTACATTCCCTTAGTCACATTGCCTGACTACAGATACCAGCGAGTGAAAACAGCGGATTCCTTAAAACTTACTGCTCATTTTCTGATACAATCTGCCCCCTTTCCTAGACAACGCCCTTAACAATTGACTGAAGTCACCTGCTCTCAACGAGCGTCATTTCTATCAACTTTTCTAGTGAACAGCGATTTTCTCTAGCGAACAACGACTTTTTCTAGTAGACAAAAAATCTTTCTGGTGGACAGAAAACTATGTCAGATCTCAGCACACTACAATACGGTTTGATTGCCCTTATCTTTGTTTGGAGCGGGTTTGTTCGTTCTGGATTAGGCTTTGGTGGTGCGGTCTTGTCATTGCCGTTTTTGTTAATGATAAAAAACGACCCTATTATCTATTTACCCATCATCTCAATTCACCTGCTCGTGTTTTCCTCCATTACCGTTTTTAAGAATAATGCCGCTAGCTTTCGAGCCCGAGGGAAGACACTCGCGACTGACGATGAGCAACCCCCAGGGACCGTCAATTGGGCGTACCTGAAACAGACTTCCACTATTATGTTCATACCGATGTTGATTGGCGTTTTTGGACTCATCACTTTACCCGCCTCACTCATGAGCGGTATTATTTTTGTTATTGTCGGGCTGTATTCCATCACTTACATTCTCAACAAACCTTTTACCAGTAATAGCAAAACACTGGATAAAGTGTTTTTGATGGCTGGCGCTTATATAACGGGGACGTCTCTCATCGGCGCGCCACTTATCATCACGGTATTTTCTCGACACGTTAAAATCGAACAACTGCGCGACACCTTATTTGTACTGTGGTTTGTGATGGTGACGATAAAAATGATCGCCTTTATCTATGCGGGGATTGATTTACAATTGATTCATCAGCTATGGCTATTACCTTGTGCAGCCATAGGCAATCTGTTTGGATTACGGTTTCACGATTACATTATCAAAACAGATACGTCGGTATTCTTTCGAGTCATTGGTACCGCGTTGCTGATTATCAGCGTGATTGGTTTGATTCAAAATATAATGGGAACGATTTAAAGAAGCCTAGAAATAGACATTTAACCGACATTGCGCCAAGAATGATAAATATCTATTTCTTATCGTTTTTCGAAACCTCCAACAACTCTACTTAGCCTCTTCTTCTTTCGGCCACACTTCACCTAACACGCGTAATGCACTAGCCGCTGCAGGCCAGCCCGCGTAATGAGCCACGTGAGTAATCATCGCTTCTATCTTCTCTCGCTCTATTCCTAAATTTCTTGCGCCCGGAAAATGTATCCGTAATTCTGCATCTCGACCCAGTGAGACCAGAACTGTGCAGGTAATCATGGATCGAGCTTGAAAATCTAGATCTTCACCCTGCCATACATCACCAAATAAATGCTCCATGGTGTAACGGGAAAATTCTGCCGGTACTGACGAGCGGCTGGATGTGGGGTTTCTGGGCTGGCCTTCAGTGATACGTTTAAAAAGGGCGATACCCTTCTTACGTTTTTCTGGATCTGACATCGTGGTGTAACTCCTTATTCGTTTGTTTGTTTATTTATCTATTTATTTTTTTGTATCTCTTTTTTTGACAGTTCGCCATACAGCACTACTTGCGCACTTTAATTTTTGTCGTCTCTTCATACACTCGCATCATGGCAGTAGTATCGTCCTTGCCATATCCCATGCCCCGTGCCATGCGCATCAAGTTATGTACCTGAGGGCTAATAGAAAGGGGGATGGACAATTCATCCGCTAGCTCTAGCGCCAAATGCATATCTTTGTATGCGAGATCCAACGCAAAGCTAGGCGTCCAATCACCTTTAAGCGTGGTATAAGCCATGCCGCGATAGCCCATACTATTTCCTGAACTATTTCGGATAACTTGATTGAGTGCACTGGGATCAATTCCGGCAGCAGCCCCGAGCATCAAGCCCTCCGCACCCGCAGCCATATTGCAAAATGCGATCATGTTATTCACTATTTTTGCAATACAGCCACAACCTAAATCTCCGAGATGAGAGATGTTTTCTCCGAAGGATTCAAATAGCGGCAGGTATTTTTCATAGAGACCTTTGTCTCCACCCACCATAATTGCGATAGTCCCTTTTGTTGCACCGATCACACCCCCAGAGACTGGCGCATCCAGTGTCGAAATCCCTTTCTTTTCTAACTCTGTTGCGACCTTGCGAATCACGGTGGGCGAATTCGTCGAGAGATCGATATAAACCGTACCCGACTTGGCATTCTCTGCGATGCCATCTGCTCCCAAGGCAACGGCTTCCACGTCTTTTGGCATGGGCAATGATGTAAAGATCACATCACTGTTTGACGCTAATTCCGCAATAGAGTCACTACCACTGGCGCCCAAAGCCACGCACTCTTCAATTGCCCCATGACTCAAATCGAAAACCGTCACGTCGTGGCCGCTTTTTTTAATGATGTTATGGCACATTGGTCCGCCCATGTGCCCCACACCTATAAATCCAATTTTCATGTTACTACTCCCTTTTTAAAAAAGTGATATTACAATCGATATACCCGAGTGGCCGTTCCAGAGAACATGGCGTTTTTCTCATTTTCGGAAAAGCCTTTGACTATTTTTTTCACGCCATTCCAAAACACGTGATAGGACAGTGACAATTTATCCACGGGAAAGTTACTCTCGAACATACAACGGTCCGGCGTAAAACACTCAATCATGTGAAGATAGTACGCCGCTTGAGCGTCAAAAAATTCATCTGACGTTGGCGGTAGATCACGACCATTCCAACCCATGCCATTATCAGGCATTGCGAATCCACCCAGTTTGGCAACGGTATTTTCACATTTAGCAATTTCAGCGATATCTTTCTTCCATTGCTGAAAAACCGCATCGCGTTTATCCCCATAGACACCGACACCTAGCGGTGTACCAAAATGATCTAGCACCATGGTGGTGTCCGGCGCTGATCGTGCCAGCGCAGCAAACTCAGGATTTTGGTAATGGTAATGCCAAGAGTCATAACTGTGACCCTTCTTGCCGAGGGCTTTCATCCCACGAATAAAATCGGGATCTTTGTAAAGATCCTTTGGCCCCGCCGCTTCGAGCATAATCCCTTCATTCGGCTTGGCACTGGCTAACGCCTGTCGAATACCCCGAAACCGACCTTTACTGGTTTCTTCGTGGCGCTGAACCAATCCCTCAACATCATCGTGCCGTAAATCAAAGGTGGTCACCATCGCTGCAATTTCTGCATTACCACTGGTATCCTTTGCAGTGCGCTCGGCTATCGCAGTGACGTATTCGACTTCACCTAATGAACGTAAATGCTCTGGGCCGTCTTCGTGGTAGCATGCACCACACTCCATAAAGACCGTTTTTTCAACCTTGTGGCCACTACCCGTATCCGCCCAAAGATCTTCTAATGAATACTCAATCAAACCACCTGGCTCCCACAGGTGATGATGGGTATCGATGATGACACGATCCGGATCAACGATATCTTCTTTCACTTTCTCTAGCCACGCGGGCTCGACTGCAAATGGGTTATTGACCTTTAGGTCACCGGTATTTTCATCAGCCATGATTGCAACTCCTTTTATATAGGGATAAATCGTTATTTTCGGTTAAATCGTCAAAATGAAATAAGTCGTTATATTGAGATAAATCGTTTCCATTAAAATTACGTTATTTTTATTAATTCAATTTTAATTTTGGCAAAGACTGCCAATGGAAACTGTAATCACACGTAACGTAGTAATCACACGTAACGTTATGCAACTGATAGTTCTGAGCGACTACATTAGCAATTGATAAACATAAACTATCTACACTTTTCCTAGAGTCGCAGCCTTCGCCTTAAATGTAAATCTAAACCTCAGCTGCGCCCCTTACTCACACATTTTAAAATTTTTTACGAATGTGAAAAACCATATTCCAGAATAATAATAAGGATTTACAAACCGGTTTCATTGTCGTACCGCTCCCCGCGGCTTCTATCTATTTGCACCGATTTTGGCCATAATGTCTGACTCAACTTCTAAGGAGGTGATCCCAGCGGGTCGCAAATCAAGTCTATGGCAACTGATGAAATTGTTGACGCAAAACGTTTTAGCAAATCTGAAAGCTCACCCCGAATCGGTAGAGTTCCCACCCCAACAGGCTATCCTGGCCTAGGTGACATCAATAGTTATTTAATTTTTCCCGCTGATGACTCTGATGAATTAATTTTAATTGATACAGGTATCAACTCAGAAGAAGCTTGGGAATCTCTTAAGCAGGGCCTGGCCACTGTTAATTACCAAGTCGAAGATATAACAAAAATATTACTCACTCATGGTCACAATGATCATTGCGGTCAAGCGAAACATATTCGTGATACGGCAAACTGCGAAGTCTGGGCACATGAAAATCTACACCTCACCATTGATCGCTTCAATCCCACTCCTGAGCAAAGAGAATTAGAAAAATATTTCTATGCCCGTTGGGGAGTCGAACAAGAGGCAATGGAAAGAGCCTTTGCAAGACGTTTTAAAAACGTGAATTCCTTCGAGCCTGTGGAGATCGATCGTTTCTTAAAAGATGGCGAACTCGTCGAGATCCCCGGATTTAATCTACGCACAATACACACACCAGGACACTGTCCCGATGAAGTCGTCTATTGGCAAGAACAGGAAAAAATATTTTTCTCCGGTGACCACTTACTACCCAATATCACGCCCGTCACGCTAGCTCAAATTCCAACATCTAAAGAGGCCGTACGTCCCGCCTCATTGATACAATATCAAAATTCATTATCCAAAGTAGAGCCCTATGATATTCGCGTCACCTATCCTTCACACGGTGGGCCGATACTAGATCATGTCTCTCTCATAAACTCTTACCGCGCATCCACCGATAGACGATTATTAAAGATAAATAACATTCTTGAAAAAGGCGGTGTCATGAATCCGATGGAAATAGGCAAAGTCCTATTTCCTAGAGCATGGAAAGAACAACTCGTCCCCGTCATGTCAGAGATACTAGGCCATTGCGACATACTCAGAGAAGGTGGGCATGTTGCAGAAGAGATATCCAATGGAATCGTACAGTATCAATATATCTCTACACCGACACACTTAATACCGGCACCTGAACGGGTTGCAGAAGCTTTTAGTTCTCATTGAAAAAACAGTTTGGTGTAATAAAAACTGATTTAATAAAAGGCCGATAATTTCGGCCTTTATTTTGTCGCTCTTAAAGTCGTAACCTTAATGTTATAACCCTAATGTTATAACCCTAAAGTCATATTCTTAAAGTGATACCCTAAAAGTAATCGCCGCAATAAACAACAGGAGAACAGACATGAATTTCGAACTTGATGAAGAATACCGCTTACTCAACGAAACCGTGGCCCGTTTTGTCAGGGAAGAATTAGTACCACTAGAACCCGCTGTGCTGGAACGTGAAGCCAATGGTGGACGGTATGAACTCCTACCAGAAGAACTGGAACCACTGCATAAAAAATGTCGCGCCCTGGGTCTCTGGGCATTGGACTGCCCTGAAGAAACAGGCGGGGTAGACTTACCCGCCATCGCTCTGGTTGGCATTAATCAGGCATTAGGACACACCGCCGTCCCCTTTAACTTTCCACCCGACTCCCCTAATCTTCACATGATGCTCGCCACTGTCAATGACGAACAACGAGAAAAATACCTCGAACCTTACGCCAGAGGCGAAACGATTTCTGCCATCGCTATCTCTGAACCTAACGCTGGCGCTGATCCCGCAGGCATGACAACAAAGGCCGTTAAAGATGGCGATGATTGGATTCTAAATGGTCGCAAAATCTGGATTAGCAAAGTTGATCAGGCAGATTTCACCATCGTCATGGCGGTCACTGATCCCGATAAAGGCTCTCACGGCGGCATATCCGCATTCCTCGTAGACAAAGACACACCGGGATTTGAAATCGCCCGACGCATCAAACTCATAGGTGGTCATGACAACTATGAAGTGTTATTTGACGATTGCCGTATTCCTAACAGCCAATTACTCGGTAAAGAGGGATTTGGGTTCGCTCCCATGCAATTGCGTCTGGTAGTGCGACGTTTAGAGATGGGAGCATGGTGTCTCGGTATGTCCAATCGCGCACTCGATATGCTTTGTGAACACGCCAATCAGCGCTCTACCTTTGGTTCGCTACTGGCGGATCGACAATCTATTCAATGGTGGATTGCTGATGCCGTCACGCGTACTCATTGCCTCAAACTCATGCTGTGGGAAGCGGCGACCAAACAAGACAACGGTGAAGACATTCGAACCGAAGCCAGCATGATCAAGTTATACGGTACCGAATTGGCCACTGACATTATTGATCGAACGATGCAGGCCTATGGCGCCATGGGCATGACAAAGGAATTACCCCTGCAAGCCATGGCTCAAAAAGTCAGATTGATGCGAATCTACGAAGGGCCCAGTGAGATTCACCGTTGGGTTATCGCCCGTCGTAAATTGAAAGAAAGTGCTTAGAAGAGAATAATGATGCGTTAATGTCCCAACACATCACTACGTACACTATTGGCAATATTAGCCGCTTCGGTAATCTTGCCATTGGGCACGCCCAGTTCCTGCAAGGTTGAACCCAAATGATCCATGATGCGATCGAAATGAAATTCATTTAACCCATGTTCCACCTGACGCGCATGTGCCTGGCGCATGTTATCACCGCTATAGTGATTGGGACCACCAAAGGCAAAAGTGACAAAATGGCGTAGCATCTTTTTCTGCCCATCCATCACCATCCCATCAAAGAAATGATTCACATCAGGGTCGGCCAACACTTTGTCGTAAAAAAGATTCACCGTAGCGGTCACTGCTGGCTCTCCGCCTATCTCTTGAAACAAACTCATACTCTTCTCACTTTTAAGGTCATCAAAAACGCGTTGATATTAATACGCCCTAAAACTCTTCCCAATCATCATCATCCTGTGCTTGTGCCTGAGCACCTCCATTAGCAGACATCGGAGACCTTATCGCTTTTGCCGGTGCCGGGTTGCCGCGAGGGGCAGAAGCGTAAGATGCCCCCGATGCACCATCATTCACTGTAAAGAACTGCATCATTGTGCTCATGCCGTTAGCTTGCTCCGACATGGCCTCGCCTGCTGCCGTGGCTTCCTCCACTAATGCGGCATTCTGCTGAGTCATCTCATCCATCTGAGCGATAGCCGTATTCACTTGCTCAATACCTTGAGTTTGCTCCAGTGCCGCACTACTAATTTCACTAACCATGGTAGTGACTTTACCCACCACTGAGACTATCTCTTTCAAAGTGGAGCCTGAATCGTTCACTAGTCGACTTCCATCGGCGACTTTCTCGCCACTGTCACGAATCAGATCTTTGATTTCCTTCGCCGCTGCAGCGGATCGTTGTGCTAGATTTCTGACCTCACCCGCCACCACGGCAAACCCACGTCCTTGCTCGCCCGCTCGTGCCGCTTCTACCGCTGCGTTGAGTGCTAACAAGTTAGTTTGGAATGCAATCTCGTCGATAACACCGATAATATCGGCGATCTTCTTGCTGGATTTATTAATCTCTTCCATCGCAACAACGGCTCGGCTAACCACCTCACCCCCTTCTTGCGCCTTAGTCTGTGCTTCACCAGATAACTCACTGGCCTCAAGCGCATTCTCTTCACTACGTTTCACTGTGGACGTCATCTCTTCCATACTGGATGCGGTTTCCTCTAGTGAGGAGGCTTGCTCTTCCGTACGTTGACTCAGATCCGTATTGCCTTGTGAAATCTCATTGGACGATTCACTAATACTACTCGCTGCCGAGCGTATATTGCCGATGACTTCAGTGAGCTTATCCGCCGTCGTATTGGCATCCTCTTTCAATTGCGCAAACGACCCTGAATAATCTGCGATAATTCGCGGCGTCAAATCACCCTGTGACATGGCCCCTAACATTCGCAATACGTCTGCGAGTGCCGTATCCACATTGGTCACCAATGCATTGAGACCACTACTCAATCCTTTAAAGAATCCCTCTTTACCCGCCATATCAATTTGCTGGGTAAAGTCGCCGTTATTCGCTGCGCTCACCATCTTATCGATATCTTTTTCGATACTGACCTCATCGGTTCGATCAATCCACTCTACCACTGTACCAATTCGGTTTTCATCCACCGTAATGGGATTAGCTATCAGTCCAAAGGTACGCCCTCCTACTTCTATCTCGCTAGAAAAAGTACTGACTAGACCACTGACCATAGAACGCTGATGAGCCGGATTTTTATGGAATACATCGATATTTTCTCCCACCAACTTATTTGCGTTAAAGCTCGGCAGATCTTTGCGTATATCACCTTCCCCTTTGCGCATCATGCCGCTAACGGCCTCGTTCATATAAATAATTTCAAAGTCGTTATCAGCGATCATCACATTAGCTGACACACTATCCAACGCTTGTTTAACGCGAGCATTGGATGCCGCTAGCGCTTGTTCTTCCTGCTCCTTCATTAAGCGCTCTGTTTTATCATCCCACTCCACCACGGTGCCCAGTCGCTCACCCGAGTCACTGTAGAGTGGCGTAGCAATGAGACCAAAGGTCAATCCGGCTAAGGGTAAATCCGTTTTATAAGTGGTTTTTAAGTCTTTCAGCATGCCGCGCT
>JAHRWA010000028.1 GCA_019090455.1 Pseudomonadales bacterium | reverse complement strand
CCGTGTCATCTATGAAACTATATTCACAGATGACACGGCCCGCTACTCATTTCGTTTTAACCTACCACTAGGTTTATCAAACCTTTAGTTCCTATTTTCTAAAGTATGATGGGCGAATCAATATTATTGGTTACGATAGGCTGAAACGCCGTTAAACTGTCGACGAGATTACCTAACCCATTGCTAGGTGTTTTTAGTGCAGCCATGCCCAAAAAGTACTGGAGGCACCATAGCTAACCACTCTTTTACCGTCATGCTCGATATCGCATGCTATTTTTCGATTTGCCAATAGGCTCTCTGCTACTACCCACTGATTTTCTAAATCATTGTTGTTTGACCAGCTTCTATCGTATTGGATCACTTCAACAAATGCCGCATTTTCGACAGAAAAAATAGCTTTCTCTATCGGTGCACCGAGTCCGGCTTCAGCACACAAACCCTGTAACCTATTAAATTCAAAGGCTTCAAATAAAATGGGAGAAACCATAACCGCAACCAATGCAAACAACACACCCACAATACGTTTCATTTTTCTTTACATATCCCTTGTTACTGTGGCGAGGAGTTTTTGTTAACTAAGGTATTGCAGGTTTTTATGATCTCCTACAAGGGCGGCCGCCCAGCACATAATTTTCGGAATTTTTCTTTTCTGGAATCACCGAATTCATTTAACATAACCTCCGACCAGGAAGAAAATTCAACTTTATTAATCAACCAGCCCAATTGACTCTTAACAAACACAACGACTTCTTGGGACCTTTCTCCCTCGCATGTTTGCTTGCCCAAAGTTAAATAGACCCCATTGTCCTTAACCTGTAAGTCATAAAGCACTACGGTGAAGCGCTGTTTCGATGCATTTGTACGTCGCACAAAGCTAGAATATTCTTCTTTCCATGAGTCAGAAAAATTAAGTTGACACATCAATCCGCAGCGCTTTAAAAAATAGCTTTTAAGACCGTCATTAAAATCGGCAGTAAAAAAACTTTCTATTTCAGTAAGCGACTCGGCTTTAATAAGATCAAAGTAATGGTCTAACAATCTATTGTCGAAATCTCTATCCTGCTCTATAGTTGAGTGAGAAAAGGAATTCATAGTAAACAGGCAAATCACCATCATCAATAATCGACTCACTTTATCCCCTGCGCTCTAATCTTATCAATACTTCCACGACGATATTTAACTCCCCTACGATACGCTCTAGTATTTTTAAAATCAAAATTAGCTTCTATCGTAGTTCGAGGCAGGAGGTCAAACCAACCCACGGTATAGGGAAGAATTGTGAGAGACGCATCAAAACCCAGCTCAGTAAAATTGCTTATAGAAATCGTTGCGTTAGAGAAACCGCCAGATATCTTTTCAAATCCTGAGCCGGAAATACTGACGCCATACTTTATCCCGCGTAACTCATATTCCCCTTTAAATTCTCCAGTTTCAGAATTATATTTCAAGCTAATAATATCGCTTACAGCTAGCGACAATTTTAGATCCCCATTCGCGTTTATCTCCGCTTCAAGGCTTCTCAATAAATGCTTCTTAAGCTTAAATCGCTGTAACTTCGCTGCGCCTGAATCATCATTGAACATTCGTCCAAGTGCAGCGGTAAATGCACCGTTTGCAAATTTCCCGCCTGTTTTCGACGACACTGTACCGCCTACCATGGCAGCCATAAAGGCTCTAGGTAAACTAACACCAATAGTTCCACTATCAATATTGTTCACGTAACCTGAAACTGATTGCGAAATACCCGCGGACACGAATCCATGACCAAATTTACCGTCGAGCAATACGCTTGATACCCCACCAACAGCCGCATGCCAAGCAATTTTCCCTACTTTTTGAAGCCCATTTAATTTGTTAACACCACTGTTCATCGCGGCTTTATCGTAGTGCCTGCCGATCCCCTCAAAAGCCGCAGCTGCGCCATAAGTAGCTACGCCCGCTTTTAGCGCCTTTTCAACATCACCTGTCGCTGCATAATTAAACCCCATCGTCATAGCAGTACATTGAGCGACATCGCCAGATGAACAACCAACAATACTAGTTAATGTCGTGAGAAACCCAAATTCAGTACCTTTCACTACTCGCCCTACTTGAGTAGACATGGCTAACATAGCAAGGAACTGAACGAAATGCCCGCTGGGATCAGTGTGTGTTAAAGGATTGTTGTAAACATAACTATATCGATTATAACTCTGAGTGAAGCCTGGATCCTGAACAAAAAAGTCAGGACTCATAAACCGGCCGATAGATGCATCATAAACACGTCCATTCATGTGAATTAAACCGACAGCATCTAACATTTCATGGTCTGTAAAACCGCGGGTTGTTGTTACGGTATCAAAAGTTGTCTTAGTCGACTCATTTAATTCACGCCAGGTTAGCGCATTCCGGCGCATCCCCCAGGCATCAAAACTTAATGGAGTGAGCCCCCCATTCTCGTCAACAATCGCATTAACTGATCCAAGATGATCCTTGAATAATAGGTCTGTCGTACTGCGCTCAAAAAAACCATTTTCTGAATAATGTAATGTGATGAGAGTGCTAGCACCGACATAACGCTTTATTTCTAAACTACCATTTGGTCGCGTAATCTTCTCCGTATTGCCAAAATACAATGTTATTGTAGTTTCCCCATTGCTCGTATCTACGCGCTTATAGCGGCTACGATCGGGGCGATAGGAAAAGTCCGTTCTATGGCCGCCTTTTTGGATCACGGTGGGCTTATTATAGGTCGAATAAATAATGCTTCGACCATTACTATCTTCTGTTAAGTTGCCATTGGCATCATAGTTATAGCTTGCGCTTGTTGCACCGGCGATACCTGATATTGCATGAGGGCCTGCGTTAGCAGCTTGACCATAAGTATAGGTACCGACTCCCGTTTTAGTTTTGATATTACCGTAGCTGTCATACCCGACATTTTGAGCTACTTCACCAACCACCTGAGACCACTCTAGACGGTTTATGTCATCATAATCAAAATTCTCAACATGGCTACGCATATGATCGGTACGTTTAGTTAAATTACCTAAAACGTCGTAGTTCATTTCTAAGTTTTGAATCTCATTTAACATCGGCCCGACGGTGACGATTCGATCAAGCCTTGAGGTGACTGAATTATAAAAATTGGTTGTGCTGTATAATTTCCCATTTGTTATCTCTCGGGTAACGTTACCCCAATAATCCATTTCAGCTATCGCATAATGCTCGTGTTGATTACCTGATTCGTTAACCACGTCCAAGACCCGAGACAAATAACCGTATTCGTTATACTCATTTTGGGTACCGGCGTAGTGACCTTGCGTGTAGTCTCCGGCGGCATCAAAAGTTTGATAAACTCTCCCGAATTGATCATAAGTTGTTTTTTCTTTCGTCAAGCCGAATACGCCTTCAAGTAACGTGACGACCTCCTTTGGTCTGCTAAACTCGTCGTAAGATATCTTTTTTAGGTAATTATCTTGCGTCCGGCTTACCTCTTTCAACTTACCTAATCCATTTTCATCGTTTTCAGTAACAAACGACCATATACTCATACCCTCAAGAGTACCATTGGCCTTATACTCAGCCCGACCCGTAAGCCTAGTCAAACTATCATATGTCATTACCGATCGCTGTCCTTTGTTATCACGTTGCTCTACCATTTCACCAAATGCGTTATAATCGTATTCCCAATATCCCATATCTGGATCATTCATTGATATTTTGTTGCCTAAGTCATCATACTCCATAAAAACGCTAATATTTGCTGGCTCGTCCTGCGCTTGAGCCGTGCCCGTAGTGGTCACGCTCAACAGATTACCGGTAGAATCATAATCGTTATAAACAAGGCTACCTAAAGCATCCTCAGTACTCACCACTTCATCATAGGCATTTTTAATTTGCGTTACTAACTGCCCTTTTCGGTTAGTTGACTTTGCAGTAAAGCCATCAAAAATATTAGAGCTCACTGATTGGCTAGGATGCTCAGGATCTATTGGATGATTAATCAGTGTTACCCGACCCAATGTATCGTAATGCATTGTGGTCCAGTCCATAGGCGAGGTGCCTAAAGGATAAGGATTTGATTTATGTTTAAGTCTATTGTATTGATCGTACTCAGAAGCTACCGCCACCCATGAACCATCAAAGAGTGGTTTCGTATTTAGTATGTCTCTGCCCAGCACATCAAAGCAGACCAATTGTTCTGACCCTCCTGCATTACGTTGACTAACAGCGTATTGCGTTCCAATAGGACAATCGCTATGACTACTTTCATAGGTTGTGTAACTAAAAGCGCCTGTGCTATCACGTCGAAAATACTCGCGCCCAAATACTCCATAAACTAGTTCAGTAATAACGCCACTCATATAGCGTGTACGTGTTGGCTGCCCCAAGGAATCGCGAGAAAGAGTTTCAAGTTCCAATTGCCCAAAGCCATTGTAGGTTCTTTGAAGAAAGCGCATCTCATCGTAAGAGTAATCATTATATTCAAAAGTCTGTGATCTATACTGATTACCCCCAGAACCATTTTTGCCTTGCGAACCAGAGGAGCTTATGCGTGTTTTGTTGCCATAATCATCATAATTGTAAGTAGTTCTTAGATCATTACCGATGTTTGACTCAACCGTCTCCGAATACAGTAATCCCTTTTGTGGTCCAATTGTGTGGTAAGCGAATCGGCTACTACGGACTATCTCTGGTTTTCCGGACCGGCTATGCCTAACGGTACTGCTTGACAGTCGCCCGAACCGTTTATCGTAATCCGTAAGACCGTACTCATTCTCGGTGCGTTGATTGTAAATATTATTATGCACTTCATCACTAATGCCAATTTGCATAGTCAATACATTTCCAGCGTTATCGATTTCAGTCGTTGATTTTATGGTACTTAAATGCTTTCCGTCATTTAAAGCATAATTACGCTCAACCGCCTTATATAGGTAAGGGCGATACGGTGCAACCGGCACCGGAGCGTCGCCATCCCATCCTTGCAATCGCCAATCATTTGTCGTGGATTTTAATAGCCGTCCTGCATCCGCAGTAGAGTGGACCACGGTTTCAAGCGGGTAGCCGGTAAAGGGGTAATCCTGGCGGTACGTTGTCGTTGTTTCCACTCCAGACTGCTCGTCTAGCGATTTAATTTGACGGAAGCCTAATACTCCTCTGCCTCCAGCTTGTGCTTTTGCTCCAGAGTAATGGTAAGAAATCCGATTAACTGCATTTAAATCTACATTACCGGGTGAAGTACCTGCTAAAGGTGCCGTACTTTCTACACTACTTACCACCCAGCCTGGCATTTTTAGATCAAACACTGCCAAATAATTATCGCTGCCCTTCGCGTTCTTTCCAAAAGTGTGTGTTCCATCAGGTAAATTCCAGCTCGCGCTCATCGCATCAAACTCTTTGCTATAAAGGTCGCTGTTGGTTAGCGTATCGTAATGGATAGTCGTTTGATTACCAAAACCATTATCAATATTCTCGATTACATTGACTGGACCGTCCGATAATTTGGAAGGATAAATAGCTTTTTCTGGTGCAATCATTCCAGTTTGAAGCTCTAAGTGGACCGCATCATTGTAACTATCCCCGTTGATATCCATAAACACATATGTGTCAGCGATATCTATCAAATATAGATTGGTATCTTTTCCGGTGAAATGTAAATTTGTAGGGTGCAGATCAGTGTTAAAACTACTTAATCTAGGATGCCACAAGCGGGTCACCATATTGGCATCCCATTCAGGCGGGTAAAGTAAATCCAAGTATCCATCGTGATTCATATCGGCGAAATACGTGAAATTAGCATTTGGTATAACCCCTAAGCTCTGCGGTGGTAGAAACTCGGCACCACCGTCCGGCGTCCCTTTATTGATGTGTACTCGAAGCGTGTATTCTAGTGACTCAATAGGAGCATTATAGATTTTACTGACAATATCAGTTAATCCATCATTATTTAGATCGACGAGCTCTACATCGAAAGCAGAAGAAGGGTGATAGCGCTGGACTGTTTCCCAATGAAATGAAGGGAGATCTAAGCTGCCTTGAACCACGAAAGAACTGTCATCATTTATGGTAATAATGACGAGAGTTTTGTAGTTATCAAAGATTTCTTCACCAAGGACCACGCTTTGCTTGATCCAATATCGACTATTGATCACCGCTAAAATATCGGCTTTGCCATCCCCATTAAAATCTGCAACACGAGGCGTAGTAAATCCGTCAAAGGTACGATCCCATCCTATATAGCCATGATCGCGGTATTGAAACCCCGGCTCATCTGATCGTCGAGGGATCCGTGAGAGCAACGTGCTAAAGTCAAAATCATGCTCTTGTATGTTAAATCTGTTTTCTAATAAACCAGGCACGTCGGGCGATTCAACTTGTTCCATATAACGCACTCCAAAAAGAGCATCACCTTTTTCGTACAATATATCCGGCAATCCATCTGAGTTGAAATCGACGACTATCGCTTTATCTTCATAGTCATTCGGTATTTCCGTGTCAACGAAACTTGTTGCAAGTTGTTCTCCGTCCGACAAATGGACCACCCATTGATTTCCGCTGCTGCGTAAAACATCTTGATAGCCGTCACCGTTATAGTCAATCACATGAAAGCCAAAAGGCGACTTGCGAGGCAAGCCATAATCACCTACTTCTGACACTTCGTGAAGTTCCTCGCCGTCAGATAAAGCATAATACAACCTATCCCGTATGCTGCTATTACGATCGGTTCGGGTATAAATTAAGTCCATGAACCCATCGCCATTGATATCTCCAGGTTTAGCGATAATGTGTTCATGACTCCCTCCATTCATAAAATTCATATCACGTTTATCCTCAAACCCCAATGTAGAGGCCGCCCTAGCCCACGTGAAAGTCGTCCTTGGTAGACAGACATAATTAACGCACTCTTCGAAAAAACGTATTCGTGAAGGACTTAAGAAATCACCACTACTTCTTCCTTCATAGGTGATGTTGTACTTTCGTACCTCGTCCCCTTCATTCGAAACTGTCACCGATTTGAGGAGAGTATCTGTGACCACCTCCACTCCAGCCGCAAAGGCTTGACGCAGGTCATTACGAGTTTTGTATTCAAACTCGATACGTCCATTGCCCGCATCATATCCAATTTCTTTAATGCGTTGTCCTTTGTGATCTGTTGTGTCGGGTTCATAACTATAAGAGATGCTGTTGTTTCCCGTACTATCTGAATATGATGTAATTCCCCATGCTAACCTCTGTGTATAATTGGTACCGATTATTGCGAAATAATCAGAAGTCGAACCATCTTTACGCTCCACCTTAAAATAATCGGGATATCCGCTCCCATACAAAGTTACGATCGCATCACTATCCAATTCAGTTTTGTATTGCGAATCATTTTCGCCATAAACCCCATCAATCAAAACTAAGTGCTGCCCATCCAGGCAAAAATCACTATCTTCATAATTAAGCGGTGATATCTCGCCACTACTCGATAACGTTCTTTTACATCGAGTGATTTGTGAAAGTCCACCAATAGACCAGCCTTGACCAAGCAGGCCGTTTCCAGCTTGTGATGAGTAATTAAATGAAAGATCTGGGGCCACGCCCGTCCGCCCGGGCAAGGAGAAAATAGGAATACTGTACGTAGCACCGCCACCACCATCGACTTTGAAAATACCACCAATAGAACCAATGGAATCAGAGGAGTCGCTCGGTTGGGGTAGGTTTTCAACGTGACGAGAGGGTTCTTCAGCAAGATACCTATCACATAGTGTGCCTAAGCAGGAGTTAGGATCACGGGGATTACTCCCATTTAAAAACTCATCCAGATTGGAGGTATGGTCTCCGTCCGAATCTATATTAGCATCCGTGCTGATATTCGGGTCAAGTCCGTAAGTTAATTCCCATTGAGTCGGCATTCCATCGTGGTCACTATCAAGGGGGTAAATTAAATACCTACTTATAAAAAGTCCTAGGCCTTGAGCATTATCATTTTCTTCAATTACAACATCAAATTCAGGGCCATGATCAAAATCGACACTATCGTTAAAAAATCCAACAACGGTTAAATAACCATTATCATCTATATCCGCTGCGCCAACTTGAGCATTACCAGCTCCACCAATCTGGATTGTCGTCCTGTATTCGTTGTCGTCAGTAAACCGAATAAAACCATCTCTGCCTCCAAGTGAGACCTTGTTATCATCAGTGTTGCCGCTGTCAAAGTTTATCCCACCCGTAAAGTAGCCAACAACAACAGAGAACTGTTTCGAGCTTGAGCTAGCGATGTCTACTATTTTTACTTTACTATTATAGATGCTATCATCTAAGCTTGTTTCATTTGAAAGAACACCTTGAGCTGTATAAGTGAAGACTTTAGAAACGCCGTCTGCAACTCTAATATTGCCGTCATAATCCACTTCCAATGGATTTCCTGCGATGCTATATGAGTGATGAGGAGAGTTATCTTGCTGACGCACCCAAACTAACCCACCATTGGCATCGAACTTGGCGATAAATAAATCGCTTTGAGCCGCTGCGGTTTTTGTCACTGACAATGTAAATTCGGGATCAATGTTATTAATATTGCTGTTGAAGTTGACCGTTTTATTGAACCCTCCACTAACATAGACCTCTCCGTTAGCGCCAACTGCCACTGCGTTGGAACTATCATTTCCCTCCCCTCCAAAAGACCGAGTCCAATGATAATTAAAGTTGGTATCTAGTTTTGTAACAAAGCCACTACGAAAACCATTGCTGCTATGCAGGTCCATGCCTTCAGGATTAAAGTTAACCGTCGAGCTAGAAAAACTTCCTGCCAGGTATAAATCATTGCCTACAACTACCATTTTTTTAAATTCTGCTCGAGGTATTTCATGGGAGTTTTCAATAACACCGGTATCACTATTAAGTTTAAAAATAGTTGATCCTTCAACGACAAATATATATCCCTGGCCATCCAAAGCTATACTGTATATCCAGGGATTGTATGTAGGTGGAGTAAAAGTCCAAGCAATAGAGTTGTCGGTATTAACGCGCATCAATCCCCATTCTTGAGATTCCTCATCTTCAAAGATGCCAACAATATATGTATTGCCTCTTTGATCAACCTCTACTTGACGAATAGGTCCTACCCCCCCCCTCCATTACACGAACGTTGACATCAACACCTAGATACGCGATACCCTCAGCATCGGGAGATGGACTTTGCTCAAGGGAGTCTGGAACACCGTCGCCATTCAGATCTATTGGAATGCTAGCTGAATCATTGGGATCCGTACCAACCTGAATTTCGTATGCATTAGAAATTCCATCACCATCTCTATCAGCATCGCTGTTATCACCTATCCCATCGTTATCTAAGTCAGATGATTCAATCGGGTTACGTGGAAAAGCATCCTCAGCATTGGCAATTCCATCGTTATCCATATCAGCATCGACTACATCAGGAATTCCATCTCCGTCAAAATCATCGGGAACACTATTAACGTCAAGCGGATCAGTCCCAGCCTGCTCTTCGTATATGTTTGATATACCGTCACCATCAATATCCAAATCATCACTGTCTGAAATCCCATCACCGTCGATGTCTTGTGGCGTTGAAAAATAAAACTCTACAGGATCTATTCCTTCCGGTTTTACAACATAAAAGGTATTCGCCCCTTCAAGGATATAGGCTTGTATTTGTGGAGCTTGACCAATTGCACCTGTTTCGGCAACATCAAACAACGGCGTTACATCATTGCCATTGAGTGACAACTGGAATTCAACTGGAATGCCATTAGAAAATGTTAAAATGAATTCAGGTGTAGTTTCATATTCTGCATCTTCTTCAGGGCTTTCTACTCTCACACCTCCATCACTACAGCCTGCAATCAAGAAAAATAAACAAACGAAATTTATCAGAAGAAAGCGATGAGACATGATTAAGCACCTTTTACCAAAATTAATTGAGAGAAGTATGAATCAGCTTACGCTCACAGATACCGTGGATAACGCTGATAAATTGACAGAAATAAAAAAGGACTACTCAGATCAGGTGTTGAGGGATATCACCGATCGATAGGTTCTTGTTATTCTTTGTAGCTTTCTTTTATAAATCTCTTTTTTTTGCTAGCAAAAATATTTTTCAATACGGATTGGGTTTGAAGAGGGAGTGTGGCCTTCCTATGTTTGTTCCGAATCCTTATAGGGGAGGACTGGTGATTGAGTCGTGACGTAAGCCCCCTTTACTTTAAAGCACATCTGAGTCTCCACTATATGCAGCAAGGACTATCATTAGACTATACATGAATGTTGCTTAAACTCAATTTTTTTGAACTGCGTTGAATATACTCTTAACTTTAAATCCTGAAAAATCTCACTGTAATCTTTCAAATAAACTGAATTTGCTTTTACTAAAAATCGGTTGTATTACAAATTAAAATAATAGAAATAGAGGAGTGATTTTCGACTTACGTTGCTAAAGATTAAAAAAGTTCAGTAGACGATAAAATATCGGAATTATTTTCTTAATATGCTCTATTAAATTCATCGCCATCAGCTTGGTTCCTGCCTCTCGATGTTTTGAACTCAATAGCATTAAACGAGTGATACGCTTTATTCTCCGGCTGTATTGATACGACCATTAGTCGCAAACAATCCAAATAGCTTACACCATATAGTGAAATAAATTTAATGGGAAAAATAGGAAAAGGATATTTGTGAATTTAGAGCAAGAGATATTGTCTTGATATTTACATGAGATAGAAATGAAAAGTGAGGTAACTTGTAGGGTATTCAAAAGAAAGCCGTGTCATCTATGAAACTATATTCACAGATGACACGGCCCGCTACTCATTTCGT
>JAHRWA010000027.1 GCA_019090455.1 Pseudomonadales bacterium | reverse complement strand
CGATGAATTGTGGATTTGGAGCCTGTGTTACCAAGTTCTACGCGAACGGCATCAATTGAAGGATTCTGCCCTTTATTTAAAACCGCTTCACGCGCCTGTTTTTGTCATTTCTCGCTTAAGTTGGCCATCGCGGCCAACTTACAGTGGAAAGCGGTTTGAGGGCAATTATAAATCAATTACTTATTCTTGTCGGCCAACTTATGGTAGAAAAATATTGGTGAAACGATGCATTTTTTCTCGCATAAGATGGCCGAAAGGGTAAATTACAATATGCATAGTTATCCACCAGGCTACATACTTTAATGAACCACCTTAATTTGATAACTGCTCACCCCTGATCTTGGTATTATGTGCATTCGCCGCTTGTTGTTATCCCACAAGAAAACATAATTTGAATTGGCAGCAAAGAACTCTCCTCGTTCTGTATCTTTATACTTTTCCGCAAACTCAATCTCATATGAACTCTCATACTTACCATCAGAAAGCTCTCTCACTTTATCTCCTGCAACTAGCACCAGATGTAAGGAAAAATACACCAAGGACATCAGAGCAGCTCTGATAGGGGTCCTATTCTCTACATACTTCCATATCGACATGCGATCTACGGCATATAGCAGAACAAAGAAGATTAACGGAAATAAAAGATAATAATCTAAACGGCCCGCATGGTACGCTATTAGCACAATGCTCATGCAATAAAAAATCATGAACGCTAATACAACATTGCTTTGAGCCTTCCTATCCTCTTGAAACAACTCAGCTCGGACATCTTCAGAAACTGCATCAGTCACACCCCAGAAAAAGAAAACAATACCCACAGCAGATCCAATACTTGTTGCCACAATAACGTCAACACTGCTAGCCAAATAGTCCGACATCAAAAAAAGTCGCTAACCGAAACCCCAAGATTTCCAAAAATTAATTTAGTGTAAATTACCCCGCTTACTAGAAACAAAGTAGAAAACAGAGAAATGGCAAACAAGATATGACCCGAACTAATCGTTAGGGGCTTTATCTGCTTTAACTTTTCCTTTTCAATTCTGTCAGCACTAAGCCTTTTAATTTCTCCTTTGAGCATTTTTACATCTGTTTTTACCTCCTTAAAGAAAGGACCAAAACTATCGTATTCGATCGGAATCACGGCCGCATCGTAGCATTTAGCCTTCTCAATTAAGCTTTCAGATTTTTCTTTAAAAACTTCAGTGGTTACACCGCAAGAGTAATAAAACGCTTCCACAAGAAATGCTCTTGAAATCGCTTTATTCGTAGCCTCATCTAACTTTAGTGCTTCCTCTAGCAAAACCACATCAGCCTCAACACTTTCGCATTCATCTGCGGGTCGTGACAGATCAAATATTTTAGATCTCAACGCTAATGCTATATTAGAGTTTACCTTTAGAGTATTACTTGGAAACAATTTAAACGTGTGAATATAGGCCTTAAAGAATACAACGCTCATACACCTACTTCGGCACTTCAATACCTGTCGCAAATACCAGCCTGATACAACCATATAAAATTGCAGGAAATACTTCTTAAATAATTTTTTCATATGAATTTGGTGACACCTCTATTATGCATTTATACTTAATAAGTACGGCGTTTTGAATCTAATGAAATGGTTATTCTTATCAATAACCCTACGATTTTTTCTTTCTCCGTCTCTCTAACAACCGCTCTTTCGCCTTACCAAACGCAATAAATAACTCCTGAAAATCGATCCCATTTGCAGCACCAGCGGGCATTTCTGCTAGCGTATTTTCAATAGTCCATTTCTTTTTCCGTGAAGCAACCATAGACAGTGCACGATCCAACTGCACTGCGAAATCAGCATCTCGCTGCTCTTTCTCCAAAATCATCCGATGCTTATGAACACGAGAAAGATGCTCACACTCCCTCATATAGCGACTCTTTAGATAACCCACACTGACACCAAATTTTTTCGCCAGATTTTCCCGACTCATCGTCTCCTCTTCACCCTCAATCATTGCCAGCATAAACTCTTTTATCTCTTGCTCTTTCTTAATGTCTTTAAAGCGCGAACGAGCATTGAAATTTAGCGCCAAGTTCTTCGACATCATTATTCGTGCGATAAACTCTGTATCTGGCAAAAAGAGCTGATGAATCCCACTCAAACCAAGCGCAACCTGTAGCCTAAACAAGGAATCCAGCCGAGGCTTGCGGCTTCCGCCAATCCACTTCCTCACAACATCTTCTGAAACGCCTATCAATTCACCTAGATAACGACTGGTCGCTGATGGATAGGCTTCCCTCAAGGCTTGCAGATTGTGTATTAATCTAGCCATCTCCGGCCTAAATTCGTCATAGGTGCAGATATAGAACAAGTAAAACAAAGTTTGCTGCCGCGATAGTTCTTCTTCATCCACTGATGCCGCTTCACCATCCCCCAAAAACGAGTGGCATGTGTGGCAATAACCAGGCTCTACAGTAGTGGATAAATAGGGCTGCTTACTAAAACAGTTAGCGCATTTATTTCTCAACGCTGTTCCATGAAGCATGCAAATCCGAATGGCATCCACACTCCAATACAAATCATCAAACACGCCATTCTCAAACGAGTCTCTTGTATCTTGCTGGCGCTCCCTATAACAAGTCGCACACCACTTTTTATTTTCTGAAAGAAAGCCATGGGCACGCTGATCTAGAATTCCATTCAGATAACGATAGGAGTGATGTGCATTCTGTTTTACACCAAGCAAGCGATTAAGTTTGTCATCTAGAATCACCGTTTTATCGGTGTAAGAATTAAGATGTGAGGCTACTTCAAAATTGAAAAAACTCCGATTAACATTCGTACCATCCTTCAAGAACTCATTAAATAATAACGACGGTGGTATATTGTACTTCCAACACAAACGCGCCAGCCTTGAAACATTCGACTCAGCCCCTTTAATTTGCCTCTTCTGCAAATAGAATACAGGCGTATTAAACTTGAACTCAGCGGCTGCTTCTTGATGCATCAGGAACCAACCTTATCTCTTACCGGCTTTCGAGTACCTGGCCTTTTAGATGACTTCTTTGCTTTTGAATCTACCGTGGATGCTTTAGCCGCAGACGCAGACTGCATTCCCAATAAAATCCCAAGATCCTCATCATCTTCGTCTTCGAAAAAGCTCTCGCCCTCTCGGATTTCTTGAGCCATGCGCTTTAACTCCTTGATTCCGATTGATGCCTGAAGCAAACCCTCCGATTCCAGCACGTTATCCTCATCCAACTGGGTCAATGCTCTATCAATATTTTGTTTCAAGACACCAACGCAGCCACAACAATGCTGATACATCAATTCGACCACATTTGCCTTCAACAAATCGACATCTAATTCAAAGGGCACATGGGCAAGCAAACCACTAAATATTTCTGCAAAACGTTTTCTCTCTTCTTTACCGCCCCACTGATAACGTCCGAAATGAATATTAACCGTACGCCGCATTAATTGCCCACTCCAGTTCATTCCACCCAAACTCTCATAGGTACCTATGAGCACCACCTGACACCCCGTGGTATTCGCTATATTTTTCAATATATCTAGGCTTTTTTCAGTATTCTTCGCAGAGAACTTAAAGAGATGTTGAACCTCATCGAGAATTAATACTTTGACGCCCGCATCATGAATTCGCCTCTCCAACTGCCTTCTTGCGTCATCTTCAGAACGATATCGCGCTGAAAAAGTCGCGCCCTTACTGGCAAAGCGACTAAATTCGACGGCACGATAAATATTCTGAGATGGCGCGTTTAACTGCTCTAACATCCGAAAATAGAGCCCCTTCCAATTGAATGAAGCCCCGCCAAATATCGGCACTTCAACATAAACGGCTGGGAAGCCTCGTCCAGCCCCATTGTCTTTAGCATTCTGGAAGCATGTTTTCACAATATCCTTAGCTAACTCAGTTTTGCCGACACCCGTTGGACCAACGATATTCAAAATTTGATACTGGTTCTTACGAAACAAACACCGTTGCACTTCAGCGCGACACCGATGCAACATATCGTGCTCCAGCAAAAAATGCTCACTAAAATAGGCTAAACGTTTTTCAAAATCAGCTCTTTTTAAATACTCTGGGAAGCAAGCGTGAGGATGCCACATAACAATCCTTATTTTTCTTTGAAAGAGGGTATTTCAACACCCCAAAAGTCCATGTCTTCGTCCGTAACTTCCACCACTTCTACACATTCCAGCTCTAAATCCAGTTCATTCTCTCGCGCTTGTTGACGCTGCTTTCGAGATTCTGCTTGTTGGGATTCTTGCTCTACTAATGTTTTGGACAATGCTTTATATCCTGCCTTTTTTGCCTCGCGATTAATCTGCGTCTCACGTAACAGTTCCTCAGAACGCTCAATACGATCAGCCGATATCGGGCGATTAAATCGCTTACTAATTTTGCATTGCACCCAACACCCTTTATAAAAAGCATACACGCTAGTGACATCACTAGGGTCCCACTTTACATCCACCTTGATTCGATCATTCGGTGCTTGCGCAAAGCTGTGGTGCCAATATTCTTGCCCCATCGCCTTAATCGTTTTGCCGCGCCTCAATGTGGCTTGTTGTCGGGGGATAAAAGGCAAAGAAGAAAAAATGAAATTATCATCATAAGGCTGATTAAGATAATCACGCTCGCCATATCGCCTTACAGAACTTTCAGCCATGGCTAAGGGCGATAGATTGCCATCTTTCGCTGTTTTCGCATTAAAGGCGTCGAACGCACTCTCCAAAAGCGCAGCCATTTCAGATAGAGTCCACGTGGCAGAGAGCACTGGCTTATGGGTACGACTGACGGAGCGCACGTCTTTCATAAACTTCGTGTTGCCCTCCAGGTTATGAAGAAACGAGGTGTTAATGGTGCCAAAGTTCCTTTCTACTACACCACCCCCCCTTGGCTGCCCCTCGCGGCTTTTTATGGCTATGCCGAAAGTTGCGGCAAACACTTCAAAACTATGGCCTTGAAATTCTTTACCACCATCCACGACTATTGTCTCCGGTAACTTGCCATAGCGTTTGACCATAAACCGGATCGCCATCATAACACTGACATAACTGGGGGATTGGTAACTTAAATACGAAGAAAGAATAACGCCAGAATACTCATCAACAATCGTAGTAATCCAGGGTTTCCCTAACGGCTCTCCATGATCATTTACAGTCTCTAGGTCTGCCTGCGTATGATCGATATGGCAATACTGCAAATAGCGAGTAGCCCCCAGCAACGGCTCATCTGCCAACCCAACGAATTTGTTAGCCGTTTCTTGATAAGCCGCCTTAGCCCCCCTGGTTTTATAGGCAACCCACTCGGGCTGCAGCTTGCTGACATATCGATAAATCGTTTCATTAGCCGGTGGGGGCAAGCCATTTTCCTCACACTCATTTTGAATGCGTAAACATAATGCGTGACGACTGATAGCCTTGGCAGCGAGATAGTGCTTCTCAATTTGTTCATCGATTATCGCCTCAACTTCGTCCGATAATCGTGATGCTGTATTACCTTTCTTGGCATGCTGCTGTAATAGAATCTCTAACTTTTGCGTACGGTCCTTGGCGCCTCTCAAATCCGCTCGCCAACGCCTCAATGTACGCTCAGCAATACCCAGCTTTTCCAGCGCCTCTGCGCGTGAGAGACGGCGACTTTCAAAATCATCGATAACACTGAGGCGAAAAGCCGCTTTCTCCATTTCTTCAGCGCCGGCATATCTTAATTTGGGCGAGAGCTTATCGTAGTTTGCTGCGGTTTTTGTTTCTATAGTTGCCCCAGTGACCGCATTAAAGTCAACCCAAGCAGCTTCATTGATAAAAACCCGTGCATTGCGAGAATCAATCAAGTAAGTCTTATCTAGAGGAAAGTAAAGCGCGTGAGTCACCAGCGCGTAATACACCACATCACCATTACCAACTTCCGCGATAAGCTCTTTAATCAACATGGACCTATTACCACTGACCAGCTCAACGGCCTTATCGATCATAAGCTGCTGTTGTTCATCCGGTTGATGTACTTGGTAACCATTCAAGAAATTTAGATTTTCGATGAGAATCGGGGATAAATCATTTTCGGTACAGATGCGGTATTGAAGCCCCGTATCTTCCAAGGCACGTTCAATAGCAGGTGAGATGAAGCGTCCCAAGTTATCGTCAAAGCAAAAGTGATCTGGACGCTTTTTAGCGATTTTGCTTAGTTCAGCGGCGGGCTTCCACTCTTCATAGCCTATGAAATCTTCACCGATAACAAAAAAATCGAGGGTAGGCTTATTCCGAACTTGCCTGCGTCCGCTTTGATAACTCAGCGGCAATCCCGGTGGTTGATCCCAATACTCCCTGACAGTGGAATCAAACTCTTTCATCAAAATAGAAGCGTACTCCAAGGATTGACTCTCGGCCTGGATAACACACCCCATTTTTTTACTGGGATACCGTATGGCCTTATTCCCGCGCCGCCCTGATGCTCGAACTCGTCGAGCCGGCTCAGAATGGCGAACGCCCTGCAATAAAATCAACCCCTTATCGGTGACACCATGGTCAACCGCGAAGTGTTCGATAGCATCCATGCCTTCACTCCTGACTGTCTCAAGATCATTACCGCAAATTTTCTCTTGAAAATTCACAACAGTCAACATAGAATTTCTGCATTAATGGCCTTGAGACAGTAGCAACATGCGATTATCCGATTTCTCAGAAATCAGTGCTGGATACCCATTTCGAGGGAAAATCAAAGAGATACCTCGATCTGGCAATCACGTTGTGCAAATGAAGGATTGCGGCGCGACGACGGGCATTGATTGGGAATCCGTCATGGAAACGGAGATTACTGGCAAACGGAAGCCAGACTGGCTCCGCCCCGGCGACATTTTATTTGCATCAAGAGGCAGCCAAAATTATTCCGTCTTAGTGGATACCAACGCTAATACGCTCAAAGCGATCGCGGCCCCCCACTTCTTTGTCATTCGCTGCAACACGGAACAACTACTACCGAGCTTTTTAACATGGCAGCTCAATCAACAACCCGCACAAGCCTATTTAAAAAAAGAAGCCGGCGGCTCCTCCACCAAGACTATTCGAAAAGATTCGCTGGGCAATACCCCTATCGTTATCCCCGACTTGAAAACACAAAATCAAATTGTCCGCGTCTACGACACGATTAAACAAGAACGCCAATTACTTAACCAATTAATTCACAATGGCGAAACCTTAATGAAGGCCATTGTCACCGACTTATTTGCGCAAGCACAGCAGGAGTAACTTTATGACGGAACAGATCGATCAAGGCAGCATTAACAGCGCACTGTGGAATGCTTGCGATACCTTCCGAGGGACCATCAGCTCGGACACCTACAAGGATTTTATTCTGACCATGTTGTTTTTGAAATACATCTCCGATGTGTGGCAAGACCATTATGAACAGTACAAGGTGGAATACGGTGACGAACCGGAATTAATTGAAGAAATGCTAAAGAATGAGCGTTTTGTACTCCCTAAGGAAGCGAACTTCTATACCCTTTGGGAACACCGACACGAGCCCGGCAATGGGGAGCGCATTGATCAAGCGCTCCATGCCATTGAAGAAGCCAATGGCACTAAACTAAAAGACGCCGGTAAAAGCGTGTTCCAGGACATCAGCTTTAACACCGACAAACTGGGTGAAGAGAAGCAAAAAAACACCATACTCCGTCATCTGCTAGAAGACTTTGCCAAACCAGAACTCAACCTCAAGCCCAGCCGAGTGGGTGATCTCGATGTCATCGGCAATGCTTACGAATATTTAATTGAAAAGTTTGCAGCACAAGGCGGCAAGAAAGCAGGTGAGTTTTATACACCTCCGGCAGTCAGTGATCTAATCGCCGAACTGTTAGACCCACAACCGGGTGATACCATCTGTGATCCCGCTTGTGGTTCTGGCTCGCTATTAATGAAGTGCGGGCGCAAGGTACTCACCAATCACAACAGCAAGCAATACGCCCTTTATGGACAGGAGGCTATTGGCTCTACCTGGTCACTCGCTAAAATGAATATGTTTCTCCATTGCGAGGATAATCACAAGATCGAGTGGGGCGACACCATTCGCAACCCAAAATTATTAGATAAAAATGCTGACTTGATGCTGTTCAGTATCGTAACGGCCAATCCACCTTTTTCACTGGACAAGTGGGGTCATGACGAGGCGGAGCATGACAAGTTCAGTCGTTTTAAGCGTGGAGTGCCGCCGAAAACCAAAGGCGACTACGCCTTTATCTTACATATGATCGAGACACTTCAACCTAAAACGGGGCGAATGGGTGTGGTTGTCCCCCATGGCGTATTATTTAGAGGCTCTAGTGAGGGCAAGATCCGCACACAATTAATTGAAGAGAATTTATTGGACGCCGTCATTGGTCTGCCCGAGAAGTTGTTTTACGGTACCGGCATTCCTGCTGCCATTCTGTTGTTTAAGAAGCAGAAAGCAGATGAATCCGTATTGTTTATAGATGCCAGCCGCGAGTTTAAATCAGGTAAGAATCAAAACCTATTAACTGAAGAGAACATAGCGAAGATCGTCTCCACTTATCGAGCGCGAGCCAGTGTCGATAAATACGCTTACCTCGCCAACCTTGATGAAATTAAAGAGAACGACTTCAACCTCAACATCCCCCGTTATGTAGATACCTTTGAGGAGGAAGAAGAGATTGATTTAATGGTGGTACGTAAGGAGCGTGAAGTGCTCAAAACCCAACTGGCAGAACTAGAGGTGCAGATGGACGGCTATCTTAAGGAGCTAGGCTACTGTGACTGATAACAAGACTGATAAACCACGGATGCACGGGGCGTAAAACATGAGCTTAGATGATCAAGTTGTAGAGACAAGGCAAACAGCACTGTTCATCTCCGACGATGGTCAGGTTCAGCTTGATCTTAAGGTGGACCAGGAAACACTCTGGCTCACACAGGCACAGATCGCCGAACTGTTTGGGGTAAAGCCCCAAAACATCACGATGCACCTCAAGAATATCTATGAAGAACAGGAGCTTACAGAAATTGCAACTTGTAAGGGTTTCTTACAGGTTCAACGCGAGGGTAAGCGAGACGTTAAGCGGCAACGTAAATACTACAATCTCGATGCGGTCATTTCAGTGGGTTACCGGGTTAACTCCACTCGCGCCACACAGTTTCGTATCTGGGCTACGGGCACACTCAAGCGGCATCTTATCGAAGGTTATACCCTAAACCAACGACAGCTAGAAAAGCGCGGCATCGAATTTGAACAAGCGCTCGAACTGCTCTCTAAAACACTTAAGAACCAGTCTCTTGTTGATGATGAAGGTGCTGCGGTTTTAGGAGTGATCAGTGACTATGCCCGAAGCTGGAGCCTGTTGCAAAGCTATGATGAGCAGTCATTGACTTCATTGACTTTCAAGCAGGGTGGCATGAAACCCATTGAACTGGATGATGCCCTTCGGGCAATCAAACAGCTAAAACACGCGCTCATTGAAAAAAGCGAGGCAACCGATTTATTTGGGCAAGTGCGTGGTGATGGATTGGCTTCTGCATTGGCAACAATAGAACAGGGATTTGGTGACGAACTTTTTTATCCGAATGTGGCCAGTCGCGCAGCGCATCTACTGTATTTTGTCATCAAGAATCATCCGCTTGCCGATGGTAATAAACGCAGTGGTTCGTTTTTATTCTTGTGGTACTTGCGCCTCAATGAGCATCTACTGACAAAACCTGTAGATCAACTGATTAATGAAAATACACTGGTTGCTTTGGCGCTTCTTGTTGCGGAAAGCCAACCCGATCAAAAAGATCTGATGATACGGCTTATCGAAAATTTTGTTGGTTTGAAAATGGATTGAGCAAGCGAAAGACGGGATAACACAACGATTGAGTATCACTCGATAGTTGAAACGCAAACAAGTAAAAGACATAGAGATAAACAACGAGTGCAGCACACCGACGCACAAATTAAAAATATGGAAGACGACTTATTCGAATCAATAAAGCCGCTAGCGGAGCAAATACAGCAAATCGCTACCGAATCAACAAACCTGCTAACGCCTGAAGTGGAAAAACTCATCACCGTTGGATCAACCGATCCAAGGGAGATTGAGCGGTTATTGGATTTATTGTTGGATGTGGCGTTTATGCCGGAGGGGTTGGTGCAGTTTAAGAAATTATGTCGGTACTACTGGGAACTTAATCCGGTGGGGACCGGGGAATATATTTATGCTTGTCGGGATATGTGGGATAGCAAATGATGAACAATGAAAAAGAATTGAAGGAGTTTGGTTATGGCACCTGATTGTTGGGAGAAGCATCCTGTTGGAAAAATATGTCGCTCCATTGTTCCGGGTCGAAACAAGCCAAAAACCTTCGATGGAACAATCCCATGGGTTACTACACCGGAAATATCTGGGCGATATATTCCTTCTACTTTACAAGAAAACTATATTTCAGAGGACGTCGCCAGGGAATGTGGTGCTAAAATTGTACCTGAGGGTAGCGTAATTATAGCCGCAGTAGGCGAACTCGGGCTAACTGCAATAGCAACAGAGAAAGTTATTCTGAATCAGCAGCTACATGCTTTCGTGTGCTTTGAAACCATTAATAATGAATACTTAGCATATTACCTAACAAGTCAAAAACCATATATGGAAAGTGTTGCTTCAAAAACAACAATCCCATATATGAATAAGTCGAATTGTGAAAGTATTCCAGTTTTATACCCCCCCCTCCCCGAACAAACCAAAATCGCCCAAATCCTTTCCACCTGGGACAAAGCCATTGAAACCGTCGAAAAGCTGATTGAAAACAGCAAGCAGCAGAAAAAAGCCCTGATGCAACAACTGTTGACGGGGAAGAAGCGGTTTAAGGAGTTTGGGGAGCCTGCGAAGGATGGGGAGTTGCCGGAGGGGTGGGCGAGAACTAGCTTGTATAAATGCTTAAACCACTCAACACTAAGAAATAAAGACAACTCACATAGCTCCGAAAACTTGCGAGCTGTCAACAAGACTCTTGGAATGATTCCAATGAAAGAACAAGTAAAAGGAGCCACTGTAGATCGATGTAAAATTGTTAAAAACGGCTGGTATGCCTACAATCCAATGCGAATAAATGTTGGTTCCATTTGCAGATGGGAATTTAATGAGGATTGCATTGTCAGCCCAGATTACGTTGTTTTTAACTGTAAGGAATCAATACTCATCGGTGATTTTTTTAATCATTTTCGAAAATCTCATGCCTGGAATGATTTTTTGGTTAGAGCAGGTAGTGGTAGCGTTAGAGTTAGAATCTACTTAAAGGATCTAGCTCCTCTAAGGATAAACCTTCCTCCCACCACCGAACAAAGAAAGATTGCGGACGCCCTAGATTCACATGAACATTCTATTGCTGAACTATCTAGATCTTTAGAAGCATATCGAAATGAGAAAAAAGCCCTAATGCAACAACTACTAACCGGCAAACGTAGAGTTCAGACAAATCAACACGGAGAAAGTTATGAGCAAACGAAAGAATCAGCACGTTGTTAAGCACCCCGAAGGTTGGGCGGTGAAAGGAGCAGGCAACTCAAAGGCAACAAAAGTCACAAAAACGCAAAAGGAAGCCATTGGACTCGCCGAGGATATCGCTCGAAACAATAAGAGCGATACAAAAATACACGGTAGAGACGGCAAGATAAGAGCGGGAAATAGCTATGGAAATGACCCATTCCCTCCAAAGGACAAGAAGTGAGTCCGCAATGAACACAGCTGAAATGTTTACCACTTTTTTAGATAATCTAAAAATAGATAACGCTGATCAAATCAGTCTGCGTTATGGGGAAATTACAGCTCGCCTAAACAAGAAATTTAGAGATACTGATTCAAAAGAAGCGAATAGCCTGCAGGTGGGTTCCTATGGACGATATACGGGTATCAAAGGCATCTCGGATTTAGATATGCTTTACATCATGCCTAAAGGCAAGTGGGACACCTACAAAGACGGAAAACAATCTCAGCTGCTCACAGATACGAAAGACGCCATCAAAGCAAGGTACCCTAAAACAGATGTTCGTGTAGATCGTCTCGTTGTTACTGTTACTTACTCAAACTTTCACGTCGAAGTTCAACCTGTATTTGAGGAAACTGATGAAAATGATCAGAGTTTCTTTAAATACCCAGACACCTACGATGGAGGCAGCTGGAAAATCACCAAGCCTCGCCAGGAAATTGCAGCCATGAAGGAATTCATGGAGCAGAAGAATAACAACCTAAGACGCTTATGCAAGATGATCCGAGCATGGAAAAATAAGCATGGCATAGCGATGGGTGGCCTGCTTATCGATACTCTTGCTTACAACTATTTGAAGTCCACGGATCTATACGACAAAAAAGGGTTTGCTTCGTATGGCGAGCTTAGTCGTGACTTTTTTGAATACCTCAAGGACCAACCAAATCAGAATATCTATAAGGCATTAGGTAGTGGTCAAAATGTAAAAGTCAAGAAACGGTTCAAGAAAAAAGCGGGCAGAGCTTTCGATCTGTGTAAAAAAGCAATAGACGCTGAAGGAAAAGAATCCGCTCACAACAAGTGGAAGAAGGTATATGGAAAATCGTTTCCGGCTAAGCCTAAATCTGCTAGCGAATCTTCAGCAAAAATGAGACAACCATGGAAGGATACTGAAAAACACATTGAAGACCTATACCCTGTTGACATCAAATATTCCTTGTCTCTGGATTGCGAAGTGCCTCAAACAAATGGTTTTCGCAAGCTTTCGCTGCGAGACATGTTAAAGAGCAAGACAAAATTATATGCAGGTCGAAAAATAACTTTCAGACTTACAGAAACTGACACACCAGAGCCTTATTCCATATATTGGAAAGTACTAAATAGAGGCGAGGAAGCTAAAAACAGAGACTGCATTCGAGGACAAATTGTTCCAGATGAAGGTTATAAAAGAAAAATCGAGCCCGCTGAGTTCGAGGGACCTCATCTCGTGGAGTGCTACGTAGTTAAACAGGGTGTCATCGTAGCCCGCGGTCATATTGCAGTACCAATAAAAGGAAATTCAAAATGAATAAGGAAGACCTTTTAAAGCATATCGCTGAAACAGCTTACAATGTGGGCTTTGGCGCAAAGAAACACTTTGCGACTTATGACATTATCGAGAAAACTCCAGGATTTATCAGCTTCGCCTCAATGGCCTTTGGCATCTTTGCTCTTGCTGTAAAAAACTTATCGACCGAGTTAACTTCCGCAGCATTTATTGTTTTAGGTATCGTTGGCCTTTACATCAGCCTGTATAACCATGAAAAGGAAACTTACGAACAATCAGCCGTGTCTTTAACTCAGCTATTTAATGAGCTAAAAACGCTTTACTTGAAAGTTAAAAGCATAGATGAAATTAGTGATCTATCAGGCTACCAGCAAGAACTCTCAGAAATAGAAAACCGCTATTACAGCGCATGTATCAGCAAACAACTTTTATTCAGTAATTGGTATGCCCATTACAAATTTTATTGGGAGCATCAAATAGATTGGGTTAATGAACAACTCAAATTTAGTTTTTTTCGAGACAAAGTGCCGCTAACCCTCTGGTTCACATTATTTATCGCAACTATCGGGTCTGTTTACTTTTTCACAGACATAACGGCCTTAATATGCGGTTTATCGCTGCCATGATACGAAGCTATAAGATTGATATCTAGGTCTAGAGAGATAACAAATGACTTCATACTCGCCCAAATTCCAAGAAGAATACAGCGCTAAACTACCAGCTCTCACATTGCTTTCAAATCTTGGATGGCACTTTCTTTCCCCCGACCAAGCATTACAAGCTAGATCCGGCAAGCACGATCAAGTAGTGCTACGGGAAGTTTTACGTACTGAGTTAAGAAAACGCACTTACGTTTTCGCAGGAGAAAAACACACTCTTTCAGAAAAGGCAATCGACACACTCATAGGCGAAATCTGTAGCCCCGCCCTCAACGAAGGCCTACTCACAGCCAATGAAAAAATCTACAACCATTTACTCTATGGCATCTCCGTTACAGAATTTGTCAATGGCAAGAAAGCCAACCCCACTATCGCCTTAATAGACTGGCAAACACCACACAACAACAGCTTTCTTTTTACGGAAGAGTTCACCGTAACCCGCTCTGGTGGCGTCGATAAACGTCGGCCTGACATAGTTTGCTTTGTCAACGGCATACCTTTTGTTGTCATCGAAGCAAAACGGCCAGACACCAACACCAAGAAAGGTCCTACCATTGATGAAGGCATCTCCCAGAGCCTACGAAACCAACGCCACGATGAAATACCATTACTGTTCTCCTATAGCCAAGTATTACTCTCTATCAATGGCACCGAGGGACGCTACGGCACCTGCGGCACTCCGTCAAAGTTTTGGGCGGTCTGGAGAGAAGAAGACATCGCAGATACCGAGATGCATGCGCAGAAAAACAAAACATTATCTGATGCAGATTTGCAGCAGCTTTTTGACCATCGCCCTAAGAAAGATCTCAACTGGTACAAAAAATTAATTGAAGGGGGCGAGCTAGCCGTTACGGGCCAGGACAAATTGCTCATCAGCTTATTAAGCCCCGAACGACTACTAGAAATGACCCGCTACTTTACCCTGTTTGATAGAAAAGCAGGAAGAATAGTGGCTCGCTACCAGCAAGTATTTGGCATTAAGCGGTTAATTGAACGTATTGATACCAAGCGCCCCGATGGTGGCCGTGAGGGAGGGGTAATCTGGCACACAACCGGATCAGGTAAGTCCTTTACCATGGTGTTTTTAAGTAAAGCGCTCATCTTGCATAGCTCCCTGAAACAATGCCGCATTGTCGTGGTCACTGATCGCGTTGACTTGGAGACCCAGCTCAGCAAAACCTTTGTATCTGGTGGCGAGATTGTTAGCAAAAAAGACAAAGAGGCGGCAATGGCCACGTCGGGCAAACGCCTAGCGGAACAAATTGGCAAGGGTACAGAGCGTATCATCTTCGCCCTAATCCAAAAGTTTAATACCGCAACAAAAATGTCCGAATGCACCAACATCAATAGCGATATCATCGTGCTCATCGATGAGGGCCACCGCAGTCAGGGAGGCGAAAACCACATTCGCATGAAACAAGCGCTACCGAACGCCGCTTTCGTCGCTTTCACCGGCACCCCATTATTGAAAGATGATAAGACCACAAACAAATTCGGCCCCATAGTCCATGCCTACACCATGCAGCGAGCAGTCGAGGACAAAACGGTAACCCCACTTTTATACGAAGAGCGGATACCGGAACTAGACGTTAACGAAAGGGCAATCGATAGCTGGTTCGACCGCATCACTGAAGGCTTGTCTAAAGAACAAAAAACCGACCTGAAGCGCAAATTCGCTCAAAAAGGACAAGTCTACAATGCAGACGATCGTATCCGACTCATTGCGTTGGATATTGCCAATCATTTTGTTAAAAACATTGATGATGGATTAAAAGGCCAACTCGCCTGCGACAGCAAGGCGTCAGCCATCATGTACAAGCGCTACCTAGATGAAGCGGCGTTGTTTGAGTCTGCCGTTGTGATGAGCCCTCCCGATACGAGAGAGGGTAATACCGCCGTTGATGAAACTGCCGCCCCTGAAGTGAGTCAATGGTGGAAAGAGAATGTTGGCTCTCAGGACGAACAAGCCTATACAAAACACCTCATAGAACGGTTTGATAAGGATAACGACCTCAAACTACTCATTGTTGTAGACAAATTGCTAACGGGATTTGACGAACCTAAAAATGCAGTGCTGTATATCGACAAACCCTTAAAAGAGCACAACCTCATCCAGGCTATTGCTCGCGTGAATCGACTACACCCGAAAAAGAAGTTCGGCCTTCTCATCGATTACCGGGGCATTCTAGCCGAGTTAGACACCACGATTGAAAAATACCAAGACCTCGCCTCTCGCACTCAAGGCGGCTATGATGTCGACGACTTGGAAGGCCTCTATAACCAGATGAGTACCGAATATAAACGGCTACCACAGCTTTATAAAAACCTGTGGGCAATCTTCGCTGGTGTTAAAAACAAAAATGATATCGAACAGCTAAGACAAGTACTGGTGCCCAAAATAGAGGAAAGACAGGGTGAACTTGTCGATACCAACTTAAAAACCCGTGAAGACTTCTACGAAGCCTTGACTGCTTTTTCTAGTTGCCTAAAAGTGGCGTTACAATCAGCCACCTTCTTCGAGGACAAAAGCTTTACTGACAATGATCGTCGCCAATACAAGGAAACCGTCAAACAGTTCACCAGCCTACGGCGTTTGGCCAAACAAGATGCGGGGGAATCCGTCGATTACGACGAGTACAACGAGCAAATCAAAAAGCTCTTAGACAAACACGTAGTGGGCATCGAGGTAAAGGAACCCGCCGGTGTTTATGAAGTGGGTAAAATGGGTAAAAAACCCACCCCAGAAGAATGGAGCGATGAAAAAACGCGAAACGAAACCGATATCATTAAAACTCGAGTAACGAAAATGATTGAACAGGGATTGCAAGACGATCCCTACGCCAAAGAGGCCTTCTCCCAACTGTTGCGCAAGGCCATTGAAGAGGCTGAGAAGCTATTTGATCATCCACTCAAGCAATACATGCTGTTCCGCGAATTTGAGGAACAGGTCAACGAACGCAGATTGGATGAAATTCCAGATGCGTTTGGAGATAATCGGCATGCTCAAGCCTATTACGGTGTATTTAAAAAAATGTTACCCGAAGTCTTTGTCGTGATGGATACCCAAATCCAGGACAAATGGGTAAAGCTGGCTTTCACTGTGGATGAACATGTGGAAGCGTCCATCGCAGAAAACTCCATCAACCCACAGAACATCGAGGCCAGCATTCGAAATAAATTACTACCGTTGTTTTTTAAGGAATGCAAAGCCGTCGGCAGTGGTATCAATCAGGCTAAAAAAATAGTAGAAATGATCGTGCAAATAACACGTGTTGGGTTGGCAGGAGTTTAATTAACGATGACAATTGCTATTTGTAACACGCCTATCAAAAACACAACATTACATTTTAACTACGGAGACGAGACAATCGCATTCGAAAGAGTCAATCGCACCTCTGATGTTAATCGAGTCTTAATCAAAGTCCACCCCGATTGCCGTGTCATAGCTGCTGCTCCACCTGGGATTGATGACAGCGAGGTTGTTGATGCCGTCAAAAAACGTAGCCGATGGGTTTACGAAAAGCTACGAGATTTTCGTAAACAATTGGAACACGTAACTCCCCGCCGCTACATCAGTGGTGAAAGCCATTTTTATCTTGGAAAGCGGTATGTCCTCAAAATTGCAAAAACATCTCGGCACAATCAAGAGGTCAAGCTGTCACGCGGTAAACTGGAAGTCCATACCACCCGCAAAAGCCGGGAGAAAGTTCAAGTTTTACTAACTGAGTGGTATAAATCTCGAGCCAAAGAAGTGTTCGCTAAGAGGTTAGATGCCATGCTAGATCAAGCACTCTGGGTAGATGAGAAACCACCGATTCGAATTCAATCCATGCAAACCCAGTGGGGCAGCTGCTCACCACAGGGAAGAATCACCTTGAATCCGCATTTGGTTAAAGCACCTCGCGAGTGTATCGACTATGTGATACTCCACGAGCTTTGCCATATTGCTGAGCACAATCATAGTGATCGGTTTTATCGGTTGATTCAGCAGGTGATGCCGAAGTGGGAAAAGGTGAAGGATAGGTTGGATGCTAATGCGCATTACTACTTACATACGGAATTATCCAAGACAAGTACACACGTACTATAAGATAGCCGCAAATATTTAGTTGATAGAACTTTACCGATCAAGCAACACCGAGCAATTCCCAGATACTTATCATAGGTTGAAGATGAAAGACCACCTAACAATTTCAGTACACTTTCCAACAAAGCAAGGGTACATAGGGCGGGCATGCAACAACCCTCAATGCGGGCAATACTTTAAGGTTTGCGAAAGTACCGTTCAAGATACGATGTACTGCCCATATTGCGGAGATTCATTTGATAATCAAGAACTTCTTACCAAAGAACAAACGGAACATGTCAACAAGGTGGTCAAACAAGAAGCGTTGGATTTGGTACACAATGAACTCAATAACATGCTGAAAAAGACCTTCGGCTCTCATTCAGCAAGAAAGAGCGGCTTGTCTTACAAACCTAGCTCCTTTAGAAAACGAAATATAAATCCTACATACGAAGAAAGGGAAGTTGATAGCGAACTACACTGTGCTATCTGTAATACAAAATTTCAAGTATACGGTGTCTTTGGGTTTTGTCCTGGATGCAAAGAAGAAAACGTTTTAGTTTACGATGCCAATATAAAAATAATCGAGGCTGAGATCGCATCCTCTCCAAACCCGGACCGACAGTTGAGACATGCCTATAACGATCTCGTTTCAACTTTCGAAAACATCTGTACGCGCAAATCTAGCCGCATTACTAACGAAACAGGACATTTTCAAGTTCTTTTCGAGGCAAGAAAATATTTCAAGAAACATGCCCAAATCGATATTTTTGATAAGCTTGACAACAAGCAGCTATTAACTCTTCGGCGACTGTTCCAGAAACGGCACTTATACGTACATTCCGATGGAACGATCAATGACAAGTACATAAAAATGATTCCAGAGGATTCAAAATTGCTAGGACAAAAGGCTGAGCTATCTTTAGATGAGTTTCGGGAGGCTGCAGCAGCGCTCTACATTGCCATCGGCGATCTTGTTAAAAGGGTCGAGCGCAAGGGATAGCAATGCCGCTGCAACACTATTTAGAATGCAATGGTTAAGCTATATTAAATATCACTGCTATAAAGCGGCTAATGAATCATGGTAAAAAAAAGAAAAGTAAAAAATGTTAAAAAGCGACGAGACGAAAAAAAGCGAATTCGCCGTAAAATAGCGCGTCTACGGACACAACGTGAGGAGAATTTGAAGCTAAAGCTTAATGAGATAATGGATAGTGAACTTGAATTATACAACAAAAAGATAATCAGACATCATGCCGCATTTTTTAACTGGCATAGAAAAGACATAAAGGAACTACACCTTGTCTACAAATTGTTTGGCTTATTGGAAGCCCAGACGGGGAGGCATTGCCTGATAGCCAATTCTGCTGAAGACCCACCCGACGTTAAAGCAAAGCTTTCAACAGGAAATTCGGTAGGGGTAGAGGTTACGGAATTAGTAAACGAGAAAGCAATTAAGCACAGAATCAAGAACGATGATAGATACGTGACTGAATTGCTATCATGGAACGAGGAGAATACTCAGGACAAGATACGCGAGATAGTCCAGGACAAAACTGAAAAATGCGCCAACATTGTCGATAAATACGATGAGTTGTCCCTACTCATTTTCACTGATGAACCGAAATTAGATTATCCGACGCTCACTACATACCTTGAGAGTTTTTGCATCGATCAGCCAACCTGCTTCTCAAGCATTTTTATACTTTTAAGCCCTAACTCGCGGGTGAAGGGGAAACGTTTAATAGAGATACAGATCAAGTAACGAGCCTATGCTCCAGTAACACTCACCACTGGAGTGCTAACAAGACCGATATTCACTCGCGAGACAGCTTCTTTTTTAATTGCTCGGCCCTAGAGAACATAAAACACCCTAATTCTCCAGAACGGCCATTTTATGCGAGAAACACCGGCCAACTTATTCGAGAAATGACAGTTTTACTAGTGCTTTATTGATCCCACCTCTTGCCATAACGACCTCTAGCTATTATTTCGTACTGTATTACATACCATGTATATACGTACTATTTTATATGGCCGATTCATACCTGTATAGCTATTTTATAACATAAGATAATCAAGACTTATTTAGT
>JAHRWA010000026.1 GCA_019090455.1 Pseudomonadales bacterium | reverse complement strand
GGACCGTTGATGGTTGGGCCATTCACTATTCAAGCTGCAGCCGACATTCAGACTACAACTAGCATTCAAATTAAAACAAAAGATGATTAAAGCACTACATCAACAATTCCAACAAGCAACCGCCACAACTCGTTTTTTGTGGCTAGCTCTGTGGTTGCTACTTACGACAATGCTCGTTGTTTGGATACGCTCCGCATGGATCTGTGACGATGCCATGATCACTTTCAGATCCGTATTAAACTTTGTCAATGGCTACGGCATGCGCTGGAACACGCTAGAACGGGTCCAATCTTTTACCCATCCTTTATGGTTCTTTTTACTCAGTGCGAATTACTTTATTTGGGATGAAATTTTCTACTCGACGATAGGGCTTAACCTACTTTTGGCATCCGCGGCCTTATGGCTGTTGATACACAAACTTTCAGTTAACGTACAAGTCAGCATTACCGCCGTGGTGATACTGCTTTTTTCAAAGTCCTTTATCGATTTTTCTACTTCGGGCTTAGAGAATGCGTTGTCTTATTTTCTCGTCGCTCTTTTTTGCTGGCTGGTCTTACGAGAACATCAACCTAAAGTCATCCATCTGTTTTATGCCATGATGGTTTGTTGTTTACTGATGTTAAATCGAATTGATTTTGTATTGCTAATCTTCCCGGCATTGACCTACTACGCCTTTTCCCATTTCCGTTTCAGACAAATAATCTCGACTGGGGTCATCGCGTTTTCACCGCTCATGGCCTGGATCGTTTTCTCCCTTATCTATTATGGCTATCCCTTTCCCAATACCGCTTATGCCAAACTCAATACCGGCATCGAATCGCAATTTTTATTACTGCAAGGAAGTCACTACTTCTTAAACTCCTTGAGCTGGGACACTGTCACTTTGGTCGGTACCGTTATCGGATTAACCATCGGCATCACCAGCGGTGATCTCAAAAAAGGATTACTTGCCTGCGGCGTCATACTGTATCTACTTTATATTTTATCTGTCGGTGGTGACTTTATGAGTGGACGTTTTTTTTCAGTCCCTCTGTTTCAGTCTATGATCTTGTTAGTCAGCGGATACACTCAAGCCTCTCAGCGAGCAGGGACAATCTTTAAAAACAGAACATCCAACCATCGATTACCATCTGCTGTTTTATTCGGAATCATTTTATTAGCAACAGTCCTAGGATTACGAGTCGACAACCCCACACTCACCACTAGCTTAAGCTACGCAAACGGGAGCATAGATCGCGGCATTGTCGATGAGAGGGGCTATAGCTACTTTATCAATGGCTTATTTAGCGAAAACCATAAAGAAACATTTATCGTACCGGACTGGCATGCCACCCACGTCACCTCGGTTATACAAAAAGGTGCGGTGGGTAAGGCCGGATTAGATCAAGGGCCTAACGTGCATATTGTGGATTTCTTTGCCTTGTGCGATCCATTGCTCAGCCACTTGCCCAGCGCCAATCAAACTCGATTCCGACCCGGTCACTATCGTCGATTTATCCCTGACTGGTATATGGAATCGGTACTTCACACTGCAGCACCAATCTACGACTCGACTCACCACTATGCAACAGATCTGCATCAGTATTACGCCATTATTCAGGATATTACTCGTGGGGAGATTTGGAATTTGGAACGATTGAAACGCATCGTTTATATGAATCTTGGATATTATGATTATCTACTGGAAGGGGGTTAGTGCCTGACGCGTGATGAATGTGTTGTTTAGCTCCTATTCGTTAATGCTGAAATATAACTGCTTTGTCATTTTTATTTAAAAAGCTGCGCTACTAGGAATACCGATAGAACAGCGAGAACCATCAATAATTTATTTATGTACTTACTTGCACGAGCAGGGAACGGTTCATCGGCATCATGACGACCTAATGCATACCCAATAGAATACCCCATAGTAATACCGATAACGAGAGACCCTACATTGTGGGTACTGCTAAAGTACGTGCTTATTAAAAGACTAGCGCACATGACAGCCCCGCAGCCGGCTGATGTAGCAAAGAACCTTTTTTGTTTTTTGGTCAGCATTGTCTAAATCACCTATAGCCAGAAGTCACTCTCAATCATGATCCATTTAGGCATTCAAAGTCCAGTAGTTGGCACTGACAATCCTCTATACAGACCCACTCTCGGAAATCGCCATCAGCGACCATAGAAGCATTATTCTCACGATTATAGAAACGCTGTGTAACGACACGAACATTTCCCGTTGACGACATCAATGAGAATACAAATGGGTTGATTCGGCAATTTTTCCCAAAGAAAACAGATTTTAGTAAGGTCTCTTGGAAGGAGACTAAGATGATGCAGTAGATAACCTAAATAACCGGCCAAGAAAAACAAGAGGCTACTTAACCTCGAATCAAATATTTAATAATACGCTTGAACCTTTAATATAAATAATTGCACTTAAGAGTTAAATTCGGGAACACTAATCCCGAATTTACTTTTGAATGCGGGGAAAGCCATTAGGGTATTAAAATTTTTCGCGCTACGGCTTTCGCTTTTTGCGCCACGCTGGCATCTCTCGTGACTTGCGCTAAAGCGATAGCTCCTTCATGGAGCAAATTAATTTCTTCTGCCAATTGCTCAGGATTAGCGAGACCAGCGGCACGTATCAGTTCTTCAAAGTAAGCGATGATCAGGCGTTTATGTAATATGACTTCTTGAAAAATTTGATTGGTATCGTTGTATTCTCCAGCGGCCTTTATAAAAGGGCATCCGTAAAAAGTGGCAGCACTAAACCAGGATTCCAGAAAGTCAAAACTAGCGAACAATTGGCCGAGAGGGTCGGTACTGGCGTCGGCTGAAAATGTCCTGAGATCTACTCGAAATTGTTCATCCATCTTTTGTAAGGCGGCAGCGATCAATAGTTCTTTGGTTTCAAAATGTCGGTATAGGGTGGTCTTGGCAACGCCAGCTTCGGCAATAATGCTATCCACGCCCACCGCGTGGTAGCCATATCGATTGAACATTTCAATGGCCACATCGACCAGATGGCCTTTCTTTTCAGCTCGTTTCATTTTATTCCATTGCCTTTATTATATAAAGATACCGTATTGTAGTTTTTTAATACCTATTTTTCCAGATATATGTTGCTTCATCTATTTTTCCCTGAAATTTGCGCTTTATTGGCAAAAATAGTCACTTTATTTTAATTTCTAAATCTTCTTGACTAACGATACAGATCGGTATAGATTTAACTTATTCGATACAGACCTGTAGCGATTAAACAAAAGGAAAAGACAATGAACTTATTAAAAAATCTCGGCATGACATCAACCCTCTTAGCCGCCGCAATATCAATAGCACCTGCTTTTGCCGCAGATGAACATAACGTGGGGCCTGGCTTGACTGCCGTAGGTGCACCCTTGGGATTGCACGGAGTTGATCCCGTGGCATTCATTGACATTGGTAATCGTATCGCCGGATCTGCGGCATTTACGGCGACTTACGATGGAGTGGCTTATTATTTCTCGTCGAATAAAAACCTCACGGCATTTGAGAAAAAACCAAAGCACTATGCTCCACAAAATGGCGGTTTTTGCACCTTTGGCGTCTCAGTTGGAAAGAAGTTTGACGGCAATCCAAATTACTCGTCTGTGGTAGGCGGCAAGCTGTATGTATTTTTAAACGAAGATATTTTCAAGCTCTATCAAAAGGACCGGGCGGGTACGATTACCAAAGCCGCAAAACAATGGAAAAAAGTTGAGCATATTGCAGCGTTGGAACTATAAAAATTTAACCCAACTTAATTTAAAAATCATTCATCTTTATTTTCTAAGGAGATCGTCATGGAAACAACTTATGTGTACTTAGCACTTAGTGGTGCTCTAACTGTTCTTTTATGGACACCTTATGTTGTCTCTCGATTGTTTGTTTGGGGGCTGCCCGACTTTTTGAAAAACTATCCCACAGGATATCCAGAAGTCGATCCATCACCTCCACCCTGGGCGCAACGGGCGCAGCGGGCACACTTAAACATGGTGGAAACTTTGCCAGCGTTTATCGCCGTCGTGTTAGCCGCCACTTATCTAGCGGATGAATCTGCTAGCAGTACCATCGCCTTGTGGGCACAGGTATTTTTCTTCGCTAGAGTTGCTCATGCCATTGTCTATACAGCAGGAGTGCCTTACTGGAGAACACCAACCTACCTAGTCTCTTGGTTCGCGGTGTTGATGATTGCAGGCCAAGCTATACTTTAGTCTGCGAAGTCGAAGAGCCTTGTTTCGGCAGGGCTCTTCGATTGCTTTGTGTTATGGGTGTTAGCTAGCAAGTGATGTTGTGTAACGACACGAACATTTCCCTTTAACTTCAATCCTTGTCTATAACTGAGAATTGATTTTGTAATTAAGATATATCTCATTGTTCTAACCTGAATAATTAATCAAGCGTATTTGGCACCATCTACCCTAGTGTAGATTCTTGAGAAGATGTATATTATTGCAGCAATCAAGAATGATACATTTAAATTGACGCTATAGGTTAGATAGAAAAATAGGAAGATAGATAGAAAGCCACTCGCCTAAAAAAATCGAGGCTTCCTATATTTGTACCGTCATACATAATAAAAACAACTAAATTCTGAGAGAAGAACTCAATGAGAAAAGAGCTATCGCCATCCTGGCAAACCTGCCTACTAATTTTTTGTTCGTTTTTGACGAGTTATCAAGTTCACGCAGACTGCGATGTGATGGCTGCTGATTTGTCTTTTGAAGAGGATGCTCTCTATGACGGCTATCTACTCGGTGGAAATGGATGTTTATATGATCCAGTACAATTCACCATTGATGATGTACCACCAATGCTACCCGAAAACGCTACCACCGACGCGAAAGCCAGTGTTTTTATTAATGGCTCAGCAGTAATCGCAATGGTCCATCTTAATGAAATGCAAGATATTGCTAATGGCTCTGGATTGCCGGTGGTAGGTATCCGCAACTCCGCTCGCAATGGGATTAAAGAGATCACAAAATTGCTGCATCGATCAGCAACAACAAAAACCTTACTCAAAAATATAATGAAACGAATAACTTTGGGTGAACGCATTCGAATCGTTAGTGCAAGCCAAGGTACCTTTTTCACGTCTAGAGCTCTGCTTAAGGCGCAGTACCGAATCAGATTACGACATTTATTTAATCGATCTAAGCGCAAAGTTGAAGCCGCATTAGTAGAAGTAGTAACGGTAGGAGCAGCGGCACCTTTCTGGCCAAATGGGCCTCAATACGTACACTACATCAACGCGGAAGATGGCATACCAAAGCTACTGGGACCTAAAAGCCCAATCGCGCGTCCGGGTAGTCAAGCCATATTCGCCACCTTCAGCCATATGGACACAGAGCCATTCGATGGATGCCCTCATGACGAAACGGAAGGCGAGTCCGCAGAAGAAGAGAAGAATGATTTTATGAACATATTGAAGTCATTAAAAATACTAGTGCCCGAAGCCCACTTTACCTGTGTTTATTCTGACTTTATTCAAGACTTTGACACCCTAAGAAGTTTTGCCCCAAGCTCCGGCAACATAGACGTCCCAATTTCGATGCAACCAATTAACCTGCAGTAGAAGGAGAAAGGAGGGTAAGAACTTCAACCTACCCTCCTCTCCTCTCCTCTCTATAGAAGAAAAACAAATATAGAATAAAATCAGATCAATGCTACATTTTAAACACGCCACCAGGAATCATATAGTCACGCCAGACTCCTATCTTGCCGTCCTTAATCCAAAAAACACCAGAGACTTCAAATTCCATTAATTTCTCTTTTCCTTCTGCATCTTTTGATTCGAAGCGATCAACTCTCTCATTGATGACGATAGCACCTACGCTATAGGTTCGTTTTACTTGCCACCGAATAGTTTCAACTCCGATGACCAACGGTTCTAGTGCCTTTCTCATCGCTTCGATGCCATGGACCTCCGGCGCTTTTTCGAACATTTGGAAAATTATTTTCTCATGCATATAGCTCAATATTCTCTCTAAATCTTTTGCCTCCCATGCCTCAATAAACTGGGTTACCAGACCTTCGTTATCTATTTCTAGTTGTTGGCTCATGATCGCGGTCTCCTCAATAGTTTTTTCATTGATACTCATTGTTGGACTAAGCGACAAAGAATAAACATAACTATTTCGTTAAGCAAGAATGGCTTCTCTATAGGTGATTTTAGAAAACAGGTAGGTGAACGAACATACGGAAACCCTCACCGCATAAACAAGTTAGCCGGAGAACAAGCACCGTATTACTTTCAACAATTTCAATTACACCAGAAAGGTGCAGTGATTCACCTACCCACCATTTTCTGTAAAGGTAGGCCTACGTCGGGTTGAGAGAAATCACAAACGCCGGAGGGAAATATCTTATCAAGTCTCTGCTTTTCGCTGTCGTCAAACGCAGCGTTGTAACCGTTGGCTAGCGAAAACTCATCAATCGACATCAAGGCACATTTAAAGATATCGCCTTTAAAGTCGGCACCCGCCTGCATTCGAGACGAAGAGAATATTTTAAACTTCTCACTACAGGGTCCGAAAGGCTTGTCATCCAAAATACCATCCCAGGCATCCGAGCCAGAATAGAGGGTTGTTCCATCAGCTGCGATGCAAGTATCTACAGCACCTTGCGGTTTACGTTGGGCCAATTCACGATTCGGTTGATTACGCATTTCCAACCACTCGTCAATGACATCTAATGCATTACCTGTGGGATCGTAATTGCAATCCCAATCCAAAGTTACTAGATCCAACTGACTGCACTCGGTAAACCAAATAATATGATTATCGTTATGTCCTTTCGAGGCCTTGATTCTAGCTCGGCTTTCAAATGACGCACGACTGTGATGCATATCCAGCACGGGTTCGAGATACCATCGCACATCGATGATCGGTATATTAATGTCCCCTGTAAAAACGTGACCCGAATCGTAAGAGATATTCATGATACTAATATCACCTTCAGTTCGTGGCGCAGGCTCGCCATTTTTACAATTTAGACTGAGATTCATATTAGCTTGATCCCAGGCATCAAACTGTTCTTCGTTGGCCGTTTTATCCCAGGGGTAGTCCCCTTTACGCATTTGGGACGGGTGTTTCCAACCACCTACACACGCATTCAAATCCAAAAACAAATCCTTTGTTATCTCTCCATTTTGCAAAGCCACAAGGCCATATTGTATTCCCACGTTATCCCAGCTATTGGCAATCGGTTTTGACTCCTCTCCCTGATAGACATCTTGCAGATCATCCCAATGAGTCCACTTAACATTATTAACCACATTTTCAGGAAATTTAAATAACGCCATCACCTTCGCATAAGCGGAATGCGTCCACTTGGGATTAAAAACGGCGGGAACCGTACCGCGCCATCCATTGACACATTCGCTCGCGCCAGGCTTAGGGGCTGGCGAGCGAGACCATTTGTCGATTTTTGCAGTTTGACTCGCATTAACACCTTGTACAGTAATACGATTGAGCCAGTCCGACCAATAAGAAAGAGGGTTTTGTTGGAATTCACTGTCAAAATAACGTTCCAGCAGTTCACAGTCACCGACATTAATCGTCTGCGTAATCATGTCAGAATAGGATGCCTGTGGAATGGCAGCGTCAATGATATTCGGATTATTTTGACCAATCACATATTGTTGAACGGCCCCTCCGGATGCGCCTATCCCAACGGTATAGATAGGTTCTCCATAGACGGCGATAAAATGTTGTTTGACCATTAACGCCGTTTCTTCCGCCAATTTAAGATTGTAATGCGTAGAGGTTCTAGTACCAGACGAATAGGCGATCGCATATCCGCGTTTGAGCGATGCGTAATGAAGTGCATGTTTCTTGTTTAAGCTAAATCCCCCTTGATATCGGCCAATACCCACACCTCCTTGAAACTTATACATCAGCTTATTATTCCAAGCTGTGTTGTTTAATGTCTTGGGGGAATCCAAGGTTTCTTTAAAGGGCGCGAGCATCGCAATACTGTACATGAAACGATTTATCGTCCCTCGTTCAACGCGCACTATAAATGGAATAGTGACTCCCTTATTTTCGATATACTCAATGTCGTCCTCGTGTTGGCGTAAACTGAAGAACGGAAAAAATTTCTCTTTATTTTTACTAAAATAGAAATAATCAACTTTAGTAAATACGCTACAGTCTTCGCTAAAACCAATCGGCTTTAGCATCAACAACGGATACCCAAACAGTTCGGGAAACACAGCAGACCCACCCGGTGTATCATGGTCGATAATAGGTTGGCCAAGATCAAACTTGGTGCTGGTGCACACGAATGGGTACTGCCTTCCTTCAGCAGTAGCCAAAGGGCCTATCTCGTCTATCCAAAAATAATCACTCTGATTTAGTTTAGGAGTCAGCATCTTTGGATGACTAATATAGCTATAGCCAATAAGACTAGTGACACCAAGGACTGGAAGAACAATGAAGAAGATCGAACAATACAAAATAACTTTTTTAAGTTTCATTTAATAAGTTAAATCGATAGAAATGAGATTGGCAATATTCGGACAGGTTAAATTTGTAAGTTCACTCTATTCACCGCTGTTTATAATCTACAGGAGTATAAGGGCTATCTCGATAGTAGATATTTTAATAAAAAAGAAAGTAGCTAAGAATACGCTTACCCACAAGAGTCTATACCGGACTCACCCAGACCGCAGACAAAATACACTGATAACAATGTCTTCGAAAGAAGTCATGTCAATGCTCGGTAAATAACACTCCTTTCACTTTGATCCTACCTAATACGACTATTTTGAATTCATCCTAAGTCCGCCACAAACTCGTTCCCATAAACAAAATCCGCAGTTGTTTCACCACTTTGTGCCGAAGCTCCTGCTGACGAATGGGATTGTCCGCGTCATCTAGATAATCAATGATTCGGGAGTGGACTGTGGTTATCACTAAATCCGAAATCATTTCTAAATCCGCGCTAGACATATCAGGAATCAGCTTCAGACGTTCTAAATCGCTCATCAATTCACGAGAGAAAAAACGCAACTCATTGCGCACCGCATTTCGAATAGCGCGAGACCCTCCTGCACGCCCCTGCTCCATAAATCGAAATTGTTCTTTATGCCCTTGAACAAAATCAAAAAAAAGATCGACGGACTCCTGCATCATACGATGTCCAGAAAAATCAGCCTGCCTCGCACTACGAATAATTTTACGCAACGTGATTCCGATTTCATCGACAATATTCAAACCCAGCTGGTCCGTACTTTCAAAGTGGCGATAGAAAGAGGTTGGTACGACACCCGCTTGTTTGGTGATTTCTCGAATGCTGATACTAGAGAAGCTACCCCCTTCATCGACCAGATCAAGCACCGCTTTTATTAGCGTATTTCGGGTTTGTATTTTCTTTTGTTGGCGCGTAGCCATAAAACGATTCCAACTAAAAAATGAATGCCATTCGAACGCATTATATTAGTGTACGGTTGTTAACTTTAACTTATTTTATGCCAAACCGATATCAAATAATGACTATATAACAAACCCTTGCAGCAATCGGGAACATGATAATTAGTACTCATAAGATCAACCGTTTACTCTACAAGAATAGCATTAAATATTTTTATTCTTGTTATTCAATGATTTACCTATATTCACTCTTCAAATTTGCATTTATTAATTGATCTCACTGAATTTCAGTGTACAGTTGTACTCTTATATTTATAGACGAGCTACCCCTGCACCGAAGAGATCATGAATTAATGACTGAGATTAACGAGCACACAGACCGACAAACACCTGACTTTATGGCCTGGCTTCAATCTGCATTATTTAATCGTAAAGCCGTTGAATATTTCCACCCTTTATTGACTGCGCTAAATCCTCTCAGCGGACCCGAGCTAAAAGCACAAGTATTGGGGGTATATAGCGAAACCAATTCTGCGAAGAGGCTGCGTTTAAAACCACGCGATAACTGGAACGGCTTTCTTCCCGGTCAATACATCTCGATAACCTTAGAGGTCAACGGTAAGAATATTCAACGTCACTACAGCATTTGTTCTGAATTAGCACTTTGGGAAAATGAGGGACTAATAGATATCGCGGTTCAGCAAGCTCCCAATGGTGAAATGTCAAACTGGATAGCCCATCACATTAAGTCCAACGCCGTAATACGCATCTCACAAGCAACGGGTGAGTTCACGTCTAAAGAAAATGCAACACCCAAACTGTTTATCGCTGGTGGGAGCGGTATTACCGCCATCTTCTCCATGCTGATTAACCGAGATTCTGATGACCCCGCTCCTACAGTCATATATACCGCTAGAGGCGAGGGAAACCATTTATTTAAAAATCAGCTTACCCACCTAAATGATACCAAGATGAAAACAAGGAACAATCTAGTCAACAATCAAACCAACGATAACGCCCCCTCTGTCATTCTTCACGATTCGATCGATGGGCGGCTAAACGAAAAAACGATTCGAGAGTACTGCCCTGATCTTGCCGATAGATCTATCTATATCTGCGGCTCACATAAATTTACATCTGGAATCAATCAGATTTTATCGGACATCGGAATTGAAAAAGAGGCTATCCATTCAGAAGCCTTTATCAATAGCGGAGATCTTCATACCACAGCGACTCTCCCCTCCTCCGACTCCCTCATTGAATTCACTCGATCAAAAACTCAAATTCAAGACACTCGAAACAAAACCGTATTGGAGCTTGCAGAAGCTGCCCAACTGAATCCTAAAGCAGGCTGCCGATCCGGTATCTGTCATCAATGTAAATGCCGAAAAACATCAGGGATTGTCATGAATGCGCTCACGGGCGTGGAGTCATCATCCGGAATGGAAGACATACAAGCTTGTATTTCTTTTCCTATAGGCCACGTTAAAATTGAATTATAAGGATCAACCATGACTGACAGCCTTTCACAAACCACACCTCATCCACACTCAAGTCCAAACATGCCCTTAAATGCCAAACAGCTTGAGCAATTCGCGCAGGAACTTGATGCATTAAAAGAAAATATCATGGCGGATCTTGGCCAAACCGATGTAGATCACATTCGGCACATTATGCGCTTATCACGAGGGTCGGAAATTGTAGGGCGTACGCTTATCCACTTCAGCTTAGATCCGATTACCTGGAGCCTTGGCGTCATAGGCTTAGGTGTTTCAAAAATCCTAGAAAATATGGAACTCGGACACAACATCATGCACGGTCAGTATGATTGGACTAACGATCCCCAACTAAACTCACAAACCTATGAATGGGATACCGCTTGTGAATCCGATTCCTGGCGTTACACCCATAACTATGAGCATCATACCTATACCAATATTCGTGGGAAGGATCGTGATTACGGATATGGACTGCTACGCTTATCCCATGACATACCCTGGGCCCCACGACATCTTGCTCAATTTCTCAATTTCATCGGGCTAACCGTTTTTTTCCAATGGGGTGTCGCGCTCCATGAATTGGAGATAGAGCGTATCGTCCGTCGTGAAATCAGCCTGAAAGACAAACTGCCCTTTCTCAAGCGGTTTCTTCGAAAGGGGGGCAAGCAAGCCTTTAAAGACTATCTTTTCTTCCCGTTGCTAGCAGGACCCTTCGCACCGAAAGTATTCTTAGGCAATTTGGCAGCCAATGGGCTTAGAAACCTTTGGGCTTCATCTGTTATTTTTTGTGGTCACTTTACTGAGGGCGCTCAATCCTTCCCTGAGTCAGTTTGTGAAAATGAGACTCGCGGCCATTGGTACTACCGACAATTATTAGGAGCCGGTAATTTTACCGGCAATCGGTGGCTGCATATTCTTACCGGTCATCTTAGCTTTCAAATCGAACATCATTTATTTCCAGATATACCCGCGCATCGGTATGCGGAAATAAGCCCTAAAATAAAGGATATATGCGAAACATACGGCTTACCCTATAATACAGGGAGTTTCTGGTCTCAATACAAAACGGTCGTTCAACGCGTCCTCAAATATTCTTTACCGCCAACAAAAGCCGCACTGGCATAACCTAAAAAACAACCTTGAAGAAATCGACCTACAGAAATAGTCGTATAGAGATAACATTATGAGTTTATTAAGTAACATTGAAATTATAAAAGACATGGTCCAAGAAGCCGTTGATAAAGGCGCCCGTACCGTGGAAGAGATCCACCTCCACATAGCGGAAATTCCCATAAGCCAATTAGAAAAAAGCGGCTTACTGACACCTGAAGATGCAGAAGAGAAAAAAGAATTACACCACCAAAGCGTTGGCCAAATCTACAGTGCCATAAGAAAAGTCAACTCAGAAGTCGGTAACCTAGCATCTGAGATATTTGAAGCATTGGAAGATGGCAAACGTGTTTCAGATAGCTTGGATCGCGACAAATAGACCAATAGTCGGCAATCATTATTGTCGACTATTGATCAATCATTTTCTGTCTAATCCAAGTCCGGCAAAGAATCTAGAATACCTATCATGTAAGCTTCATGATAAGCATTAGCACTACCCACCACATCCACTCCTGTCCTGACAACTACCAATTTATGGGAAGGGACAATAAAAACTTCCTGCCCATGAAATCCATTAAAATAATATACATCTTCCGGTAGATCCGGCCACTTAACACCATCGGTGTTTAACCAAATTTGAGCACCGTACTCCTTTGCTACCAACGATGGAGTGAGCGCAAATTCAATCCATTCAGAAGAGACAACCTGCTCGCCAAACCAATTTCCATCTTGGATATAGAGCTGACCCAATCGAGCCCAATCACGCGGGGTCATAAAGCCGTATGTCCCACCAATAAAGTGACCACTGGAATCAAACTCAATAAACGCTGATCCAATATCAATTTTATGAAAGAGTTGTGTTTGATAAAAATCATAAGCGTCCTGGAGGCTACCACCCGCTGCATCTTGTACTATTTTCGCTAGCAGATTAGCCTGCCCAGAAGAATAAGAAAAAACCTCCCCCGGTGTATTTATCAATGTTCTCGATGCCGTGTAAGCTGCCTGATCTGGCTCCAGAAATAGCATTTGCGTTAACTCAGATTGACCTGAGGTATCTTCAGCAAACACTAATCCAGCAGCCATATGCAAAATATGTTTAGTTAATATCAGCTCCTTTACCGTACCTTCCCAGCCATCAATCGGAGCGGGATCATCAATATCAATAAGACTCTGATCTTGTGCAATACCGATGAGAGTGCTGGTCACAGATTTCGTCATAGACCACCCTATTACAGGCGTATCTTCCGTGACGCCCAACGCGTATTGCTCTGCGATAAGCTTGCCATCGTAGACCACCACTACTGAAGTGGTATTTCGTCCCTCACTATCAGGCCCGACAAACGCACTGCTGATGGCCTTGTCGAGCGAAACCCTATCCAATCCCGGAATCACATCAGGATGCAATCCCGCCGACCCTTGGGGCCAGGGTTGATCTTCCGGTAGTACAGGTGGCTCCAACGGCTCAAATGCTTGCGCGTCAACCTCAGCAATCGTTCGACCTGCTAATAATGTACACCCGATTCCTTCCCGATAAATGGCGACTGCTGCGCCGATTTTAGTCCCGAAGAAAATATCACCCACCGTCACCAGCTGTTCATCATAATCTACCTCTATTCGCCAAAAGAATGGCAATGGCTCCATATCAGGCGCGACAAATTCATCGCGCACTAACTCGAAATCAAGATTGCTATTGAATAACGCAGAGCATATATACTTTGCCGTATTACCCTTGCCCACGGGTAAATCGACTATTCGACTACAGCCACTGAGTACGAATAGGGTGATTGCCATAACGGCAAAAAATGATTTTCGAGTAGTTGTTGAATTTGGCATTTTGTTTACTCTTTTTTTATTATTGGAAGGAGTATTGGACGTAGTTGGTTAGTGGCTTGAAGGCAAGTACCCACCCCTCTTCTAACTAACAAATAGGTTAGTGTGCAAGAGAGTACCGCAGACAATCAATCATGACAAGGTGGAGTTTCAGCCGGTCTCGTGTTGGTACCAATACAATACATTTCGATTACTCCGATCCCACTCAACGCCCTATATACCTCTCTACCTATCTCAATCCGACAAGGAACTAGCCACCTATCAAGCCCATTAGTGGTAGACTAAAACTCGTTGGGCAGTCATGAACAGAAAAAACATTACATAAGAAAATACACAGTAAAAATCGATATTTTCGAATGCAGGTTGTATTGCGATCGCCACATGATGCTAAGCCAAAATGATACGGAATTGATTTTATGGATGAAGTGAAAAAAACTAAAAACTGGCTTCGTTACTGGCGTAATTCCCTTGCGGATGCAGAAAGCGGTAAAGGAGCCTTAACGGAAAAATCCCTGACCCCCCTCCTAAGAGAGCAGGTAACTACCTTTCAAAATGGGCTGTTAGCCAATAAGACTACGCTAAATTATTTATTTGAAAGCGAACAAAAGGAAACACAGCTTGTTAAGGTGTTAATTCGACCCACGATTTATATCAGCAAATACGAACATGGTCAGAAGCACTCAAGCACACGGCCCGATTTTATCAGCCCTATTCTTTGCTCTGTTTGGGTGAGTAGGCAAGGCTACTTTTATCCAGCAGGTAATCCAACAATCCCCCGAGATCTACTGTCACCACAAACCGATGAGAAATTGACTTTGTTTGATATGGAAAGCCTCGACACTTTTCATACCGAAAATGAGGCGACCACATATGGCGAGCAAGCAGCGCTCGCTTTGGTTTCGCTTGAGAATAATACCGATAGACGTTATCAGGGCTGGGGAAATTATTACGATTTGGCCCGAGAATTATTCAAGACGCTCTATGTCAATGAGACGAAGGCCAAGATTGATACCTGCTATCAGAAAGACGAGAATAATAGTTTTTATTTCACTAAAGTTGATGATGCGGCCAAGAGCGCTCAACATATTCTAAGCTTATATGATTGGCTAGAACTCAACAACTGTGCTCTACCCTTATTGAAAAATTACAGTTTAGGACAGATTAAAAGTCACCAGCCTTGCACGCCCTCTTCTAACTCCATATCCCTTCGGGTGGGACATTCCAATAGCCAGTTTCCACTGGCGAAAGCTCAGAGAGATTCGTTAACACATGTGATGACAATGAAAGAAGGGGAAATCCTCGCAATTAACGGACCACCAGGAACCGGCAAAACAACCTTCGTATTATCAGCTATTGCTTCACTATGGGTCAAAGCCGCGCTGGCCGAGACGGAGCCACCCATTGTCATAGTCGCATCAACAAATAACCAAGCTGTCACCAATGTCATTGCCGCCTTTGGGAAGGATTTTGAAGAAAATGACAATCCTTTCAGTGGTCGATGGATACCTGATATAAAGAGCTATGGGGGTTATTTCCCAGCTGCCAGCAAAGAGAAAGAAGCAGCAGCTTTATATCAAACCAAAGCATTTTATGAATCTTTAGAGCAGCCTGAATTTCTTGATCGAGCGGAGGCACATTTCCTTAAAAAAGCAATAATCGCGTTTAAGGATAAGTCTGTTCAATCCATTGAGTCTATACAAACCAGGCTCCTGAAAAAAATAGTCAGTTGCCACACCGAGTTAACCCAAGTAGAAACAGCGTGGAGTAAGCTTAACAACGCAAAGCAGGCATGCACATCGGCCCTCGGAAACAATCCTTTAGCGACATTGGAACAATCGCAGCAAACATTGGTATCTAAAGAAGACGAACTTAATCGCGTTATCCAGGATAAAAAAATATGGGTAAATTTCTGCGCCAGTGAATCAATTTGGCTATTACTCTTTCGTTGGTTACCTCCCGTTGCTCACAAGTTATTACTATTGCGGAAACTATTTATCGAAAACACCTTCGCCGACATTTCCAAATCATTGATAGACGATAAGCTCGAAGTGACTGAAGTATTGACGAATTGGCTCGATACACATCAAAAGAAGGTCGATGAGCTTAAACAATGCATAGAGTTTTATCGTGGGTTGATTGATCGTGTAAAACAAGCAGAAGTTATGTGGCTTCAAACTACCAGCAATATCTCTCAGAGTTTTCCAACTTTCCGCAATTTACCAAACAATCTAGATATTGATCAAGTCGATGATAGGTTAGATATCACTTTTCGATTTCAACTATTTCAATTGACTGTGCATTATTGGGAGGCTCGTTGGTTAATAGAGTGTCGCAAGCTTGCAGCAAAAGGCAATGACGATTGGGCAGGCCATAAGAAAAAAGGGTTAAAGTCCGTTCGCCCTCGGTGGCGCAGGCGAATGATGTTAACGCCTTGCATTGTTTCTACCTTGCATGTCTTGCCTTCTCATATGAAATATAAGGTTTATGCGGGGGACCAAAAATATAACGATGAGTATTTGGTTGGCGAAATCGATTTGCTAATTATCGATGAGGCGGGACAGGTGTCCCCTGAGGTGGCCGCCGCTTCTTTTGCGTTGGCGAAACAAGCTTTGGTCATAGGCGACATCCATCAGATTGAACCGGTTCGTTCCTTATCCCGCTCAGTGGATATCGGAAATCTAATGAACAATGGGGTTATGACGAATGAAAATCAATATGATCAGGTTAGTAAAACAGGCGCGACAGTTGTAGAAGGTAGTGCAATGAAGATTGCACAGCGCACCAGCCGCTATCACTATTTATCACAAACTGAACCGGGTATGTTCTTGCGTGAACACCGACGCTGTTATGATGAAATTATTTCGTTTAGCAATGACCTGTGCTACCAAGGTCTGCTAACCCCAAAAAGGGGTCCAGCGTCTCATGATAATTTATTCCCACCAATGGCGTATCTCCATATCGACGGCCGAGCTGAATCTCCACTATCGGGTAGTCGATATAACAGGCTGGAAGCGACTCAAGTCGCTGCCTGGCTAAGCGGTAATAGAAAAAAAATAGAAACTTATTACCAAAATCTGAACGATGATTATAAAGATATTCAGCTCGAGGATTTAGTCGGAGTTGTGACCCCTTTCAAAGCTCAACAAGCTCTCATCGAAAAAGCTTGCTCCCAACAGGGCATTAAGACAGGTAGAAGTAAGGGGGAGCTAACGGTAGGAACCGTTCACGCGCTACAGGGGGCTGAACGGCAATTAATTCTATTCTCAGCTGTGTACTCAAGACACAGTGATGGCAAATTCATCGACATGAACAACTCGATGCTAAATGTCGCGGTGTCGAGAGCGAAAGATAGTTTTATTGTCTTTGGAGATATGGAAGTTGTCTCAGCAGCGAGCCTAGGCGAACCACGCCATTTGCTTGCTCAGTACCTGTTTAATTCCGTTTCTAACGAGATAGTCTACCCCATCAGTAAGCGACCTGATTTATTGGAAACTTGTGACTCACCAAAACTGATTAACAACGCCAAAGAGCATGATGAATATATAGGTCAGCTACTGCAACAATCCGAAGACCAAATAGATATGGTATCCCCTTGGATTTCTGTATCACGATTACAGGAAACAGGACTATACGATAAAATGGTTGTGGCTAGCCAAAGAGGGGTTGTCGTTAACCTTTATACAGATTATCACTTCAACTCCACAACGAAGAATATTTTTGACGAGTCGAAAGCCGCTAAGTTTCAGCGTAGTTGTGAACAACTTAACTCAGACGGAATTAACGTCTTTGTCGTCAATGGCGTTCACAGTAAATTAGTGATGGCTGATAAACGATTCATGAGTGTAGGGTCATTCAATTGGTGTAGCGCTGCGAGAACAGGAAAATACGCCAATATGGAAACATCCATGATTTATTCAGGTAATTTAGTAGAGGAGATTACGCTACAAGTTAATACGCTAAAAGCAAGATTGAAAAAGAGCTATCTAATTGATGAGATTTCTAAAAAAAATGAACACCATGCCTTACTTTAATCGACACTTTTATTTAATCGACACATAGTCACCATCAGTGAACCATATTCTTCTATCAATACCTCTTCACTACTCAACTCACAATTGGCATCAAATACGGCACCACCATATTCAGCATTTTCTTCGGGCTCTCGTTTTGAGTTGGTCCAGAATATAATCTCTTTGCCTTTCACAAATACTGACAGCTGCTGCCCAATAACTAGCTCCACTGGTAACAGTCGCGATATAGATGACTCATAAACACTAGGAAACGATACATCGCCATTTTCGTCCGTCATGCCTTCATCTGAATTGAGTTTATTCCACTGCCATTGACGAACAACTTTTGCATTCGATACTGACTTTCCATCATTTTGTAAATGGAGTTTCACTTCAGAAAAAACACAGATTTTACCCAAACTAAAAACTGACACGGCTTCCCCCTTCTGGAAAACAAATCATATAAGTCCTAAAGATATCGCAGTTTTCCGAACCCTACTTCTAAGTCAGCACCTGCGCTCTATACCTGCACCTATGTCTATGTCTATGTCTATGTCTATGTCTATGTCTATGTCTATGTCTATGTCTATGTCTATGTCTATGTCCATATCTTTGTTTTTTCAACCATTAAGACTCTAATCGGTCATCCACACCACAAAAGAAAACAAAAACAATTACCCACATACGCCGTAAGACTATATAATCTCGCGCAACTTTAATAGCACTGGATTTACGATCCAGCGAGCACTATAGGATAACGACATGTCAAACGTGGTGGTATCGGCCTTATATCGTTTTGTGGCCTTAGAAGATTTCAATGAGTTGCGTCAGCCCTTACTCAACGTGATGCTAGACAACGAAGTAAAGGGCACTTTGCTACTAGCCAAAGAAGGTATCAATGGCACCATCGCCGGCTCAGAGCAAGGTATCAATGCAGTACTAGCATGGCTCAAGAGTGAACCACGATTAGCAGGCCTTTCCCATAAAGAATCTTATTGCGAAACCGCCCCTTTCTACCGAACAAAAGTTAAATTAAAAAAAGAAATTGTCACCATGGGCGTGGAGGACATTGATCCCAGGGAAGTGGTTGGCACCTACGTCAAACCAAAAGACTGGAACAGCCTTATCTCTGACCCTGAAGTGTTGTTAGTAGATACGCGCAATCATTACGAAGTAAAAATAGGGACATTCAAAGACGCACTGAATCCCAATACCGAAAGCTTTCGGGAATTCCCCCAATACGTCTCCGAAAATTTGGACCGCACTAAACACAAAAAAGTCGCCATGTATTGCACCGGCGGAATACGTTGTGAAAAATCCACAGCGTATCTTAAGCAACAAGGTTTCGACGAAGTGTATCATCTCGAAGGGGGCATTCTAAAATACCTAGAAGAAGTACCCCAGGAAAATTCACTTTGGGAAGGGGAATGTTTTGTCTTTGATAACCGGGTAGCGGTGAATCATAGCCTTGAAAAAGGCCAGTACGATCAATGCTACGCTTGCCGAATGCCGATTACCGAAGAGGAAAAAAACAGCATCCAGTATGTGCAAGGAGTCAGTTGCGGGAATTGCTTCGAGCGGAGTAGCGATGACCAACGCAAACGATTTGCTGATCGTGAAAAACAAATACAATTGGCTAAACAACGGGGTCAACAGCACTTAGGCGATGACGCCATTCAAGATAGTAATCAACGACGGGAAGAGAAGTTACGCTATAAAAAAGAGCAACAGCGCCAAAACCCATCGAGCTAGACAACTATCTTCAATTTCTGAATTATTTCTCTCACATTTCCTCTAAAGCAGTTATGAAAATCTATCTACTCACCCATGAGCGTGAACTGCAACGAAAAACCAACACCGGACAAATCGCTATCAAACAACTCGGGCCTATGGTGGAACGTGTTGTTTGGCAACGACGCCAGCCGAACCCAGATTTACTTGCCCTAATGAAAGCCAACCAGATCGCTTTAATGTACCCCCAGGACGGAGTAGAATATTCGTCGATCGACCACTTCGACAATATTATTTTAATCGATTCCACCTGGCAGGAAGCGAATAAAATCTATAATAGAAGCGCCTACTTACAGGATGTACCGAAAATAAAATTAACGCCCTCTCATGTTTCTCATTATTCATTGCGACGCAATCAACGAGACGGAGGGCTGTGTACCGTAGAATGCGTGATTGAAATCTTGAAATTGAAAGGAATTCCTGGCGTGGCAGAAGATTTGTTACGTGAGTTTGAACAATTTAATATTTAGGATTGAAAGAGTTAAAATTACCGTAAACTTTAGACACGCGTTACAATAAGACTTTTTATATTAGGAGAAGATCACAAATGTCAGATAAAAAAGAGACCTCGAATAACGAGTATTTTGATCAAGTAGAACTGGTACGTACCCTACGAAACCTGATTCGCGCCGCTGAAAAGCTACCTGATACACCACTACGAGATGCGATTTGGGGTGGGCTGGAAATCGCTTTAGAAGAAGCATTAAAGCCCGTAAGAAACCCTGCTGACACGGTACATTAAGTAAAACACGAGAAGCTCGTCGAACAGCCTATTCGATTGCGCTACCTGGTGTACGGCCATTAAACCCTCAGCGACCAATTGAATCTGATGCGTTATTAAATGCTACCTATTAATGAATTCCTACCCCAGATTAACCAATCACTGGCGAACGGTAACAATTTAGTACTGCAGGCCGAGCCCGGAGCAGGGAAATCCACCGCCCTGCCCTTAAGCCTGCTTGATGCCCAATGGCTAAAGGGAAAGAAAATCCTGATGCTAGAACCCAGGCGCATCGCCGCCAAGTCCATTGCGCACTACTTATCAAGCCAGCTAGGGGAGCCCGTGGGCCAACGCGTGGGCTATCAAATAAAAAATGAACGGAAGATAAGTCAAAATACCGTTTTAGAAATCATCACCGAAGGGATATTAACTCGGCGATTACAGAACGACCCCGAAATATCCGATATCGGTTTGATTCTATTTGACGAATTTCATGAACGCTCTATTCACAGCGACTTGTCACTTATGCTGGCTCTGGAAATACAGCAATCTATCCGCGAAGATCTGCAGCTTGTTGTGATGTCCGCCACCATTGATACACAGATGATTTCTGCATACATAGGCAATGCTGATGTCATTCAATGCCCTGGCAGATGCTTCCCTGTGGAGGTGAAGTATCGCCCTAGTAGTAAGAACCCTTTGGTATCTCAGGTGATGAGTGCCTTAAACTCGATACTATCCGAAGATCAAAGCATACAAAGCCAGACCGTAGATAATCAAGGCGATACCTTAGTTTTTCTCCCTGGCCAAGGCGAAATCAATCGCTGCTTGAGAGCAGCGAAGGATAGATTTGGATCGGATGATTCAATTCTCTTTTTACCTCTGCACGGGGGCCTTTCATTATCACAGCAGGAAAAAGCGCTCGTACCTGATCCTAATGGCAAACGTCGTGTGGTGTTTACCACCAATATTGCGGAGACGAGCTTAACGATCGAATGCGTTAGTTGCGTCATTGACTGCGGCTTAGAAAAAGTCCTGGTGTATGACCCTGCCAGCGCGATGACCCGACTCGACACCACTTACATTTCCAAAGCGTCTGCGGAACAGCGAAAAGGCCGAGCCGGTCGAACCCAGGCCGGCATTTGTTTTCGTTTGTGGGATGAGCAGACGCAACGTTCATTGCGAGACTATCAAGGAGAAGAAATTTGTTCAGCGGATCTATCTGGCCTAATTTTAGAGTTATGCGTTTGGGGCGCAGGAAGCTATAAAGAGATCAACTGGCTAACACCCCCACCCGAACCACACTATCAATCAGCCAGAACGTTATTGATCACTCTAGGCTTAATTAATAGTGAAGACAAAGCCACTCCTTTAGGTCTCAATGCATCTGGGCTTGGTTTATCACCTAGACTTTCGTCCCTGTTATTAAAAGCAGAGGGGAAGATCGAACGAGAGATTGCGTGCGATCTTGCTGCACTTCTCGGAGAAAGGGATATATTCCTACCTAAGAATGGCACCGATATTACAGCGAGATTATTAGCGCTACAGCAATACAGAAACAACCGTCGCACCGCATTAACGCAATACCCACTCAACCCCTCAACGGTGGCTCGCGTCAATACAGATGTGCAGTCCATAAAGCGAAGACTGAAAATGGGCAAATCAGTGGCCGAAATCTCGCTATCACAAGTTCAAGAAATCGTAGGTAAGTTATTGTTACACGCTTACCCTGATCGATTAGGAAAAAAACGACACAACAGCATCAACCGATATCATCTGGCGAACGGACGCGGGGTATTTCTATTCGACGATGATCCCTTGTGCGGCAATGGCTGGTTAATCATTACCGATTGTGACGCACAAAAAAAAGAAGGCCGCATCTATACTGCGGCCTCCATTGATAAGGAAACCCTATTAAATGGTATTGCTGACCAACTTGACGAAGAGGACGTCTACGGTTACGACACTAAAAAACAAAAAATAACGGGGCGTCGCGTTACCACTTACGGAACGATGGAAATAAAATCCCAAACGATTGCTACAATCCCCCCTGATAAATTTCAACAATGCTTAATCACTATCATTAAAGATCATGGGCTAGAAATATTGAATTGGACGTCACACTGTCATGAGTGGCTGGCTCGGGTACGGTGGCTAGGGCGCTATGAGGAAACCTTCGCTCCCTTCTCAGAAAAAGCCCTGCTGGAAACAATAGAAGACTGGCTTATACCCTATATTTCTCACACTAAAAGTATTACTGATATTCAGAGAATAGATGTACTGGAATTATTGATCAGCACTTTGTCTTGGGACGATCAACAGATTTTGGAAAAGGAAGCTCCCATAAAATACCAAACACCCAGCGGTAAAAACGTGCCTATTATTTACGACTCTCAACAAGGCCCTACGGTGTCAGTACCACTCCAAGAAATGTTTGGCGAGACTACCTCTCCACTTATCGCTGGGGGCCGCGTTACAATTCGGTTTGAATTATTGTCGCCGGCGCGAAGACCCATTCAAACCACCAGCGATCTCAGCAATTTTTGGAAAACGTCTTATTTTGAAGTCGCTAAAGAAATGAGGGGGCGTTACCCAAAACACCGGTGGCCAGAACAACCCCTACTAGAAAAGCCAGGAAAGTCTATTAAACGTCGTTAAGGGAAATTATCTTCTACCCATTTGTTTGCGCAATATTCGCAAACCGTGTTGCGATATTTTCTATCAACACAGCGGATTCCACAATCGCGTCCTGCGCCAACTTATCACTGAACACAGAACCCTGGACGATATCCGCGCCGTTATCCACTAGAAATCGAAGTTGCGCTTCATTATCCACACCACTTGCCCAGACTTTAAGTCCTAGGTTATGCGCCATGCCAATCAAGCCCAACGCGATGGTTTGATCCGTTTGAGAAACCTGCAATCTCGCCACAATACTCTCAGGTAGCTTAATCACATCCAGCGGCACATTGCGTAATAAATCGATAGGGGCGTAACCCATCCCAAATTCGGCCAATGCAAAACTGACGTTCATAGTATGGAGATCATTAAGCACATCAATACAATTTTGTTGGCGGTTCATTGTCACTGTTTCGCACAGCTCAACCAGAAGATTCTCGCCATTCATTTCGTTATCTTGAACACACTGATATAACCAACTGGCAAATTGTGGTTTGACAATATGACTGGGGGACACTCGCACACACAGCTTATAATCTTTTTTCTTATCGCCAATGGATGATTCATGTATTTGTTTACAGGATTCACTAATGAGCCACTCACCGATAGGCACAATTAAGCCACAATCTTCCGCTATGGGTAAAAAGGAATCGCTCTGTAGTACACCTCTCCTGGGATGATGCCAGCTCACCGTGACTTCAAACCCCGTTACACTATTACTGGCGACTTCCACGATAGGTGAATAATCGAGAACAAACTCTTTTCTATCCAGCGCATGATGCAGATCGTGTTCAATTTCAATACGCTCTAGAATTTGACGATTCATTTCTGCCGTATAATATTGATAATTATTCCGGCCCAACGCCTTAGCACGATAAGCTGCAGAATCTGCGTTCTTCAATAGGGTCCGAGTATCATCACCGCAATTGGGATACGTGGCAATTCCAATGCTACATCCGGTAAAAATCTCATGGCCATCAATTAAGAACGGTTCTCGTAAGCAGTCCAACATTTTCTGAGCCGCATTGCTCGCATCAGTGGGCTTATCGATACCTTCCAAAATAGCACTAAACTCATCACCTGCCATACGTGCGATGGTATCCGATTGCCTGACACATTGTTTTAATCGGCCCGCCACATCCTTAATGATACGGTCGCCCATATCATGACCTAAGCTCTCATTGATATTTTTGAAATGGTCCAAATCCAAAAAGATGACTGCCAGATGTGCGCCGTGTCGTTTCACTCTTTCAATGGCGCTATCTAGCGTATCTTCAAGCCGAATACGACTGGGTAATCCCGTTAAATGATCGGTATTGGTTAACTTAGAAAGTTTGGTTTTTGACTCTCTAGCATCAGTCAATTCTCTAAAAGCAAAAACCAGTTCAAGATCTTTCATCTCTGAGACAGGTACAGCGGCAAACTTCACTTTAGATTTGGTGCCGTCCGCTCTCCAAAAATCGGATTTCTCTACTTGTAGAATATTGCCCTCGCGACAGACCTTGGCAACAGGGTGATCGGACCAATCAGAACATACCGTATGTATAGGATCTTGGAATATCGATTCTAAATATAATCCAACCAACTGCGTGGCATCCGTTCGCAACAAGCGAAGTGCTGCAGAATTGGCATAGCGAATGGTACCTTTGGCATCAATTCCCAGTAGACCTTCATGCATGGTCTCTAAGATTTTCTCTTCATCTTCGTGCATCGTTTTGATCGCGAGACGATAGTCATCTAACTCCAAGAAGAGCTTCACTTTAGCAACTAACTTGTCGGCACTGAGGGGCTTACTGAGGTGGTCGGTTACTGCTAATAATGTTTTATGTAGGCTCTGCTGACGATCAGACAAATTAGCCGTTAACATCAATACGGGAATGTGACGCATATTTTCATCCGTCATCATTTGATTCATGACCTGATAACCGTCCATTTCAGGCATATCTGAATCCAATATAAAGAGAATAGGTTCTATCTCTTTCAGCCGCTCCAACGCCTGAGTACCGTTTTCGGCGTGGACAACTTGCACGTCCAGGTCCAGCAGCATCTTTGCGATGAAAGCTCGATTCTCTTCAGAGTCATCCGCTACTAGTATTTTTCTTATCTCGGCACTCATATTTCACCACTTCTTTGAGATGAACCACTGACACAACGGAATCGCCGGTTGAACCGCACGAAACAGAACAACCCACTTGAATTGAGACTTACTTTATTATTATAGGACTACATTCTAATTATAAAACTTCATTGTCCTCTCGTGGGATTTTGGACTAATCAAAACACTAAACCTCAACACAATGTCACAACCCACTTAGCTCAATCAAATTCTTAACTTACCAAGTTGGGCTATTTTGACTAATGATCAGAACTTAGAAAAGTTAAAGCTTGCGACCGCGCTTGGCTGCAATACGTAGACGAAGAGCGTTAAGCTTAATGAACCCTTCTGCATCTTTCTGATTGTAAGCGCCATCATCGTCTTCAAAGGTCGCGATAGTACTATCGAAAAGACTGTCTGTTGCGGATTCACGCCCCACTACAGAAACGCTGCCTTTATACAATTTCAGTTTTACACGACCGTTAACACCGTCTTGTGAGGAATCAATTAGCGCTTGAAGCGCTTTGCGCTCTGGCGACCACCAGTAGCCGTTGTAAATGAGTTCGGCATAACGGGGCATAAGGCTATCTTTTAGATGAGCCACTTCACGATCTAACGTAATGGATTCTATGGCTCGATGCCCCTTTAACATGATCGATCCGCCGGGCGTCTCGTAGCAGCCCCGCGATTTCATTCCAACATATCGATTCTCAACGATATCCGCACGACCCACTCCATTAGCACCGCCCATAGTATTTAATGCAACTAAAACCTGTGCCGGCGACATTGCCTCACCGTTCACTGCGACAATATCTCCATCGACATAATCTAATTCTACGTAAGTGGGTTGATCCGGCGCATTCTCAGGTGACACGGACCACTTCCACATATCCTCTTCCGATTCGGCCCAAGTATCCTCTAAGAGCCCCCCTTCATAGGATATATGCAGCAAATTGGCGTCCATGGAATAAGGCGATTTCTTACCTCGTTTTTGCTCGATAGGAATACTGTGCTTTTCGGCAAAATTCAAAAGAGATTCACGTGAATTCATATCCCATTCGCGCCACGGTGCAATGACCTGAATTCCGGGCTGTAATGCATAGGCTCCCAACTCAAAACGAACCTGGTCATTACCCTTGCCAGTGGCACCGTGTGAAATGGCGTCTGCCCCAGTAGAAGCGGCAATCTCTACCATTCTTTTCGCAATCAGAGGACGGGCAATGGAAGTCCCTAATAGATATTCACCCTCATAAATCGCATTGGCTCGAAACATCGGATAGACATAATCCCGAACAAACTCTTCTTTGAGGTCTTCGATATAAATTTCTTTTACACCCATCGCTTCGGCTTTTAGGCGCGCAGGCTCAATCTCCTCGCCTTGACCCACGTCAGCAGTGAATGTCACCACTTCACATTGATATTCAACTTGTAACCACTTAACAATAATTGAGGTATCTAAGCCGCCAGAATAGGCAAGGACAACTTTATCAATCTTGGCCATGAGGGAAATCCATATATTATGAGTAAATCAGGGAGGGCACATTCTACAGGGTTGCGCTAGCATTTTCATCCATCATTGTTTTCATTCAACCCTATTTTAAATCCAACAGATTAAGAGCCTACATCAAGCCAGGCGTGGGAATACCTCTGTCTAGCCGTATGGTCACACGACGGTTAATTCGACGATTCACCTTATTGCTATTTTTGACTTTGGGCCTTGTTTCTCCGTGATAGCGAATAACCAGCATGGACTCATCAATACCAATACTCTGCAAATAGGCTTTCACACGCTCTGCTCGCATCTGAGATAGCTCCCAATTCGGCCCATTCCGACCCACATCATCGGTATGCCCGTCGATAACGAAGCTCTCTACATCCGGATCGTAGAGAATATAATTGCCCAACTCCTTCATTCTCTTCTTAAACTTCTTACGAATAAAGGTCTTACCGGTATCAAAGTGGATACTACTACGCTCCAATTGATCAAAATTGTGGGGTAAGAGAGCATGAGTACAATCGAGATAAGCCTGATAGGCCTCGGTAAAGTTTACCGATGTCATCTCCACTCGGACTTTGTGATTGGTCCTCCAACCAGGGTGAGTGAATCGCGCAGACATACCCTCCTCCAACTCATCCAGCAATCTAGAGGATAAGTCATGCTGCACTAACAGAGGTACGGCACCCAAAGCACCATCTACAACGGCAATTTTCTCCATGGGTACATTGTGCATCCAGTTGGGCGGCTGTGACTCTAGAACCACCTTTCCTTTAGTGACCACTTTGCGTCTTGAACTGAGAAAGAACCTCTGCCTATCCCCCGCTCGATTAGCAAAAACAGCGCGCCCATAACTCGGAATCCCCTGCCATAAGCGGCACTCCAAACGACTAGGCTCAACCACCCAAGTTGCAATATCAACCCTGGGATTATAGGCGTGCGCCGCCACATCTTGCCCGATAAAGAGCAGTGCGAACATCGCTGGCAAAACACTTAACGCAAAGAATATCTTGGTTATTACTTTCACTAAGATTCCATACCTACCAATAGCCAACCTAAAAAGAATACAATCCATATTCATCCCATCACACCCTAACGTTATCGCCCACTAGAGGACGATCTTTAGGGGAATAGGCGCAAGGAGTCGAAGGAAAGATCTATGCTTAATGATTACATTACGATACGATTGTTTCATCGCGAGTTTCAGCGTGACCTACACCCCATAGACAGCCATTATTTTTCAATCACTTAAGTGCCCAACATTCATGACGAACACTTCAGACATGCCGACAATAAAAACACCTTTAGCTGAACGATTTAGAGGTTTTTATCCCGTTATTGTGGATGTAGAAACAGGTGGGTTTAATGCGGCCACCGACGCATTGCTGGAGATTGCCGCTGTCACCGTTGAAATGGACGATCAAGGACTATTACGTCCTCATAAACAGTTTTTCCATAATGTAGATCCCTTCGAAGGGGCCAACATGGAAAAGGCGGCGTTGGAATTTACCGGCATTGATCCCGACAATCCTCTTCGGGCAGCCATACCGGAAGACGAAGCACTAACGGATATTTTTAAAGGGATACGCAAAGGACTAAAGGACAACAAATGCAACCGCGCGATTCTTGTAGGACATAATGCCGCTTTTGATCTCAACTTTCTCACCGCAGCAGTGGCCCGTGCTGACATCAAACGAAACCCCTTCCATCCCTTTTCGTGCTTTGATACAGCATCTTTAGCCGGATTAGCTTACGGCCAAACCGTCTTAGCAAAAGCTTGTGCAGCAGCGCATATTGAATTTAATGGGGAAGACGCCCATTCCGCGATTTACGATGCAAACAAAACAGCAGAACTATTTTGTGGCATCGTCAATCGCTGGCAGGATCTAGGCGGGTGGCCAATTTAATCGTTATGCTGCTTTAGTTTTGTCATTTCCTCCGTCTTCTCTGTCACCCGAATCGTCAGACAAACCATTGTCAGCTTGCACTTTAGAATCAGCAGAAGAACTCATAAACGCTACAGCATCAATCATTATGTTCCGCACCGCTTCAGACTCTTTCAACAGTTGAAGCTGGCGCTCGCCGACATCCTCAGCAAGTTGCTCCTCGGTAATACTCGGGTGATATAATTTAAAACTAAACTGCAATTCATCAAGCCTGCCCGGCAACCCCACGGGAATATTCATAATCCCATTTTTCTCAATTAAATTTCGGGCTGTCTGACTGGGCAAAATGGGTTTCAACAACTTTGCCTTCCAGCCACTCAAATCGATAACTTTTATGACAGGATGCAATCCATGATGGGTAACGACTAAAACAGGCACATGTGAACGAATCGCCAATTCAATAAACTTGGGGCTCATAAACGGCTGAATATCCGAACCATTACCAAAAAAGCACAGCTCACCTTCAGGCAACACCAATAGGTCACGGCTGTCTTCATTATTGAATAGTTGTAGCAATGCATCTATTTTCAAATGCGAGGAGATTTGGGTGAACCAACGAATCATGTGCCTCACCACAGGGAAGGTATAAAAGTGCTTCCACACGATCCACATAGGCGTGCGGTTGTCGCCTCCATTCTTATGCAAAATATCATATAAGGCACTAATCAGGTGCCCACCACCGGTTACAGGACCATGGTGCATGGCAATCACTAACTTGGGGTGAGCAGCTAGAATGGCAGCTACGTCTTCAGATTGGGCGTGGGTGGTGACCTTCTTAACACTGAACTTCTTAACTAATTGAACAAAAATATTATAATCATCGATCGAACGCATACACAAGTCTTCCTGACTACTATGAACCCGGACGCTCCGGGTAACATCTTTTAAAATCTTCAAACTCCTTGATCAATTCGCCTTTCGATATATCCAGGATGGATTTTGACGTCAAATTCGGGGAATAAAGAACTATTGAGACAAACTTCGGAACTCATTGTATCAAATTATACGCCGAACGAACGATAACATTTGTGACATTAATCAAAAATAAAAACGCTGTTACAAATCTTTCAATGTCGATGCCGACAAGCTCAATTCAAGCCAATATTAAGCATTCTCTTTTAAACATTCTCTTTTAAACTATGTCGCGCAATGACCATTTTCATTATTTGCGCTGTACCATCTCCAATTTGCAGCCCCAATACATCCCGCAGCCTTTGCTCGATGGGAAGATCTTTACTGTATCCCGCATGACCATGACTTAGCAGACACTGATAAATTGTGTCATAAGCTGCTTTGGGAGCCCACCACTTACACATGGCTGCTTCCTTGGTGTGTGGCAAACCTGCAGTCTTCAGCCACAAGGTTTTGTAACAAAGGTCTCTGGCCGCATAAAGATAAGTTTCTTGTTCGGCAAGCGGAAAACTAACACCTTGATGATTAGAAAGAGTCTGCCCAAAGGTTTTTCGCTCACTGATGTACTTCCAAGTTTCTTTCAAAGTTTGCTGCGCAGCTGCAATACACTGCAAGCCGATTAAGGCCCGACTAAAGTCAAACCCCTGCATAACCTGAGTAAACCCCTTATTCTCAGCACCGATTAAATGAGTGGCCGGCACCTTAACATTATCGAAAAAGATCGAGCCGCGGCCTATAGGCACTTCGCCCATATCACTAAATCGCGTTCGGCTAATTCCAGGACTATCAAGGGCAACTAAAAAAGCGGAAATTCCATGCGCACCCGCCTCAACACTACCGGTGCGACCAAAAACCACCGCCGCATCCGCTTGATCAGCCATGGAAATCGATGTTTTCTCGCCATTCAGAATATAATGGTCGCCACTTTTTTCTGCCTTTAACTGAATGTTCGCCGCATCGGAACCGTGGTCTGGCTCTGTTAACGCTAGCGCAGTGATAATCTCACCCTTAGTCATTCCTACCAACCATTCCTTCGCATATTGCTCATCCATATGCTGGTGAATAATCTGGGCATTTAATGAGGCGAGTAACACCAAGTACGAAACATTAAAATCACCCTGGGACAATGCATCAATAATGAGACCAACGGTAACAAAGTCCTGATTACTGCCTCCCAACTCTTCAGGCAGTTCACTGCAGATAAAACCGAGTTCGGCCAACTTCTTACGTACGCTTAAATCGATACAACCATCGACTTCATTACTCTGATAGCGAGGTGCCAACTCCTCTCTTGCAAAACGAAGTGCTGTGTCATAAATACTTTGTTGTTCTGACGTACGGGTGAAATCCATTAGTCGTATATCCTCGGGTCTATCTGTTGAACTACATCCAAAAGGCTTTATTTTACAAACTTTCTAAAATCAGGCTTTCGCTTTTCCATAAAAGCATCAGTCCCCTCTTTCGATTCATCCGTATCGTAATACAAAGCCAGTGCTTGCATACCCATAGTCGAGATAGCACGGATATGTTCGGTAGAAGCATTAAAGGATTTTTTCGCTAACGAAATAGCGGTTGGGCTTTTCTCTACAATTTCACTACACCATTGCGCAACTTCAGCATCAAGCTGATCTGCAGGGACCACTTTATTAGCCAGACCCATATCAAGCGCTTCTTGAGCTGAGTAACGACGACAGAGATACCAAATCTCACGCGCTTTCTTTTCACCAACCACTTGCGCCAAATAGGCAGTGCCGTAACCGGGATCGACTGAACCCACTTTTGGTCCCACTTGCCCAAACACTGCATTTTCAGAGGCGATGGTAAGATCAGCCAATACTGCCAAGACATTTCCCCCACCAATTGCAAACCCTTGAACTCTAGCAATAACAGGCTTAGCGATATCACGAATAATTGTGTGCAGCTCATCAACGGGCAGACCCACAATACCGCGACCATCGTAACCACCTTCATGACTAGACTGATCACCACCGGTGCAAAATGCTTTATCGCCAGCGCCAGTTAAAACAACAACGCCTATCTCTTTATTCCAAGCCGCTTTATTAAAGGCAGAAATAAGCTCTTCAACGGTCTGCGCTCTGAAGGCATTGTATTTATCGGGGCGATTGATTGTAATCGTGGCTACACCGTCTTTCTCAGTGTAGAGAATATCTTCATAACTCATAATATTTGACCTTTAGTGTAATTGTCATATTTATCAGATTAATTGTTATAACTCGTCGAACATCGTAAAAGATCTATTCTGCCAAACAATAGAAATCTATGTCAATATATTGCTGTATTTTTATTTAGACTATATGATTATGATTCTGTTAATGCGTATTTAATCGTTTTTTTGTTATCTATTAATGCAGGCCATATTTACTATATATCAATACCTTTACAGACTTTAAAAACTCAAACTTCAACAACTAGCCATACAGACAATCGTCCTCACTCGTTCGGAGAAAAAACAAGTCCATGGAAGTATCAAATGAATCCTACTCCGAAGTCAGTAATCGGTTGTTCTTTCGGTTATTTCAGAGCGCGAATTTACTTCATAAAAAAGGAACGGCGGCGGTAGAAGAATACGGCGTGACAACGCAACAATGGTCTGTTCTCGGCGTCTTTTATCGAAACCAGGTTATTGAGGAGGGAGGGATATCCGTAGGAGACTTGTCAGAGTACCTCCTAGTTAGCAGACAAAGCTTAACCGGCACACTAGATCTCATGTTGAATAAGAAATACATAAAAAAAGTCACCAACCCAAGAGACAAGAGATCCAAACTAATTCAAATCACACCAAAAGGCCGAACACTGTGGAGCAATCTACAACTTCCAATTACTGAATTTTATCAAAGCGCCTTGGAAGGAATTTCTTTTGATGATCAGACCAGCATTTTGCATTACTTAAATAAAATCATTAATAATATGGAAGCCATGTAACACGTAACGCCATAGCCACAAAATTCAGGCGAAAAAAAAGGGCTCATTCAGAAGCCCTTTTTTGCATAATAATGACTGCACGCCGTACTACTACTTTATGCTGCCAACTACTCGGTGTCAGCTTCGCCTTCTTTATTCTCAGGTAAACCAGGAGAAGCCTCTTTAATCATGGGTGTTAACTCACCGTTCTGAGCCATCTCGACAATAATATCGCAACCACCGACCAACTCACCTTTAACCCATAACTGAGGGAAGGTAGGCCAGTTAGCAAACTTGGGTAATTCCTGACGAATCTCGGGGTTATCCAATATATCTACAAAAGCAAAAGGCTCACCGATTGCCATCAACGCCTGCACTGTCTGACTGGAGAAACCACATTGCGGAAATTGAGGAGAACCTTTCATGTAGAGAAGAATGGCGTTACTTGAGATCTGTTCTTTAATTACATCAATGGTTTCCATATATCACCTTATGTTTATACGAGCTTAGTTTATACCAACTTAAGTCTATACCAGCTTAGATTGTGAGGTTTTGCTGCTAGATAAATCATGAATTTATAGCCCTATTCTACCAGCTGAGGCTTCAGATACCAATTTTCATTTCTTCCCGAACCCTCCACCTCCAGGGGTTTCGATACACAAACGATCACCCTTCTTCACATTCAGTTGCACCTTCCCTGGCAGCACTTTTCCATTAATTTTATTCACTCCCGCTTCTCCATGCCCTCCCATTTCTAAACCCCACGGTGAGCGTACTCGACGCTCCGTTAATAAAGTCACGCTGGCCTCGGACAAGAATTCAAATTCACGGACAATCCCATCGCCACCATTAAACAATCCTTCGCCTCCCGAGTGTTCTCTGTATCCGTAGCGCCTAACTCGTAATGGATAATGCGTCTCTAAACTTTCGATGGGCGTGTTGAGCGTATTAGTCATGTGAGTTTGAACACCACTGATCCCACTTGATTTCCCATGCGCACCCATACCTCCGCCTATGGTTTCATAATAATCCCATTCGCCGAGAACACCCATGGCAACATTATTCATACTGCCATGACTTGCTGCTGGGATTTGCTCAGGGATCGCTTTAGCCAGAGCACCCAACACCGCATCTACAATCCGGCTGCTGGTTTCTACATTGCCAGCCACGACAGCCGCCGGTCTTTCTGCATTAAGAAAACAACCTAATGGCGCTTCTATCTTAATTTTTCGAAAGGCACCGAAACAGGCAGGTGTATAGTCCGGCATAAGACAACGAAATACATAATAAACAGCAGCGGCCGCCACGGACAAGGGACAATTGATGTTGCCTGCAACCTGTTTCGCGGAACCCCCAAAATCAACAACGACCTCATCGCCTGACACAATAACCTCTACATTAATAAGGACCATTTTTTGACCCTGCCCATCGTCATCCATTACATCTTGAAAGCCGTATTGTCCATCGGGGATCGCCTCAAGCACGGATGCAGCAATGCGCTCGGCGTAATGATCTAACTCGTCCAGGTTGCGAAGATAAGTATCAATATCTACACCTTCAATTAACGCTGATAAACGACCGACTCCAATTCGGTTTGCACTCACTTGGGCCGAGAAATCTCCTAACCTCGCGTCACTTAAATCTAAGCCTTCTTCTTCGTTATCCAACTGCCCCTCGCCTACCAGCATATAGAGAACCGCACTTTGAATTTCATGCTGACGAATAATATAGCTAGGAGGAATAATAATACCCTCTTCACTCAAGCGACTTGAGAGCGGCATCGAACCAGGGCTATCCGCTCCAATATTGGCATGGTGGGCACGATTAGCCACAAACCCCGCGAGCTGGGAATTGCCTTTTTCCTGACAAACAATAAAAAGAGGCGCGACCATGGTGACATCAGGAAGGTGAGTACCCCCCAAGAAAGGATCATTTAAAACCAACATGTCTCCCTCAGCCCAATCAACCTCTTCAACAATACGGCGCATTGCGAAAGCCATGCTTCCTAGGTGAACGGGAATGTGCGCTGCTTGCGCGCACAACTCCCCCGTAGGCCCGAAAATAGCACACGAAAAATCCAAACGATCCTTAATGTTGGGAGAAAATGCAGCATGCTGTAAGTTTGCCCCCATCTCTTCACATACCGCCGCCATCCGACTGGCGAACATACCAAGTTCTATGGGCGAAGACGGCATTTTAGCTAATTTAGGCATCGATAAATCCCGATTATTATTGGTGTAGACTTGGGTATAGTTAGGTACTGGGTATAGTTGAATTTAGGCAGTCATCGTTTTAAGGGCATAGCCGGTTTATAAAGGGTCATTTGATATATAGGGTAAGAAGGCGAATTTGCCTCAAACATCAAACAGGGTTATCATCTTTATCATTGTAAATGGCAGCTTGAGCTGCCATTTTTCGTTTTCAATACCCTGTTTTTCAGGCCAAATAGTTAAAACTCCAGAAAACAACTAAGCTTTAAATGCTGTCCTGTATACATAAAAGCTTGCCAAGAAAACAACGATTATATAAATAGGATCTTGCCTAATACAAGTTTGGCCAAACAATAGAGGAATCAAATCATGGCTTCCAACTCTAACACCGTTAATCCGCTCATGCCCACGTACAACAGATTACCTGTTGCATTCGAGCGCGGTGAAGGTGTGTGGCTATTTGATACAGATGGCAATAGATACCTTGACGCTCTCGCCGGTATCGGCGTCGTTGGCCTAGGTCACTGCCACCCTGCTATTACTAAAGCCATCAACTACCAATCTGGCAAGCTAATCCATACCTCCAACATTTATAATATCCCACTGCAAACGCAACTGGGTTTAGAGCTGACACAATTAGCCGATATGGAGACTTGCTTCTTTGGCAACTCTGGCGCTGAAGCCGTGGAATGTGCAATCAAAATTGCTCGCCTTCACGGACACAAAAACGACATCGATTCACCTAATATTATCGTGATGGATGGCTCCTTCCATGGCCGAACTTTAGCGACTTTGAGCGCCACAGCCAACCGTAAGGTTCACGCCGGTTTTGAACCACTGGTAGGCGGCTTTGTCAGAGTTCCCTTTAACGACGTTGACTCCATTAAAACGGTTGCCGAAAACAATAAAAATGTCGTGGCAATTTTAGTAGAACCGATTCAAGGTGAAGGCGGCATCAACTGTCCTGATGACAATTACCTCAAACAACTACGAGAACTTTGCGATCAAAATAACTGGCTGTTGATTCTTGATGAGATTCAAACGGGTAACGGGCGAACTGGAAAATATTTTGCCTATCAGCATTATGGCATTCTTCCTGATGTCGTCACCACAGCAAAAGGACTGGGTAACGGAATGCCTATCGGCGTCTGTATGGCAAGAAACGAAGCGGCCAACACATTACAACCCGGAAATCACGGCTCTACTTATGGCGGGAACCCCTTAGCCTGTGCTGCGGCCTTAGCAGTAATTGATACCTTAAAATCACAAAATGTCATGGAAAACGCCCATCAAATGGGAACGCGCATGCGCTCTGAGCTTGAAAAACAGTTAGGCGGTGCAAGTTATTGCAAAAGCATTCGTGGCAAAGGATTAATGCTAGGAATAGAACTCGACCAGCCTTGTGGTGCATTAGTCCCTCTTGCCAAGGAGCAGGGACTCCTTATTAATGTCACTGCAGACAGTGTTATTAGATTATTACCACCTCTTATACTCACAGAAGAAGAAGCGGATTTGATTGTTGATTCAGTGTGTCGCCTAGTCAAAGCCTTTGTCGGTGATGATAGGCAAGTGCCTCGAGCCAATGACGACTGAGTATATTTCTCATCACGCTAGAACCTAAGACTAGAACCTAAGATCAGCACCCAGAGATGCTCGCAGACAATAGGCCTAATTACCTCTTTCGTAATCAGGCCTATCATTCATTTTTTCAGATATTCGTTTTCAATTAATACAATCTCCGACTAGGAGGGATTCAGCCATGGCGGTCAGACATTTTTTAACACTATTGGATTTAACCCCAACGGAACTAAATCAGTTAATCACCCGCGCGATTGAGCTGAAAAAAATACAAAAAGAAAACACCCTATTTGAACCCATGAAGAATCGTACGTTGGGGATGATTTTCGAAAAGTCATCCACGAGAACACGGGTCTCATTTGAAGCTGCAATGACTCAATGCGGTGGTAACGCAATATTTCTCTCGTCAAGAGATACTCAACTAGGAAGAGGCGAGCCTGTTGAAGATACCGCTAGAGTCTTATCGGGCATGGTGGATTGCATTATGATAAGAACCTTCGAACACAGTAAGATAGAGACCTTTGCACAATATGCTTCAGTCCCTGTGATCAATGCACTCACTGACGATTATCATCCGTGCCAACTCTTAGCCGATATGCAAACCTTTCAAGAAGAACGCGGCAGTATAAAAAACAAAATTGTTACGTGGGTTGGCGATGGCAACAATATGTGTAACTCCTACATCAATGCCGCTAAGCAATTTGGATTCAAATTACGCATTAGTTGCCCTGAAGGATTCGAACCTAACAAAACTCTGTTAGAAAACAATAAAAACCATGCGCAACTGATTCCCGATTTAGCAAAGGCTGTTTCTGGGACACATCTGGTCGTTACTGACGTATGGGCAAGTATGGGTCAGGAAGAAGAACAAACGAATCGAGCTAAAGCGTTCGCAAGCTATCAAGTTAGCCCTAACCTGATGGATCTAGCTGATAAAAATGCACTATTCATGCATTGCTTGCCAGCCCACCGGGGAGAAGAAATTAGCATAGACATGTTAGATGATAGCCGCAGTGTCGTTTGGCAAGAAGCAGAAAATCGATTACACGCGCAAAAGGCACTGCTTGAATTCCTCATGACAGCTTAAGTTTTTTTCTCATGATGAACCTGCACTCTGTACGACTTCCATATTTCGTGGTGGCATGTCTGCTACCACGACACAGTTTCTTCCCGCATTTTTAGCTCGGTACAAAGCGCTATCCGCTCTTGCCAACGAATCTTCCACCCTTTCATAAGGCTGGTACTGAGACATACCTACAGAAAGAGTCACTTTCAAACCTGGGGCAATCGACTGAAAATTGTAATTTTCAACACTATGCCGAATGCGATCAACGACCTTATGCGCTCCATTGATTTCTGTCTTCACCAAAATAATGACAAACTCTTCTCCTCCAAAACGAGAACAGTAGTCGATACTTCGCACATGAGATTGCGCGATTTTAGCATAAGCTTTTAGAACCTCATCGCCCACGCTATGGCCGTAGTTATCATTCACCAATTTAAAATGATCTAAGTCCAAATAACAAAGTACAAAATCATGACCACCGCGATCTGCCATTCCTTTTTGCGTTTTAAATACCTCAGAAATATAGCGGCGATTAAATAATCCGGTGAGCTCATCACGAACCGCTAATTCACTGATGCGATGTAACGCATCCTTCAGCTCGTTATTTTTGACCGCCAGTGCTTGTCGCAACCCGCTAATATCAGCGCCCATCCAGGCAAAGAATAAAATAACAAGACTAAATGCAGCCCACTGCATTAACTCCTGTAAAAACTCGGTCGCTATAAACAATGTCTCAGGATGAAACTGCCCTAACAAATAAAGCACACCGCCATATCCAAAAATGGCGATCCCAGCCAGCAACATAAACCCTGGTAATTTTATCCTAAAAGAACCGATTAACATCACCAGCAAAAACATCATCATCACGCTGATTCGCATACGATCTAAGTAATAGGCTGACACGAGAAACCAGATGCCATTCCAAACCATATGCGGCAAAATGAGACTATCGAGATTTAAACATTTATGAAATCCGCTAAAAGCGGCTGCTACAAATAGAAGATGTCCTGCCCAGCAAGCAGAAAACAGATAAACGAAATCAATAAACTCCATGCGAAATAGGCCAACGTAATAACAGGCCCAACAAAAGATAGTCTGTACCGCAGCAACAGCTAATCCATATAGAATTTGCTTAAAGTGTTTATCCTTAGTTAAATCGTCCGACACTTAACACCTCTACGCGATAATATTGAAACCTTAGAATTTAGTCGCTAGAACCTAAAGATCATGTCTTTAAGACTAGACCACTGACTCCTTTTTCCTACACTCATTCGAATCTATCGTGTTCAATCCGAACTGAAGTTTCAGTATCCACCTTGTGCCATCATGTTACCGTGATGAGCCTGGCCCACCCAATCAGAATCAGATCACAATCTGTTTAAATCTGATTTTGACGATTTCGCCTATCACCACTCTATAGTGGCTAACGTACTCATTTAATTTGAATTGAGTTGAACTAAGAGCCACTACTCGCAAGCAATAGGGTCTTTGTGAATATTACCGAAAGTAGCTGTTTCGACGATAGTGATTTCAACTGAGCGTTCGGTTGACGGCTTGCTTCCAACCATTGACTTGCTTTTTTCGTTGCGCTTCATCCATCGCAGGGACAAATCGTCTCTCACACTGCCAAAGTTTCGCAACGTCCTCCAAAGAATGATGGATACCCGCTTGCAACCCAACTAAAAAAGAAACACCCAGAGCCGTTGTTTCCGTCACCAAAGGGCGATCTACTTCTGCATTCATAATATCGGCAAGAAATTGGACCAGCCAATTATTCATCACCATCCCCCCATCTACACGCAACACTGTGGGCTGAGATAATTCAGGCGCACCCATCGACGAAGCCTCATCGGACAAGCTGTCGCTTAACATCGCTTCCACAAGCTCCACCGTTTGATAGCAAACTGACTGCAATCCCGCAGTCACCACTTCGTCCGCACCCGTATCACGTGTAATACCAAGAATCGCTCCTCTCGCATCAGGGTCCCAGTAAGGTGCACCTAAACCCGTGAAAGCCGGAACAAGATAAATGCCAGGATCATTCCCTACCCTCTCTGCGATGGCTTCCGTTTCTGCTGCGCTTTCCACAAGTCGCAATCCATCACGGAGCCATTGAATAGCCGCCCCGGCGATAAAAATGCTACCTTCAATCGCATAGGTCACTTCACCATTGAGCCGATAAGCTATAGTCGTTAATAATTTATTTTGACTTTTTGCGGCTTGACCACCCGTATTCAACATTAAGAAACAACCGGTGCCATAGGTACTCTTTGCCATCCCAGGCAAAAAACAAGCTTGCCCCACAAGTGCCGCATGCTGATCTCCAGCCATTGCCATAATGGGAATTGGCGCGCCAAATAATTCACTAGCCGTCTCGCCAAAATCGGCACTGCTGTCTTCCACACTGGGCAGCATATTTTCAGGTACATCAAGCGCTTCTAACAATGACTTGTCCCAGCGCTGATGGTGAATATCAAACAACAGAGTTCGGGAGGCATTAGTCGCATCTGTCTTATGGGATTTCCCACCCGTTAAACGCCAAAGGAGAAAAGTATCAATGGTCCCAAAAGCCAATTCATTTTTGGCAGCCCTTTCTCGTGCGCCGTCCACATTATCCAAAATCCACTTGATTTTAGTTCCTGAGAAGTAAGGATCAATTAACAAACCCGTTTTAGATTGAACCTCCTCTTCTCGATTCTGTTTTTTCAGCTCAGCACAAAATGTCGCGGTACGCCGGTCCTGCCAAACAATGGCGTTGTAAATCGGTTCACCCGTTTTTCGATCCCAAACAATCGTGGTCTCACGCTGATTGGTAATTCCGATACCAACAATGTCCTTTGCATTTAATCCCGCCTCTAGGATAGCCTCACGGCAAGTATCCAATGTTGTTTGCCAGATTTCCTCCGGATCATGTTCAACCCAACCATCTTGTGGAAAATATTGCGTAAATTCCTTCTGTCCTTGGCCCTTGTTATTGCCTTGTTCATCGAACACGATTGCCCGACTACTGGTGGTACCCTGATCAATTGATAACAAGAATTGGCTCACCGATTTATCTCCCTTTATCCCTCTAACCTTCACACTCGATTTTTAATAGACTGTATATAACAGTGTACGTCACTCACTACGATTCAATCATCAGTATAGGCCTATGCACTCTTTAACACTTGCTCACTAAATCTAGACAACAGGATTGCATCACTTAACAAGAGGCTACTGAGGCTTATACACCCTAATTAGTCAAACCGTATGAAAAACCGAAAGCATCTTATGAGTTCACGCTAACATGTCAATATGCGCGGTAAATCCCGCCATCGGAACAACTCCACATTGCGCTTTATATATAAAGATCCTTAGCATAGAATGCTTCCAATTAATTCGACACACAACCCGTTTTTGATAACCCCTAGGATATCTTTATTACAACTACATTATTGGAAACTGAACATGATTCGGCCAAATTTTGATAGATTAACGCGATATTTCGTTGCAGTTCCACTAACACTTACCTTAATTACTGGCCTAACAGCATGTCTCGCTAACCCTTCAAAAAATGCATCATCTCAAAATCAAACCACACAACACGCAACTCTTCCAGAATGGGTAAAGTCTCCACCAGGAGATGATACTGATAATATGTATGGTATCGGCGAGGGTTATAGCCTGGATGGTGCAAAGCAAAGTGCATTGAAAGATATTGCGGGAAAATTGGCGACCCATATCAAAAGTGAAACAGAAAATAGGACTTATTTACAAAATAACCACTTGGACAGCACCTATAAGCAAAGAATTAAGACTCAAGTAAAAGAGACGAAATTGACAAGTTATGAGGTTTTAAAAACAGCTCAACAGGCGGGACAATATTACGTAATAATTTCTATGTCTCGCGCTGCATTTATAAAAGACAAACAAAACCAGTTAAGTCAGATCACCAGCAAAATAGAGACAGTGCTTGAAAATGTGGAGGCGAAAAACAAACTGATCCAACTCGTCAGATACAACAGGTCCATTCAATTAAGCAATCAGGCTCGACCTCTTATTTATCTAATTAATGCCGCTGATCCCCAAGCGAACCTCCAACACTATTTAGACGGCTACCGTCAATACGAGCAAAAAGAAAAACACCTATCGGAAAACACTCGATTTTTTCTCACATCCAATTCTGAATTCACTCCCCTTACTACTCAAATAAAAAAGATGCTTCAAACTAATGGTTTTCAAGTCACAAACCGCACTAGCGCTGACAGTATTTTGGAAATACAAGGCACTATAGCTGAGCAAGACATCTTCTCCACGAAAAGCGTTAACATTAATTTTAATGTCCTAACTAAAACAAAATCAGGGCAACTCATAGGTAATGAAGCCTACCAGTTATATGGTTCCTCGGTATCAAACTTCGAAACAAGCAGACAACTTGCTTTCGGGAAACTGGTTAAAAAGCTCAGCAACAAGCACGGCATATATCAAATGCTAGGATTGAATAAGAAAAAATAATATAAATCGTGTGTAGATCGGAAATATTCGTCGCACACAATCTCCATTTTTCAGTTCCCCCAATCGAATATCATCATTTTATTTACAACTTGGAGAAAAAATGAATCGTATTTTGTTAGTCATGAGTTTTAGCTGTATTGCTCTGTATTCTAGTTTCGTCTCAGCTGGATCAAAAGTTGACCCTTCTAGCTTAGAGCGAGTGAATACACCAAAAGCAGATATTATGCCGACCAAGCAAGAAATCACCGGTGCCAAAGTCAAATTAGTTATTTTCAACCCTAGTGATCAGGGCATTGATTTAGCAAAGAGCGCTAGTTTAGGACACTCCATTGGAACAACCTTGGAGCAGATTGCCGTTGCTACGGGCGCAGTAGAAATCATCGACAGAAACCTTGCCCAACAGCTACAAAAAGAAATTCAGTTAAGTGAATTGAAGGGGCTACAAGAATATGAAGGCCCAAACATCGCAGACTATGCGATCACCGGTACAGTCTCTGGCGCAAGCATTGGCTCCAGGTTTACTGAACGATCGTACTGGACTGACGATGAAGGGAAAAAACATGTCAATCCTGCGAGATGTCACTATTCCGCAAAGGTAGCGGCCAATTTAAGAATATATAAGTTACCCGCTCTCAATTTTTCTACTGGACTATCAATTAAAGGCACAGAGAGAAGCAGTTCTGATACCCGTTCTAGCAATTGCCCCTTTAATAATAAATCTGCTGCCGGACTAGCAAGGGAAGCTGCAATTTCTGCGGTCAAAAAAAGCCGAACGAATCTCGAAAATTATTTTGCAGTCAAAGGTTATGTTTTAGAACACAGGAAGAACAAAAAGAGACACTATTTCAAAATCAATCGCGGCTCGTCAATGGGATTCAAAGCGAAGGCTAAAGTCATATTTTATGGGCTTGAAAACTATGAGAACCCCCTAAGTGACGAGATCAGCGTAGAGGAAAAAGAAGTCTCAAAAGGGAAGGTTTACGGTAAACCGGGGGAGAAATACTCTTGGATAGAAGTTAAGAAAAAGGATGCAGGTAAAATAAAAATTGGTGACTATGTGAAAATTCCATCGAAAAAAACATTTTGCGAAAAAATAGGGCTGTGTTGAACGAGTTGACAGCCACAAAGCAACAAAACACTGATAATTGTCAGCTTCTAGAAACAAGCATCGTTTTTTTTGGTTTCAAACAGTTACGTGTTCTAGTCTGCTTACTTTACGTCTCTTTCTCTCTTTCTGGGTGTGTGACCGCCCCCTCTTTACCCCAATGGGTATCTAACGGCCCAGACGACTCCTTAACCTATTACGCTGTGGGTGAAGGCGTTAGCCTGTATGACGCGGAAATGAATGCAAGAAGCACCATGGCGGCAAGTTTAAACTCAACCGTTAGTGATTACGTCCAAATTTACATCGCAAGTGATGGAAGGTACAACCGCGAAATCTATCAGCAGACCACCACTGTGGAAGTTTCAAACATTAGCCTTTCACAAGCACACGTGACCCAACAGAAAAAATTAGGTAACCGTTATTTTGTTCTGCTAGCAATGCTGAAGAGTGACTTAGCCATTCAGTTGAGGAATGAAATCAAAACTGATGCAAGAAAGGTGGAACTCGCGCTAAAAAACAATCCAGCAGAATCCTTTCTACAATGGTGGAAATTACGACAAAATCTTTCAGCAGCAAAGCGTATTGCGCGCAACATTAGCCTACTCAATCAAATTAAAAAGAAAACTTATCCCAGCGAAGATAAGCTAGTAGAAGCCTATTTTACGAAACTGGATATTAGCTATGGAACCCGTGCGCTCGCAATCAAAAATAAAACCAATACCGCAACAGTATACGACATGGTGAGCAATAAACTTGAACACCACCAAATAGCCGTAGAAAAAAACTTATCTTGGCTAAACCCCATAGGTCTGTGGACCAACCCATCTTATGTGGAAATTAGACCCGAATATCAATATCAGCGTATCGGTCAAGAGTATTATGTTAATGGTATTCTGTCGGTGAGTTTAAAATCCTCTAGAGATCACGTATTGTCGACATTCAATCTACGAGCCCAAGGCGCATCTTACAGCGGTAGAAAGCAGGCACTTCAAATTGTCAACGACGACATGTTTTCTCAATTAGATAATATCAATCTTATGGGCCATTTTGTTAGCCATTCGATTAATGACTAAACTAATTCAAATCAATTTATTGAATTTAAACCAAAGGAACAGTTAATTGCGATTCATAAGATTAATACTAGTAATGACATTCATTTCTAGCGCGATGCCCGGATGTAAAACCATTGATAGCATTTTCAATAATGACGCCTATGACCCACCTCCTATACGACACTTGCCGACTTTAGAGAATTCAAAATGGATTCCTCATGCCTCCGAGCTAGATGGCCAAGCAATGAAAATCATCTGGAATGTCAGCACTGATCTCAGACAAGATACATTGGCCTTAAAGAGTAAAATCGAAGAAAGTATACAGCATAACTTGAGAGCTGAAGGTATACAGATTAAGAATCCCGAAGACCAACAAACGGTAAAATTAATCGAGGAAATTGAAAGAGCCCGAAAGAACTCAACAGAGCTCAATCAAGGCGGAGAACAAAAAGTTCGGTTCTACGTTAAAGGATCACTAACAAAGTCATCATTAGAAAATAAATTCACTAAACCTATTTGGATTCCATTTTCTAAGAAAAAGCGCCCAGGATCGTGTAAATATGATCTTAAATCAGGATTTCAAGTCGAAGTTTTAAGCCTTCCTTCATTAATGCGGGTTAAGCACTTTGGTATGGATGTAGAAGATTCATTTTCTATCGACATGTACGATACCTGCGTCCCCTACCATTCAATACCTGAGGCTCAGAATGAATACCAAATTACTCATGCCAAGGTTTTGAAAAAAATCGTTTCTTGTAATGCGAAATCACTGAAAAAATACCTCGCACCTCAAGCCTATATCGAAGAATACTATAGTGACGGAGAGAATCACATTTACCTAATTTCTTCAGGTAGTGCCGCAGGCTTCAAGAAAGGGAATAAATTAAATCTATTACGAAAAAATTCAAGTGGTCTATTAGTGCTAGGCAAAGCCAAAGTGATCGCCGTACAGCCCTACAAAGCTTACATAAAAGTAAAAGATGAAAAGTTACGTGATAAAATACGTCTGCATGATCAGGTCAAAGTACAATACATTGACTTTACCTTTGGGTGCCGAGGAAATAGAACAGAACACTAGGTCTAGTCAAGCCGAGCAAGCCAGGCAAACACCTCAAGTGTGTGATCCTCGCCTTCTTTAAAATGAATGCTGAGTACTTTTGCTTTCAGCTCCACATTTGTCTCTTCATTGATGTACCTTATCAACAACGAGTTTCCACTTTTATATTGGACGACCACCAGCTCTTCAGATACATTACTTTCTTTTTCAAATGCCAATTCGATTGCAGCTCGCTTTATCGCGAGTTTAATTTGATCCGACAGCAAACCGGAAGCCACCGGACGTTGCACCGCACCAATCGCCCCGTCGTAACCCAAATATTTCGGATTAGTAAGCCACTGAATATCAACAATGGGCTTTATTTTTGAATGGCTTACATTCCCGTATAAAGCAACCCGACTGAACAAGGTACTCTCCGAATAACAGCGATCAGTGACAGCGTAAGATAAGCGCTCTCTTTCACCCGTGCTCACATAATTTTGTTGCCGCAATATATTATATCGAATGTACTGACTATCAACCTGCCTCAAATCCTTGCTAGATTCAACCTTAACACCGTACATGTATTCCGCTTGCAACAGTGCATTCTCAATTGATTTATAATGTTGCTCCACAGGACTCGTAGCTAAATAGCTCACACCTAACATTGCAATTTGTTCGTTTTTTGAAGGAGTACACAACCAGCTTGGATCGCAAGCAGCTAGATCGCAAACTTTAGCGGCACATTGTTGCGATGCCGCAGTCAATGCATTATCGAGCATCGCATAACTATAAACATATCCGTCAATACTAAAGTCATTAACAAAGTGCAAAGTCCTACCTTTTAGCTCTATCGACAAAGTATCATCATCAATATCGTTTAATATGTGATTGATATTGGTATCTAACGCCATGTAATCGGCCAAACTATTTACGGCACGTTTTCGACTTTTAGTTTTTGGTGTTTCACCACCGATATAGATATCTCGAGCCAAACCAAATTGGCCAATACTCTCGCCATTGACGGGGCGTTCGAGCCAGCAGGGTTGTGACTCGAGTCCAGGGTATACCGCTGTAGTGGGTAATGTATTTTCTTGCCGGATGACACAAGCACTGAGCATCGAAAACGTGACCAGTATAAAAGACGCACGTTGTAACGGATTTACGAAAACTTTCATGAGATGAACAAGACCTGTTTAGAGTTGGCCGAAATAGCTGCTAAGTTCCGCACCCGTCAAAATACTCTTTTCAATTAACTCCAGATTCAATTCACCTTCTCCATAAAAATTGGGGAATTCAGATTCACGAAACTGGGTTTGCAATTTCAATATCTCCTGCTCTGTACCATGTACCTCGGCCTTATAGAGAGCAGCAAGATTAATGGATTCCGCATCAACAGAGTACGACATTAGCCCGAGATAGCTTTGCACAAACAGCCCCGTGCGTCCCTTATCCAAACTTTCTAAGTAATAGCTAGCCGTCTTTGCATGATTGAGTACATAAAGTTGAGGGTTGCCCGGATAGGCAATAAAATTAGCTTCTCCTAGTGCCTTTGCGCCTTCCACTGTTTGAATTGTTTCGGGCTGAAAATCTGCTTTCAAAGGTAAAATGGTAAATGCGGTGACGCGTGATTCTTTAATAAAAAGGGTTAACAAATACTTTTTATTAAAAAAATAATTTGCCGTAATTTCATTGTCTATCGATTTTGATACCTGCGGACTTCCCAGCAAGCTTTCCATATAAGACTCGGTATTGCCCACATGAATTTTAGAAATCAGCTCATATTCAATATCATTGGTGAAGATTGAGCGTACCGTTGCGACACTGTCACTTATTAGCACAACGGCTTCAGAATATTGACCCAGAGCCATGATAACCGCCACCACCGCAAAGAAAGAACCTTTAGATATTGAAAATATAAATTGAGATGCCGTTTTTTTCTTTAGTACCGCTTGTGCTTCTTCTAGTTCTTCCTGAATTTCTTCTTCAATAGTATCCTGCAACTCTTCCCTTAGCTCTTGCCGAAGTTGACTTTTAATTTGATCCGCGCGATTTTTTTCCATTAATTTAACCCCACTGGTTCATCATTAGAAGTTGCTTAAACATCGAAAACAAGTAAGAAGCTGAGCCCATCTAATAATTCGGCATTCTCTTTCTTACTTTCGCTAAATATTTTCGCGTTTCTTCATAGGGTAAGTTTTCAACCAAATGATCATAAACTTGCTGTGGTGTTAACGCATTAATTTTTGACAATGCGGGCTTAATTCGACGCTTGCCGGTAAAGGCCTTCGCCACGTTACCCGCCCCAGTATTGTACGCTGCAATAGTGCAGTACAACCGGCTTTCTTCATTACGAATACCTTTCAAATAACGATAAAACAATATATTAAGATAGGTTGCCCCGACTTCTATATTTTTGTCTGAACTATACAAATAGGAAGGTGATAATATTTTTGCCTTACCAAACAACTGGGCCGTTGCATCTTGACCTGCGGAAGTTGGAACAATCTGCATAAGACCATAAGCAGGAATAGGTGAACGAGCCATTGGATTAAATGCCGATTCCGTTTCTATTATCGCATAGACAAGTGACGCATCAAGATTGGAGTTTGCGGAAAACTTATTCACATCGTTTTCAATCATACGGGCTTGACGAGGCAATTTATTGATCCTTAGATCGGCCATTCTTTTAGATGTAGATTTCAAATTGGTTTTCGTTGTATCTGACTTATCTTTTTCTGCCAATTTTTTATCGATTACATCCATCGGCACTTCTACGGTAACCACCTTTTTTCCGCGTTTGTCTAGGGCCTCTCTTCTCTTGCTTAGCTTAAGCATGCGATCCACGATTTCATCGATTTCTTTATCGCTAAGCTCTGGCTGGCCCTTCACTTCCGGGATAAGAATAGGGCTAGCCTTAACTTCAGCTGTTTTCAGTAGGCTAATTTTCTCCTTACTCTTCTTTTCAATGGCTTGCGCAAGAGCATCATCTTGAAATGCTTCCGCTTTATTTTTGGTAACGATGCTCTTTAAGGATACTTTTAGTTCTTTATCGCTAACATCTGCATCTTTCATTACGTCCGATTTCGCTATGGTAATTGTTTGTTTTTCAAAATCGACTGTTTTCTTTTCCTTCAGATTTTTCGAATACTCTATCCAAACTTTACGTGACGATAATTCAGCTTTATCCCAAACCTTACCCAGTTTCTGGCGATAAGCGGTGGTTTCCTGCTGTGATATTTTTTTAAACTCTGCAAACTCTTGCTCAAGCTTTTTCTTATAATCTTCAAATGAGTTTATTTGTTGCCGTTTGTACCTATCAAAGTCAGACTTTTCTTTTTTCTTTCCCGCAATCGAATCCTCGTCAATTGATGCGTCCATTTCTGCAAAGGGGTCGTTAGCAAATAAATCTGTTCCAGGAATACTGAGCAAGGCCACCAAACTGAAGACGGCTAAACGGCTCCTTTTCATGATCGAATCCTTTTATTGAAAAGCGGTGAGATTGCAAGATAGAGGATTGGGAAAATGAGCTACATTTACCCAATCAATTTTCGTGTTGTTGTACTTACTGTTGTACTTACTTAGCAGTTTATTGCTGTGCTTTGAACTCAGCTTCCATTTCTTCACCTGCTTTCTTAGCAAGAAAGCGTTCATACAATACCGCTTCGTTTCTAGGAGAAATATTTTGTCCTGATTCTTTGACTAAACCTTTGAACAACGACTCAGTTAACTCGGGAGACATGGTAACCATAACGCATAACTTTTGTGTGTTATCCGGGAAATCGATGTAATCTACTTTTGTTGCACGACTTCCAGAAAGTGTCTTATTCGCTAATTGCTTGGAAACAGATTCAAAAGTACTACCCGTCGAAGAACCTTCATTCGTATCCGTTAATCGCTGATACGTCTTATCCATAGCTTTAACTTTAATTTCAATTTGCTTGACCAGCTCCGCTCGAGCCAGGGCAGTCGCTTTATTCTTCAATATATTAAAATCAGCTGTGGTTTGAACACACTGGGTATCAGCAATCCCATTTTCAATGATAGGCATCATCACCCAACTAGGTAATTTAGCTTTAGGTGCAGCGGGAGCCGTAGTGGAAGTGGTTGGGTTTGATGCACAGGCTGAAAGTAACGAAAATGTAACTGCCGTTGATAGGCCTTTTAGAGAATTGCTCAGTTTCATGTTTTCTTCCTTAATATGATTATATCGTTTCGTTTTAAATATCGAAGGTCGTGGGCTTGCTTCTCGCGAAACAATTTCATTCAAATTAGTTACCCCCAGCAACGATTAACATAATAAATCAAACTCAACACTTCCTCAAACTATGCTTCTCGGTACTATGCACAGTTAACGCTTATTTATGCCCACATTACGGTCAAGCTAGTTGCTACGTTTCATTCATCGTCTACACTTAATTGACGGTACTACGCATACGCAGTATATTAGTACGCATACGTAACATATCCTATTTCGACATTCACAAGAAAGGTTCAGTAGAAACAGAAATGAAGAGTATAAATCTAGAAAAAACAGCTAACCAATACTCCCTAAAGCTTCTAGGTGAAGGCAAGTTCACTAACATTTTAGTTGACGACCTGAACGAGGCCTTGGATCAAATAGAACAAGACACCGGTGACCTCACCCTCGTCGTCACCGGTGACGGAAAAAATTTCTCTCAAGGATACGACATCGATTACCTTGCCAGTTGCGGCGATAAAATGAATGATTTTATAGAGGAATCTTTACGTGTATTTTCTCGTTTGCTGAGTTTGGGAGTGCCCAGTGTTGCGGCAGTGAATGGACACGCCTTCGGTTCCGGTGCCATGCTCGCTCTCTGTTGCGATTTTCGCTGCATGAGAGAGGACAGAGGCTATTTTTGCCTGCCTGAAATTGACCTAGGGATGAATTTACATCCTTATATGAGCGCTTTGCTTAAAAGTAAATTGTCTATGCGCGTAGTACGAGAATCAATATTGAGCGGCAAACGCTATGCCGGACCTGAAGCCCTTACAAAAGAAATCGTCGATTCTATCGCGTCAGAAAACTCACTTCTCGATGAATCCAGCAAATTACTTCTGCCCTACACTTCGAAAAACCAAGCCACCTACTCTAGCCTAAAAAAGACACTTAACAATGATATTCTCTCCCTTTTGAAATAACACACACCGAAAATCCCAGCACTCGACCAAACAGTACCTAATGAACTAATTGCCCCACCATAATATTGATGGAATACACGCTAAGGAAATTCTAAATTTAAGATGACGGAACAGCGACTATTTTTTCTTATCAATCAAAGCCAACGAAAATTACTCCATTACGTCGATTCTGAAACTGAACATCGAGTGGGTATATCCTCGGTGCAAGCAGCAGCATTATTGGCTATTAACGGGATTCAAGGCTCTTTGCTAAAAGAAATGGGGGAGGCACTGAAACTGAATAATTCGGCCATCACCGGACTCACCAACCGAATGGAAGCGAATGAGCTCATTGAAAAAAAACCGTGCTCTACAGATGGTCGGGCAACCCGAGTATTCATTACCGACAAAGGTAACAAAATATTAAAAAATGTCGGCCCGATGCTGCAAGAGTTAAACACAAAACTAACTGAATCGTTTTCAGAAAAAGAAGTGGGTACAATTATTCGATTTCTTAATCATGTGATTGATATAAGTTGAAGGCAGCTGGAAAGAAGTTGAGGGCAGCTTGAAGAAAGCTGATATAAGCTGGAAGAAGATACCTCCCAAACTTATATCATTTATTAATCGTTAAAACAGGGTAAATAAAAATTTGCACACACTACATCATAGGGCAGTTTTTAGAGATCGAACCCAATAATCCAAATAACTTGCCCATATGATTCCCTATAATTGGATTACCTGAAGTCAGTAAGCCAACTGCAATTTCGCGATCAGGATCTGCCCAACAGAAATTATTAGCAAAGCCCATGTGACCGTAAGCCGATTTCGTTTTAGGTCCGTATAGACTGAAGCGCTTTCGGCCTAGCATCAAACCCGCACTATATTGAATAGGGATTTTGATCGTGTCATCAATCACCTTCTCAGTCACGGGTGCAACCACGCTGTAGACTGTTTCAGGGCTCATTATCACCTTCCCATCCAGTTCTCCACCATCCAATAGAATCTGGTAAAAACGACTCACCTCTTCAGCAGTACCGAGTATATTGGCAGAAGGAATAATCGCTTGCTTAAAGCCTGGATCGTTACAAAGCTCAATCACCTCATCAATGGGCACACCTAACGCATTCGCCAAGAAGGTTGAGACCGGTGGAAAAAGAGTGGCACCGGTATAATATTCAGTGGCCACTTTATCAAGATCTTTCGCGCCAATGCCATAGTTGAAATATTTAAACCCCAACGGATTTCTAATAGTTTCATCAAGAAAACTCCTGATATCTTTACCGGTAACCACTTTCACTATTTCCGCAAAAATAAATCCGCTAGTCGCTGCGTGATAGCCTACTCTATCCCCTGCTGGCCAAATAGGTTTCATGTCATAGAGAATGTCTATTACTGTTTCTTGATCAAACATCGAATTCAATTCAATATCCAAACCTTCAGGCAATACAGGGATTCCCCCTTGGTGACTCAGCATCTGTAGAATAGTGGTTTTATCCTTGCCGTGAGAGGAGAAGCGAGGTAAATACTTGCTAACCGGATCAGACAAATTAATCAGTCCACGCTCCACCAACATATGCATCAACACAGCAGTAACGGCCTTAGAAGCTGAAAACAGGCACATAGGAGTCTCAGGGGTCAGTACAGTTTTTGCAGTCGCTGCCGTATCATCAGGCCCATTTCCGTGAGCATGACCGAGCGTTCGATTAAGGACAACATGACCGTCACGACGTAGACAAAAGCCCAGCCCTGGGTACATACCGGTCTTATATAAATCAACAACGGCGGTCCAAATAGATTGGACTTCTTGATGACTCATTCCTGCAATTTCTGGATCACATTCGTCTTCGGGATTATAGCGAATGACATCCCCAACATTATCGGGAAGTTGAATTTTATTAAACATTTTTTTAGAAATCGAATTCTTCGCAGCGGTCAGCATAAAACGCCCTCTCATGACAATTTAATTTTCCGTATACTACCCTACTTGAGCGAGCCTACAATGATAAATACGAATTGATCTCAACAAATCCTAAACAAATCCTAAACGGATACTAAGCGACTCTTTCTATATCCACAGCTACGACTTTATATTCAGGACAATGGGTTTCTTCGTCTACGACATCACTAGTCACGTTATTGACGATCTGCTCAGGAAAATGGAAGGTGGTGAATACGATATTCGGTTTTATTTTTTCCGAGATTTCAACCTTTAACACCACCTCGCCCCGCCCCGAAAATAGCCGTGCAGTATCGCCTGTCTTCAAGCCTTTTTTGCGTGCATCTTTCGGGTTTATCAATAGAATATCTTCATTCACGATATCATTGTTTTCCGTTCGACGAGTCATTGTCGCTGCATTATAGTGCTGCAATACTCGGCTTGTGGTTAGAATCATCGGATACTGATCTGAGTTATTTCGTAATTCCGCTGTTTCTTCAAAAGGGAAAAAATTAAATTGCCCCTTACCGCGCCTAAACTCATTAACATGAAGAATCGACGTACCTTGACCATCTTCTTGGATTGGCCACTGTTTCCCTTGGTCACCTAGCCCATCCCATTTCGCGCCCTCAAAGAAGGGCACAACTCCTGCAATCTCTTCTAACAGTGTCACCGGATCGTAATCCGCTTGTGAATACCCCATTCGATTCATAATATCCACAATAATCTGGCCGTCAGTTTTTGACCCTTCTATTGGCTTGATTGCCGCTTGAACGCGCTGCACACGGCGCTCACCATTGGTAAACGTACCGCTTTTTTCGAGAAAAGAAGCCGCAGGCAAGATGACATGCGCCAATTTTGCGGTCTCGGTAAAAAATATCTCCTGCACCACCAAGAGGTCTAGCTTTGAAAGACTGTCAACAACATGGCGGGTATTGGGATCAGTTTGAGCCACGTCTTCACCCATAATCCACAGGGCTTTCAATTCTCCGCTTTTCGCTGCGGAAAACATCTCTGGGATTTTTTTGCCTTCCGTAACCGGGCTCGGCACTCCGTATTTTTCCGTATAGAATGACTGGTTAGCAGGATCATCCATCGGATAATAACCGGCCCCCTGATGCGGCTGACAGCCCATATCAGCAGCACCTTGCACATTGTTTTGTCCACGTAAGGGATTCACGCCCACTCCTGCTCGACCAATATGCCCCGTAATCATCGCCAAATTAGCAATGAGCATCACCGTTTTACTGCCTTGGCTATGCTCGGTGACACCTAAACCATGGAAAGACATAGCATTGTAAGATGTCGCATAAGCATGAGCAGCAAGCCGAGCCAGCTCATTGTCCACCCCTGTTATTTTCGACATTTCCGCAAGATCAAGCTTTTCTAATTGACGAACAAAGCTTTCATAATCTTCGCATCGTGAGCCTACAAATTCATGGTCAACTAGCTTATCTTCAACAATAAAATACAACAACGTATTCAGCATCGCCACATTGGTACCGGGGCGTAACTGCAAATGAAAGTTGGCTAACTTAGCCAACTCTGTTTTTATTGGATCAATAACAATAAGCGTTTTCCCCTTCATGGCCTGCTGCTTTATCTTCGCCCCTGTCACTGGGTGAGCCGATGTAGGATTCGCACCAATCACCAAAATCACATCCGTCATATTCAGATCGTCTATCGAATTGGTTGCGGCTCCAGTACCGAAACTTTTCTGCAGGCCAAAGGCGGTTGGCGAATGACAAACTCGAGCACAACAATCTATATTATTCGTGCCCACCACTGCCCGAATAAATTTCTGCATTAAATAGTTTTCTTCATTGGTACATCGAGATGAAGAAATACCAGCAACGGCATCTGGCCCATTATCCTTAATAATCGTCTGCAATTTATCGACAATATAATCATAAGCCTCATCCCAAGTTGCAGACACTAGATCCTTACCTTTTCGAATAAAGGGTGTACGTAAACGATCCGGGTGATTATAAAACCGAAAAGCGTATCGCCCTTTTAAACAAGTATGGCCTTGATTCACTTCGGCATCCCAGGGTGCCTTGATAGAAAGGACTTCATTATTTTTCACCGACACCTCTAGATTGCAACCCACTCCACAATAGGAGCAAACCGTTCGAACGGTGCGGTCAGCCTCCATGGACTTTGATTGGAATTTATCGCTGATGGCTGCAGTTGGACAAGTTTCCGCGCAAGCCCCACAAGATACACAACTCGAATTTCCGAACAAGACATCGTTATCCAAGGTAATCGATGAATCGAAACCCCGCCCCGACATGGTTAAAACAAATTCCCCTTGAATCTCATCACAAGCTCGCACACAACGGGAACAGTTAATACACTTTGATAAATCCATACGCATATACGGATGGGTGGCATCTTTCTTTTTATCCAAGTGAGACTTTGGATCAACGTACCGCACTTCACGAATTCCCACCTGAGCTGCAACATCTTGCAACTCACAATTTCCATTCACCTCACACGTTAAACAATCTAACGGGTGATCCGTTAATACCAGCTCAACAATATTCTTCCGTAATTTTTGTATTGAGGGACTATTGCTCTGAATTTGCATCCCATCAGACACTGGCGTATGACAGGAAGCGACAGTTTTAATTGCCCCGTTCACTGCTAAAGCCACATCAACGGAACAAACTCGACAGGCACCATAAGGTTTAAGACGAGGGTCATCACACAAAGTAGGGATGGTATTTTCTCCCTGATGACGTTTCGAAAACTGAAGAATCGTTTCTCCCACAATGATAGGATACTCGACACCATCTAAAACTGCAGTTCGCCGGTCAGGTTCTTGATCGCTTTTCATGACAACATCACTAGTTTATGTTCACGGAGGGGATTCTACTGGAGAAATACGGGGCCAACTCGTCCTGAAAATAGGTGAGTGCATTGGTAATGGGTAGGGGCAAGCCACTACCTAAGGCACATAAGGAACCTCTTTCCATAGTATCTAATAAATCCGCTAGTAATTGCGGTTCAATTTTGTAATGACCCGTTTTAGCCTGACTCATCATCTCCTTGCCTCGCGTAGATCCCAGCCGACAAGGAAAACACTTTCCACAGGATTCAGCGGCAGTAAATTGAAACAGATGTTCAATATAATCGATCATCGCCATGCTTTCTGGAATACATACGATACTGGCATGCCCTAATAAAAAACCGTTTTCAGAAAAGGATTCAAAATCTAAATTCAAATTTTGGGTTTTTTGTATCGGAATTATCCCCCCAAGAGGACCACCGATGTGAAGCGCTTTCGCCGGCTGTTTATAGCCTCCCCCTAATTCGTCAATTACGATATCTAAAGACGTACCCAACTCAACTTCATAGATGCCGGGCTTATTAAAGCCGGCATCTAGTGATACCAATTTTGTCCCCTTTGATTTACCGCTACCCAAATCTTGATAACGCTGACCACCGATATCCAATAGTGTTGGAATAGCGGCAAAGGTCTCGACGTTGTTAACAACTGTCGGTTTTTTAAAAAGGCCTTGTTCCGTGGGAAAAGGAGGCCGTACGTCCACTTCAGCGCGTCGTCCTTCGATGGATGCAATCAAAGCCGTTTCTTCACCACAGATATAGGCTCCAGCACCTTCAATAACATGAAGATCAAATTCAAAATTCGAGCCCAAAATACTTTGACCTAATAAATTATTCTCTCGAAATATTGTTATAACGTTATCGATAGATTTGATCGCCTCAGGATACTCGCCTCTAATATAGATAACGCCTTCATGAGCACCCGTGAGGTAGCCACACACTATCATCCCAAGAATAACCCGATGCGGTTGCGCCTCTAATAGGTAACGATCGGAATAGGCACCCGGATCGCCCTCATCCGCATTACACACAACGTACTTTTGATCTGACTCAACATCGCGACAAGACTCCCATTTAATACCGGTAGGAAAGCCCGCGCCTCCACGACCACGCAAGCCTGACAGTTTTATCTCTTCCAATACTTCTTTTTGTTGCCCATCGATAACGCGTTTTAAACTCGCTGCACTCTCTTCTACATTTTGATAGGCATCATCGGTGAGAATACGCATCGATGCCAATACTCCTACATGATAGTTATCACCACTAGACTTATCGGATTTGGAGAACGTTACGATATCATTTAAATCGAATATGGCACTGCCCGAATAATTACAGCCGTCAATCTGAAACGCACCTGCTTCATAGCATCGTCCAAGACAACAAATATCGCCTATCAAATTATCGTCAATGTCTTTTTCAGCATAGTGATTTTCAGTAAAGCGTTCTTCCAGCTTTTGTCGAACTTCATTCTGAGTACCAGCACATAGGCATGCGGACCCATTACAAACAAAAGCTTTTTTTTCCAGATGCGAGGGACTTAGAAAATCGTAAAACGTAGCCGCTCCCTGTAGAGTGGAAATCCCTAAATTATAATCAGCGGCGACTTGATCCCAATCTGATTTGGCATTGAGTTGATTCCCTTTACTCATATCAGACAAACGATTAAAGAGATTGTCTTTCAAGCCCTTTCGGCCAGACAATTTACTGATGTTCTCCGACATGATTAATCCTCAACTACACGTTGCTGGCCACTGTATATATTAAAACTGTTCTCTTTCAGAAACCCTAATAAGGTGACATTGTGCTTTCTAGCCAGCTCCACCGCCAGACTGGAAGGTGCTCCCACCGCAGCGACAAAAGGGATATTGGCCATGATTGCCTTTTGAACCAATTCAAAACTAGCTCGTCCACTGAGGCAAACTATGCTGATCGCAAAATCCATAAAGCCCGTGGATAGTAAAGAACCGATTAATTTATCCATCGCATTATGCCGACCAATATCTTCTCGAATACATACAAGTTCGCCACGGTTATCGTACAACCCCACCGCGTGCTGCCCTCCTGTTGCGGAAAACTGGATTTGTTGCTGCTTCAAGGTATCTGAAAGTTTAAATAAAATACGATGGGGGATTCCTGGAAAAGCGGATTCAGTCTCTCGCTTATGCATTAGACCAAGCGTTTCAATCGCTGATTTACCACAAATCCCACAGCTAGACGTGGTGAGAAAATGTCGCTGGAATTTTTTTTCATCTAACGCTTTATCCGACTTTAGGCGAAGCACCACTTTATTCTTTAAACCGTAATTCGCCGTTTCAGGACCGACAAATTCAATCGATAGAATTTCGTCATAATGCCTAATAATACCCTCAGTCAACATGAACCCCACAACCAATTCACGATCATTGCTCGGTGTTCGCATAGTAATGCCTAAAGGCATTCTTTCTTCCCCTACTACCGCAATGATGATCTCTAACGGTTCTTCAATAGCGATGGAATCTTCCACCGCTTGCATCGATCCCTCGAAAGGAAATCCGGGTTTAGACTCGCTAATTTTTAGGATATCAAATTTTGATGAATAGCTATTATTCGTTTTCAAATTCACGGGTTCGCCAGGTAGTGAAGTTGAAGAAATTGAACCCGAGACTATTGAATTAGAAAATAGAGAGAGGGAATCAGCCATATTTTAAAGCCTAGCCGAGGGACTCCGTTTAAACAATTGCAACATAATGGGATTGAGGCGAGGCCACGTCATATGGCTACCTTCTTTCACTTCACAATATAAAGTTTCAACTCCACTGGAACAATTCTCATATTTTACACAAGCGCCCGTTATACCCATCGCAACAGGCGACTCGTCACACTGATTACAGGACGCCCACCATTTCGCTGCTTTCTCGCCAAAGCCAGGAAAATGGGTATCGCCCTCGTTATGCATCACCATCACTGACAATGGGGCAGGACACTGATAATCAAGCAACTCCTTTCCCGTGATACCGGCCGCACTGGGCGCAATACCAGCAAGGCGAACAGGGGTATCGTCGAGAAACGCTAACGCCGTAGCAATGGTGCCGCCATCGGAGTGGCCAGTGAGGAATACTCGCGTCTCATCGATACACCATTGCTTCATCACTTCTGAGGAAACAGTGCCTAATTCGGCAATACTGCTCAGCGACATTCTTTGGCCATCAACGTAAACAATCACAAAACCGGCTTTAGTGGCTTCGTGGGTCAGTCCAACATACTTTTCCATTAACCGACCACTTACGCTCGGTGCATAGACCACTAACAAAGGGTGCGCATAGGTGTCTTGATAATTGAGTGGCGTTTTCACATTATAGCGATAACCTTTTAACGTCTTCAGATCGTTAGTTGTTCCTGCCGATCCACTAGAACTAGGTCTAGAACTAGGGCTAGAACTAGGACGATGAACACCACTACAGCTTGGGCTATATTCTGGGTATTCATAATTAGCTAAGGTTAACGCAGAAGCGGGATAGGTATTGCTGCGATAATACTGGTAGGCTGCCAAAGGCAAGCCGATAAAAACAAGCAGGAAGGTCATAGTGATGACTCGGATCATTAACCTTTGACGTTGACGAGTATCCATAATTATTTTGACACAAGAAGATAAAAACAAGGAAAGCAGGGGCACACCGGGCACCCCCTATAAAAAAAACACTTCAAATCTAAGCATTCATCCAAAAATTAAGAAGAGGTAAATTCTCCTTTTCGCCGTTCACTCACAGACTTCATTCCTTCAGTGGCATCGCTGGTATCAATCAACCACGACTGCTCTTTTAGCTCCCTCTGAGTTGCCTTTTCTACAGCATCGGCCATACCCGCACGCATGGTTTCTCGAATGGACACTACCGCCAATGGCGCAGCGCTAGCTAACTCTTCAGCCAACTCTATTGCTGCACTTCGGACTTTATCTTGCGCAACAAGGACATCAACCAGCCCCATCTCTTGTGCTTCGCTACCTTTCAAGCGGCGGCCCGATAGAAAAAGCAAATTGGCATTTTGCTTTCCGATAACTTGAGGCAAGGTATACGTTAATCCAAATCCAGGGTGAATACCCAACTGAGAGAAATTAGCGCTAAAACGTGCCTCATCACAACTCACTCGAAAGTCAGGTACCAACGCAAGCCCCAAACCGCCGCCCACTGCGGCACCGTGAATCGCGCCCACTATGGGTTTAGCCGTACGAAATAACCTTAACGCTTGAGTGTAAAGATGAACTGCATTGCTGCTAAACGTAGGGGGTTCGCCGTCATCACCTGCTGCGCCTCCCAATGAATTATTACTATTCGAACCATCTCCAAAATTAGCCCCAGCACAAAATACCTTGCCTTTTGCACATAACACCACAGCACGGCATTTCTTATCTTTATCCAAAGTCTCCAACGCATCGCCAATTTCCATAATCATTTCAACATCAAAGAAATTCAATGGCGGGCTATTAATTTCGACTGTTGCCACATAATTTTCTAAAATGCTGACTTCAATTTTTTTATACTTTTTCACTTAATTTTTTCTCCGCGGTTTAGTTGGGTAAATAAACTCTAAATAATAAAGTAAACAATCCGAGAGGCATGGCTCTCTTATTTCGATATCACCTGGTTCTCTTATTTCAATATCAGTAATTGCGCCGCTATAGAGAGCAATTGTATCCCCACCAATATCTGTTAGCATAAGATTAAATTTAACGGTCAATAGTCAACAGATTCTGTATTCGGTTTCTCTAGTCATCATCAGCTCAATCTGCATTGGCAGCGAATAACCTTCAGAGGAACGCTGCCACAATAACGCCAAAAAGAATAACAAATATGCATCACCAAGACCAACGGACTTCGCACTGAATCTGATACAACCTCAACAAATACCCCTTTTCAATATCGATACTAAACATAGATCAATACTAAACATAGACAGAACAAGGTGACCCACAAATGTCTTTAATGAATTTCCCTTCTGCCCACCTCCCTCCTCATTTACTTGAATTGCGCGAGGAGGTTAGATCGTTTCTTAGCCATGAACTGAATACTGGTGGTTTTGAACCCACTGTCGACGGCTGGCTCTCCGGTTATTCGCCGGAATTCAGCAAAAAATTAGGTAAACAAGGCTGGTTAGGGATGACGCTCCCTAAGGAAGTGGGTGGACAGGGCAAATCTCCTTTAGACCGATTTGTCGTAATCGAAGAATTGCTGGCAGCCGGTGCACCGGTAAGCGCTCACTGGGTCGGTGATCGACAAACTGCGCCACTATTAGTCACTCTCGGTACTGACTCACAAAGGAAAAAATACTTGCCTGGCATGATAAGCGGAGAAATTTATTTTGCTATCGGCTTGAGTGAACCCAATGCCGGTTCAGATTTAGCCGCACTAACGACTAAAGCCACAAAAGTGGACGGCGGATGGCGTTTAACGGGGCGAAAAATATGGAGCAGTGGCGCGCATCATTGCCACGCGATGATTGTCTTGTGTCGAACCTTGCCCCTGGATGAAAAAAACCGGCATGCGGGTTTAAGTCAACTGATTCTAGATTTGGACCAACCCGGCATTGAAGTACGTCCCATCCATTTAATCAGTGGCGAGCATCACTTCAATGAAGTCTCGTTCGATGATGTTTTAATACCGGACAATATGGTGGTGGGTGAAATCAATAACGGCTGGCAGCAAGCCATGGGTGAACTCGCCTATGAACGCAGTGGGCCGGAACGTTTTTTAAGTACTTTCCCCCTATTTACTGAAGTGCTAAATATGGCTCAAAATAGCCAAGACCCTGGAGTCTATAGAGCCATAGGCAGTTTGAGCGCTCAGCTACTAGCATTGCATCAGTTATCCCTACGCGTCACCACATCATTGAGCAAAGGTGAGTCTGCTGATACGGAAGCTGTATTAGTGAAAGATATGGGTACTCAATTTGAAAGAGAAATTGCTGAGACTGCCAGGCTTATTTTTCCCTACGAAGACATTAGCGACGATGATTCTCATTACCAGCGATTTTATCAGCAAGCGGTACTGCAAGCGCCGGGCTTCACCTTAAGAGGGGGAACGAATGAAATTTTACGTGGTATCGTCGCCCGAGGCCTAGGGTTACGCTAATTCAATTTCAGGAATCTATTTTTAAAGCCATTGAATCTGACTAAATAATTGAACCTGACGAAATAAAAGACGCCTTTAACTCATTGAAGAAATCACTATGACAAACTCAAATCAAGCTCAAACTCACGACACTCTACAGACCATTGACCCCCTTATTGAAGATACCGCAAATCGGATATTCAGCGACTACTGCAACTTTGATGCCCTTTGCGCATCGGAACAAGGAGAATGGCAAGGTCCTCTATGGCAAGCAATCCAAGAATCAGGACTCAGTAACATTGATACTCCTGAAAGTTTAAATGGACCCGGAGCCGCGACTATTGATGCCTTAAACGTATTAAGGTTAGCAGGATATCACGGTGCTCCCGTCCCTATCGCGGATCACTATATTGCGAGTCGAATTTATCAATCCTTAGCATTGGAAATACCAGAGGAACCCATTAGCGTTGTCTCACCTCAACAGGCAAGAAAGTTAAAAATCACTTCGAGTAAAGAGGGGTTTATATTGGATGGCCCACTACACAATATACCCTGGGCTCGATTTTCGAAATCAATCCTCATTCCAGTAGAAAGCAATAATCAATGCAGTGTACTTTTTCTAGACCGCACTGATTTAACATTAACAGAAAATACGAATATGGCGGGAGAGCCGCGCGACAGCCTCGTATTCGAAGGATTCCGCATCCCTTCGGAAAAGGCGCTGAGCTGTCCGCTAAGTATTAATGAAATAGAGCAACTTGGCGCTCTCACACGAAGCGTTATGAGTTGGGGTGCATTAGAAAAAGTAATGGAACTAGCTGTAGACTACGCAAAAGAACGAACTCAGTTCGGCCGGCCTATTGCTAAGTTTCAAGCGATTCAGCAGGATCTCGCGAAACTCGCCGGCGAAGTGGCTTCCGCGGCTGTCGCTGTGGATCATGGAATTAGACGCTACTGTGATGCTAACCCTCATGTACCACAAACGAGCCTAGCCGGCGAAGCTTCAACCTATATTGCAGCGGCAAAAATCCGCTCCGGAGAAGCCACAGGCTTTGCCACTAAAGTCAGCCATCAAATTCACGGCGCGATGGGGTTTACCAATGAGCACCCTCTACATCACTTTAGTCGTAGACTTTGGGCATGGCGAGACGAATACGGTAGCGAAGCTTATTGGTCACACTATTTAGGGAAATGTCTTGTTGACGCACCCCAGCCATCACTTTGGCAATGGGTCACAGCACAATAAGACTAACCAGGTTCAGAGTATTGCTTTAAGCAATATAATCAATAAAAAGGGGCAAGGAAATTAATATATCTCCTTGCCCTTATCAATTACTTTACATACACCTTATTAGCCGTTAGCCCTCCAAAGAAAACCCGCAAGTCATACCACCATCGACCACAAACTCGGAACCGGTAGAATAACTGCTTTCATCAGAAGCCAGATAAGATGCCAGCTTTGCGATATCTTCTGGTTGGCCTATGCGCCCCAAAGGTACGCTGTTGAACACATTGTCTTCCGGATCAATTTCCAAACCAGGAATTTCCAACATTGGTGTCGCAACACCGCCCGGATGAATGGAGTTAACACGAATACCAAATTGCCCTAACTCCAACGCCGCTACTTTAGTCATGCCTCGAACAGCGAATTTACTCGCCACGTATGCAGTCGCCATAGTCATACCCACAAGACCGTCGATGGAAGAGATATTTACAATAGATCCACCACCTGCTTTTGTCATCGCAGCAACAACGGACTTCATCCCTAAAAATACGCCGACCTGGTTTACATTGGTAACCGCCATATAGTCTTCTAATGTGGTGGAGACCAAAGGAGCCATGCGAATAATCCCTGCATTGTTGATCAATATATCAACCTTACCAAAATGCTCTACTGTCATTTTCACTACACCAATCCAAGATTCCTCTTGGGTCACATCCTGCTTCAAAAACAGTACATTTTGACCTAGCTCCGCGGACAGCTTCTCTCCCTCTTCTGTTAGGACATCCGTGATGACAACCTTAGCTCCTTCCTTAACAAACAGAGCGGCTTCCGCTGCACCTTGACCTCTAGCACCACCGGTAATAATCGCTACTTTACCTTCTAGCTTTGCCATTTTAATCATCCTTGAATTAAAAAATTAAACTCCCTTAAGCCCATCAACCTAAATATCGGTAATGAGCCTAAGGCGTTCTCAATTATAAGATCTCAGTTTTAAGGTCTCAGATTTAAGTTTTAAGTTTGACGCTCAACATTTTTAATTCATCGGCAGGTGAGTTCGCAATCACGTACTCCGCCGGATCCATAATGGCATCGATATTATCGCGCATATCTTCTGCAGAAATATTTGCCATTTTAACACCTGGAGTAACACCCCAAAAGATCCTTCCAATTCTGCCGCCACCCGCTGAGAATATTTCGCCATTAACAGTGCAATCTTTATGGGCACAGTAGGCAACAACTGGCGTGACTAGCTCAGGGTGTAAATCTTTTGCCATGGCTCCCAACAAATCTTCAGTCATGCGCGTGCGCGCTATGGGGGCCAAAATATTAGTCCGGACGTTATGCTTAAAACCTTCTTGTGCCAATGCCTTCGAGAAACCCACAATTCCGGCTTTCGCAGCACTGTAATTAGTTTGCCCATAATTTCCAAAACTGGCAGCGGAAGTCGTGTTAATGATCCGGCCATAATTTTGTTGATCATACATAATTGGCCAAACGGCTTTACACATATAACTCGTACCAACAAGATGTACGTTAATGACGGAATCAAAATCTTCTTTACTCATCTTCTTGAAGGATTTATCCCGTAATATACCGGCATTGTTCACTAATATATCCACTCGACCATAAGCATCCATGGCAGTCTCAATAACAGCTTGCGCTCCCTCAAATGAGGCGACGTTATTAAAATTAGGTGTCGCAGTTCCTCCTGCCGCCACAATTTCGTCTACCACTTTTTGCGCTGCTGATTCAGAACTACCGCCACCATCAACACTGCCACCCAAATCATTGATGACTACTTTTGCGCCTCGAGATGCGAGAAACATCGCATGACTCCGACCCAAACCATTACCCGCTCCAGTTACAATCGCAACCTGATCGTCATACCGTAATTCAGTCATAATTCATTCCCTTATTTATGTCGTTTTTTATATTGATATGTTTTTTCTGTATTTTATTTTTACATTACTTCTTTTTTGGAAAAATTAAAGCATAGGATATATGCTTTTTTATTAACCCTTCAAGTCAGACCTTTTAAGTTACCGTTTCATTGGATTTATTTGGAGCTGGTTGAGGTGCTGCTTTAATTTTTACATCGACAAAATCCGCCATCTCCAGTAATGCCTCTTTACCTTCCGGCAAAATCCCCGCGAATAACTGCCACACATGCCACATGTCAGGATAAACGTGACATTTGACATCCACCCCCGCTGCCACCAACTTCTTTTCTAATCGAACGGAATCATCCAGTAAAACCTCATCCGATCCCACCTGAATGAGAACAGGAGGTAAATCTTTAAATTCGCCAAATAAAGGAGAAATAAGTGGATTACGCGCGTCCTCTTGCTGTACGTACAACTTCGCCATTTCTTTCAGCCAATGGGATGATAAGAACGGATCAACATTATCAAGGGTTGTGTGGGTCTCACCTTCACAACAAAGGTCTGCCCAAGGTGATAAGCAAACACCAGCAGCCGGTAACGTATCGCCCTGATCCCGAAGATTAATGAGTGTCGCCATCGTCAATCCACCACCAGCAGAATCACCCCCAATGACAATATTATTGGGCTGATAACCTTTCTTTATTAGCCATCGATAAGCACTAGTCGCATCTTCTACCGCTGCGGGATAAGGGTTTTCTGGTGCTAACCGGTAATCGATTACTAATAACTTCACCCCACAAAAATGAGATATGCGCGATGTCAGATCAGCATGAGTACCAGGCGAGCCCATAGTGTATGCCCCACCGTGTAGATATAGCATCACTCTTTCGTCATTCGCTCCTTCTGCCACCATCCATTCGGAAGGCACACCTTCGACATCAACCTGATCACAGGAAAACTTAAATGGACGCCACAAAGGAACCAAAGCCATCTCTAGCCGAGCACGCTGTTTTTGTGGAGTAATTTCAGCGGACAGTAGCTTAGATACCAAATGTTTGATTACAAATCGCAATCCTATACTTCGTTTACTGGCCATAACCTTTACCTCAGGTGATACATAGTGAATAAATAATTGTTCGTGAAAAGAAAAACTGAAAGTGAAAAATGAAAATTAGTCTGTCACATGAGACCCGAGATAATCAAGCAGTAAAATCCGAAGAAGAATAAACGCACAAAAGGAATGAAACGGGATTCATTAACCTTATAATATTAAAAAGTGTACACCGAGTTAACAAGGGTTAGCTTAGCAAGAACTAGATTAACAAGAGCTGGATTAACAAGCGCTAATTTCAAGCTACATCGCCTATAGGGTAGAAGAATCGACAGGAATATTACGATGAAGAAACAGCACCAAGCACTATTCATTTCCCACGGAGGTGGACCACTGCCACTACTGGGAGACAATGGACATAAAGAGATGGTGGCTTGCTTAACAAAACTGGCCACCAGAATTAAGCAGCCATCTGCCATTATTCTGGTTAGCGCACACTGGGAAGAAGACAGACCGGTTATCACCTCCGGCAATAATCCAAATCTTATATACGACTATTACGGATTCCCAAAAGCAGCTTACTCCATTAAATACCCTTGTCCGGGAGAGCCGGCGTTAGCCGCTGAGATTCAGAACTCATTAAGCAATTTCAATATCCTTGCAGAGCTGGATGAGCAACGAGGCTACGATCATGGGATGTTTGTACCGCTTAAAATAATGTACCCAAAAGCGGATATTCCCTGCGTACAGCTTTCACTGGTTAAAAGCTTAAATCCGGCTGAACACATTCAAATGGGGCAGGCCCTTCAAAGTTTGGACTATAACAATCTGCTCCTAATAGGTTCCGGCTCTTCATTCCACAATATGAACGCTTTTTTCGCACCGGAAACTAACGCAGTGAAATCAGCAAATGCATCATTTGAAAACTGGCTACGAGAAACTTGTTGCGACACTTCCATTGACGAAGAGGAAAGAACGCAAAGACTCAGCCAATGGACAACGGCTCCAGCTGCACGTTATTGCCATCCCAGAGAGGAGCATCTCTTACCATTACATGTTTGTTATGGTCTGACTAACTCAGCTTGTTCCGAGTCCATAGAACTCGAGATACTGAATAAAAAAATGAACCTGTATTTGTGGTAAGCCAATCAACTCAGCCCAATGTGAGTAATAGGTTAGTATAACGAAAAAAGGCCCAGTTCAGCCGCTATTGAGAATGTGACATACATTCTCAATAGCGGCTGAACTGGGCCTTACATTTTACAGCGGCCCCTGAAGTCGCATTGATTTTGTATTAACTGGCTTGCTTTAAAGGCGCCCGTTTCTTGGTTTTGGCTTTCGAAAATATTAGCTTTCCGTCATTCAATTTAGAATATCGCAGCATGAGTAAATCTACTGGATATGCCTGAATCAATTTCCACGGCATCTTCGATCCCTTTTTAGGGAACTTATCAATGGATCTCTGCACGTAACCAGACTGAAAATCCAGGAATACTGATTTAATAACACTTGAATCATTATTCACTGGTATCGCTTTCTGAACTTTATGCTTATCCATGTAGTTAACCAACCTAGTCATGAATTCACTACTCAAATCTGCCTTGAGAGTCCATGAGGCATTGGTATAACCAAAGATCGACCCTAGGTTGGGAAGATCTTCATACATGATGCCTTTATAATTCATTTTCTCCGATGGATCGTAAGGCTTACCATCCACAGTGATTTTTACGCCACCGAAAACCTCTAGGTTCATACCTGTTGCTAAGACAATAATATCGGTTTCTAGCTCACGTCCAGACTTTAACAAAATTCCCTTTTCGGTAAATCGGTCGATGTGATCCGTTACCACCGATGCAGATCCGTCCTTAACCGCTTTAAATAAATCGCCGCCTTTAACTGCGCAAACTCTCTCATCCCAAACATTATAATAGGGCTCAAAATTCTTCATATCCACATCGGACCCAACACCCATCTTAACGCCACCCAACATCAATTTTCGTATGGCCTTAGGGAATGCACGACTGCCGTAGTAGAAGCCATAAGTCAGCGCTATTTTCTGAGTTCTCGACACTCTATACGCGAGTTTTTCCGGCAAAAGCTTGCGTGTAATGGTTACTGTCGGATCCGTATCAGGTACTGCTGCCATATAGGTCGGTGAGCGTTGCAGCATGGTGATGTGAGCGGTGTCTTTTGCCATTTCAGGCAAGATGGTAACAGCGGTTGCTCCACTACCCACCATAATCACTTTCTTTCCCTTATAATCGAGGTCTTCAGGCCAACTCTGTGGATGAACCACCGGACCTTTAAAATCTTCTCGGCCAGCAAAATCAGGTTCGTATCCACCACTGTAATCAAAAATTCCTGTGCCAACAGTAATGACATTACAAGTCACTTGCCCTGTTTTACCGGTCTTATTATTATCATAGGTAATCGTCCAAAGTGCCTCGTCACTATCCCAGGAAAGAGCCTTAACCCATGAGTTATAGCGAATTTTTTCGAGAACATTATGCTCTTTTCCAGCTTCGGTAATGTAGTTAAGAATGGAAGGACCATCGGCAAGAAACTTAGAACTTGTCCAGGGTTTAAAGTTATAACCCAGTGTAAACATATCGGAATCTGAACGGATGCCTGGATATTTAAATATCTCCCAGGTCCCGCCGATCACGTCTCGACCTTCTAAAATTGCATAGGTTTTTTTAGGGCACTTCTTAGAAAAATGACAGGCCGCTCCAATTCCCGATAAACCCGCTCCGATGATGACATAGTCAAAATGATCTTTACTCATATACAATCTCCTTTCACATGTAATTATTCATCCCGAAACCATCCCGGACGAGGTCAGATACCGTAACTGGCGATAGTAAATCACCCGCCCCTATTTAAGTCAATCGCCTTACATCATGCTTTTCAGGGCAATCTCGTCTTTGGCCTAAAAAGCATAACAAAAAGGAATTTACCTTTATTTCATTGTCAGCTAGATACAAATAACAAGATCAGACAAGTACAACTAACATAGTCAAATAGAGACAAAAAAATAAAAAAAGGATCACCCCGATAGGGAGAGAGACTTCGCGACGACGATAGTTAATGGAATAATTTCTAACACAAATGTTTTATGCGGTGAGTTTAGGATCGGGCAAAGTTTCACTGACGATTTTGCGTAGCGACTGCCGACGAGGCCAAATTATTGTAAATTTCGCACCGCCCAAATCACTCTTATGAATACTCGCAACACCACCATGCCAATAGGCTATACGTTCTACAATAGAAAGACCTAATCCGTACCCTCCGGAACTTCGAGTTCGACTATCATCGAGCCTAACAAAGGGAACAAAAACTTTGTCCCAGAACTTTGACGGTATACCGGACCCATCATCCTCAACATCGATACGATACATTCCGCCTTCACAATGACAGCCTACTCTCACTTTTGAATTGGCATAACGGATGCCATTTCCCACGAGGTTTTGCAACACACGATGAATGTAACGCTCTTCGCATTCTGCCGTTATAAACTCATCATCGATTTTAAATTCCACGTGCTCAATATCGATCTCAGTACCTAAAGACTGCATTTCAGTTTTCACTTGATTGATTACGGCATTCACATCAATCATCTGAAAATTAAGTGCTGGTCGACCTTCCTCTAACGTTGCGTAAGTCAGAATCTCATCAATCAGCTTATTCAACTCCTCAATATCCCCATCAATATCTTCAATCTGCTTGCGCCTCTGCTCATCACTCAACGCACACTCAATCATTTCGATACCAAAACGAATGCGCGCCACAGGGGTTCGCAATTCATGGGATACCGCATGTGTCATTTCTCGCTGTGATTTAATCAGTCTTTGAATGTGCTCCGCCATATCATTTAGCGTTGCACCTAACTGGCCCAGAGCATCATGACTATTCACCGTCACTCTCGCGCTTAAGTCGCCACGTCGAATTTGAGTCACTGCATTTTCCATATTCTTCAAACGCTTTTGTAACGGTCGCACTAAAAAGTAGGCCGCTAACCCCACCAAACAAAATGCGATGATTCCATCCACCACCATTAAATAATAAGGAAACCAGTCGAACAGAGCTAAAGGGCCTAACACCAAGAAAGAGGAGCTGTCTGGAATTGGCGCAACCACTCGCAATACAGAGCTAGCGCTCATCGCATCATCCAGCGCTAGAATAATCTCACCTCTTAACAGCCGGTTGTATTGAGCCGAATCCAGATTTAAATCCAATGCCTGCACGCGCCTTACCGGAAACCCAAAGTATCCCTCTAACCGAAGTAATTGCTTATCCCACTCAACATTGGGATACCGCGACAACTCACCCAAAACCAGTTTTGCACTGCCCCTCGCTTGTTGCTCCGTTACCTTTTCGAATGGCACGCTCATCAACAAGTCTTTTTTACCATTAGGCACCAATAAAAGTACCGTTGTCTTTTTAGGAATAGACTCTTTTTTTGAAGCTGAAGCCCCTATGGAAATAGACGCCCCTTTGGAGGAGATAGACGCCTCAGTGGAAATAGGACCCTCTTTTACAACAACCAGACCTGCTTCTAAAGTAAAATCCTCACTACTAGAGAGTGAAACTGAATCGCGGCTAATCAATTTTAGTTCAGAGCCCATCATTCTATTGAGACTCCGAACCCAGTGAACCCTTTCTGCCAATTCTTGGCGCGCGATCGTCTCCGATATAATGCGTAATGTGCCTTTGGACATGGCATCCCGGTAGGCATCGATACGATGGTTATAAACCAGTTCTAAGGTCATCAAAGAAAGAAGCCCCACTAGAACTAGTGAGGCAAGCATTCCACCGTATATTCGGAAAAATATATTATTCACAGATTAACTCAATCCCTTATGAGTCCAACATATCCTTTACGAATAAATATCCTTTGCTGCGAACCGTTTTAATACGCCGCGGATTCATCGGATCATCGCCCACCTTGGGGCGAATACGCGATACACGAACATCGATAGAGCGATCTTGGCCATCGTATTCAATACCTCGCAGTTGTTCGAAAATTTCTTCGCGAGATAGTATTTTCCCGGCATTGGACGCCAACAACCATAGCAGATCATATTCAGCACTGGTTAAATCAACTGTCGTGCTTTCTAAGCGAACTTCACGTGCTCCATTATCAATAAGCAAATCACCAAATACGAGTCTATCGGGATTCGCTTCTGGAGCCGTAGCGACACCGGCAGAATCAGTTTTGTCTTCAGTACGTCGTAGCAAAGCTCGAATACGCGCTAGCAATACGCGCGGACGCACAGGCTTCGCCACATAGTCATCAGCCCCCATTTCTAAACCGAGTACTTGGTCCATGTCGTCGGTTCGAGCCGTGAGCATTAATATTGGTTTGGAAAACTTAGACCGGACTTCACGGCACACTTCTAAACCATCGGCACCCGGCAGCATTAGATCCAGCACCACGAGATCAGGCTGCTCCGCTACTATCCGATGAATGGCTTGAGTACCATCTCCCACCACCCCCACATCCATACCATTACTTTCTAAGTAATCTTTGCTGAGAGAAGCCAATCTTTCATCATCCTCGACAATTAATATTTTCGGATGACTGACATTGCCAGCTTCATTGCCCATATCCATATTGGTTTCCATCACTAATACCTTCCTCTACTGATTTCTGATGGAATTTCAACCACCTTACTCTACATAATAGAAGCTCCGCGAAACTCTTCCAGTCGCATTCACGAACCGGTTGTATATAAATACAATTAATGCGAAATGACGCGAAATTCGGATAGGTTATAGCCATATGCCAGACGAATTGATGTCTATCACTGAGTCAACAGCAGCTAATTTAGCTAATAGAAGAAAGTCCGGTCACTAGACCCGGATCAAGTTGTAATTTGGCCGACAGCTTACGCAGGTTTTTCATTAAAGATTTACGACCCGACAAGCGGAATAACTGAATTACGGCAACCTCATCGTATTGTTGAATGCACAGCAATACCAACAAACGGATCTCATCCTCCATCAGTGCTTTTTTTGCGTCTGGATCTGACAGCACATTCAGAACAACCTTCCACAATCCGTAACCACACGATTCAAAACTCCTAGCCGAAGATGAAAATGCTGTTACGTCATTCAGATCTTGCTCCGAGACAGACAACTCTGGCGGCAAATCCATCCGTTGCAATAAGCCAAAAACCTGATCCCACTCCAACAGCTTTAAACTCCCCGTCAGTTGATGAGCAAACTGCTGACTAAACCGTTGGCCAATTTCCTGCATCAAACTCACACCCTGCTCCGTCAATCCTTTCACCACCGTTAACGATTGATGGCCACTGGATGCCTCACGAGTAAAACCCACTCGCACGGGCTCAAATCCGCTATTCCACCAAAAACGAATTAACTCAGCAGTACAACCAAAACTCGAACCGATGTAATCCAAATTCTGTACCTTGGCCCACTGCTCAAACACGGATATCAGATGACTACCCCAGCGCTGACTTTGAATTTGTGGATGAATAGCAATACGAACCACGCGTGCTGAGCGTAACGCCAAAGCCTCAGAGTATCCCAATTGCGCCGCTAGCTGTTGCGGTAATACATGTCCCCGAGGACGCCTCTCCCCTTTCACCACGCTGGCAACCATATCCGCTTCAAATCCCCCTTCTATCGCCACCAGCATCACGCCATAAACTTGCTCATTCTGCTTTAACACCCAAAGTTTAAGATTTGGCCCGTCCAATATGTCTCTTAAATCACTAGGGCTTGTTCGGTAATGGGCCTCTGTTAATAATCGAAAGAGTGATGACAGACAGCCCTCATCCTGCCCTAAGCCCTCCCTATCCAATTCAGCTACCGTAACCAAACTAGAATCTAGCGCATCCAACATTCCAGTCTCAGCGCCTCTACTCACACGAGTACGTTCCAGCAAGAAAACGGTATTCATTAACGCTTCAAGAGGATCGTCCTCAGCCCAACGTATGGGTTCCGTCATTTCATAATGTCGCCATTGTGGTCTAAGACGGGATAAGGTTTCTTGAAAGCGAAGAGCAAAACCACGACCGGTTCCTTCATACCCATGAAGAGTGGTAGTGAAAGCGATACGAGAATACTGCACGACTAAGGCATTCAATAAAGAGGTGGGAATCGCTGCGGCTTCGTCCACCAAGAGAAGATCGGCACTATCAATCTCTCGCAACAATTGATCTGGGGGAATAAATTTTAAGGTACTGCTTACCCATTCAGTCGTGCCTTGTTCGCCATTGTCATAACTAATTCCCATTTTTTCAGTCGCTATTTTTTCTTCTCTTCTACTTTCAGTACCCTGATCCTTAGTCGATGAAAGCGCGACTAACTCTTGCTTCGCATGTTTGAATAATGACGCCACAGAATCCCAACGAGGTGCTGTCACAATAATATTTTTACTACCCGCTCGCATCAATTGCGCCGCCGCAATTCCCATGGCGGCAGACTTACCTCGTCCACGATCAGATGAAATCACGAGAGGGCGCTTTGCATGTCCTGTTGAAACCCTTTTTAACGCGGTAATCGCTGTGGACTGCTCTGCTGTGGGGTATCCCCTCTGAGACGGAGGCAGCTCGGTCCTATCCACATCCAACAAGGCATCGTTTATTTTGTGCTGCTGGTAAACAACACAACCTTCGTGACTACCCATAATTCGATGCATTCGTTTTTTGAATCGATCACTCACATGCCGATAATCCACTCCGTGTATCGCCCTGGACCGATTATCTTCATCCTCTTCTGAGGACCAGCTATCCCAGCTAGACAGCAGCAAAATAAATACTCCACCGCCTTGAACACAGCCTGATAATGCTGCCACGCTGTCAGGGTAAAAACCATCGAAGCAATCCACAATCACGCAACGTGTTTCAGTCCCCAAAGCTTGGGTAAATTTTTTGGGTGACAATCGGTTTTGTATCGTTGGATCTGTACTAATCCAGACAAGATGAGAATCCTCAATCGCACCGCCTATCTTCTTCGCCTGCTCTACAGCCCAGGATTTCTCCCCAGCTAACACCACAAGGCGGCGATGATTTTTTTCAATGCACTGAGCAAGAATAGTTTGAAGTGACATGACGACCTTAGAAAAATGAATTCAAAAAAGCAGTTTTATGCTAGCTCTAGCTTAACATTACATTTCAAGCCTCGCACATCAGCCCAAATCCTCCTCGATTCAGTTCAGCTCAGCTCAGCTACACTTAGCATTAATGATTTTCCATTATTAGCCAATTTTATTCGATACGGAAAAACTCACAAGGAATTGAGTTCCGATGAAAAGCACACAACCCGTCTTAGACAGAACATCAGTTGTTGATTCAAATTTCAAGCAGGCACTCACCAATCTTCATTTCCCGCCAGCGAAAGACACATCCACCTTGCGAGACATTGATCTCAATCAAGCTAAGTGCCTGGATATTTTTGATTCACAACTGGTGAGCCGCCATCTGGACTTACTCGCTCGTCGATTAAAAGAAACAGGAGCCGCCTTCTACACCATTGGCAGTAGCGGTCATGAGAACAACGCGGTTTTAGGTCACGTATTTGGGATAGAGGATATGGCATTTCTACACTATCGTAGCGGTGCCTTTATGATACAAAGAAGTAAACAGCTGAAAGGTCAGCCGAAGGATTCGAACTCCATCATAAAGGACAACATCCTCTCTCTCATGGCAGCAAAAGAGGACCCCATTTCCTCGGGACGACACAAAGTATTCGGCAGTCTCGCTTTAAACGTCCCGCCTCAAACCAGTACCATCGCCTCTCATTTACCGAAATCCGTAGGTGCGGCTTACGGACTCACCAAAGCCAAAGAGCTTGGGTTAAAAGACAAAAAGATTCGAAATCTCGTATTGTGCAGTTTTGGCGATGCCTCATTCAATCACGCCTGCACACAAACATCCCTCAATAGCGCCCAATTTATTGCACACAATCATTACCCCCTACCACTCTTATTCATTTGTGAAGATAACGGCATCGGCATTTCCGTACCTACCCCTTCGGACTGGATACAATCGAATGTACAAGGTCGAACAGGCTTACACTATATCCAAGCCAATGGCCTCAGCATGGCAGACACTTATCGTGCCGCAAAAGAAGCGGAGCACATACTACGAGATCGCCAAGAACCTGTTTTTCTACACCTCAAAACAGTTCGTCTCATGGGCCATGCGGGATCGGATATTGAATCCGTTTATCGCAGCCAGATCGAAATTGAAAAAACCGAATCTGACGATCCGCTGATCCACAACGCTAAATTACTCATCGATGCAGGCTACGCGACGCCGAAAGCGCTAGCACAACGTTACGATAATACGCGACGACTCGTCGATAGTGAGGCTGAGAAATTATCGGGGAAATTGGGTTTACAATCTGTCGCAGAAATAAAAGCCAGCATACTCCCAGCGCCAAATCAAAAACAGCAACCACACTTACCCACAATAGAAGCAAGACAAGAAACCTTTGGTAAAGGCTGGTCCCAACTCGGCAAGCCAAGAAACCTCAACCAGCATATCAACGCCGCGTTAACAGACCTCATGCTTCAGTACAGCAATGCCATTATTCTGGGTGAAGACATTGGTGCCAAAGGCGGAGTCTATAACGTCACCTCAGGCTTGCAGAAACGATTTGGTCAACGCCGAGTGATGGACACCATTCTCGACGAAACCACGATTTTAGGCATGGCCATTGGAATGAGCGCTCAGGGTTTACTGCCCATACCGGAGATTCAGTTCCTAGCCTACACCCACAATGCCATTGATCAACTTCGTGGAGAAGCCGCTACTCTCTCCTTTTTTTCGAATCAACAATTCACTAACCCCATGGTGATACGCATCGCTTCACTGGCTTATCAAAAGGGGTTCGGCGGCCACTTCCACAACGACAATGCAATTGCCTTTTTGAGAGAAATTCCCGGTATCATTATTGCCTGCCCATCCAATGGAGCTGATGCGGCAAAGATGCTAAAAGAGCTTTTCTATCAAGCCCACTGCAACGGTCGCGTATGTCTTTTTTTGGAGCCCATTGCGCTATACATGACAAAGGATTTGCACACTGAAGGCGACGGACTATGGATGTCCCCCTATCATGCATCAAAGGATAAACCTTCTATCGATGAACCTTCTGCCGATGAACAAGCAGCGTCTCGAATCCCTTTAGGTACGGTGGCTGCATTTTATAGCGATGATAATGAGATCAATTCCAATAAAAAAATAGACATTGCCATAATTTCCTATGCGAACGGGGCTTACCTTTCAAGGCAGGCGCAAAAACAATTACAAGAGCAACACGGTATCAGCAGTAAGCTGATTGACCTTCGCTGGCTAGCACCCTTGCCAGAAGCCCAATTAAAAGAACAGCTCATTGGGGTTGAGAAAACATTAATCGTCGACGAATGCAGACGAACCGGCAGCTTAAGTGAACAAATCCTATCTTGGATTTCGGAAAACTGTGAACTCCGCCCAAGAGTCTCCCGATTAACAGCCGAAGATTGTTTTATCCCTATTGGTAAATCATGGCAATATCTACTGCCCACAAAAGACAGTATTGTAGATGCCGCCATTAAACTGCAGTCACAAGACTAAGATACGATAACCATGACATTGCGAGACACCAACATAGCCAAACTCCAACATGAGACTTTTGATGTCTTGATTTTGGGTGGGGGGATTAATGGTGCCGTTTCCGCAGCAGCCTTAGCCACGAAAGGTGCAAAGGTCGCTTTAATCGATAAAGGTGATTTCGCTGGAGTCACCAGTTCTAATTCATCCAATCTCGCCTGGGGAGGCATTAAGTACTTAGAGAATTTTGATTTCCTTTTAGTGAATAAACTCTGCAAAAGTCGAAACCACTTAATGAAAAGCTATCCGTCAACGGTACAGGAAATTCGCTTTTTCACCTCGATACAAAAAGGCTTTCGACTACCCGTCATTTTCGTTTATTTTGGTACACTACTCTATTGGCTAATAGGTCGTTTTTTTACACAAGCCCCTCGCTATCTCAGCAAAAATCAAATCAACGTAAAAGAACCCATAGTTAATACACAAAACGTAAAAGCCGGGTTCGAATATTCAGACTGTTATCTTTACGACAACGATGCGCGCTTCGTTTTCAATTTCATTCGTTCTAGCCTGAACTTTGGCTGCATCGCGACTAACTATGTCGAATCTCTTGGCGCAAAAAGAGAATCAAACCTGTGGACCATTGACGCCAAAGACAATATCTCAGGGCAACGTTTTCAAATAAAAGCCAAAGCGCTAATTAACGCCTGCGGCCCTCTCACGGATCAACACAATCTCATCACTCAACAGAAGACCGCTCACCACCATGCATTCTCCAAGGGCATTCATTTGATGGTGAATAAAATAACCGATAACAGTCGAGTACTGGCTTTTTTCGCCAGCGATGGCCGTTTATTTTTTGTTATCCCCATGGGCCCTAAGACTTGCATCGGTACCACCGATACACAGGTCAAAGACCCTATCACCCAGATTACCGATGAAGATCGGCAATTTGTTCTCGACAACGTCAACGCGCTACTCAACTTGCCCACTCCCCTAACCAAAAAAGATATTATTGCTGAACGTTGCGGTGTCCGCCCCTTAGCGATAAAACAAGCAGATACCCATAGCGATTGGTTAAAACTGTCACGCAAACACGCCATCGATACTAACAAGAAGGATCAGCATCTCAGTATCTTCGGCGGGAAATTAACAGACTGCATTAACGTAGGAAATGAAGTGGTTAAAAGGCTACAAAACATGGGTATTCATTTTCCCTACCCCGAAAAGAAATGGTATGGCGAGCCACACAACAGTGTTAAAGAAGAATACCTCCACCAATCTAAACTCTTGAATCTGGATAGCCTTACCCATAGCTCCTCATCGGAACCTCTTACCTCTAGACTATGGCGACGATATGGTGCAAACGCTTTAGGTCTATTGGAGAATATTCGTAACGATCCCCGCGATGCAGAACTCCTCATTGAAAATGCAGAATATACGCGCTGCGAAATAGAACAAGCTGCTCAACGAGAAATGATCATAAAACTGGAGGACTTTCTTAGACGGCGCTCGAAAATAGCATTAGTGGTGAGTAAGGAAGACCTACGAAACTCACCCGGCCTACTGGAGGCTTGTCATATTCTCTTCGGCGAAGAGGCTCAAGAAAAATATGACGAATATTTTGAGAGCAACTGAACCACAATCTCCGCTAGTAAGCGCCATACTAGTTATGGATTACGTACTCGGCCAAAATGGATCGCTAAGGTTATCCCCGTCACGAGACCACCACAAACGAGAGCGATCGTGCACGCATTCAATCCGATTTCACAAAAACCTAAATAAGAAAGCCAAATGTAGGCAGCAATAAAATTGAAAGCACCCCACAACACATTCACCACTGCCGATGATTCACCCACCCCAGGCGGCTTTGCAAATGGGCTTTGAAACTTGCTGCCACTAACACCATGCACAATATGGGGGATGCTATTCACGAAAAAAGCACCGATAAAAAAATACGCAACATATATCATTTCCTAATTTCCTTTTCTAAATCAATTAATAGGTCGACTGACTTGCCGCCCTGTTTTACCACGAGACTAGGGAAGCGTGCAGCATTTAACCTAGAAACATAAAAAACATTAGCTAAAACGACCTTAGCAACCTAAAATGTCGACCTTTCACAAAGGGCAGAATAGCACCACTTATATGCCTGACACCTGCGCCTAACACACATGGCACTAAGAATTTTTTCATTTTCAATAAGTTCAGCAACATCAATACCTCAGAATTATCAATAATAGGAACCACCCATGAATTCGATTTTTATCACTGGCGCTGCATCCGGTATCGGCGCAGCGACAGCTAAGTACTTTTCTGACAAAGGCTGGTATGTGGGGCTCAGCGACATCAATATCGATGATGTACAGAACCTCACAGCCACTTTTACCAACGACCGATACAGCATTCATGAAGTCGATGTGACTAAATCCACCCAATGCCGCAAGGCTCTAAAAGAGTTTACCGATAAGACGAACGGCAAAATCAATGTGCTCTTCAATAATGCCGGCATTCTCACTGTTGCTCCCTTCGCAGAGATTACACCAGCCCAACACGGCAAAATTATCGACATCAACGTCAAAGGCGTGATCAACATGTCGCACGCTGCATTCCCTTATCTCAAGATGACACCCAAGGCCCATGTGATTAGCATGAGTTCCGCCTCTGCCATTTATGGTATCCCGGATTTTGCCAGCTATTCTGCCAGTAAGTTTGCTGTTCGTGCGCTCACTGAGGCACTCAACATCGAGTGGGAATCTGATGACATTATGGTATCTGATGTGATGCCTCCGTTTGTCAGCACACCTATGGTAACAACGTTGACTTCCGATTCAGGAATACTGAAAAATTCTCCTGTTAAATTATCTGCGGAGGACATCTCCAAGGAGATCTTTGCCTTAACTGAATCAAGAGAACTCCATAGACCCGTCACCACTCAAATGAAGCTCACTTGGCAACTCACGCGGCACCTACCTGCCAAACTTGCACGACAAATCATAAAAAAGCTTTATACCGGATAAAAATTTTCACCGGTTACAAGGGCAGTACCCTATCCAACATCTCAATCACAAAAAGGAAGGATATCTAATGTTAAAGCTCCATGGATACGCAGTCAGCAACTACTACAATATGGTCAAGCACGCATTGTTTGTGAAAGGTATTGAGTATGAGGCAGTGACTGCACTGCCCGACCAAGGACCGGAAATGCTCGCTAAAAGCCCTATGGGGAAAGTCCCCTTTATCGAAACAGAGCAAGGCATTCTCACTGAAACCAACATCATTCTTGAATATCTCGATGAGGTGTATCCTGACACACCTCTCTACCCCTCAGATCCTTTTGAAAAAGCCAAAGTCAAAGAAGTATTAAAGACTGTGGAACTCTACATAGAGGCACCCGCGCACACTTTGGTACCGGAATTAATGGGCAGAGAAAAAGTGGCTGAAGAAACTAAGAAAACGGCAGATGCTATGCTTAGCCGAGGCATCGCTGCGTTTCAACATCATGCCTCATTTAGCCCCTATGCTTGTGGGGAAAACCTCACAGCAGCTGATATCTTAATTTACTACTCAATCAAGCTAGCGAAAGCTGCCGGCAAGGTTGTATTAAAAAGAGATATCGTCACAGAGGTTGAAGGATTGGCAGAACTCATGTCCTTGATAGACGCCACCGATGTTGCCCAACAAGTGGTCGCCGAAAACAAGGCCGCCTTAAAAGCAATGTAATTTATCAGTATCACTAGAGAAGACACATCAGTGGAAACAAAACAGTTCAACCTACAACTCAGCCGACAACGCACACACTGGCAAAAACCAGAAATACTGTTGATGCTAATGGCAATAGGTGTACCGCTGTCTTTTTCCACCTGGATGGCCCTGCTCAACAATTTCGTTATCGAGCAAGGCCACTTCACTGGCGCTGAAATTGGACTGTTACAAAGCCTGCGAGAAGTACCGGGATTTTTAGCTTTTACTGCTGTCTTCTTACTCCTGATATTTCGAGAACAAACATTCGCTTTGTTATCCCTAGCCGCCTTGGGTGCCGGTGTCGCCTTAACGGGCTTCTTCCCTAGCACCCTTGGTCTTTACTGCACGACTGTTTTTATGTCTGTTGGGTTTCACTATTACGAAACCATGCAAACCTCTCTCAGCCTACAATGGTTACCCAAAGATAAAGCACCCGCCATTTTAGGAAAAATAGTCGCTGCCAGCTCCTTCGCTTCTATCCTTGCTTACGGCCTCATTTGGCTAACTGGAACCTTGTTTGATTTACCGTTCAAATGGGTTTATCTCCTGGCGGGGGTTTCAACTGTATTCGTCGCCTTATTATGCTTTTTCTTATTCCCTAAGTTTCCAGAAAAAGAAGCACAACACAAACACTTGGTTTTGCGTAAAAACTATTGGCTTTATTATTCGCTCACTTTTTTAGGGGGTGCCCGCAGGCAAATATTTGTGGTCTTTGCCGGATTCATGATGGTTGAGAAGTTTGGTTATAGTGTTTCAAGCATTGCCTTACTCTTTTTAGCAAACCACGTTATCAATCTCTACGCAGCACCTAAAATTGGTGCGATGATAGGAAAAATCGGCGAGCGTAATGCATTAACACTGGAATACTGCGGACTTATTATTTTATTCATCGCCTATGCTTTTGTCGAAAACGCAAACATCGCAGCTGGGTTGTATATCATCGACCACTTGTTTTTCTCCATGGCTATTGCGATAAAAACCTATTTCCAAAAAATAGTAGATCCAAAAGATATCGCATCATCCGCTGGAGTCAGCTTTTCTATCAACCATATTGCCGCCGTAATCATCCCAGCTTTATTAGGCATACTCTGGTTATCATCTCCCACTTTAGTGTTTCTCGTGGGCTCAGGTTTTGCGTGCTGCTCTCTAATCCTTGCTAGGAATATTCCTCAGAAACCGGATAGATCCACTGTGGCACGATGGGGTAATGTTCTTCCTCGCTAATTAAACCAAGCGGTTCCATTCCGATACGCATTTGCAGATCGGATCTGCGTTATTTTTGTTTTCGTTTAATTCCATTTATTTGTATAAATAAACAGTATTAGAGAATACTGCGTTAATGCTACCATCGGCTCCTTGCTTTATTTACTAGAAAGAAACCTTTGCCTGCAATAACTATCTCTCAATACTGAATAACAAAATAACTATTTATAATAACAACAACTCTCGGTGCTAATCATGAATTATTCTAAGTTATTTATAAGTCTCCTTTATTTCTGTGCAAGCGTTTGTGCAACAACCTCTTACTCATCCTCTTATAATGAATACAGTGAAGACACTGTAGGCAGCCCTGACTCACGCGCCAATGGAAATCAAGTAATTGTCTTCGTCCATGGATTTAGAGGCTTTGCAAATCCATCCCAGCTGGAGGAAGACATCGCAGGTAGCGAAGGCTTTAATTGCGAGATGGGGATACAGCAGCTTCGATTAGATGACACTGGCGCCATCATTGATAAGGAGATATTGCAACCGTATATGATTGATGAGGACGACAAAGGCATGCCAATTTGGTTAGTGGAATCAGGGTTTGATGTCTGGTTTGCTCACTACACTTCAAACCCCGCCGGTACATTACCTTTGGCGGAGAATGCTGCATGCTTGGCCCAACAAATTGCCGAGGTGAGTGGCTATGATGCAGAGGGAAAGGTGACTATCATCGCGGCGAGTTTAGGAGGTTTGGTTAGTCGCTATTACCTAGAAAATGAAGCGTTGTTTCATCCCTATGCTGATAATGTTGAGAAAATTTTTACTTTGGGTAGCCCCCACAAAGGTCTACCTATTGGGGCATTAGTTTATTTAGCAGAAGGACTGGGTATGGATTGCAGCGTAGGACAATCCCCTGGCTGTGAGATCACCCGAAAAAACATGCGTCGATTGAATAGAAAAAAACGTGCTCTGGGAGTGGATTATTATTTTATTGGTGGCGAAGCCCCAAAATCCAATTTTGAGAAAAAATTGAACCAATGGATATATTCGGCTTTACGACTGTGGGGGAAAAATGACGGTCTCGTCTTATCAAGAAGTGCTAGAGGAATGAGATCTCACTTTTTTGACCGTAAAATAAGAGGCGTGACCGGCAGACTACTGACAGATGAATCACATGCACCTAACATCGGCAATAACTCATACACCGCTCCTCGAACCAATGGCGCCCAAAGCAAAGCCTACCTGCTGTGTGTTAAGCCTGTTCTTATCGGCGGCGATATAAAGTGTGTATAATTTTTCTAATTCCTGCCGTCACTTCTCTGATTTCGGCAGCCGCTAATAATCCTTTCGTCTCTGAAAAGCACCATTATCCATTGTTTTCTGCAACACCTTTCACGAGGAGTATCCACGCCAACATCTTCAATGCGATATTCAGATCCTTGATAATATTTTGATCGCGAACCGATTTTCGTCACCTTCGACACCGGCGAATAAGCTGACAGTAAATCACGGGGTCAAAATACACGAGCCCATAGGCCCACTCGACCGATTTTTCTCCTTATAATCCCGGCAGTTTTTTATCCATAAGCAGCTTCCCTTAAATGTCCACATTGTAGGTCAAATGACTGCCTTAATAACATGTCGAATTATTTTACATATGAATAACTTAAAACAAGATAAAAAATACTAACATATTGTTTTATATAGTTATTTATACTTTGGCATAATATTTGCTAAAACTAGAATAACCCAGACAACATTTAAATATGTGGGCACTAAAATCTTAACCATCTGAAACAAATTAAGGGCCATTATGAATTTTAAACTTCTTGCTGCAGCAACATTGACGTCGTTAATTTCAATTAACGCGTCAGCTATACCCATTTCTGACCTATACAATACTGGCGAAAGTTCTACTGCCGGTACTATCGATTCAAACTACGCACTGAGCTATTCAGGTGCTGACACCACTGCTTTTGGTGCAAATGGTTACGAGGGCACAGGTTGGCCAACCCAAGGCCCATGGATCCCTAATAATGCAACTTCTCAGTGGCTTACACCTGGCCCATCTGCTAACACATCGTATGACCCTGTATCCAACGGTACTTATACGTGGTCTCTCACCTTTGATTTGACTGGATACGATGCAACTAGTGCATCATTTGACGGACGTTGGGCAACGGATAATAGCGGCACTCTATCCCTAAACGGTGATGCGTTAAGCAACTCGTCGGCTTCATTCACCAGCTGGGCTACATTTTCAGATTTGGGTGGTAGCTTTATCGCAGGCTTGAATACACTCGAGTTTACTTTAATCAACTCTGCTCAAGCTACTGGCAACCCTGCTGGTCTTCGTGTTGAATTCCTCAATTCAAATGTGAATATCGCTTCAGTTCCTGAGCCCGAAACACTATCACTATTTGGATTAGGATTAATTGCACTTGGTCTTGCAAGAAAAAAGCAAAAGAGCAGTAGAGCCTAAATCTAGAACCTAAATCTAAAAACAAAAGCTCACCTATTCGCTCCCGTTATTTCACAACAATAACGGGAGCGTTTTCTTTTTCGGTCACCCGACTTTACGCCTATCTCTCTAACAACTGCTTTAAATACTCTCCCGTATACGATCGTTTTCTCTTACACATCGTTTCGGGTGCCCCTTGAGCAATAACTTTACCCCCTTTGCTGCCACCTTCCGGTCCCATATCAATTATCCAGTCCGCTTCCGCTATCACATCTAGATTATGTTCGATTACGATGACAGAGTTGCCCGCGTTAACCAATCGATGCAGCACTCGTACTAGCTTTTCCACATCTGCCATATGCAATCCCACAGTGGGCTCATCAAGAATATAGAGATTGTGCTGGCCTATGGATTTTATATTCATCTTTGCCTTTGCCAACTCAGCAACTAATTTTATTCGTTGCGCCTCGCCCCCACTTAAGGTGGGACTTTGTTGCCCCAAGGTTAAGTAACCCAAACCCACATCTTGCAATAATTGCAACGCATGATGAATAGAAGCGACTTCTGAAAAATAGGTAGACGCCTCCTCCACATTCATCATAAGCACATCTCCGATGTGCTTATCTTTGTAACGCACGGTTAACGTCTCATCATTGAACCGCCAGCCATGGCAGACTTCACACTCAACCCTTACGTCTGGCAAAAAATTCATTTCTACCTTACGCATGCCATGACCACCACAGGTACCGCACCGACCATCACCGGTATTAAAAGAAAACCGTGCGGGTTTATAACCCCGTAGTCGGGCATCCACTGTTCCCGCAAACAATTTGCGTATTTGATCCCAAATGCCGATATAAGTCGCCGGACAAGAACGCGGCGTTTTGCCTATGGGCGTTTGATCCACTTCGAGTATTCGTCGAATGCTACCCCAACCGACAATATCCTCACAACCTTGCCAACGCACTGTCTTTCTCTTTGCGCCTTTTCCAGGCACGTTAATGATAGGACGAAGATTTCGTTGTAGCACTGAGCGAATCAGTGTGCTTTTGCCACTACCACTGACTCCGGATACACACACCAAGCGGCGCAAAGGAATATCCACATCCACATTGGCCAGATTGTTTTGCGACGCCCCTAGGATTGACATTTTTTCGCTATCCCATCTCTGGCGTAACGCCTGATCCACAAGATCCTTCATCGGGTGGCGAAGCGGGTTCGATACAAACTGCCCTGTGATCGATTTTTTGTTTTTTATCAGCTGCGGCAAAGTCCCTTGAGCAACCACTTCTCCCCCATTTATCCCAGCACCCGGTCCCATATCGATAATATAGTCCGCCTCCTGGATCGTATCTTCATCGTGCTCTACTACTAGAACGGTATTACCCTGCTGTTGCAATTCGCGTAACGTCGTGATGAGTCGGCGATTATCTCTGGCATGAAGGCCAATAGTGGGTTCATCCAAAATATAACAAACCCCTTGTAGATTCGACCCTAACTGAGACGCTAGGCGTATCCGTTGTGCCTCGCCACCACTCAACGTAGGAGCGGCCCGATCTAAGGTTAAGTATCCCAGACCGACTTTATTCAAAAACTGCAGCCGTCCTGTTAATTCAACCATAAGATCCTTTGCGATCTCGGCTTCCTTTTTGGTTAACTTCAGCTTCGAAAACCAAAGGTTACTATGATCCACTGTGTAATTGGCGAGCTGGGCAATTGACTGCGAACGGAAGCGCACCGCTAGTGCAGTGTCATTCAATCGTTGGCCATCACAATGATGACAGTGCTTATCCCTATCCGCTATCGTCACCCCCTTTTTTGAAGAGCTTGTTTTAGAAGAGCTGACATTAGAAGAACCGTTATCGTCTTCAAGTCGCCATTCTTCCTCCTCCCCAGTTTGTTCTTCATCAAAATCCTTGATGAGCACACCCGTTCCAAAACAATGTGCGCACCAACCGTGTTTGGAGTTATAGGAGAACAAGCGCGGATCCAGCTCATCGAAGCCTTGACCACATCCAGGACATGAACGAGAAGTGGAAAATAGGGTCTCTTTTTTATTCTTAGCTTTAATTTTATTTCTTGTTTTCTCAGATCCAATAGGTGAAACAATAACAATTTCATTGCCCAGTTTTAATGCCTGTTCCAGCAGCCCCATTAAGTGGACTTCATTCTTAGCCGTCACCTCACAGCTGCCAACGAGAAGTTCAATATCATGCTCCTTATATCGATCCAAGACTGGCCAAGGATCCGTTTGCTGATATTCTCCATCCACTCGCAATCGTTCAAACCCTTTGTCGCTAGCCCACTTGGCTAGCTCCTTATATATGCCCTTTCGCGCGACCACCTGAGGTGCAAGCAGCTCTATCTTCTGGCCACGAAAGTCTTTTAATAATCGAGCAAGTATCGCCGCGGATGTTTGCGGCTCAATAGCTTCATCACAATGGGGGCAATGTTGAGTGCCTAATTTCACATAGAGCAACCGCATAAAGTGATAAATTTCGGTAAGCGTGGCCACTGTACTTTTTCGACCGCCTCGACTGGTACGTTGCTCAATGGCGACGGTAGGGGGTATACCGTGTATCGCATCTACGTCAGGGCGAGAAGCGGCTTGAATAAACTGTCTTGCGTAGGCATTTAAGGATTCAAGATAGCGACGTTGCCCTTCCCCAAAAACGATATCAAAAGCGACTGTGCTTTTCCCACTGCCACTCACCCCTGTGATCACGGTAAATTTATCGAGAGGAATATTTATGTCAATGTTTTTTAGATTGTGCTCTCTCGCATGATGAATCTGAATCTCACGCTTTCTTGGCATTGGTTTTTTCTGTTCATAATTTGAATTGCCCGTGGCGTAAGTGGCCGCCAGTTCAGCCACCTTTTGCGCTCCCCCCTGCTTTTGATCTAAAGAACTAAAGTAGTCTTGCAAAGCAATCCCAGTATGAGTCTTCGTTTTCGCCACCGCCTGAGGACTCCCCTCGGCGATACGTTGCCCGCCACCGTCACCCCCTTCTGGACCAATATCAATGATCCAGTCTGCGGCTCGAATCACATCTATATTATGCTCTATCACCAAGAGAGAATGCCCGGCTTGAATCAGCTGTTGAAACGCTTTCATCAAGGTAGCAATATCATCGAAGTGCAAACCCGTCGTAGGCTCGTCAAATAGAAATAAAGTTCCTTTTTCCGCTGGAACATTGTCCTTAACCTGTGCTGTTTTATTCTTAGCCGTGCTTTTCTTCGTGGATGTTTTTGGCTTAACTAGATATTTCTTTTTATCTTGCGCCTTTTTCTTAGCCAGTGCTTTTTTCTGCGCCATCGCATTCTTTGCCAGATAACCTGCTAACTTAAGACGTTGCGCCTCACCACCACTCAGTGTCGGCACCGACTGCCCTAGCTGTACATATTGAAGACCAACGTCAGCTAACGGCTGTAAACTGCTTATCACATCGGGAGCATCCGCGAAAAAAGACAGGGCTTCAGTGACGGTAAGCTCCAACACATCCGCAATAGACATTGCTTCAGAGACAACGATTTTATTAGAATCTGACTTATTTTCCTCAGTCGCTTTTGCGCCTAGCAAGGTCACTTCCAATATTTCATTTCGATATCGTTTTCCATTGCAATCCGCACAACGTAAGTACACATCACTCAGGAACTGCATCTCCACGTGCTCGAAACCATTACCCGTACAAGTAGGACAACGGCCATTACCCGAATTAAAGCTAAATGTACCTGCAGTGTAACCTCGCTCCTTTGCCAGAGGTGTCACCAAAAATAATTTCCTGATGGCATCGAATGCCCCTACATAGGTAGCCGGAATCGATCGTGTGGTTTTACCAATCGCACTTTGATCCACTAACACCACATCATCAATATGATCATGCCCTTTAATGCTATGGTGAGCACCGGGGGTTTCTATGGTTTTTCCTTTTATTTTGCAGAGTGCGGGATAAAGCACATCTCGCATGAGTGTCGACTTACCCGAACCACTAACACCGGTAATACACACCAAGCGATTTAATGGGATATCAATATCGATATTTTTTAGATTATGCTCACTCGCGCCGACGATCTTTAGTGTGTTGTTGGTCGGGGAAAAACCCGGTTTATGGACCTCGAAAGTCACGGACTTTTTACCCGAGAGATATTGAGCGGTAAGCGATTTTCGATTACGCATGAGTGCCTTCGGCGTACCAAAAAAACCAATCTCTCCCCCTAGCTTTCCCGGACCCGGTCCAATATCTAACACACGATCTGCTGCCATAATGACTTGCGGATCGTGCTCAACTACTAACAACGTATTGCCTGCATCCCGTAGGCGATGTAATACCAGTACGAGACGGTTAATATCTCTTGGGTGCAAACCAATACTAGGCTCATCCAGAACAAACAAAGTATTGACTAAAGAAGTCCCGAGAGCAGTCGTCAAATTAATCCGTTGTACTTCACCACCACTCAAAGTTCGAGATTGTCGGTCTAAGGTTAAATAGCCTAAACCCACTTCCAACAAATAATCCAAACGTGACCGCACCTCGGTCAACAGCAGTTCACCGGCCTCATCAAACTGGGCAGGCAGATTTACTTGCTTAAAGAATTTTGCGCCTTGCTCTAGTGGTAACTGCATAATGTCATGCACATTGAGATCATCAATCCGCCACCATAAAGCGCTGGGCTTCAATCTCGCTCCGTGACACTCAGGGCAAGTGGTATAGGAACGGTATTTGGAAAGCAGGACGCGAACATGCATTTTGTAAGCTCTCGCTTCCAACCAACGAAAAAAACCGTCTATGCCAAACCACACTCCATCAGACCAACGGCCCTCTCCCTCTATGATCCAGGCTTGCTGTTTTTTAGTGAGTTTCCTCCACGGTGTATCTAGCGGTACTTTTTTCTTTTGAGCAAAAGAGATAAGAGCATCTTGAATCTCCACGTTGCTAGGAGTTTGAAAAGGCTTAATCGCGCCTTCCCTTAAGGATTTGGATTCATCCGGTATAACCAAACCATAATCCACGCCAATAATACGTCCAAAACCGCGACATTCTTCGCAGGCTCCGATAGCAGAATTAAAAGAAAATAAACTGGGTGTCGGATCGGCATAATCAATTTCGCAGTGTGAGCAATGATGATGACTGGAATAGCGCCAGGGTTCTCCGCTATTTTTTTCCGCATCCAGCGGGTATATCAACACATGTCCATTCCCATGTTGCAGTGCTGCTTCAATGGACTCGGTCAATCTTTCGCGATTGCTTTCTCTCAGCACCAATCGGTCTTGTATCACTTCTAATTTTTTTTTGGTTCGCTTATGAATTCGCGTATAGCCTTGCTGATTGAGCATTTGGACAACTTCGTCGTCAGTGAAATTATCCGGTACTTTAATCGGCAAACAAATAATGCACCGCTGATCAGTTTCCGCTAATTCATAGATTGAATTGACAATACTCTGAGCTGAATCTCTTGATACCTCACGATCACACTGATGACAGAACAATCGGGAGAGTCGCGCAAACAAAAGCTTTATATAATCATTTAGCTCGGTCATCGTCCCAACAGTGGAACGGGAAGTGCGTACTGGATTAGATTGGTTGATCGCTATAGCCGGTGGAATCCCTTGTATACTATCGACATTGGGTTTATCCATCCTATCTAAAAACTGTCGAGCATAAGCGGAAAACGTTTCCACGTAACGACGTTGCCCTTCTGCATAAATGGTGTCAAAAGCTAAAGTCGACTTACCAGATCCACTCACACCGGTGACGACAATAAGCTCATTGGTAGGCAGATCTAAATCTAGATTTTTAAGATTATTTTGGCGGGCGCCTCTAATGACAATGGATTCTCGGCTCATCAATAAAATCGACTCTTAACGAAAGTGGGTAAGAGCGATTAGGATACTAGAGATTAGGCCGAGAAACTATTTGCTTTTCCAGTCGTCTATTTCGGAATCAACAAGTTCAAACTGGGCTTCGAAATCCATCATAAATTCATCCAGACTTTGATTGCCTAACAACTTCACCACCGGAGGCCGAAGTACAGCGGAGTATTCCGGTGTCGCCTTAAAGTCTCTCGCATTGAAATGAAATAGACTAAAGATGACCACGGCCCCAAATGTCGTCACCGCAAATGAAACTGTCCACTTACGATGTATGTGTGTTGCATAAGAGAGATTAAATTTAAGCAATGCAGTAATAAGACCAAACAGAAAAATTTGAATAAAAGTGGATTCGATCACATTGCTATTAAGCATGTACTCCACATAGCCCTCCACCAACCCCAACAAACAAATGGCGGCTAATATCGAGGAGGTGTAAAATAATTGCGCAAAAAAATGGGCATGATGATGTAATATTCGACCCGCAAGAGCCCATTGGCTCGACCAACCTAGTGCTGCCAATGCAACAATCAAACTGCTCATTGCGACATCACCCAATTTCATTTCCGTGGCCAAGTGAGAATATTCACTCAAGCCCGTAATGGCACAGGCCACTGCCAACATTAACAATGGAATCACTCGTCGCAAAACCGAATGGTGCAACCAACGTGACAGCACCATAGTCCGCGTCGCATCACTAGGATGATCCTCGGAAAAAAGTGCCATATGGGTTCGACCCAGTACGAGGCAATCACCAGAATGTACTTTTACGATCGCATCCTTCTTCTCAACAGGCTCATCATTCACAACAATAGGATTAATAAAATCCATGATCTCCATAGACCAACCTGACTCATCACGACTAAAGCGCAATTGCTCGGGTGCAATGTAGGGATCAGACAGGACCAGATCGTTTTTCAACGCGCGCCCCACACTAAAAGTGTCGCTTTTTACCTTTACGAATTCACTTATTCTCGCGTGACGTAAGCCCAAACGAATGACTAGCGTGTCCATTCAACGGCCTCTAAGAATTTCCTTATCATTCCCTGAACATTCTCTTTACTCAAACCCGCGGCAGCACCCCTAATAATCAGCCCCTTATCCCTGGTATCCACTGAAGCCATCACAAAACTAGCATCGTACAATCCACGATACATTTTATATCCACGCAAGCAACTAGAAATTTTCCATTCATGCTGACTCAACGTCACGAATTCGGTATGGCACGAGAAATTGGTCCCATCCTTTTCTTCGTATATATTATTCAATCCACGGTGATCAAACCGCCTCTCCAGTACATTGTAAAACTGAGCGCTGTTCAATTGCGTGGACTCATTCCATTCATAGCTATAGGAGAAATGGCCAGTGGATAAAGTACCACTTAAATAAATATCATCTGATGAGCGACAATGCTGATGAACACCCTTATAGAGATACTCCTCTTTGTCTTCCGTATGGCCCCAGCACTCCAGCTTATCACTGATTTTTGTCGGTAGTATCGCTTCCATAAACTTCTCTTTCTGCCAATCCCTTCCTAATAGTTCAGCGTAAAAACGACGTTGATCATTCGTTAGTGCTTCTGTAATCGACTGCTCAAAATCTTTTTCAGGCCCCTTCTCAGCCAATTTTATTAGGAGCACATGAAGGTATTCTACGGGAACCAAGAAGCTTAATTGTTCACTCCCTTTAGCGACATTGATTCCTATCACTTGCCCTTTTGAGTCCAAGGCGGGGCCGCCGCTCATACCTGAATTCAAAGAACCTGAAAAAAGTATTTTCTTATAACGTGATTTTTTTATCAGTCCGTTGTAGATGCCTTCAATAATTGTCATGCCTAGATCAAGGGGGTTCCCCACGGAATAGAGACGCTCGCCTTGTGACATTTCGCCCAAATTGAACGAAAAGAAATTTGAACCTTGTGTATTCGAAATGTCCGTTACAGCTTTATCAATCTCGATTTTTCCTATCGCTATTTTACCAATTGATATTTTACCAATGGCGAGATCATGAACGACATCAATGCTCTGCAATTCGATAGAGCCCGTTCCCCCCAAGTAATCGACATACTCCAATCGATATTTTGAGGGCTCATGAACATAGGAAGAAACAACATGGAAATTAGTTGCTATCAATCCCGTGTCACTAATCAAAAACCCCGATCCAATCGCACTTTTATCATCGGAAGCTAGGTCAATGACCCGTATCTGATACACCTGCTTTTTTAATTCACTGAACAGGCTGCTTGCGTCTTCTTCTGCAACCACAAGCGCCGAGGCGCTCAACGTCAAAAGAGTCCCAAATATCATAAGCGTACAAACAAACACAAGAACAGTGGACCGCAGAAAAATAACGATAGGACTACACCAAGAGAAAATACTCTGTAATAAATGGAACTTACGATAATTTAACACTGCACCATCCCACCAATATAACCAACAGCGATATCACCACGACATCATATACCTACATACCTTAATCCTACTTGACTCTTGTATAGATGTACCAATTAGAAAGCGCTCAAGTAGGTGTAAATAAGAGTCACAAGCTACACTTATCTAGAACTAATAGAATGATCTAATTAAGGTTTGAGCGTAATGTCAATACTCATTATTGATGACAACAAGGAAAACCAACAGCAATTTTCTGCGATTCTTTCGGCTCACTATACAATATATTGTGCCGACAGCGGCAACAGTGGCCTTCAGCTAGCACAGCAGTTATTACCTGAAACCATCGTCTTAAATATTGTTAATCCACAATTTGACGGTTATGCCTTTATGAATTCCGTCAAACAAATTGCACTCATAAGAAATATACCAATCATATTCCTCAACACCGATTTCTCTGAAACCTCAAATGCTGTCAAAGGTTTATTACTGGGAGCCTTCGACTGCTTGGCTGTACCCACCGATAATGCTCTACTCATGATAAAGGTAGAGGCTGCCGTACATTCCCGTAGGCAAGAACTGGAATTACAACATAGCAAAGATCTCGCTTGCGAAGAGGCCGTCGATATCCTCATTATTGATGACTCGCCCGATATGGTTTTATTATTAGAAACCTCTCTCTCTGATGCAGGATACCAAGTGAGAAGCGCGAGTACGGGAAACCAAGGCATTGCATTAGCACAGGAGGTACGCCCGCAGCTCATTATACTAGATGTACTCATGCCAGGGATTAATGGCTTCGATACCTGCCGTCAATTAAAAAGCATGGCAGAGACGGAATTAATCCCTGTTATATTCGTGACATCAGAAAATATGAGTTGCGCAGAAGAAGAAGGCTTTAGCGTTGGCGGTGTTGACTATATTATGAAGCCAATCAACGTACCTCTACTGCTGGCACGAGTGAAGATACACTTACAATTGAAATTATATCAAGACTCTTTGGAAGAGGTCGTTAAACAACGCACCAAAGAGCTACGGTCATCCCTAAAAAAACTGTCACAGAGTAATGAGATAAAAGACGCTTTTCTTACCATAATAAATCATGAACTGAGAACGCCGTTGAATGGTGCCCAAGGCGCTTTATACCTTATGCAGCATGACCAACAGCTACCACCCGAACAAGCTGAACTACTTTCAACGGCAAGTAACTCATTGTCAGATCTATGTGATCTTGTTGAGAGTATATTGATCCTCACCGAAGCCATCGCCGGCACTTTAAAACTTGATAATAAGCCATTCTCTCTAACCAAAGTTCTAAACAATATTGTAACAAAAGCAAGACAGAAATCAGATAACCGAGCTTTGTCTTTTGAAGTTAAAATAGAGTCCGATCTAACAGACAATTTCATTGGTGATCCCGCTCAACTCACACGTGTCATTGAACATCTAATCGATAATGCCGTTAAGTTTACGCATCATGGGCACATCAAACTGAAGTCAAAATTAGACAGAGCAACTAAAACTGATAATTTCATGATATTAAAAATCACAGTTGAAGATACTGGGATTGGCATTGATAATGATCAGCTAGAAAAAATATTCCAACTTTTTAGGCAGCTTGAAGATAATTCAACGCGGCGCTTTAGTGGTCTAGGAATAGGACTGACTTTCTGCCAGTCATTGCTACAAATGATGAAAGGTTCGATCCACATATCTTCGCAAGAAGATCACGGCACAATAGCAAAGCTGGAAATCCCTCTTCAAATCGACAAACAGACAAACACGTCGATTGTAACATCACACCAGCCAATCGACATTTCATCAAAAACCATATTGATAGTGGAAGACAACCCAGTCAATCTTATCGTAGAAAGAAAGTTTGCTGAAAAATACGGATTGAATGTGGTAGTTGCAGGTAATGGCGAAGAGGCAATTGTGGAAATAGAAAAAACAGAAGTCGATATCATTCTCATGGATTGCCAAATGCCAGTCATGGATGGGTTTGAAGCAACAAAAATCATTAGAAATGCTAAATCTAGCATTAGAAAAGTCCCCATAATAGCGGTGACCGCTAATTCAACGACACTTGATCGAGAGCGGTGCATCGAATCAGGAATGGATGACTATATACCCAAGCCCATTGATCTGGATGAATTAACAGTAAAGCTAGATCATTGGCTTTCCCTTTGACGGGGAACATAAATTATAAACATCATCAAAGTACAATTTGCCGTACAATCCTGCTAAATATATGACTGTAGGTTCGCCTGAATTGCCAAGGTGTGTTAGGGTGCAGCTTTTTTCTACGGCAGGTCAGGCTTTCCTCGTGACTCGTCATACTTCAAAATAATCGTTAGTCCCGTAGACATAGGAAATTAGTACCACATGACAGAAATGCAGGACATCAAGTACCATAAATTTATGGGACTACGCATCATTTACCAAGATATCAACAATCAAGATTCTTACCGATTAGGGGTGCCTACCATCTACCTGGGGGGAGCATTCCAGAGCATTCAAAATGTTCAAAATTATGCTAAGTCCTCATCCCAATACTCACGCACTATAATGGTGGATTTACTGGGGTTTGGTGATTCAGATATCCTCGATAGCAGTTACAAAATGGAGCTACTAGCGGACAGCATTGATCACTTAATTGATGCAATGGGGTTCAAAAAGGTCAATATTGTTGGCACATCCTATGGTGCAGTAGTGGCGTATATTCTTGCCGGAAAATCTCCCGAAAAAATGAACAAACTCATCTTGGGTGGATTTATGGACCAGTTTAATCCAGAAACTCTAGCCAAATGGGAAGACGGCCTGAGCTACGCCAAGAAGGCTTGCCGCAAAGAGTTTGCGGAAAAGTTGGCCGCTTTACTCTTAAATAAAGAGCGCTCGAAAGAGGTACGACTTCAAAATTACATCAGCACAATGATGGTAAGAAAACTCACAGGCGCCACCTACGCTGAGCTAGATAAATTCATTTTTAGCATCGAACGACTGATGAATAACAGAAAGTCCTTTCCTGTCCCTCAATGCCACACACTTATGCTGACCGGTGAGTTTGATATCTTCACCACGCCAGCACATCACAAAAAACTCCACGACCGATCACCCAACAGCATTTTCACACTCATTGAAAAAGCGGATCACATGTTCCACTTAGAACAACTAGAGGTCACAACTCAACTTATTGAAACTTTCTTATCGGGTGGCGACATTACAGAAATCAACGGCCACTATTTGTCTAAAAACCGCAGACAAAAAGTAGCAACCCCCCAACCTGCTTGATATAGAAGCTCACAATTACATTTAAATATCACAGCTACACACAATATCGACACTAAAATTCAGGCAATAAAAAAGGCAGATTTTATAGAATCTGCCTTTTTTATTGCCTGCAACCTTTTGACTTATTAGTCTACTGAGCTGCAGTAAAATCCGCGCTGCATTCAATGCGGATTTATATTTTGATGTACAACTTAGAAAGCTGACTCAAAACCGGAAGGTACGTATATCAGAGAGGTACGATGTTCTCTGCTTGAGGACCTTTTTGTCCTTGAGTAACAGTAAACTGAACTTTTTGACCTTCAGTTAGAGTTTTGAATCCTGTAGCTGAAATAGCACTAAAATGAGCAAATACATCAGGGCCAGATTCTTGCTCGATGAAGCCAAAACCTTTAGCTTCATTGAACCATTTAACTGTACCGGTAACTGTAGACATAATGATAACCTATTAATTCAAGAGTAATTTTGTGCCCTCTTATTACAAGCAAATGATGCAACAAGATAAGCAAGTTGGCTGGAAGTGTTGTTTTTACTTATGAAGAACCGGTCGAGGACTACAGAACAGGGCATCGAAATGGTGTGCATAAATATAAGTCGTACTTTCAAGCTGAACTAATTATATACAGCTTTACTGGGTAGTCAACGAATATTCCTTGCTATTTCGGGCACATATGGCGAAAAGTACAAATTAAATTCCCCCAAGAAAACCCGCATAAATGAGACTATTTTTTGCGTGAATTGCAAGCATAAAGCCTGCAAAAAACAGCACAACATATAGACAACTTGTACCTACATACCCGCTTGTGTACAATGCTCAACCGCATAGCAAATTTAAGGCTCCTCTACATGGCTTCTAAACCCAGCAATACAAGACCAAGTACACCTAAAAAGAGTCCCTCCACTGAAACATCCTTATCAATCAGAGATCAAACTCAAGCTTTCCTAGAAAGTGGCGGTGAAATTGAATACATAAACTCTGGCGTCAGTGGACAACAAAGCCTAGCTGGACCGAAGCACATTACCTTAGGTAATAGCAATAGCCGACCTCAGCAGCCACAAGCTCCAGCGAAACCAGAAGCCATTCAACGCCAAGCACCACAACCCGAACCTGTTTAGAATCGAGATTATTTAGCTAGCTAACTCAACAATTCTTACAGAATGCATTAACCAAATTTACGTTGGTAGCGTGGCAACATAGTTGCGTTACCCAACAACCCTCCCTGATGTATATAAATAACATCCCAATCTTGAAGACGTACCCGGTCAAGATGATCTAATAAAGTGAGCCAACCTAACGGATCATAAAGCAGATCGAACTCGATCCCACATTGAGCATTCAACTCATTCCATATAGAAAAGAACTCCCGATACAGCTTTCCAAAATGATATTTCTTGCGCGCAGGTAAAATAGTTGGATGAGCTCTACTGTCCGAAGATAATTCAGAAAATTGTTTTTCTAGATATTCCTCTCCCCCTACGCACGCGCAAGTCAACACTTCAAAATCCAAGTGTTTTTGCAAATACAATGCCGTTGTGCCGGTACCTGATGGGAGTGCCACTTTCAATTTTTTAACACCTTCCTTCTGAGACCATCGTCGTATTTCGTCGGCCAATCGCTTTACCCCCAATTCGGCATCAATACCGCGGCCTCCTTCCGATATAAACAGTGCATTTTCTTCGTGAGGCATAATTTCATCCTGAAGATAAGCCTGCATCCAACCTGCGCGTTCCTCTCTATTATGCTCCTCAGATTCCAAAGAAATAATCTTGGCACCGTTCGCCAAAGCCCCTTGATAATTCCCAGCTGGATTATTTTTTAAAAACACCGAGATATGGTCCACATAAAATTCAAACTCCCAACTCTTCGACTTCGCAAGTTCCGAGAGTGAATAGAGAGAATTGGACTGGGAAGAACCATGACTGACTATTTTTTTAATTTTGAAATACTTTTCTTGCAACAGATAATGAAATTTCCGAGCCTTATTCCCAGAAAAAGCAGGACTACAAAAAATAGGTGACAGCAAATCATCCCTTTTTAGAAAAAAACGCCTACCCGCGAAGACCATTTCATGAATTGGGGAATGGGCTATACCATTCATTGTGATATATTCTTCCTATTTATTAATGAAAAACCTTTAGCTATTCAAATATCAACACCGTCATTACCACTATCACAACAGCAGAACCATCGTATTATGGACCCCATTACCCAAGCAGTATTAGGTGCAGCCGCACCCCAAGCAATATCAAAACGAAAAAACTTAAAAAAAGCTGCCATGGTAGGCGCAGTGGCGGGAATGAGTGCAGACTTAGATGTATTAATTCGATCGTCAACAGATCCTTTACTCTTTTTAGAATACCATCGGCAGTTTACGCATTCGCTTATATTTATTCCATTTGGAGCTCTGCTCTGCGCAATTGTAATTCAAAAATTCTTAGGAAAGCGCTGGGATCTTAAGTTCAAACAAACGTATTTATATTGTCTATTAGGATATGCCACCCACGCACTAATCGATTCCTGCACAACTTACGGGACTCTTTTACTTTGGCCCTTTAGTGACGAACGAATCGCATGGAATACCGTATCCGTCATTGATCCAGTTTATACTCTCCCTCTTGTGTTGGCCGTAATTCTAACAGCAAGAAAAAGAGACCCTAGAATAATACGATTCGCCTGGATTTGGATATTGCTTTACCCCTCCTTGGGGCTAATTCAAAACCATCGTGCCTCGAATATTGCCGAGCAACATAGAATAAACTCAACCAATGGTAAAGCATCAGATAACATACTTTCCCTTGAGGCAAAACCAAGCTTTGGCAATATTGTACTGTGGAAGATAGTCTATGAAACCGAAACGCATTTTCATGTCGACGCTGTTCGAATAGGATTATTTCAAAAAGCAGAAGAAGCCCGATTTTACCCTGGCGATAAATTAGAAAAACTGGATTTGTCAGAAGACTTTCTATGGCTGGATAAAAACTCTCAACAAGCAAAGGATATTGAGCGTTTTCGCTGGTTTTCTAATGGATATATTGCGAAAGACCCTCATCATGAGAATCGCATTATCGATATTCGCTACTCCATGATACCCAATGAAATCAACCCACTATGGAGCATTGAGTTGCGACCTGATGCTACACTGGAAGAGCATGTAAAATACCTTTCCCATAGAGATACCTCGAAAGAGAAAAGAGCCCTATTCATGACCTTATTATGGGATTAAGAAATTATGGATTTAGAAACTCAAATTAGATAATACCGGCTTCCAAACTTGCAGCCATGGTTAAACCCAGCTCTTCGCATCGATCAATAAAACTAGGCAAAAAATCACCTTTACAAATAATAGGCTCTTGCACCTGACGCCATCTAAGCCCTGTTAATATGGTATCAATCGCTCTCCGGGTACCCGTCCCATCGTTGCCAGCACGGATATAGGTTGCACAAGGCAACCCCTGCTTTAGCTCTAAACAGGGGTAATAGATGCGATCAAAAAAATCTTTTAAAGCACCGCTCATATAACCTAGATTTTCTGTCGTCCCCAATATAATTGCGTCTGCCGCTAACACATCTTCAGCAGTCGCCAACAAGGGTGGAATGTGCAGAGGGACTACGCCCTCCACATCTGGATTATTCGCACCTCTCATCACTGCATCCAGCAATGTATGCGTATTCTCAGATGGGGCATGAGCAATAACAAGTAAATTTTTACTCTTATCCATATCGACTTACCCTTATCTGAGATCAACAACTACATAGACTATAACGACATAGACTATTTATTCTGTAAATTAGCCATTGCTACCATCGTTGCTTCTTGGATATTTTTAGGGTGAGCAGACCCTTCATAATTAACAACAGTTTCCCAAGACTCGTTCACATTTTCCGGCGTAATTTCACCAGTGACCTTGAAGTTTGCACCAATGGTTCGCTCCCAACGAAGTTGCGCTATATTGCCACCGCCAACCTCATAGAGTCCGCCATTTTCCTTCGAGTTTTCATCACACAGTTTCAGTACTAGTGGAGAAACAAATTCAGGCTTTAACTGATCACAAATTTCCTTAGGCATAACAGTTTCAGTCAAACGCGAGCCTGCAACTGGTGCTATGGTATTAACCAATATGTTCTTCTTCAAGCCTTCTACTGCTAGCGTCTGTGCCAAACCATACAAACCTAATTTAGCCATGCCGTAGTTCGCTTGACCGAAATTCCCGTAAATACCAGCAGCCGATGCAGTAAAAATAACACGACCAAAACCCTGTTCGCGCATAATTGGCCATACTGCGTGTGTCACGGAATAAGAACCTTTCACGTGAATGTCATAGATAATGTCCCAATCTTTATCTTGCATTTTATGAAAGCTAAGATCGCGTAAAATACCGGCATTATTGACCACCACATCAACTCTTCCATAGGCATCCATCGCTGTTTTTACGATGTTAGCGCCGTCCAACACTGAATCATAATTTGCTGTCGCTTCTCCACCTGCGGCTTTAATTTCATCAACCACGACATCAGCAGCCCTAGAGCTAGATCCAGCTCCGCCTTTATCACCGCCTAAATCATTGACAACAACCTTTGCCCCACGAGCTGCAAACGATAAAGCATGACTTCTACCCAAGCCGTTACCGGCTCCAGTGACAATAACAACACGGTTATCAAAACGAACATCTGACATTTAATAGTCTCCTAGACTTAGAATTAGAAACAAAAACAAAGTGGAACTTCACTCCGGCGCAGAGTATCGCCATTTTTTTTCACTTCGTCTATTCGAATTTCCCAAGCACTTTCATTGAGAAACTCACTCAAATGGTTTATACCACTAACAACACTCACTTTGGATTCTATCAGTCATGCTAAGCTACCAACACGACTACCATTCGGGAAATTTTGCTGACATTCACAAACACCTGACCTTACGCGTACTCTTCGAATCTCTGCTGAAAAAGGATAAACCTTTTTATTATATCGATTGCCATGCAGGCTCAGGTCAATACGACCTTCAAACAGATAAATCTACGAAAAACAAAGAATATGCCAGTGGCATTGCCCGTATCTGGGAGACAATGACACATCCCATGGCGTCTAAATTGGAAACTACAAATGAGTCCGTCTTAGAGGCCTATATAAAAGCGATCTCCACGATTAACACAAAAAACCAACTACGCTACTGCCCTGGGTCTCCTTGCTTAGCGCAGCAATGGCTACGCAACCAGGATAAAGCCCACTTCTTAGAACTACACCCTCAAGCATTAAAGAGTTTGCGCCGACATTTTAAGAATGACTCGCGCATCAGTTTACATGCTCGGGATTGCTACGAAGGTCTGCCTGCCTTAGTACCACCTGCCAACATCAAACGCGGGATGATTCTGCTAGATCCGAGTTATGAACAAAAAGATGAATATTCCAGGATAGTGTCGCTTTTAGTGAAAGCTTATAATAAGTGGCCTACTGCAATATATGCTATTTGGTATCCCTTACTCCCCGAAAACCGCGATCAGTATTTAATGCGGGCATTGACTAAGAGCGGGATAGACAACATTTTAATCTCCGAATTGACTGTCGCACAAAACAATGAGGGCGCAGGCTTATATGGTTCAGGTATGGTAATCGTCAATCCACCCTGGTTAACCGATAAAACACTATCTCAGCTAATGCCAACAATAGCGGAGTTACTCTCTCCAAGCCTAGGAGAATCAGTAATTCGTTATCACTCTCGGTCCCAAGGCGCATCCTGATTGAATGCCTTGGCCACGTGATCAATCAACAACCTTAGCTTTATGGGCTGAATTCGACTACTACGGTAAACCAGGTACATTATTTTATGCGCGAACTGATATTCAGGTAACACGCTGACTAACTTACCCTGTCTAATACTTTTCCCGCATAAATACACGGGTAGTTTGGAAATCCCCATATGCGCCGCAGTCGCTTGATGGGTTTGGACAGGGCTCGGCATGGTAAGACGCCCTCGTATCGCGAGAGGAATCGATTCATCATCTTTCCAAAACTCTAAAACTGCTGAATTGGTATCAGAAGCATCTTTGATTAACTGATGGTTTTTTAAATCCTCAACTGACCGTGGAATACCGAATCTCTCAATATATTCAGGTGTTGCACAGAGAAAGTATTTTACAACACCAATAGGCCTCGCGATTAAATCTGAATCAGGCAATGGTCCGTTACGAATAGCAAGATCTACATCCGTTTCTAAACTGGAGCCATCTCCCGAATCAATCCTTAATTCCATTTCTACCAATGGATAGCGCTCTAAAAAACTACCGAATACAATATCGAATAGATAATTACCGGAGGGTACCGGAGTGGAAATCACCAGTTTCCCTTGAGGCACTAATTGTCGTTGCGTCACAATATGATCAGCAACTTCCACGGCCTCTGCTATTCGAGAACAATGCGAATAGTATTCAGCTCCAATTTCCGTTAATTGTACTGATCGAGATGTCCGGTAAAGCAACTGTACCCCCAAGCGCTCTTCTAACTCCGAGATCTTTCGACTAACGCTGGATTTTGGCATGTCCAGGAGGCCCGCAGCTGCTGTAAAGCTACTGACTTCCACCACTTTAGAAAACACTACCATCCCATTGAGATCAGCCATCTAATTTTTCCATTGCTCGTTTAAACTCCTAGCCACCCATTTATTGTTCCACTGCCGGGACAGTATGTACCCAATCATATTCACAACCAACAAAATCGGAACGCTAGACCAATAAGCAACCACTTAATGAGTTACTCTTGAGTTCAGGATAAGGATATGACAACATCCAGCCCCATCGCGATTATGTACAATAAAGCTACAAGAAATCGTCGTTTTCTTGCAGTGGTGTCGCAAAACTATCCGACTAGCATTATTGATGCTTCCCCACCGGATAGACTTATAAAAAAATAAACCGTTATAAATTAGGAAAAAACATGTATCTGTCTCAATGTGTCAATCGAGCTGCTCAAATTAACCCCAATGGATTCGCCACCATATTCGGCGAACGAAAATTTACCTGGACCGAATTTAAAGACCGTATAGCCCGTTTAGCTCAGGGACTAAAAGGTCTAGGCGTTGAGACTGAAGATCGAGTCGCCATTTTATCAATGAACAGTGATCGTTATCTGGAATATTTTTTTAGTGTCCCATGGGCTGGCGGCATGGTTGTACCCGTTAATATTCGATTAGCTCCCCCCGAAATTTTATTCACGTTAAATGATTCTGAAACCAAAGTACTCGTAATTGATGATACGTTTGCTGCCATGCTTCCTGCCTTGAAAGGCAAAATGGAAACGGTCACTCATATTGTTTTTGCTGGTGACGGCGAGACGCCCGAAGGTTGCATCAATTATGAAGATTTAATTAAGAACAATGAACCTGCAGCCGATGCAGAGCGACAAGGCGATGACATCGCTGGTTTATTTTACACGGGTGGTACCACGGGCAGGTCTAAGGGAGTGATGCTGACACACACCAACCTACTCACAAATACCCTTAATATTATCCCTGCATCGCAAATAGATGAAGAAGTCACTTATTTGCACGCCGCGCCCATGTTCCATTTAGCCGATTGTGCCTCTACCTTCGCTATCACTCTAGCAGGCGGAACCCACAGTTTCATCCCTAAATTTGACCCTGAAGATACGCTAAAGACACTCGTCGCAGATAAAGTAACTAATTGCTTACTAGTACCCACCATGATCAATATGTTGATCAATTTCCCTGGCATCGAAAAATACGACTTATCTAACTTTAAGAGAATTATGTACGGCGCATCTCCAATGCCTGAGGCCGTATTACTTAAAGCCATGGAGTTATTGCCCAACTGCCTGTTCTCCCAGGGCTACGGCATGACCGAAACGGCACCGTTAATTACTTTTCTTGAACCCAAATTCCACACCATGGACGGCCCCTACGCAGGTCGTTTAAAGTCTGCAGGACGTGCTGGCGTCGCCACAGAACTTAAAATTGCCGACGAAAATGACAATGAAGTCCCTCGCGGTGAAGTGGGCGAAGTACTCGCTCGCGGCCCGAACGTCATGAAAGGCTATTGGAAAATGGAAGAGCTCACGAAAGAAACACTACGCGGCGGATGGATGCACACAGGCGACATGGCCTATATGGATGAAGACGGTTTCATTTATATTGTTGACCGTTCAAAAGACATGATCATCTCGGGTGGAGAAAACGTTTATTCCACCGAAACTGAAAATGCAATCTACCAACACTCAGACGTTATGGAATGTGCCGTCATTGGTATACCTCATAAGGATTGGGGTGAAATGGTACATGCCGTAGTGGTATTGCATGAAGGTAAGAAACTAACTGAAGATGAATTAAAGAAGCACTGCGCAGAACTCATTGCCGGTTACAAATGTCCTCGTAGTATCAGTTTTCAAGATGAGCCTTTACCCGTTAGTGGTGCCGGTAAAATCCTAAAAACCGAGCTCCGCAAACCTTTTTGGGATAGCAAAGGAAAGGGCGTTAATTAAGATCAGATAAAACCTACCGATACATGTGGGCTACTTATATCGGTAGGACATAGATGGCATAGCTCGCTCCAACTCCTAGAATAGCATAGGGAATTTGAGCGAGTTTTTTTATGCCTCATTGCATTTCTCTAACGCGGCCCCCAGGATTTCACCCTTTACACAGAGGCATCCCATTGCTGAAATAATCCGAGCAATGCACTGACACCTTCTGTCAACGAAGCCGGTCCAGGCTGGAGAATGATGGGAGATCGTATCTCATATAAAGACTCCGTTTTTAGCGCAGGTATATCAGCCCATCCTTCTCGCGCATGAATATGCTCGGAACGGAACCGACGACCACACCAAGAACCAATAATAATATCGGGCCTAGCATCAATTATCCGTTGAGGGTCTGCTATGATTCGACTTTTGCCATCGGGATGCATCGACAGATCTTTACAGCAATTCACTCCACCCGCAATTTCGATCAGCTCAGACACCCACTGTATACAAGCCATCATCGGGTCGTTCCATTCTTCAAAATACACAATGGGTTTACGCTTCAATTGACTTCCCTGCTTTACCACTTCGTCCAAATGTTCCTGAAATTGCACGGCTAATGCATCGGTTTTTTCTTCAACCGACAATAACCGGCCCACTGTGGTCATCATTTGAAAAATACCCGCCACAGTACGCTGATTAAAGACATGCACTTGCAAACCCGCTCTGACAAGATCAGCAACAATATCGGCCTGCATATCAGAAAATGCAAAAACCAAATCCGGTTTTAAATCAAGAATTTTACTTTCTTTTGCACTGGTAAAGGCGGATATTTTAGGCTTCTCTTTCCGCGCGATAGGGGGACGTACCGTGAATCCAGAAATTCCAACAATGCGATCCTGCTCTCCCAACAGATACAACAATTCCGTTGTCTCTTCAGTAAGGCAAACTATGCGTTGCGGCCATCTATCGTTTAACACAGTACCTCCAAATTAATAATTGCTAGCGAATAAAAACCATAGGAATTGAGACTATGCAACTCAACTGTTCTTGTCAGTGGCTCTAGGTAAGCGAAACCGAAATTCAGTTCCTTGATGAAGAACACTACTGACTTGTATCTCAGCGCCATGCAGCTGCAATATACGTTGAGTAATGGCTAATCCCAAACCGGAATGCCCCCCTCTGCCTTTTACACTATTCTCTGCTCTAAAATGCGGTTCAAACAAGTGCTCGACATCAGATTCTGGAATACCCAAACCCGTATCTCGTATAGAGACTTCAACCTCTGCACCATCGAGCTGCAAATCAATTACCACTCGATCCCCCTCATTACAGTGGCGTACGGCATTATCCACGAGATTGGTGAAAGCCCTTTCTAACTTCCCAATATCGGCATTCACCAAAATGGACGGATCTTTTGGTGTCACCTCCAGGGAAATTTGTCTACGCTCGGCTTCGATACTTAATTTTTGTAAAACATCTTGCGCCAATTCCGCTACCGAAATGGACTCTAGTTGTAGCTGCACATTCTCACTATCTAAGTGAGCCAACTCAAATAGCTGTTCTACCAGGCGGCTAATTTGCTTCGCATTCTTAACGGCTACCGTAATAAGCTCTTCTCCCTCCTCTTGTGAAAGACTATCTTTGTTCAGCTGCCACGTCTCAAGATACCCTTGCAACGAAGTCAGCGGCGTTCTTAAATCGTGCGAAACATAGGACACTAGCTCACGGCGTAATTCATCCATATCTTTCACTTTGTGATACTGACTCTTCAACGCGTCAGCCATTTCAACGAAGGTAGAACCTAACCGATGTATCTCATCGGCCGAATCATTCTTCCAGCCGGATTTTGGCAAAGTCGCCGTAGCAAAACCATTTTCTCTAAAGTTCTGCATATCTTCACTCAATCGGCGCAAAGGGCGCGTTAAAATCGCAAAGAGTAATAATATAACCACTAAGCCAATCAGTAACGACAATGCAACTCCCCAAAGCCCCAATTTAATGATATGACTCTTACCTAACAAGTCAGCCAAGCCGTCATATATTTCGCCGCCGATAATCACATATAAATAACCGACCAATACAGTGTCATCATTAATCTGCGCAACGGAAAATATTTTCTGCTTAATTCGAGATCGAGGATCATCTCCTAAAATAGGAAGTTTAATTTCGCCGGACAACAATTGTTTAACGGGTAAAAGATTCACAGCCTGACGCTTAATCTTTTTGGGATCAGCCGAGTACGTCATGATCTCTCCCGCTGGATTTAAAACATAAAACTCGAAACTGGGACCTAACACCATCATAGAATGAAACGCTTTCTTTAGCGCTTTCTGATCAATTTCACCATTCCGCAACAACTGGTTACCGTGAACGATATGTGCTGCCAAATCGGCATGAAGTTTTTGTTCAACTTCACTTCGATATTCTTGGGATAGTTGTTGGGTTAAAACGAAAAAGAAGCCTGCTACTAGAATAAAAAAAACGATGAGCAGCAGTGATAGTTTGGTATAAAATGAATTTAGTCGCGTGTAGAACCAACTCCCCATTTTTACCTGCTGAGATTGTTCCATCAAAACCTCTCTGATATGAATTCTCGATTACGGTAATTAGTCTAATTACACGTCAGTGAATTTGTAGCCGACACCCCAAACAGTCAATACATATTTGGGATTGGAAGGATCTTTTTCTAATTTCGTGCGCAATCGATTAATATGGGAATTTACCGTATGCTCATAGCCGCTATGCTGATACCCCCAAACACTATCCAGAAGCTGACTACGGCTAAAAACTAAACCGGGTTTACGAGCCATGTATAAAAGCAAATCAAACTCAGTGCTTGTCAGATCGACTAATTTATTCGATAAGGTCACTAGGCGTTTTTCGACTTCTATTTTTAACTCGCCAAAGTCCAGGCTTTCCAATTCTGGCTGGACAACTTGGTTTTGAATCTCTGCTCGCCGTAATAATGCTTTTACCCTTGCTTGTAATTCCCTTACGCTAAAAGGCTTAGTCAGGTAATCATCGGCCCCCATTTCTAACCCGATGACTCGGTCTGCTTCGGAGTCTCGCGCTGTTAACATCAAAATAGGAATGAAGTTATTCTCAGCTCGCAGTTTTTTACAGATTTCAATGCCGTCAAGACCCGGCAACATGAGATCGAGGACAATTAGGTGATAATTACCAGACTTAGCCAGTAGCAACCCTTTTAACCCATCGCTGCAACTGTACACTTCATGATTACTATCATTTAGATTCATCATCAACAACTTGTTGATGTCAGGATCATCTTCTATCACTAATATTTGTGTTTTCATGATTACCAATATGTCAGTTTTAAGCGTTAACGTAATAATTTATATACTAATAATGTGAGTGGAGCGTATTAGTACATTCTAAAGGTTAGACCACAAATATACCGCTCATTTCACGAATTAATCACAATTTAATCACGACGAAATTATGAATATCAAATTTCAATAACTTCGCGCTTTGATCTCTTCACATCATCACAAAGGCTTGCCACACTATACATCTAGCAACCAGTCGAGAATTCGAACACTCATTTGAGGGGATCATCCCATGCAAAAAACTATTGTCCTATTAAAAGCCTTCATCCCATTAATAGCCTCTCTTCTGTTGCTGGTCGGTTGGCAAATAACACAGGCCACAGCAAAAGGGACAGATAGCAAACTTATCGCTCCTACCGCCCACCAACAAGTGGCCACCTTCGCTGGTGGGTGCTTTTGGTGTGTCGAGGCCGATTTTGAAAAATTACCCGGTGTAGTTTCTGCGGTGTCCGGGTTTACTGGAGGATCCACTGTCGATCCTAGTTACAAGCAGGTCGCCGCGGGGAAAACTCAACACACAGAAGCAGTTCAAATTTATTACGACCCTTCAACAATAAGCTACGATGAACTGTTAGAAGCTTTCTGGCGACAAATTGACCCCACTGATAATAAGGGTCAATTCGTGGATAGAGGTAACAGTTACCGGCCCGCTATTTATTATGCCAACATGAAAGAAAAAATAGCCGCTGAGAATTCCATTAAACGACTAGTAGAGAGCAACCGCTATTCGAAACCTATCACCATCGAACTGTCTGAGGCAGTTACATTTTATGCCGCAGAGGATTATCATCAGGATTACTATAAAAAGAACCCTATCCGCTACAAATACTATCGTCACAACTCAGGCCGAGACGAGTACCTAAAAAACATTTGGGGTGACGAATTACACTTCATGCCGGCAACAAGAGAGATTGCTATGAAAGATATAATCGACACAAAGACTTATACAAAGCCATCCGACGAAGAATTAAGAAACAGATTAACGCCATTACAATATCGAGTGACACAAAAGGAAGGGACTGAACCTCCATTTCAAAATGAGTATTGGGATGAAAAGCAGGAGGGGTTATACGTTGACGTTGTCAGTGGCGAACCTTTATTTAGCTCGACTCACAAATATGATTCGCGATCGGGTTGGCCCAGTTTTTTTGATACCATCGCTAACAACAATATTGTTGAAAAAAAGGATCGTAAATTATTTGCGACTCGTATCGAAGTACGCAGTACCAAAGGAGACTCTCATTTGGGCCATTTGTTTGATGATGGTCCAGCACCCACAGGCAAGCGCTATTGTATTAACTCCTCGTCATTGAAGTTTGTTCCTAAAGAGGAGTTAGATAAGCAGGGATACGGTCAATTTAGCGCTTTATTTAAATAGAAATCACCCAAAGAGACCAGCACCACCGATAACAAGTAAGTTAAACGTTTTGATTATTCGTGGTGCCAAACATTCACTAAAACCTTATTTTCTCGTTAATTCAAGGTCGCCAGTAGCGCCCTTTAAATGCGAAAAATATCATCCTAAAAGCACTAGCCCATAATATTCTTTTTATTATGAAATAATGGATCCGCTAACCGGCAAGCATTCTTACCTTCAAACTTAACGTCAAAAGAATACATCATAAATTCTGCCTCCCCTTTTATCTTTCCCGACACTACACCGCCTGCACTACCTGCTTCATCCCCAGTAGTCATCATATACACAGCCCCCTTCGTCATTGGCATCTGGCCATCCGCTTTGACATTTTTTGGTCCTTTACTCGTATCTGATGCTTTACCAATATTGGGATAAGGAATAGGCACGGGTCCTGCCGGAGTTGGTGTTTTACACACGTCAGGAAAGACAACACTCAACCCCCCACTTCCTTTGTGCGCTACACCTCTTGAATTCGCAAATACAGTTTGTCCCATAATATTCTCCTAGTACTAAATCGCAGCGGCTATAATTTCTAAATCTGCCGCTTTTCTTTGGGGCTGATAGCCCGTCTGTTTTATTTTTTCACAACTGGCCATACTGACTATCTGTCCGAGCAAATAACGTTGATCCGCACTAAATCGTAGTCTATTCAGTTGATACCAAGTGGCAATACTGTTGGCATTAGGCCAGGGTAGATCATCATCCCTACTATCCATATCGGATGTTTCTTCAAGAATAGGTAAATCAGCGGGGGCTTCCGTTTCATATTCAGAATTCAAAATTTCAAGCCCAGTAATCAGCGAAAATGATTCACCAGCAAGTCGTGCCGTTATCTTTTCCTGCATTTGCTGCAATAACCAGGGAATAGCCGATATTTCACCTAGAATGCCAGCTGATAAAATGACAGCCCTGCTGCTATCTCCAGCCGCCAATTCCTTTACAAAATGTTTGGCGTCCTGTGCGGGCATGACTCTAAGTATCAGTTTTAATGCCCTTTCTGAAAAGAAAGAATCACCTTTTGCAAATATTTTCAAACTCTCAAGGCCGCGTAAATCACCCAGCAGGACGCAAGACCACGCACTCCAAAACCGTACTCTGTCGTCCTCAGCGTTGATAAAATCCAGCAACGATTCGATCAAATCTTTACGCCTTAGCTCACCAACCGCTTTGACAATACGCCAGAAATAATCGGGATTTTCTTGCACCTCTTTTTTTTCTATTAATGTTGTCAGCATTGCACCGCAGTCCCGATCTTGAGCAGCACAGATATCAACACCTAAACTAGAAAAAACAGGATTCCCAGATTTCAAAAATTTAGCAATCCAGCTTTTAGATTCATCGAATGGTCGCCATTTAAAAGCCCCGACCAACCCGTCGAATGACTCATCACCCGCACAGGCAGCCGTCACCACTTTACGCATCCGTTCTGATTTATCTCGCTCATCAAATCGGCTACCCAGAATAACTGAGGCTGCGACAAATACCTCACCTGAATCTTCAAAGTCGAGAATATCATCACAGACTACCCAAGCCTCTTCACCGTATACCTCTAGCCCCGCTAATTGAGCATTAATCTTCTGGCTCAGCTCATCCAAATCACTTTGATTGTAGTCTCGCCGATTTTCCCCTTGGGAATACAGCATCCAAAAAAAAGCGGCATTTTCAGCCATCTTGTAAGGTATTATCTCTAGACTATTCACAAAACATTATCCATTTCAATGGGTGCCCTCTCCGCAGACTCAACATAAAGTGACGCGAACAGCTGATCGTAATTGCGTATCAGAACTACACCAAACTAAACAATCATTCTGATAATAACGGTGCTCCAATCCTACAGATGCCAAACCTATTAATACGGGAGCAAAGGCCGCTCCAATTTCTCCAAAATATTCTGCAGGATGATGCAGACTCACGTTATCGGCTAGACTATCCCTGTTTCGAATTGAGGTCACACCCCACTCTTTACTGCTAAAGCTCTCGCCATTAAAAGTACAAAGAACCGTTTGTACTGTATTAGCAATGCTACTTTCTAATGATTGACTCACCGCAGTCGCTAGACCTTCACCCTTATACGGTTCAGTGTTGCAATAGCGATGACCTGGCTCTGTACTCAGTCCTGGACTATGAATAATGATTTTTCCTAACGGGCTCCCACTCGACTCCGCGACTCCATTTCTAGGACTGAGATCTGAAGACTGAATCGCAAAAAAACTGGCTGCTTCTCCCGGAATAAAACCATCCATTATTCCGGGTCCGTTAATTCTCTTTTCTTTATCTAAACTCGCTAGCAACCCCAAATCGACAAAAGAATCTACTCCCCCTACGACCACCTGCTGCAATGATTTTTCTTCCAGGTCGACCATGCCACTATTCAGTGCTGCAATACCGCCGGCGCGACCCAAAGGAAAAAGTGCACTCGAATCCAAATCAATGGGTACTTCGGTTTGTATCGCCACCCAGTCGAGAAATCGGTTATCAAAATTGATGACCGCACAGGGTATTGAATCCGGCAAAGCCAACTTAAGTATCAACGGCTCCTTAAGCTGAATTTGATCTGCTATTGTTTTAAGTGGCAACGTCAGCAATCGTAGCAATCGCTGATGGCGTCCCGACAAAAAAGGAATACCCTTCAACGCATCCACTAATGGAGGCAACACCCCTTCGGGGATTGTCGCTGCCGTTATTGTTTCAAAAAAATTATCCAAAATTCTACTGTCATCAAAGGCATCAATTCCTGCTCTGACTGCTGCAGCGGATTTAACCGTATTAATGCCAATCGGAGTTAACATACTAGTCGCAACCAATTCCACAGCACCTGTAGCAGCCCTCAATACGGAATCATCGAGTTGAGACTCTTGCCATTTTTCACAATCTTCACTGATCTCATCTAACATGCTATGCGACTACCTGCTGTAAAGACGTACTTAATAAATCAATGTCCACTTGCTTTATTCTTAGCGCTTCTTTATCGCAGGTAACTCTCCCTCTCCAAGTCAATGTAAATCGATTATGGTCCGGTTCTAATTGTACGGTCTCCAAATCCAACGGTGGAATTTCTACCCTGTCCTCAAATACAACTTTAGCCTCAATCGCACACGCTGGTAAGTTGAAATTAATTTCACCCTGCAGGCTTGAATTCACCATTCTAACGGCCTCCCCACCCAACAAAAACTGTCGACTCACCATCGAAGAATGGGCCATATTAAAAAAACGTTTGCTGAAATCAGAGGGTAAGTAAGGCGCCCTATTTTTTTTCCACTTTTCATCGTAAGTTCCGGCATATTGCACGCGGGGCTGCCACGAAGGTGCTATATAGCCAAAACAAAGTGGAACTGGACTATGTTGTGGGCGCGTAATTAACTGTCTAGGATCTTCAAGATTAGGTAAGGGCATTCCATCAATATCCGCACCTGCTCTCTTACCAATAAAACCCTTGCCTATGGGGTTGCATACTTCGCCAATCACCACTTCTCTTAATTCACCCTTACTGTCCTTTTTATGGCTAACATGTTCGCCACCGTATGCATTTTCATAAACCAAAGCTACTTTTTCAAACGGGATAGGTTTGGTAGCTTTTCCTTTATGCCATTGCCTATCACCGATCACACTTAGTCTTTGCTGGTTATTGCCGACTGACAAAAAGAGGTCTAGCTTATCTACGCCTTTTTCATTAGGAGCGTAAGCATGACCATTCAAGATGATGTCCGTTGTGCTTTTTCCTACGTGCATTTCTGAGGCATTCTTAATACTATTTTTGATGGGCTCACCCCAAAAACTATCTTCTATCGTGGGAGGAATCTGAACTTCTGAGACTTTAACGAGAGGAAATATATCGAAAGTGCATTTCACCACAACATATAATGTATCCACACCCTGCTCATTCGGAAACAGAGATAGGGCAGGCGAGAAGGGCGTATTATTTTTTAGCTGTAACATAAATTCAATTGTTGCATCATCAATGTGATTTCATTATGACTATCGGAAATACCTAAACATCACTAATACCATAGTATCGTTAGTTTAATAATACCGAACCACCCAATATTCGATTGACTCCAGTAGAACGACTCGATAAATAAGTCCCTCTTAGTAGAATTTTTCCATCTTCTTTCAAGGTAATGCTGGATTTTCCACACTTAATGGTGATTTCTTTTTTCGCTTCCAATAACATTCTGTCATCGCCTGTACTCACTTCAATGTTATTCAAAGGTTCTAGGGGAAGCCCACTCTCTTCCTCAGATTGTACGATAGCCTCCTCTAACGCATTAAAGACAACACCCATTAAGATTGGCTTAGTCAAATCACCATTGCTGAATAACAAAGCCACTTCTCTTCCAATCTGTTTTTCTACAATAGGTATCGTGCTAATAGCCAATAATTTTTCGGAGGTAGGATTTCCGTCATAATCAACGTACACACCTTCCGCAGAAACACTTAGAATCACACCCATTATTATTTCACCAGGATGAATCACACGTTCGCTAGAAGCATTTTGACTCAGTTTTCGGTCTTTATTCGCATTGCTCATAGTATTTTTTTCTATATTAGTTTTGAAATATTTTTTTACCTTTCATCACTATGTTTCCTGAACCTTTCAGTTTAATATTTTTCCCTTCAATAGTGATGTCACCATTCTTTTTCATCGTGATCTTAGCTGACCCCGTTTTAAGTACAATCTCGTCGTCCGCGTCAATTAAGATTTTCTTCGCTTTTAGGGCAAATTCTTTTTCTACCGTATGGGTGTGTTTTGCTCCGTAACTCTCTTGCATATCTTTGGCGACACTAATAGTCCCTGTGCCGCCGACATTCAGGGCCAAGTCTTTACCAATACTAATGGCTTGATCCTTATCGACGCTCTCTGTGTGATTACCCGAGACGCTCATGGTACGGTTACCACCCACTGAACTAGTATCATTTTTCGACACGGCTAATCCATTATTCCCCGATATAGTCGTGTCTTGATTACCTGTTACCGACATACTGCGATTACCGCCAACTGAGGCAGCTTGGTTATTGCCTACACTAGTAGTCTGGTTATTACCCACTGAAGTAGATTGATCGCTTCCAACTGCGGTACTCTGGTCATTCTTTACATTTATATTGTTATCTTTTTCGGCCTGGACAAAAAGTTCTTCAGAGCCAAGCTTATCTTCAAAACGAATTTCATTAAAATTGGAAACAGCACCATCTTTAGAGCTATGTGTCTTGACGCCACTTTGCGTTTTATTCGCCGGCAGTTCATAAGGGGGCATGTGCGTTGCATTATAGACACTACCAATGACAATCGGCCTATCGGGATCGCCCTCCAAAAAAGAGACGACAACTTCTTGCCCGATTCGAGGTATAGATATCATTCCCCATTTTTTTCCAGCCCAACCCGTAGCAAATCTTACCCAGCAGGAACTATTATCATCCTTCTGCCCGTAACGATCCCAATGGAACTGAATTTTAATACGACCGTACTGATCAGTATCGATTTCTTCTCCCGCTTTACCAACAACAACCGCTGTTTGAGTGCCATGTATTTGCGGTTTATCCGTTGTTCTTTGCGGCCTAAATTCGACGCTATCGGGTATTGAGCGAAACCGGTTCCCGTAACTCTGCTCTCCCTCCGGAGAGGCGCTGTAAGTACCATCAATGGCTAAATGATTAATCTCAACAATGGTATAGGCCTTTCCCTTTTCAGATTTAAAAGGATGCTCACTTATTGTGAACTTACCTCCCGCATAAAATGTTCTGCAATCACTTTCACCTTCTACTTCATCATAGCCCGACTCATTCTCCTCCATCCTTATTTTTGTTAGAGCAGAGCCTTCCGATTTACTCTCGTACTCCCCCGGATAATCAAATTTTTCATATTGGCTAATACCAGGCAAACTCACAATCGTGTTTGTCTTGGTTTCTAAATTGGTGGTGGGGGTTTCAAAATTATAGTCAGATTGTGCCCACTTACCGGTGACAAAATTATAGTGATGATCAAGATGGGAAATATGGGGTTCAGGGAACTCACCCGTGCAGTACTCGACACTGTTTTCGGGGCAATTTTGAAAAGCCCCTTTTGAATCAGCGAGCACTAATGTGTGTTTATTCTTTTCCTGCCTAAAGAAATAAAAGATACCCTCCTCTTCCATAAGGCGAGAAACAAAATCAAAAGCCGTCTCCCGATATTGAATACAAAGCTCTCGCACCGCCTGTGCAGAAGCATTATGAAGTGATACTTCATAATCACTAAATCCAAACTCATCGAAAATAGACGTTATGATATCGATTGCATTTTTTTCTAGCGCAACGACCTTACAATCCGTCGTTCTCGTCAAAAACCATAACCAAGGCACCATCGTGGCAGTATAAATTCGCATGCCGCGTTCGCCCACACCCTGCGCCGTAAATCGAGAAACGAAGCCATTAAAGTACCGAGGTTCCTCTCCCCCCTGTCTTTTCATAACAACATTGATACTCTTTCCGACGACCTCATCTGCCTCTATATCATCCCTTTCAGACAGAAAGCTGAGTTCAAATGAAAACAGTCTTGACAGCTCCTCCACCCCAGAAAAAGACTGAAGCAGTAGAACATCTTCCCCTAATCCAGTTTCTACGGAGATAGTATGCGTTTCTTGTGTATATTGAGACATTTCCTTCGATTCCCAGTCTTTCATTTCCAGCGAAATAAGCAGAGGGCAGCCTGCATTCTATTAGGCTACGCAGTCGTTGATTGTCAGGGTACCACTATTCCTGAATGAGCTTTAATGTACTATTGCTCCGGTTAATTACCAACATATACCAAAGGCCACGGAATAGACCGAAGGCAAGTATGGCGATACTAAAGTTAGGCTACTGGACAGTGATGTTGCAAATTTAACGCTCACAATCAAACTAACCTCGTAGGGTCTCAATTTCCTTGAGCTAGAAGATTTGAACCACACCGCCCATAATTCAATCTACCCATCCATTAATTACGTAAGCTAAAAGCACTTAATAACTCTGGATTCAGCGACATAAACAAGTCATCCCCTATATAACTAACATTACCCTCTTGTTTTTCGGTTATAATCTCAACAAATTCAGAAGAATGCGCTAGAATTAGGAAATTGATTGTATGCCAATATCTGGACTATGAAATTCCTACAGAATTGCCTGACAACTCTAGCTAACAACGAGCCCTTATAATGCCACTTGAAACAATCGAGCCGCTCGTTCTATCAATAGACTCGATCCCATTAGTATCTATTAATTGTACCGCTCAACTCTTTGAAGTCCGTACTAAAACGTTGGAAAAAAATGACCAATTTTGATGACATTCGCCCCTATAGAGACCATGAAGTGCGAGCTGTGATAGACAAGCTACTCAGCGAGCCGGCTTTAGCTCACACCATGCTACATCTCAAGTTCCCTAACATCTATCCCTGGGCGGAGATACCCCTTTCTGTTCTGGTTAAATGGTTAATAAAACGCGAATTAAAATCCGTTAATGCAATTTCTGATTTCCAAGTTCTCCTTGCGAAGTACCTTAGCATTAGCGTGAATAAGACCACGTCGGATTTTACGACTAGCGGTGTAGATCAGCTCGATCCTAGTCAACGATACACGTACATTAGCAATCATCGTGATATCGCCATGGACCCTGCCTTGGTCAATTTCGCTTTATATCAAGCAGGACGAGACACGGTAGAAATTGCAATTGGCGACAACTTATTAGCAAACCCATTAGTCTCGGATCTAATGCGACTCAACAAAAGCTTTACCGTACGACGATCTGTCCAAGGCATTAAGAACAAGTATAAAACCTTTACCCATTTGTCAGACTATATTAACGACCGGTTAGAACAAGATTCTTCCATCTGGATAGCACAAAGAGAAGGTCGAGCTAAAGACGGAGTCGATAAAACCGACCCTGCCATCATAAAAATGCTCACCATGTTTGGAAAAAAACAGCGCCTTAGTTTTTCCGATACCGTCAAAAAACTCAATATCGTTCCCGTATCCATCTCATACGAGTTTGACCCCTGTGATCTATTAAAAGCGAAAGAATTGCAAGCCACAGCAGAACAAGGCCAGTACGAAAAAGCAGATGGTGAAGATGTCCAAAGCATTATTGATGGGATAACCAAGCCCAAAGGACAAGTTCATGTTAGCTTTGGTACACCCTTACAAGGGAATTACGAAAATGCAGAAGAGGTAGCAGAGCTGATTGATCGACAGGTCATTAGCAATTATCGCCTGCATGTTTCAAATCTCATTGCATTTGAACAATTGGATTTGAAATCCGTTCTCCTTGATCGCCTTCAGAGTGAAAACATAAAACAGATACAAGAAAAAGCGCAACTAGCCCTCCAAAAATGGCGAAGCAAAAATGCCACGGAATTCAGTGAGCACGCTGCAGAATTCACTCTTCGTATGCAGCAATATTCCCAGCACCTTCAGTCCTACCTATTAACAATGTATGCCAATCCTTTAATAGCGAAATATGGGATTCAAGCTTCTGGTACACCAATTTAAAGACGCTAATACAAAAAATCCTCCGGTGATGGGATTGATCAATTGATCGTATCCCATCACCGGAGGCTTTTTATCTAATCTAATTAGACTTAATAAGACTTGGGCAAACCCATCACATGTGAACCGATATAACTGAGAATTACCTCGCGATTTAACGGCGCTGTGCGGAATACCCTCATAAACGGATACATATCGAAAATACCGTACTCTTTCGTAAAACCATTACCACCATGAGCCTGTAAAGCCGCATCAACCGCTTCAATCCCTGCCTCAGCTGCCGCATATTTTGCCATATTGGCATCACCACCTTCCGTAAATCCCTGATCAATCCCCCATGCCGCTTTACGCATTAACAAGGACGCCAATTCGATTTTAGTTTTTGCATCTGCCAAAGGATGCTGGATCCCCTGATATGCGCCTATAGGACCATTAAAAACCTCACGCTCAGACGCGTAATCAACAGCCTTATCCAATGCATACCGGCCCAAACCCACACACATCGCGGCTAAAATGACTCTTTCCGGATTCAGGCAATCGAATAAAATATTAAAACCTTTACCCACTTCCCCAATAACATTTTCAGGACCTAATTCCACTTCATCAAAAAAAACAGAATGCTGAACCTCTGGCATCACAAAGCTCATATCAATAGGCTGTATCTCGACACCTTTCGCTTTCATATCGACGACAAACAAAGTGAACCCATCCGTTTTCTTATCTACGTCTTTGAATGCCGTGGTCCGAGCAACGACTAGAGCATAGTCCGCAACATCAGCACCGGAAATAAATGTCTTCGACCCACTCAACTTATAACCTTCGCCATTCGATTTCGCCATGGTGGTAATTTTCATTGAATTACTACCTGCATCAGCCTCAGTAATTGCAAAGCAAAATTGCTTGGTGCCAGCACAACAGGCGGGTAAGTATTTTTGCTTTTGCTCTTCCGTCCCATGTGACGATATCGGTGCCAACGACATCGTTGGACCCGCCACTAACATTAGCAACGGAATGCCCTCATTCGACATACCCTCCATTAGCAGTGCTAACTCCATCATTCCCAAGCCTGCGCCACCGTATTGAGTATCAACCATCATACCCAGAAAACCATCTTTCCCCATTTGGTCCCACATCTCATGAGTAAACTCTCGGTTCTCGGCCTTCTCCATCCAATACTTTCGGTCATAAGTCTTCGCCAATTGAGATCCGTATTGGTATATCATTTGTTGTTCTTGGGTAAGTTCAAATTCCATTACTAACTCCGATCGAAAAAATAGTCTCTTATCTAAATACCAGCTCTTTAGCATCTACCTTTTTTAGACAAGTACGAATGCGTGAGAACTTTAACTGCTATACCCCTCTATCTCAACCCGTTCCTATCGATCTCGGCCAGTTCCTATTTTTTCACTATCCATTTTGTCACATAATGACGGGGGTGATTTCTAACATTATTAGCCTTTAAATTTGGACCATCAGCCACCCCTTTTCTTGATTCTGATAACCCGTGACTCACCCAATAAAGTAGGTTAAGCTCCTCTAACGTTTTGTATAGGGACATCACTTTGTAAACATCAGGACGAGCCGCACTATAGACCCGCCATGACGTCAAACCTTCCTTAAACACGGGCCTTCCATCACTAAAAGTCACTTGTGATAGGTGACGAAAATGACAGGTAACGAAATGGGCAGGTAACAAGAGCAGTCAAAAACTGAGTCTCATGTGCGCTCCAGTTCAACAAAAATAGCTCCTTAAACAAATGAACTGACACAAATTAAATTATTGAGCCGAAGTTATGATTGATTCAGTATTTAACCCCACCCTTGCATTTCTCACTAACATCGTAATGTTATTTATCACCGCTGCGAAAGAAAAATTCGCCTTCCCCGTCATCAGTACTGGCAGAAAGTTTGCCTATTATAGGAAGACCTTCTTTAATTCGAAATCTGAAACTGAAGTACTGAATTCCCTAAAGGGGAAAAAAATCGTCGACATCGGATGCGGATTAACGCCTTACATTACTGAATCCATGTTCCAGGTATGCCGCCAAAACGATATCGACTTTTATGGTGTGGATCCAAAACTCGAAGAGGGCTTTAAGTTTGGCCCATTCGACAAATTCAAAGTAATGATCATTGGTGGTAGCGGCAGTATTGATCCCAACGCTCAAGGGCTCGAAAAAGGCATTGCAACTCTCGCGGATGACCTACCTTTTGAGGATGAATCCACCGACCTCATTTTATCTTGCTTTCTTATTTATGCCTGGATCAATGATGAGGCCGTATTAGAGAGTATCTTCCGTGAATTTCATCGAATATTAAAACCCGGCGGGCAAGTTAAAATTTACCCTACACCCTATAAAACCTCATTGAAAACTAAAACAGCCGGATTTAAAGACATCATGTCCGACTTTGATATCGAGCAAAAATTCACAGGACTCCAACTTAGGCCCATCACATATCCACCATCCTATATGACTACCTATACGAAAAAGTAAATCGGCTCGACAACATTACACTATCAATTTTTATGAGGAAATTAAGGCATGAGTGGCGTTTTAGATGGGATAAGAGTTTTAGATTTCGGTCGGTACATTGCGGGCCCTCATTGCGCCGCCCTGCTTGCAGATTATGGTGCAGAGGTCATCCGTCTTGAAAAAATTGACGGTAACGAAGATCGCTTTTTATTTCCCATCACGGAAAATGGTGAGGGTGCCGCATTCCTACAACATGCTCGCAACAAATTAGGAATGACCCTCAACCCAACCAAACCAGAAGGCCGAGAAATCGTGAAAAAACTCGTGGCAACGGCAGATGTCGTCGTCGCTAACGTACCTGTTAACGTTTTAAAAACCATGGGCATCGATTACGAAAGTTTAAAAGCCATTAAAAGTGACATCATTTTGACGACCAGTTCTGCCTTCGGCTCTATCGGACCTTATTCAGAAAAAGTCGGATTTGATGGCGTTGCTCAAGCCATTTCGGGGAACCTTCATTTAAGTGGATTCCCCGATCGACCCATGAAAAACTTTAACCCCTATGTGGATTTTACCACCGCTATTCTCTGCGCATACGGAACAGTCCTCGCCATATTAGAGCGGAATAAAACAGGGAAAGGTCAGATAGTTGAAGGCTCCCTTCTTGCCAGCGCCGTGAATGTCGCCAATGCAAGCCTGATGGAACAATCCGTATTACAATCCAATCGAGAGGCCACGGGCAACAGATCTCCTTACGCATCACCTTCCGATGCTTTTCAAACCACTGATGGTTGGGTATTTGTGCAAGCCATAGGCCAAGGATTGTTTGAGCGCTGGGTGACACTGGTAGATCAACCCCAGTTATTAGAAGACCCACGATTTAAAGACGACTTAGGCCGCGGTATTAATGGCGAAGCCATTAGTGAAATCATGGCGGCTTGGTGCAAGGATAAATCCAACGCAGAAGTACTAACCGCATTAGAAAAAGCAAGACTTCCGGCAGGCGAAATATTAACCCCGCAAGAATGTTTAGATCACCCCCAGGTCAAGGCTCCCAACCTATTGCAGTACACTGATTTTCCCGGGTTAAGCAAGCCTGCTCCTATGTCGTCACCGCCTATAAAACTATCAGAAACGCCAGGTGAAATAAAACGCCGTCCCCCTACATTAGGAGAACACACAGACGAAATCCTATTGACTCTAGGATATAGTGGAAACGAAATTGCTGAACTTCGAAAAAAACGAATCGTTTAAGTCTAGATCTAAAACACGTATAGATTTAAAATGCTTTGAGTAAAACAGGATAAAAGCGAATTATCGTAAGCCATCAAATTGAAGGCGATCGGATTATTAATGGAGTTTGCCCCCAATACAGGTGATTCATCAGCATCCAAGAATGATCCGACCTACGCCTACACCAACCTAATATTCGCAAGTAACACTCGCCAGTAATACTGAGACGCAGCAATGGCATATTCTATTTCAAATTGAATATGCCATTGCCGTATCTACAGACGGATATTGCGTAGCCAAGTAATAAACCTAAGAAACGAGAGACAGAACCATGGCCACAGAACATTTTGATTTATTAATTGTAGGTGCAGGAATATCTGGCATCGGCGCCGGATACTTCATGCAAAAAGAAAATCCCAGTAAGACCTTTGCCATTTTAGAAGGCAGAGAATCCATGGGGGGAACTTGGGACCTTTTTCAATATCCTGGAATACGCTCTGATTCTGACATGCATACCTTAGGTTTTTCGTTTAGCCCCTGGAAGAACCCCAAGGCTATCGCTGACGGACCTTCAATCCTAAGCTACATAAAAGAAACCGCTAAGAACTTTGATATTGAACAACACATCAAATATCAAAGTTTCGTCAAATCAGCCGCATGGTCCACTGAGAATTCACAATGGACAGTGGAAGTGCAATTAAGACCATCGGAAGAAACCCTTTTCTACACCTGTAACTTCCTCTATCTTTGCAGTGGCTACTACAAATACGATAAAGGTTATACGCCTAGCTTTGACGGCCAAGACAAATTCAAAGGGCAGGTTATTCATCCCCAGTTGTGGCCAACGGATCTGGATTATTCAGGCAAAAAAGTCGTTGTTATCGGCAGTGGTGCCACTGCCGTTACGCTGGTGCCTTCAATGGCAGAAAAAGTCTCTCACATCACCATGCTACAACGATCACCCACCTATATCGTCGGTTTCCCAGAAAAAGATGTCATTTCAAATACGCTGGGCAAAATTTTGCCGCAAAAGCTCAATTATGACATTACTCGATGGAAAAACGTGTGTTTAGCAATTTCTATTTTCCAATTGAGTCAACGTCAACCCAAAGTCATGAAGAAATTAATCAACAAATACATTACTTATGAATTAGGTCCAGACTATGACATCGATACGCACCTAACCCCTGACTACAATCCCTGGGACGAAAGAATGTGTCTCGCGCCTGATGGCGATTTTTTCAAAGCTTTAAAAAGTGGTAAGGCAGACATTGTCACCGACCATATTGATACCTTCACAGAAAAAGGCATACGCTTAAAATCTGGCAAAGAACTGGATGCCGACATTATTGTTACCGCAACCGGCCTTAACATGGTTCCCCTGGGCGATGTCAAATTCACACTGGATGACGTCCCTCTAAATCTAGCTGACAAAATGGTTTACAAAGGCGTCATGCTACAAGACGTTCCTAATTTAGGCTTCGCGATGGGCTATACCAATGCGTCCTGGACTCTGAAAGCAGATTTAGCCAGTGAATATATTTCTCGGCTACTCAAACATATGAGCGACAATAACCATAAGCAATGCATACCGAATAATAATGGCGTTCCCGTCAGCGACTTACCCTTCTTTGATTTAAAGGCAGGATACATTAGCCGTGCAAAAGATATCTTTCCTAAGCAAGGCATTACCGCACCCTGGAAAATGAATCAAAACTATCTAGCAGATATTAAGAGCCTGCGTTATAGCTCGTTAGAAAAATCTGACATAGTTTATTCTTAATCTAGTTTACACCCAGTATCGCTTATACTGTGGGCACTTTCATCGTGCCCACGTTCGCCAAAACTCCTCATCTATTATCTCTGAAGATGACTCAGTTTATTCTCGGCCTTTACGGAATCACACTACCATGAAACAAATTCAACGCAGTCGTACCGCAGAAGGTGCTGCAGCAGTCAGAGCATCACACCTTCAAGATGATACTCCCGTGGTTTTTGCGGATCGTTTTGCACTGCCTTTATCCACCCTCCCCTGGCAAAAAGCGGTGACCAATTCCGTCTTAAATAAAATTGTCTTCGGCACTCTAATGCGGCCATTGACACCCATCAAAGGTCAAGTGTTAGCAAGAGCACGATTCACAGAAGATCGCGCACTGGCTGCTATAAAAGGAGGAATGAAACAGGTAGTCGTCATCGGTGCTGGCTTAGACAGTTTTTGCCTAAGCCATCCGGAGCTAAAAGACTCTGTTACCGTTTACGAAATTGATCATCCTGGCAGTCAACGTTTCAAACAAGCACAACTGGCTAAAGCCGGTATAGAAATCCCGCCTAACCTAGAGTTTGTAGCCGCCGATCTAGAACGAGAAGATCTTGCCTCTGCGCTGAAAAAATCCAGTTTTGATTCAAGTCAGCCTGCCTTTTTTTACTGGCTAGGCGTCACCGTTTACTTGTCCAAAGAAGCTATATTTTCGACACTCAATGCGTTGGTCCAAGTTGCCGCCAAATCCAGTGAGCTGACTTTCGATTACGCCACCTCTTTCGATGAAATAATGAGAGGTCAAAAATACAAAATTAGGCTGCTACAAGCTTACACACAATTATCCGGCGAACCGCTTATCGACAATAATTTTACGACAGAACAATTTATTAAAGACGTCTGTGAACTGGGATATACCCTAAGAGAAAACATGTCTCCAGAACAACAATATGAACAGTATTTCGCAGATCGAAACGATGGGCTAGAATCCGTTGCCGGCTGCTACTTTGCCCATTTTGACATTACCTAAGACTAAACATTACTTAAGACTAAACCTAGCTTTCGGCGCATCACCCCAGATTTCCCTTAAGCGTTTGTCCCGGCCACAGTTCCAACGATAGGCTTTATAACGAATAGGATTATTTTTATAATAATCCTGATGACCACTTTCTTTTCCCGCAATAGGATAAAAAACGGAAGCTTCTAGAATGGGTGTAACCACGCTGTTATTGGGAAACATCCCAACAACCTCTTTTCGGGACTGCTCCGCAATTTTCTTTTGCCTTTCGTCAGCCACAAAAACGGCACTGAGATAACTGAACCCTTTATCACAAAACTGGCCTTTTGCATCAAAGGGATCAATGTTAATCCAGAAATGATTTAGCAGCTCTTTGTAAGTCACCTTGCTAGGGTCATACTGTATTTCAACTGCTTCATAATGACCCTTATGATTACCATTGTAAGTCGGATTCTTTAACGTACCTCCCGTAAAACCAGACACCACGTTAGTCACACCTTCTAGTTTTTCAAAATCAGATTCCATACACCAAAAACAGCCCCCGGCTAATACCGCAGTATCGGCATAGGCCATCATTGAAAAATTCAATAGTGCAATTGAACAGAAAAACCTAAGTACTTGTCGGATGATAATTCCCATCAACATATTCCCGTATTAAAAACTGACTCTTATTTTTAACTATCACTTTAGCTTTAGCTATCACTTTAACTATCACTTTAACTATGATCATGCCTATCTCTTATCAGTATATTAGTAGCACACTTTTGGCCTGTCTAACTTTTCAGATGCATCACTTTAATGTTTCGTATCAATCCCTGAAAGCTCTGTTTATACTGGTTTCCGGCTGATCCTTGTATATTAAATAAAAAATGGAGATTTTAAAATGAGTGATTACAGTTTACTAATTAATGGTGATTTGATTAGAACGAAAGACAGTTTCCCTGTCATCAATCCCGCTAACGGAGAGGTTTTTGCCCGAGCCCCAGAGTGTAGTATAGAACAAGTCAATCAGGCGGTAGAAGCTGCAGAGCAAGCATTTCCCGCATGGAAGAGCGACATTGCTAAACGTAAAGAAGCCCTAATGGCGATGGCTAACGCGATTCAAGCGAACAGCGAAAGAATTGCTGAAGTCCTCACACTAGAACAAGGCAAGCCCCTGAGCCAATCGAAGATGGAAATAATGGGCTCTGTGATGCAAATTCAATTGTCTGCCAATCTAACCATGCCCGTTGAAGTTGTCCAAGATTCTCCCAAAGGTTTACTTGAAGTGCACCGTAAACCTTACGGAGTCGTCGCCACCATCACACCTTGGAATTTCCCTGTCTCCATCGCGATGGGCAAAGTAGCAACAGCACTCATTTCAGGGAATACCGTCATACTCAAACCTTCACCGTTTACGCCACTCTCCACATTGCTAGTCGCTGAAGCTGTCCAATCTGCATTACCACCCGGCGTACTCAATATCATTTCAGGTAGTGATCCTCTAGGCTCTCATCTCACGGCACATCCATCAGTCCGCAAAATAGATTTCACGGGATCAGTGAATACCGGAAAAAAAGTCGCCGCTGCCGCAGCACCCGACCTGAAGCGAATTACCCTTGAGCTGGGCGGTAATGATGCTGCTATCGTGCTAAGTGACGTTAACGTTAAACAAGTTGCCAAGAGCCTTTTTTGGGGCGCGTTCACCAATTCTGGCCAAGTCTGTATCGCAGCCAAACGTGTCTATGCTCATGAATCTGTCTATTCCAACTTAGTCGAAGCCATGGCCGAAATGGCAAGCAAAACCTCCGTCGGTGACGGAATGGTTGAGGGTAATCGTCTTGGGCCTATTAATAACAAACCTCAATTTGATCGCGTCAGAGAGTTGGTGAACGATGCCCGCAACAATGGCGCAACCATTGTGACGGGTGGCGATCAACTTAGCGATAATGGATATTGCTTTGCCAATACAATTATTACGGATGTAGACGATAGCACCCGTATCGTAGCGGAGGAACAGTTCGGTCCCGTACTGCCTATTCTTTCATTCTCAGATACCGATGAAGCCATCACTCGTGCCAACAACACGAATTACGGTTTAGGTGGTTCTGTATGGTCAGGCGATATTGATAAGGCAACGGAAGTCGCACAACAACTAGAATGTGGTACTGCTTGGGTCAATCAGCATTTAGCGTTGAATCCAATGGTTCCCTTTGGCGGATCTAAATGGTCAGGCATTGGCTACATTAACGGTCGTTGGGGAGTAGAGGGTTCAACTGAGATACAAGTTATCAACGTTAAAAGAGCGTAACTTTATTCCAATCTTGATGGATCATTAGAGATTAATGATCCATCAACTTTTTAGCGCAACAGGGATTGGACTAAAAGTGTTTCCGATAACTAGTTTCAACCAGAAAGATACTCAAACTAGACCGTGTATCCAAACCTGATGTCGGGTGATAAATAAAGTTATTAATATTGGTATGATCATTTCCATTAGTACTCGAGCCTGACGGGATGTACATATCACTGCTAGTGGTAGCAATGGTGAGATCAAAGGAACTTGTTTTACTTAAATTACGACTGAAGCCCACCGCATAAACATCAAGATCCGCAAGAGGAACAGTAAAGTCTCTCTTATCGTCAGGTATACCTGTTTTACGCGGCTCATAACCAAATCGTATCGCTGTTTTAGCATCATATTGATACTCAAGACCGAAGCCCCAATTCACCGTATCCACATACCCTCTGGGTACCGTTAAATGATCAGGTTCCGCTCCATGAACTTGCAGTATCGTGAACAAAGCGAAAAGCCCCACATTTTGATCGGTTTGAAAATCTAATTGCTCCCACTCACTCGTTTCAGTCCACTTAACATCGACATTAAATTTTAACTTAGGCAATACCTGCATACTCATCCCAAAGGATAGATGCTGTGGCGTGACTAATTTTATGGATCCCGATTCTACCAAATGCCCATCCTCAGGCATGTGAGCGGCATCCACGAGTATGGTTTTCAAGGGTTCGTTTTCAGCCAGCCCATTTAGCAAACCAAGCAAGCCCTCATAAATTTGTATATCTACGGTACCTTTTAGATAATCAACCGCTTCTGTCTGATAAACCATCCCCAAAGTCAACCAGTCTGTCGCATCCCACAACAGCCCAATATTGATAGTCGTTGACACATTTTTTTTCATATCCGCTCGAAAATCGAAGAGGCTTTCAAACGCACTGAGCTCTCCTCCACAGGCATTAATAAAAGGTACCTCCAATACAAAACCGGTTCTATCCGTACGGCCACAAGTTTGATTCAACAATTCCGCTAATTCCCTAATAACACCGCCAGATGCTCGATATGCGAAATCTGCAGCAAACCCGGTAAACGAAAATGTCGCCGTCATGCCGACAGAAAAATTCTCTGTCACTTGGTAGCCAAAGGAAGGCGAGAAAAAGGTGATACGGGAGAGAGCAAGAGCCCGACCATAGACTTTACCTGGGTTATCATCACCACGAGATAACCCAAAAGCCATCGGCGCATAAACGGAATTGGCAAAAGTCCACTTCGATCCTTTACGATTGAAAGAGACACCTCCCAAAGGCGCTAAGGGAATAGGCACTTCGGTAAACCCACCACCCGGCAAGTAAACGGCCAAACCATCCACATCACTTTCCCTACCGGCAATGGGATCGACTATTTCCAACTCATCATAACGTTTAATGATATCTGGATTATTCAGTTCAAATTCACCGATAAGAGAAAAATCGGCAGCAAGAACTTTTATCTCAACTTGGCGACCCTTCAATCGGGTCAAGCCTGCAGGATTAAAATGAATCGAATCAATTCCTGGCGGATCAGCAGTGACCGCTTGACCCAGCGCCAATGCTTTCGCATTACCAATTAGTAGATTTTGAAATAATTGCCCATGACTTTGAGCAGAAGCGACAACAAGAAAAAATAAAACAACACGTCTTATCATTGTTTTGTGCATATCAAGTACCTAACGTTATTCCATTAACGACGACTTAATTTGATCATCGGCAATCCCGCCGAACTTCAAAGCTAACGGATAAATCACCAGGGGTAAACAAAATTTTTATAGCCGTGCCACTTAATTTTATAAGCTCACTCCGCTTCAATATTATTGACACTCTAACTACCAAATGGCGAGCTTAATGAAATAGCTCCATCACCTTCACAATGGGCCGCAACTGACTCTGCGCGTTGAATGGATGAGCCTAGACTGACTAATAATGCTGAATTGAGAATCCCTTTAGGGAGAGACAATAAATAAAAAAAGAATCGGAAAGGAGAATAGAGATTGAAATTATTTTAAATTTCTATGGCATTAAATTTATTGATGCCATAGAAATCCATTAACGTTTTAGAAATTCATTAAGGTCTTAGAAATTCAATAGAGAGAACGTTTAAACAAAATAGCTTAACTTATCCTGCAACGTTTTCCCTTCAGGGCGAGACCTCGTATTCGCTACACCTGATCCCAGATATAAATAACCCACAATGGATTCGCTCTCAGTCAGACCCAATGCTGAGTAGACATTCCGATCATAAGCCAGCGTTCCCGTACGCCAGTAACCTTGATAACCCAAGCCATTCGCGGCCATTAACATGGTATAAGCAGCAATGCCTGCGGTAATGACTTGTTCACTTTCGGGCACCTTAGGATGATCCACAATAGAGGCAATGCAAATTAAAATTAAAGGCGCACGCGCTGCTTTCTTTTTAAGTTTATTCTCATCTTTGTTTTCCATGACGGCAAATTGATTCCACAAACCAGCCAACTTGTCTCGTTGCCCCTCCTCAACAGCAATTACCCGCCATGGCGATAAGCGTTTATGATCTGGCACATGCAAAGCAGATTCAACGATAGTCTCTATCTCCGCTTTGTCTGGAGCGGGTGAACTTAATAACGGCTGGGAACGACGCTGACTCAGGAACCCAAGTATATCCCCTACAGCTGCACTGCTTTCGCGTGAATCTGAATTCATAATACAATTCTCATGGTAACGGGTTGGCTAAATTGTGATGCTAACATTTTTCAAGTCAGCCTTATAAAATATCCTGCTAAAAAAATCGTCGCTTTACAATATTGAACAGTGCAGATGCCCCTTCCCTCTCCCGGTCAGTGAAAATAGGTTATGATACGCAACCCTTTTCGCAAAATGGATTTTAGTCACCTATCAAGCCAGCGTTCTAGGCGTTTATTATTATAAATTCCACCGATGTCCTCGCTGACTTAAAGTCTCGAATACCTATTTTTAAAAACTTGTTTTTACAACATTTACTTTTTAAAGACTGAATTTTTGATCACTGAATTGAAAAAAAGGAGAAGCAACATGGATGTAGGACTAGCGCTGATATTTCAAGGCTCCGATCCGTCAATGACGGATAAGTACGTCTACGATAATGAAATACGTCTGGGTCTAATGGCTGAGGAACTGGGCTTTCAATCGATATGGGGAGTTGAGCATCATTTTACCGACTACACAATGTGCCCCGATGTTCTGCAATATCTCACTTATTTTGCGGCGAAAAGCGAAAAGCTATTATTAGGCTCCATGGTCATTGTCTTACCTTGGCACGACCCCATGCGCGTCGCGGAAGAAATTTCTCTACTCGATAACATGTCAGATGGTCGGTTTATTTTAGGTATCGGTCGTGGCCTAGGTCGAGTTGAATTTGAAGGCTTTCGACGTGACATGAATGAAAGCCGTGAATACTTCACCGAATCAGCTCAAATGATCTTACAAGGCCTCGAGACAGGCGTTTGTGAATTTGACGGCCGATTAATAAAACAAGAAGCACGCGATATTCGCCCAGCACCAATCAAGAGTTTCAAAGGCAGAACCTACGCTGCAGCAGTCTCTCCCGAGTCATCCAAAATCATGGCTGAATTAGGAGTCGGCATTCTCATTATTCCCCAAAAACCGTGGGAACACGTTGAAAAAGAATTAAACGACTATCGAACAATATACCGAGAAGTGCACGCCGAAGAAGCTCCTGCACCCATATTGGGAGGCTGGACCTTTTGCGATGAAGATGCAGGACGCGCAGAAGAAATGGCACGGAAATATATTGGTGGCTATTACCTAACAGTAGTCCAGCACTATGAGATGCAGGGGAATCATTTCAAAGATACCAAAGGTTATGAATCCTACGTCGCCATGCAAGATATGGCCAATGCTGACGTTCAAGGCATGATCGATTTCTTTATGAGCATTCAAGTCTGGGGAACTCCAGAACAATGCTACGACCGTATACGACTTTTCACTGAAAGAACGGGCGCGGGTGCCTACAACGGCGTCTTTAGTTATGCCGGAATGCCCTATGCCGATGTGGAAAAAAGCATGCGTTTATTTTGCCGCGAAGTCATGCCTGAAGTAAAACGGCTACCAGGCAAACCGCTAATGGAAAGATCATAAGAGGTATTAATGAGCACAGTCACACAACATCCCGCGACAACCACAGACAAGAACGGCACCGATTCGGACAGTAAGGGCGACGCAACTCTTCAGCCAAATTCAGGCAAGAACGATGACGGTGCTGCGCAGAAACTCAAAGGGTCTAAAAGGCGCATCGCTGCTCTTTTTGCTGTCATCCTGTGTATCGCCGGCGCTTATTGGATCCTGCAACGTTACACGCATGTTTATACGGAAGATGCCCGTATCGCGGCAGACATGATAGATATCAGCAGTACCTCCTCCGGTTTGCTCGTCGACGTCGCTGTCTCCACCGGTGATAGCCTCTCCTCAGGTGATATCATCGCCTCCATTGATGATCGAGAACGTCAGCTAAAAATACAAGAACTACAAGAAAACCTAGCGGCTGTAGATGCAGAATACGCAACCCAGGAAGCCATGATGCAGATGGTAGAAAAACAAACAGACGGGGCTCTGGAGTCAGCGAAATCTCAAAAATCCGTTTCACAAGCCACATTGCTATCAATGGCATCAGAGTTAGAGTTTCGCTCCAATGAGTGGAAACGTGCGCAACTATTAAAAGACAAAAACATCATTTCACAACAAGGCTGGGAATCCGCTCAAACACAATTTCGAAAAGCGAAACAAAGTCACCAAGCTGCAACCAGTGGTGTGGCAACCACACAAGCCAAGCTGGTTGAAGCCCAAGCCGATCAAACCCAATTAAAAGTATTAGAAAGCGGCCTACTCAAATTGAAACATCAGCGGGCAGCACTTGCACTAATACTGGCACAACAAGAAGTTGAATTTAAAGACCTCACCATTAGAGCACCCCACGACGGTATCGTTGACAAGATATTTGTGGATACCGGTGAATTCATTCAGCCCGGTAGACGACTATTACTGATGCACAATCCGCTTAAGGTGTGGGTCAGCGCCAACATTAAAGAAACGCAAATCCGCCATATTAAATTAGGCCAAACCGTAGAGATCAGCGTCGATGCCTACCCCGACACAATATTCACTGGCGAGATCATTCGGATCGGCGACTCCGCTACCAGCCTCTACTCGCTCCTTCCCAGCACTAACCCTAGCGGAAATTTTACCAAGGTCACCCAACGGTTACCGATCAAAATTGCAATCCAACAACAGGATAACTTACTCAAGCCTGGCATGATGGTTGGGGTAGCCATTAATGTCCGATAGGCTGGAATCCTATATAGCAACGCTCAATACGACTGACACTATTAAAGCCTTATTTCGCCAACACGGTGAACGCTACGGCTGGATAGCCATGTTCACCGCGATGCTCATCACGCTAACCTCCTTTCTAACCGCCACGTCTATCAACGTCGCACTGCCGCAAATTATGGGCGCGTTCGGCATTGGTCAGGACGAGGCCCAGTGGTTATCCACTGCAAACCTAGCTGCCTCAACAGTGGGAATGTTATTGTTTGCCTGGGTACAAGGAGAGTTCGGTTTACGCAAATTAGTCACAGCCGTCATTGTCACATTCTTTCTCGCATCCGTCGTCGGAGGCCTCAGCCCAAACTTAGAAGTCATGATCTTCGCCCGTATCGTCCAGGGTCTTTGCGCGGGATTCGTGACTCCACTCAGCATTTCGTTAGTTTTTCAATTATTCCCCGCAAACCGCCAAGGCTTCGCCATGGGCATCACCTCAATCGGCACAATGCTAGCACCCGCATTGGGGCCAACGATTGGCGGACTCATGGTAGAAACATTCAACTGGCGTTACGTCTTCTATCTCGGCATTCCTCCCATGATTATCTCTTTACCCATGGCCATCGTGTTTTTGCCAGAACGAGACGGAGAGAAACCCAACAACCCCTTTGATTGGACCGGTTTAATTTTATTAAGCACCGCCATCGTCGCACTGTTGGTGGGAATCAGTAATGGTGAAAAAGAAGGTTGGGGATCAACTTATATTATCACTTTGCTAATGACAGCTCTGGTGGCGATGATCGGCTTTATTTTTTGGGAACTACGTCAAAGCAGCCCGCTGCTCGATATAAAAATATTTATGAGCAAACGTTTTTCAATTCTCGCATTGAGCGCGTTTGTCTTTGGTGCCGGCCTGTTTGGCTCTACCTTTTTAATACCTCTATTCTTACAAGTGATACAGGGACTGTCGCCAATTGATGCCGGCTTAGCGATGATGCCAGCGGGATTCGTTTTAGCATTAGTCGCACCTTTTGTCGGGCGAATGGTGGATAAATTCCCACCCTATAATCTAATAGGGCTAGGCATAATATTTTTCGCAATTTCATTTGCCTTGATGGTTCAGGCAGATACCAACACCAGCTTTTGGAGCTTTGCGTGGTGGCTGATCATAGGTCGAATAGGCATAGGCCTCGCCATGCCAACCATGAATATTTCCGCCGTGCGCGCAGTAGATCCAGCTTTTATGATGCAGGCGGCCGGTGTGATTAACTTTATACGACAACTGGGCGGTGCGTTTGGTGTCAACATACTCTCGGTGGTTCTCTACCGGCGTACTCAATTTCATGTCAGCACCGTCAACTCAACCCAGGACCCCACTAACACCACCACCCTGGAAACCCTCGCGATACTGCAAGAACAATTATTGGGTTCAGGAATCTCCGCGATAGAAGGCCAAGCCGTCGCATTGCAACACTTGGCCACCTCACTGCATATTCAAGCTGTTGCTGTTGCCTTCAAAGATTCCTTTATCGTGTCAACAGTGGTTTTCCTTGTCGCTCTACTCCCCGTTATTTACTTACGCAAAGTTTGGCTCGAACATGAAGCTATTCAGAAACGGGTTGTGCCGCAAACTTAACTTGTGAGATTGAAAATAGAGAAGCGGTTCAAGCTTTCAAAGGATAAGCCACTAAAAGAGGAAATCCACACTATTTGGTACGAGAGCTATGAACGACGAAGAGCGCTATGAAATAGCGAAGAAAAAAGCAGAGAAGTATTCTAAAGAATTATTTAAGCCAGCATCTAAAGAGGTTGAGGAAGAGCTGAAAAACGAAACAACTCTAGGAACGCCTGAAAACCTAGTTAGACCAGATGACAAACAAGAATAGGTTAATCGGAGTAAGCGCCACCAACCCTAAACCCAGTCGGGTACAGAAAGAGTAAACCTCTCAGGCTTTTCATTCGAGAAAACCCTATTAATCAGATTTTCTCGGAAACATCTGCGCCAGATTTTCATCGAACAGAAGACCATTTAAATTTGCACTCTCCACTGCCTTTTTAAAATCATCCTGACAGACTAAAAAAGTATTGAGCGCAAAGCCGGGTTTAAAAATCGACTTGCCAACAATTTTATTCGGCAAAAATTCCAGTGTTTTAGGAATATGTGCCGAATCGATATTTTCCAGTAAGACACTGGTTTTATCAGGGTCAACCACATCTCCACTCAATGAGGTTAAACAGTTGAACAAATAAAACTTATTTTCTAGAGGAAGGAGTTCACCAAATTCTTCAAGAATTGGTGCCAGTTCCGTTTTCGCCTTTTCATTAACAACCAAACAAGACATGTTCCAAATAGATATATCTGGCATAGTGGCTTTCTTCGTCTCAGTTTTAAACTCTACGCCCACTGGCACCCACTCGGCAGTAAGAGCTTCAATCAACGACTGATTGTGTTGAGAAAACTCGACACTTAACTTCTCGAACTGCCTGCGCAACGCACGATAGTTCACGTAGGCGCAACTATATTCAAAAACATTATTATTGAGACGGTAAGTTGTCATAAGGCTCGTTCCATTTTCCTTTCGGCAGCATCACTTCTGGAGGAAATGTTCTGTAGAGTAAATCACGGCGCGTATCTCGTAAGCGGTTAATCATTGTTGTTATGTTACCAGCATTGTCGATTTGTAGTGCGATACACATAGCGGAGTGGCTCAAGTCAAAGGACCGTTTCTCTGAAAATTCAACTGTTTTTTATGACTTGCCTCCCGCTCTAAATTCTCGTCAATACGCAATAGCTAAGCTATTCAAAATATGCGATTCTTATTTTGGTGATTGAATAGCATTGCGTTATAAGCCTTCACCTTGATGGCAGAAAATGCATGTTAATTAAGTTTCTGTATATCCAGCTCTTAGAAATTGGAATTAGACTTTGATAATACATAAAACATTGGGCGTCGTTATAAGTATTTTATTTGTATTAGTGTTTACTGGCGCGGTTGACTATTTTCAGGGGTTTAATAGGGCAGTCGATGTCATTTCTAAAACAGGGAACATCGTTTATCCCTCACTGAGAGCGCCGGTTCCCCAGTATGTTTATATTCCAGCAATACTTAGCGCGTTGTTTCTGCTGTTGCCAGGGTTAGCAGCTCGGTGGCTTTCCCCCAGAAATGGCTCAGGTGGTTATTTGCTTACGGATGGTTTCTGGGTAATATCTGGATATTTTATGGCATTGACGGGGTTGGGATTGTTGTATGTTTTCGAATAACTATTATTCTAATCGGCTAAGCACCGATGTCTCTCCGGCACTCCCCACACCACCAAAATATACTTTTGATATCATTCACACCACACCCACTTACCACTCGCTAGTAGTTATCGTTTACTTACAGCACGGAATTCAACAGTAACCTTCCTACAGAGGACCTTCACCTCATTAGTCAATGCCCGTGCCGGGCGGTGCACAAGCGCCTGCTAACGAACGCGCAAAAAAAGCGCCAGGCCAGAAGCTAGCGTTACAAGGAAAAAATGAAATTGTGCAATACATTATATTTGATATTGATGGGACATTAATCCAGTCTACAGACTTTGATTCAGCTTGCTACAAAGCAGCCATATTGAGCCATGCAGATGTAGATTTTAAAGATGATTGGGGTGAGTATAGGCATGTAACAGACTCAGGAATTCTTAATGAAATTATAGAGTCGCACAATTTAACTAGGCACAAAGATGAACTAGTTAAACGTATTAAAGAAAGCTTCATTGAAAATACTTATTCTCACCTAAAAGAACATCCAGTATCCGAAGTACCAGGGGCACGAAAATTCATTGAGTTACTTAAGTTTAAACCTGAAGTTGGTTTAGGAGTTGCGACAGGAGGTTGGGCTGAGACTGCCCTAATGAAGTTGCAGTCTGCTGGTTTTGATTTTGGCGGTATCGTAATCTGCTCAGCCAATGATGCAATGGCTCGAGTAGATATAATGAAGCTATCGTTGAGTAAATCCGGTTCGGAAAGGCCATCAAATATCACCTATTTTGGCGATGCATCATGGGATAAGAAGGCATGTTCAGATTTAAGTTGGAATTTTGTTCTAGTAGGTGATGGCACGATTCATCATCAGAAAATTACAGATTTCAATCAATCTAGCAAGGCTCTGAGCTATAGCTCCTTGTAACAAGACCATGCACGAGATGATCATGAGAACGCACCCTTATAATAGGCAATTAATCGCGTAAGCCCCAGCGCCTCTCCGGCGCTCCCACCCGACCAAAACATTCTATCAAGGCCCTGATAAAGATTAGCCATAGTAAAATACACCGTCGCCTTCCATTCATTATTTGCCTTGGTCCCGCTGATCGACAATTCCAATTCCAATGCCGACTGCCGAATTGTAGTGCGACGAACGTAGCCGAGCGGCTCAAACCAAGGCTCCGTCTCTCGGAAAACTCTATTGCGTTTTGTACCATCCCTCTCGTTCTAAATTCTCGTAAATACGCAATAGCAAAGCTATTCAAAATATGCGATTCTAATTTTGGTGGTTGAATAGTATTGTGTTATTAAGCCCTCACCGTGATGAGACCAATTGCTTGTTAATTAAGTTTCTGCGTATCCAACTGTTAGCTATCCACAGGTTCAAACTATGATTACGTATTATCTTGAAATGAGATCTGAGGATGAGCTGAAAGCCAAGCCTTCCCTTGAGGGTATTAATATAGTAGAAGCCGAAATAAAAAACTTCCGTTTCAATAAGTTTCTCTATGAAGCAGTTGGCGAGAAATGGGGATGGACTGATAAGCTTAATTTACCTGATTCTGATTGGAGGGCGTATGCCGAAGATTCCTCACTGCGTACATGGGTGGCATATGTGCAAGGTAGTGTTGCTGGATATTACGAGCTTCACAGTCAAGAGTCAGGAAATATAGAACTAGCTTATTTTGGTTTAATTCCAGATTTTATAGGTAAAAGGTTTGGTGGTTATTTGCTAAGTCATGCCATTAAATCAGCATGGTCATATTCCAGTACAGAAAGGGTCTGGGTACACACCTGCACTCTAGATCACGCCAATGGTTTAAATAACTATAAGTCACGTGGCTTCAGTGTTTATGATGAAATCCACAGCTAACAAGGCCATCAATCAATTTGATCGCTTTTCGCTACGCTGCAATCGGGGAATTATGGCTGCGTTATGCAAATAGGGAATATATGAGTAGGCTCACGATATCAAATGCACTCGGAATAATTGAAAGTTCGGATAAACCATTTAAAGAGTTATTCAGTCATGGCTCTATGTCCGTAGAAATATACAAGCCTAATAAAATCGACCTACAGAGTCCGCATTCAAGAGATGAAATTTATGTTGTAGCAACTGGCTCGGGTTATTTTGTTAATGGCAATAATCGAAAAAAATTCGAAGCAGGAGAGGTATTATTTGTTCCTGCGGGAGTTGTTCACCGATTTGAAGATTTCACAAATGACTTTTCTACCTGGGTATTCTTTTATGGTCCTGAAGGTGGCGAAAATGCATAATCGGGTAAGCACCGGTATCTCTCCGGCGCTCCCCGCCCTTGCCTTTCACTTTAGGTTCTCGTTTACTTACAACGCGCTGTTCAACGGTGATTTTCCCACGGAGGACTTTCACCTCGTTAGTTGATGACCGTGCCGGGCGTACACAAGCGCATGTTGTCGGACTGTTTTTCCGCTGCGCTCCATTTTCCCGCAGTGCGGGCATTAGCTGTCAAAGGAAACTTGGTGTATTCAAATAAATCCGCATTGCTATTAGACATGAATGGTACGTTTATGTTTGGTGAAGATAATTTTGGTATTTATGAAGATTTCTCTAAGTACTATCACAAGATTGGTGGGCGTCTTTCAAAAGAAGATGCGAATAGTGTCATAAGGTCCGCTTATTCCTATTTAGATAAACGATACCCTGATGAAAAATATCGGCATAGTTTTCCAACTGTAGAGGATACTATTAGAAATGCCGTAGATAAATCGTTACCTGAAGAGGAAATATCAAAATTAGTTGACACTTTTGCTCAGCATGAGATTGGAAATATTCCTTCCGAATATATCGACGTACTCCATCGGCTAAGTAAAAAATATCAACTGGCCGTTGTTATCGACATCTGGGCACCAAAAGAACAATGGCTTAATTTATTTGAAGAGTCAGATATCAACAAGTTATTTTCTGCCTCATCATTTTCATCAGACCATGGAATGGTAAAGCCATCCCCAAAGCCATTCGAGCTTGTAATGAAGCAGCTTAATATAAGCAGGGAAAGGTGTTTAGTAATAGGTGATTCGATTCGCAGAGACCTTGGCGGCGCATCGGCGGCGGGTATTGATTGTATCTTGGTTGGTAACGCGACGCATATAAATGCTTTGGGCTGCTACAAAAACTTACTCGAATTAAGTAATGATTTGTATTAAGACGGCTAGTCGGATGAGCACCCGCGTTTATCCCCCGCGCTCCCCGCCAATCAAACCATCCTATTAACATTCCGATAAAGGTTAGCCATAGTAAAATAAACCGCGCCTTCCACTCTCTATTTTCTTTGACGTCGCTGTTGATGTGATGACCGAACTGTAAGCGGAGTGGCTCAAATCAAGGATCGGCGTCTCTGAATATTTTACTGCATGATGTACCATGCCTCCTGTTTCAAAATATCATGCTATAATTTTTTATGGCTTGGCATCACTCTTTAGCACCCTCATACTTAACCCTCGTGAATGTAAACCGAAGCAGAGAAATCAGCTTAACAACCCAAAAAACTATTGCGACACTAGACACACCCTATTTACCGCGTAAAATTGTAGGCATCTACACAGGAACTACAGTTTGTTGGCTAAATCAATGCTAACAAGAAATGGCACATTGTCCTCCTGATAGCCAGCAAGTGCAAAAGACGTTAGCCTTAAAGGAAAAGTCATGAAAACGAATCAACTTTCAACATGTTTCTGTACGACAGACGTAGATGCTTGCAGAGATTTTTACAAAAAATATTTTTCTGCAAAGCCAGTTTTTGATTGTGGTTGGTACGTAACATTAAAAATTGATCAAGATGGCCCTGAAATTAGTTTCATCCAACCACAAGAAGGTATGCCAACATTTTCAGGCACTGGCGTTATGCTTAATTTCAAAGTGGACAATGTAGATAGTGAGCATACAAGATTAACTAATGAAGGGCTTGATATGTCAATGCCCCTCGAAGATCACCCTTGGGGTGATCGAGGTTTTTCAGTTGTAGATCCCATCGGTAACTCAGTTTATGTTTACTCAGATCGTGAGCCATCAGGGGAATTTAAGCAATATCATATAGGTTAATCGGGTAAGCACCGGTAGAAATACGCTTAAAGCCCGATTCTGCGGTGAACGTTATGTATAGGAAATTTGAATGACTACTTGGAATAAAATAAGTAAATTATCCTTGGGGTTTCCTGAAACGGAAGAACACAATCATCTTGGGACTCCAGCTATAAGAGTTAAAGGAAAAATATTTGTTCAACGCTCTGCTGACGATAATGAAAGTATTCTTGTTAAATTATCAAAACCGACTCAATCTAGTTTAATTGAAGAGGATGAAGAAGTATTTTCAGCTCCCTCACATTGGGGAAAGTTTGGTTGGACAAACATAAAATTCTCCAAAGTTAAAGAATCCAATATGAGCAATATTATTGAGGAGTCATGGATAACAGTTGCACCAAAATCACTATCGAAAAAACGTGAAGAGACAACTTAATGAAAATAATAAATATAAACGAAGAAGTTTCAAAAAGTGAAATGGGTTCCTTTAAAAATATAGTTGAATTTAACGGGAGTAATTTCGGCGCATGTAATATAGCTGGCGTCAGTGATGTGTGGGAAATGCATCCTGATACTGATGAGCTTTTTCATATACTCGAGGGTGAAGCTGTTATTACCCTTCTAGAAGATAGTGGTGAGGTTCCATATAGAGCAGTAGCGGGTTCTATGTTTGCAATTCCTAAAGGTGTTTGGCATAAGCAGGGTGCACCAAATGGAGTTAAATTTATTTATTATACTCCGGGTAAAACTGTTCATTCAGAGGCAGAAAACCCTCGTGAACAAAAAACATAACTGACTGTTGAACGAGTCCGACATTGATTTAGACTATTAATAAAAACCCCGAATTCAACTCTTAAGTGCAATTATTTATATTAGAGGTTCAAACGTATTGTTAAATATTTGATTCGGAGTTAAGTAGCCTCTTGTTT
>JAHRWA010000025.1 GCA_019090455.1 Pseudomonadales bacterium | reverse complement strand
GGTGTCTTGTCGATTAAAAAAGGCGAGGGAGGCTATGAGAAAAAAGACAGAGATTCTTCTGAGGGAAAATGTAGAGGTATCACTAGGATGTAAGAGGAGAAAATACAGGAATAAGGAGGCTAACCAGTAGCTGAGCGGGTTCTCTAATCCGGAAGAACTGTAATCGACGAATGCCTTGCAACCTAACAGCAGTATTGTGAGTAGCGCGGCGCTAGTTAGATTTTTGTCTTTACGATACAGCCCATAACCCGCTAGACCCATCGCGGCAAGAACGAAAAGGTACGAAGGAATAATCGCGGAGAAATAAAAATCGGAGATAAGGTACTGGCAGAGACTCAATACAAAAAACCACATGGGATGAGTATAAGTTTGAACTCGTTCGAATACGTTCCAAGTTAATCCATTACCGTTGAGAAAGTTGTCTACGGTTCTAAAAGTGATGTAGGCATCATCGACGACCCAGCCGTTTATTACGAAAACGTAACTGAATAAACTGAACAGTCCTAGAATGATGATGGGTTTGTTAGCGGCTGACTTTAACAATGTTAGGTTTTTCCTTTCTCAACGACCTATGGTGATGGGCATTTTTGTTTTCAGAAATGTCACAACAGGTATGCCAATAGCGATACTGAATACCGTAAACCCGCTACAGACTAAAATCAGACTCCAGATCCCCGCATCTGATTCTGGCAGTAAGAGGGGGATTACAGCTTTGTTAATGTAGTGATAAAACAATCCATTCAGCCCAACGAAGCCGAGAGTGTATTTTCCGACAAATTCAAAATGAATATTGGGCGGTATCAATTTAGCCAGGTAAATAAGCATAGCAGCCCCGGAAAGTGAGGTGAGATAAAACCAGCCTATGGCGCCGTGTGATGAGAGTGCCATGGCGACAAAAGCCAGTATTGCCTTGAAGGGGCCCTGATTCAGATTGAAGGTACCTACCGTCACTGCTAGTGCAATCATAAAAAGTAGCATGTCGATTTTTTTGGGTAGGGGTATTGATAGCCATTGCAGTCTTTTCAGTAAAATACCGATTTGAAAAAAACTACAAGCGATGGTGGCTTCGCCGAGATACCAAAAGTCCATCTTGACGCCCACGAAATGTGTAATCTGTCCGATATTCTCGGTGACCACCCACCCGAATACCGTAAAGAAAATAATTGAAATGACTAATCCTACGTTTGATGCGATGAGTCGGGCTATCCAAAAATGTAATATTTCTACCACAATAAGGCAGACCACGAACCACATGGGGAAACAGTAAACTGGGGCTCCTGCAGTGAACAATCGCAGCCCCCCTTTTAGATATCGTTCCCAATCGGGCTCCTGGGTGAGTATTGCAATAAACAGCAGGAAAAAGAGTCCAAGGAAGTTGAAGAATGCAACGGGAACGAATCGAGAGATTACCATTTTTTTAATGAACGGAATGAATTCAATACGGGCGGGTCGCCAGCTATAACCCGACATGAGAAAGAAAAAACTGAGAAGAAAGGCGGTGAGAAATTTGTAGTAGACCAGTATATTCATATCGCCACGAGAGAATGTGGCTTCCAGCGCATGTACTTCATAGACCAATACAATGCCTAGCGCTCTGGCATTATCAATCCAAGGAATTCGGCTGCTAGTGCTTTTCATTTGTTATAACTGGCATTTGTTATGTCTGACATTTGTTATATCTATCTCGTTTTTGTTGATCTTTGTTCGATTCATTCTCGTTCCTCGTTCAGCTCAAAATTGAATTCGCACCCACTGCATATTTTGAGTGTCGGGATTGCCGTAGTGGTATGTCTTTTGTGATTTCAGTACAGAGTAAGCGATCCTGTGGGTGAAACTTTAATTCGAGCACTAAAGGAGAGGGGCTATTGCTGGGGCTAGCGCCATTGGGTGTTGTCATTAAACGCTGATCATAGACAGCGTGATGGAGATCTACGGTCAATCGAATTTTATCGTCCCAGGAGCAAAAGTATCGTCTGTCATAGTGGTTCATGAGGATAGCGACGAGTGGCTCGAAGGCAGAGACCTCGCTTTCGGGTAGCTGTTGTATAATGGTGTTTTTTATCTCTGTCCAGCTAGTGGATTTGAAATGGGGTAATTCGTCTAAGGGATAGGAGAACTTCCAGCCGTATTTATTGCGCTTGAGTTTTAGCTCTAAGGCAGGAGAGCGGGGCTGAGTGTGATCGCCATACCAGCGTAGACGGTACTTTTGTCTAGCGCTGACACCAGACAAATTCTCTGAATAGGCATCAAAGTCAATGGTATCAAAGTAGACGTTGTTCACTTGTCTGGGTTCGTGTACTTCTCTAAAACCTGCAGGATGGCTAGTGATCCAATGTTCTATGTCGTACTCATCCCGCTCTTTAGCGACATATTTATATTCGAACCGCGCGGTTTTTATGTCCAGCCTTTTTGAGTAAGGAGTTTTTTGGTTAGGATAAGTCATTTTCTCATGTAACCCGCTTGGTATAAGGCGTCAATATCGATGGACTCCGATGCAATATCCTCTCCGTTTAGGTGTACGAGAGAATGAGTCTGGGCCAATGACTCTCGCTGAGAATTAATAACGGTGACCTTATTGGCGTAGAGTTTCGCGGGACCGTATTCTTGCTTCTTTTGAAAGGCCATTAATGCAATATTTTGAATGTTACGAATATCGGCGTTACTGATTTTCGTAACAGAACTATCCTTGCTGGCGATACCGGTACCAGCAGTTTCGATTTGAATGTCGGCTGCGATGAGCGTACTGCCTTCACCAACTGAAATGGCTTTGTCGTGAATATGAGATAGTTTAGATGCACTCATGTTGAGTTCGGAGCCGCTGATATCCAAGCCATCTCCTCCCACATGTTCAGCACTAAACTTCCTCAGGGTGCCGTGACTAAAATCGATATCCAAAGCGTCGGAGCGGGCATTGAATATTTTCAGGTTATTTATCGCAAAGCGCATATTCACTAGATTCAGTGCATCTTCTGCGGTTGATCCATCGAGTATCAAATCTTGAATCTGTAGGCGCCCTTGATAGAAGGTGACGCCCCCTGAAAATTGATGACCGCCAAATTGAACACCTTGGGTTCCTTTGATGCTCACGTGTTTGAGTTTGTGTGTGCTATTGGATATTACTGCGAGACCCGCCCATGAATGCTTGTTGGGTACAAGAGTCACTGGTGAAAGAGATTGCCCGTCGATGATAAGAGAGCCTTTTAAAATGATTCCAGATCCTTCGGAAAACCGTAGTGTGGCGCCGGCTTTTATTGTCAGGTTAAGGTCTTGTGGTGGTGTTAACCAGGAATCGATTAGCCAATTCCCTTTGTTTATCGTCAGTGTATTGGTCATGGTATTGAATGAAATAAAAGGGTATTGGCTTACTAGGTTTGATACGTAGAGTTCGTCTGTTGTGATTTTGGTTCTGGTTGTATTGAAATAGGTGTTCTCTTCTATTTGAATAGGAAATCGGTAGAGTTTGTCATATTTTTTCGCCGCTGGTTCTTGTGGCGTTTTTATTTTTGAAATGCCCGTTATGCTGCGTTGCCCGTCATACCATGACAGTGGAATGGTAATGTTGGTTCTGCTAGCAGGTTCCGGCCATTGTGATGCTTTGAGGGTAAGAGGAAAGAGGGCCTTAAAATCAGTGACCTTTTTACTGGTAGGGGGTGCGAGTCCTTCAGTGCTGATATCTAGGCTTTTAATAATCACATCAAAGGGCTGAAGATTATTAATCTGTAGGGCCCATTGATTTTCTGTTTTTTGAATTCTGGCGTATACCAGGGCGGGTAGTTGCAATTTGTCGTCGATGCTCAAGTCATTCATCCCTTCTGCGATAGGGGGGATGTAGGTGGTAAGGTTGGCAAGAGTGATATTTTGGTATTGTCTCGCTCGCGCCTGTACGGCATTTAAATCAAATTTCGGTAACCAGGGGTATTCCGCTCTTAACATGTCCCGGTATCGCTGATCTTGTTCTGTAATGTGGGTTTCAAATTCAGGGCTTAGCACCCAAGTGGAATACTCTTTCAGAGCGAGGAGAAAGGACTTGGCAAAATGCGGTTCATTCAATACCGTTGCCGTGAGTGCTTTCAGGCCGCCGACACAGGAGAACTTATCTTTCACTGGCATTATCGGCTGTACGTTGGCATCAAATACGATGGGCTCCAGTTTCGCTGTATAGGGGTTGGCATAGAAACGCATATTGTTCCAGTGTGTCATATGCCCGCCTTGGAATAATTCACAGATCGCCAAGTATTTTCCGAAAGCGACTTCATCAAAAACAGCTTGTGGCGCGATGAGATTGTCGGCGAGTTTCTCTACCATTGAGCGACTATAGTGATAGCTCTTTTTCAACGTTGTGTCGCTTTCAATTTTTTTCTGTTGAAAGGTGAGTAAAGGAGTGTTACGCCAATTGATATACGCTTTCCAAGCGGGTATCCCTGTTTTGCCGAAAAGGGCAATGGCCTGCCAAAAGCGGTCTTCGTCAAATTTAAGTATGGGGCTGCTCTTGCGTAGTTGTGATTCGAGTAGCTCTTTTGAAAAAGATTCTTCTAAGTTCATGACCCCAATGTTTTCGCCGTTAATCACCAGGTTCACGAAGCTGGAACGGGGGGCTAAAATCCCTTTAGATCGCGCGATGTTGAGAAATAAAGGCTCCCCTTGATAGCCTCGGGTATAAGGCGCTTGTAGTGAGAACTTGCGCATACCCAGTACTGTCGCTCCTTTTTTTGTCTTTACTCTAAATGACCATCGCTTACCTTCCAGGTGGTCAAGCAAATCCCCTTTTAATCGGATTTGAACGGATATGGTTTTGTGATCATAAGTCAAGGTGGCGGGAACGTAATCGCGGCTGCTCTTTACGAGTATGCCTCGTTTCAAGGCTTCCTGCCGTTTCTTGGCGAGAGTCTCAACGTGTTTATATTTAATATCCAGAGCAAGTGTTTTTGTCGGTGACTCTTGCCTAATAACCTGTAAATAATGTTGTGGTATCGACAGTAGAATCTTCTGCAATGCTGTTGCTAAATCGGGTTTTACACTATGGGGCGTGTGGGGTACCTCAAGGTAGGTTGTTATCCTATTGTATGAGGGCACCACTATCATGATCAAAAGGCCAATCACGATGAAGCCCACCACTGCGCAGCGTTTTTTATTGAGCGCTTGTGCGCCTTCCCTTAATCGGGAAGGCGCATGGGGCGGGCGGATATCCATTTATAAACCGGGTATCTTCGGCTGATCGATAAAAGTGATTTCCGCTGTTTCGTATTGGCTTCGGATATCGTTTGCAAGATTTGAGAGTATACCTACTGATTTTGCGTTGACGAAATAGGTAAAGTGCGCACCGGCACTGGTGATGTTAAATTTTCGTAAATCTGCCAATTCCATATAGTTAAGAATGACGTCATTCATTTTTTCTAAATCAGGCAATTTTGAGCTGTCATCTTCTGTACTCTTAACGTGAACGGAAAGTAAAATGTGAGTGGGTGATTGTGTGCTAGCCGCTCGGTGTTTTAATACCGCCATGACGCCGAGGATAAAGAAGACAGCGACGGCAGTCGGCGCGACTTGATTGGCGCCCAGGCCAAGACCGCAGGCTATGCTGAGAAACAAATAGGCTAATTCCTCGGGCTCTTTAATGGGCGTTCTAAATCGTACGATGGAGAGTGCACCGACTAATCCCAGTGATAATGCTAAAGAAGATTTGACCACAGTAATCACTAGCAATGTGGTGAATAAAATAAAGGGGAATACCATGCCTAACTCTTCCTTATTCGTTAACACTGCAGCGTATTTCTTAAAATGCCAACGTATGAGTAGCGATAGCAATAATCCCACGAACAGTTGAAAGAGTAGCTCGGGTAGTGTGACCATTGCCATATTGGGTTCAAGCATAAATTCCGGTAGCTTATCCATTTGGTTTTTCAGTTCCTTAAGGTAGAGCGATTATTTCAAATGACTTGATGGCGTATTCTCCGGGGCCGCTCCCCGGGTCGAAGCGTAACTGCCCTGCTATCTCGTATTCCGATAAATCGAGTACGACGGTGTTATCGCCTGTTTGGATTGCTTTGGTTATACGTCTGTTGGCGCTGTAGTGTGTGTCTTCTTTCGTCTGATAAAACAGTTCCAGTTGAGTGTCGCGAGGGCTGCTTATTTCCAGCTTTATCGCGATGGCAGTGCCATGTTGTACTTGATAGGGGATGGCGACGGAGGGATCGGTTCCCGTGGCATCAATTGTGAGGATACCCTCAATTAATTGGATACTGCTCTGATTTAATGGGGTCCAACCTTGATAGCCTGTTTCAACGTTTTGCAGGAGCCGGGTAGTTTCTTCTGCCTGTGATTTTAGGATTAGTGATTTTAGAGTCAGCGATTCTAGTCTCTGTGAATCAGTTTCTGCTGTGCTCTTTCGTAGGCATAATTCAGATCTGTCTGAAGCGTTGTTGCAAACTGTGTTTTGATATTCAGAGAGTGTATGGCGCAAGCTTCGTATATGCTGATGATAGTGTTGTTGAGAAACCTTGTTTCTCCCTGCAGTAAAGGCGCTGATAATTCTCTCGTTGATCTGGACGTTGTGATGCTCGGTATCTTTATATAGATTGAAATCAAAAATAATATTTTCATCCGATTGAAAATCATAAATCCCTACATTGTCGTAATGTGCGATAGATTCGTAGATTGTTCTCATAAATAATTCTAGTGATGAAAGGTAGTCTAGCTCCAAGTAATTACGTAGCGTGTGGTAAAGGATTGAGCGCGGTGGGTAATAGAGGTAGAAATGAGTGTTTTGATTATTCTCTATGATGGTTTTTAGGTTGGTGTGCACGGCATCGATTATCCATTGTGAGTTGGATTTCGAAACGGGTGTTATGTCTGCTGGTGATCCGTTATTGGTGAGTGGCTTACCGTCGAGCCCGAAATTGCGAAACATGCGCCATTGTTGCATCACTCTACGCTCGCTAAACTCATACAAGTTATCCCAAGTGTTGAGAGTTTCAAGATTAATCTCGCCCATGCCGAGTAAACTTTTCACGGACAATGCGATGCTGTCCATAGATAGCAAGTAGTTGATGAGTAGTGTGGGGCCCTCTTGATACATGTGTAAGGGGAAGCCGGGGATAGTGTAATCTGGCCCTTGGGAAAATGAGTTTAAATCCAAACCCCAGATGACATTCTTTACCTGTCCGCTTTGTATCGCTTTGTCTAATATCAGCCATTGCTCTTTGGAGGTGCTGCCTTGTATGGATAGTTTCAGTGTCTTCCCTTGGAAAGCGTTGTCGATATAGCTGGGGTAGAAGTTTTCCGTCATTGATGTACCTACGACAACGGTATCGTAGTGATAATTTTTAGCGAGGCCGGGCAGTTGATAACGTTGGTTGTCGAAATAAACAGGTTTGTTTGAGGTTCTATATAGTTGATATGGATCGATACCAAAATTGAATGTTGCTATGGCTGATAAGAGTAAGAGGGAGCCGAATGCATATGATATAAGATACTTCGCTGATGTCATCGTTTGCCCTCCTTTGTTTAGCTGTGTTGCTTAACGTTGTTTGTTGGCTAATGTTGTGTGTTGTTGAAAATCGAATGCCGCTAAAACTGAAAGTAGAGAAATTCCACTTCCCTGTGTAGCAGAGTTACCGCCCAGCAAGAGGCGACGACGCTGAATGCCAGCCAGCGCTTGTTGGGTTGCCACTGTAATTTTTGTGTTTTGTTCGAGTGTTGCTCTGCGTCGATAGTGGGGGTTTGGTTTTGCATAAGTTCAAAGCTGTTCGGTAAGCACCAGACGATAAAGAACATCAGTATCAGTAAGACTATTTCTTTGTAACCGTAGAAGTAGGGCATGGCCAGTCCGTTCATGTCTAAAATAATGTTGTCGATGCTAAACATGGAATGAAGTAAGTTCAGCGCGGTTTGAATATCCGGCGATCTAAAGAATACCCAGCCGACGACTACAGCGGTAAAGGTTAGCGCTCGAGCGAGAATCAAGGTGACTTTCGGATTAACGGGGATAGACATCTCACTAGTTACGTTTCGCCACAAGTGATTAATGATGAGGTAGGTTCCGTGTAGGGCACCCCATATGACGAAATTGATTCCTGCTCCATGCCATATTCCGCCCAACAACATGGTGATAAATAGGTTTCTATGTTTTTTGAAAGTGCCGCCTCGGTTGCCACCCAATGCAATATACAAGTAGTCTTTTAGGAATCGAGATAATGTCATGTGCCATAATCGCCAAAATTCAATAATGCTATTGGCTTTGTAGGGTGAGAAAAAGTTTAGAGGGAGTTTTACGCCAAACATTCTCGCGATACCGATGGCCATATCAGAGTAACCGGAAAAATCGAAATAGAGCTGAAAGGTATAGGCGAGAGATCCGCCCCAGGCTTCCAATAAGCTTAAGCTGACGCCTTGATTGGCCGCAGAAAAAACGGGGTTTGCGATTTGTGCCGCTTCATCGGCGAGAACGACTTTCTTAAATAGACCAAGACTAAAGAAGGTGATACCCACGACTAAATCCAAAGAGCATAAGCGATCTAAGTGCTTCTTTTGGAATTGAGGAAGCATCTCACTGTGATGAACAATTGGCCCCGCAATAAGTTGAGGAAAAAAAGTCACGAACAGGCAATATTTTAGAAATCCATATTGTTGTGTTTTGCCTTGATAGGCGTCCACCACATAAGCAATTTGTTGGAAAGTAAAAAAGGATATGGCAAGGGGTAGTATTATCGTTTTGAGATTGAAGTTGAGATTGACTAGCTGGTTAACGGAATCGAGAAGAAAGTGGGTGTACTTGAAATACCCTAACAAACCTAAGTTAAAGACTAGGGCAATAAAAACTAAAGCCCTTTTTGTTTTGATGGCAATTTTAGCCTTTGGCTGGACCCATTCTCCTAATATAAAATTAACACCGATTGAGGCAGCGAGTAGCAATAAGTATTTGGGATTCCACCAGCCATAGAAAAACAATGATGCGATCACTAACATCAGAATTGCCGCCTTAGCGTATCCTGTTTTCACGAATAGGTGGAAAGCAGTGACGACTAGGGGCAGAAATAGAAACATAAATTCAACACTGTTAAACAACATAGTCGGTGCGATTTTTCTCCTGGAGTTTTCTTTTCGTTATTAGTATAAAAGTCGCCTGCTTATATCCATTTTATATTCATCATTTTGTCAGAGCTTGAAGAGCAGGTATGCACTTCTTTACTGTCCACTAGCATGATGTTTACGCTATAGTCGCCCGGTTCCATATCCGTTATTTCCCAAGTTGAGTCGAATCCCGTGTAGAGCATATTATCGTCCTTGAAAAAAGCGGCCACATCAGGTCGTGCTGTACCTCGGTAGGAATAGCGATAAATGCGTTTTCCACTTTGTTTATGTTTAAAAGACACGATGAAATGATCGCTAAGGTTTGCATGGCTAGCTTTACCCATCCAGCCCCGCACTTTGATATTGGCAAGGTGATTGCCTGACAGCTTTTGATAGAGTGTGTTGGTTCGTAATACAGAGATTTCGTCTAAAGAACATAGCTGAGTTTGGTTGACTTCTTTTTTTTCTGTTAACTGCTTAAGTTCAGCGGCGCTAGCGTAATTTGTTTTTCCTTCAATATAACGCTGGTAAATTTTGTTTCTTAATATGACGTCGGGGTATGGCGCTAGTTCTTGTTCAAGGGCTGCAATGTGTTTGTCGATATTTTCAGAATTGACCCTTCTTCCAAAATCTTCGGGACCGGTATAGGTTAATTTTTCAGGTAGCATCTTTTCTAACATCATGTCGCCAACATTGGGACGAAAGTGTGAAGCTTCATAGTAATTTAGGCTGTTGGTGGTGATTGAGTTAACACCGCTGAAATCAACGAAATCGGTCACTTGAGCTAACTCTCTTCGGAAGCGACTAAACTGTGCCAATTTGGTGTTGAGGTAGGTGGTGATATAAAGAGGATTGATAAAGACATGAAGCTGAATGTTGTTGTCTCGGCAGAGTTTAACGATTTTGGTGATGGCTTCAATTCCCTCGCTTAGGTACTCGCCTTCATAGTGATAAGAGGTCAAGAATTTTTCGTGTGTAATATGACGTTGAGGATCTTTATTGATGGCGCTTTCATTTCGAATGGCGAAGAGACGTCCGGTGTTTTGGATATCATATTGAAATATGTCACTGCTTCTCCAGGCGAAAATTCTGGCTTTATCAATGTCGGTGGGGGTTCTAAAAGCATACTCTTTATAGAATTGCCACCAGCTTTCACCGGATACCTCGGGATGGGGTCGCAAGCGGTGAAAGTCTGTATGTTGGTCGGCTGATACCAGGTAGGAAATATCATCAAGTCCTAATAATATTTCCTTAATTTGAACATTGTGTTCGAGTAGAGTGCGTATTATGCGTAGATTTTCTTCGGGTACGGCTTCCGCCAAATTGAGACTGTAAGCGTCTTCGAGGCGTGACAGACCAACATGGCTAACGCGAGAGGAGCCTAAGGAGAATGTTTTGTATCTCTTAGGTTGGTTTAGAATATGATTCACTTTGACAAAGCTTAGGTTTGGTTCGATGACGGTATATTCAATATTTTCTTTGAATACGCCATAGGGGTCAAAACTGTAATTATAGATGGCCAGTCCACCCCAAGTGAAAAGACAGCCCGATATAAATGTCGCAATCCATGCCATATTAATAATGCTTATTTTGTTGTTCGTCTTTCATTAATAAATTTGAAAATTAATATTCAAAGTCGAGTATTACAAATCGGGTGTTCAAACTTGGCTGTTAAAAATTAAAATACAAAAACTCACTGACTTGATTTTGAAATATGATGGCAAGACAGAATGCTAGGGATGCCATTAGTGCCGTATTCCATTTGAGACTCGTCTCATTAACTTTGGTATTCTCCGAAATATTATTATGATTGAGGCCGCAGATCTCGATCGTGTTTTTGCTGAAAATAGCGACTAGGAAAAAGACGCCTATCCAGACGAGGGTCCAGACGTCGCCACCAATTTCAGATAGCACGAACTGGCTCTTGAAGAGCAGTATGGCGAAGGTAGATTCAGAGGACATTTCATTGGCAAGATCGAAAGTATAGGCCAGCTCTTCTACGGCTTGTTTGGCTTCTGCATAATGAGAAGCGGAATAGAATCCTTGTAATCCCAGCATTCCTTTTAATAACATGATGGCATCGTTCCACTCTTTTGCTCGAAAGAATACCCAGGCAATGTTGACGAAATTGAAGGTGATGAACCAGGCGATAAATCGGTTCATCCTCAGCCCTAGTTTTGTCCAAGCACGATGAATAATAACTGCGCATCCGTGTAAAGCCCCCCAAGCGATAAACGTCCAACCAGCACCATGCCAAAGTCCGCCGAGCAAGAAGGTGATAAATAAATTGAAGTAGACGTTAAACTCAGAGACTCGATTTCCTCCGAGTGGGACGTAAATGTAATCTCTTAGGAAGTTGCTTAAGGTAATATGCCAGCGCCGCCAGAAATCTTGTATGTTGAGTGCTTTGTAGGGGCTGTTGAAATTGATGGGCAATTTGATATTGAACATGAGTGCGGAGCCGATAGCCATGTCGGTGTAGCCGCTAAAATCATAGTAGAGTTGAAAGGTGTAGCTCAAGCTTGTTACCCAAGCCCCTACAAAACTGATGACCTCTAAATTATCAAACCCATTGCTGGCCCATACAGAAAACTGATCGGCAATAACGACTTTCTTAAATAGGCCCATTGCAAAAATAAAGAGGCCAAGGTTTATGTTTTGAATGTTGATTCGTTGCTGCAGCTTGTTGCTAAATTGCGGCATCATTTGTTTGTGATGGACGATGGGCCCGGCGATCAATTGCGGGAAAAAGGAAACGAAGACGCAATAGTCGAGCATATTGTGCTGCTTAACCTGTTTCCTGTAGCTATCAACGAGGTAAGCGATTTGCTGAAAGGTGAAAAAGCTAATGGCTAGCGGTAGGGCTAGATATAGTAATGTCAAATCTTTGTTTATTGCTACATTCAGGTTTTCAATGAAAAAGTCACTGTATTTGAAGAAGCCAAGCAGGCCCAAATTAATTGAGATGCCAGCGATTAGAATCCCTTTTTTTTTGAATACCGTTATTTCAGTCCTACTTGATTGAAGACTTATGCCAATAAAATAATTGCAAAAAATACTGAGCAGCAATAATGGCAAATAGATGGGGTTCCACCAGCTATAGAAAAAGAGGGATGCGAAGAATAGCCAAGCTTTAGATACACGCTCATAGCCTAGTGCCACGATAGAGAAGTAAACGACTACCGTCAGCGGTAAAAAAGCGAAAATGTATTCAATGGAATTAAATAGCACAACAAGGCAATACCCAGACTAATCACAGAAATGAGTATAGACGTGATATAGCTAATCGGCGGGTGCTAGGGGCATCTTACGGGAAAATATTCTTTGAATTTAAATGGTTTACGTGAAAGGTGTTGGGGAAGTCGTGGTTACTCCCAAGAAGACAAGTTGGCATTGATCAGTTTGTTTTCTTGGGAGTAACCGGATTTGGGAGTTGTAGGTGCGGGGTGTCTAAATCTGTAAGTGATGAGCTGCTCGGACCTTTAAGCGCTATAATTAACGGCAAAATCAAAAATGCGTTTTTAAGCCGAGAACAGCACTATTTACCCAGCCATTTTCTAAAACGTCTCCCACTGCGAGTAGTTCCACAGTAAGGCCTAGCGCATCAATGCCTCTCCATTCCAGCCCAAAAGTGAAAAGAGGCACTACGCCGCTGTCATAATCATTATTAGCGGAGCCCGATAATAGGGCGTCTGTGGAGTAGCTATAAGCTGCAATCCGGCCACTGAAGGTGAGGTCATACTTTTCAACGGGCAAGCTAGATCCCGCCAGGGCGACGTAAAAACCACTTACTTTAGCTTCCGTGTTGGTTGCGTCCTCAACTTCAAATGTACCTAAGTTCATATATCCAGCTTCGGCGGTAACTCGGTAGCTCACTTCTCTGCCGATATAAGCGAAAGCGGTAGTAGCATCTTCGAAACCGCTCTTTTTAGGGACGGATATCCCGCCAGCGACTCCCGCATGCCAAGGTGCGCTCACCAACGATTTCCAAAACCCTTTTCCCTGATCCCACATTTCACCTTGCCAAATGTCTCGAGCAGAAGCCATGGAGGAAATCAGTAGTAGGGAGATTGTAAGCAATGGCAGGTATTTGTTCTTATAACGCATAAATAACCTCGTACAAGCCTATAGTTTTCGCTGAATTTTTAAGGCGTTGGAGTAAATTGTTAAACAACTATACCTTAGTCTAGTAGAAATGGGCCGGCTTATTAATAAAATGACGCTTGCTCTTGCGCAATTCCGTTGAAGACGATTTCTAATAAAGCTCATTTAGCTGCAATGGGGTGCATCAATTGCTAAATGTGCCTTATAGGCGACCATTAGGTTTTATTGAGGGTTAATGAGGTGGGTCTATTTTCCCGCATTTTGATTGCGTAGTAGGTTAGACAATCGAGGGGATGGCTGCTTTGCCGGTCTGTAGAGTAAGGCTATTTTCCCTATGAATTGCACTAGCTCCGCTTTGCAGTGCTGGCAGATTTTTTCGGCCAATTCAGTGCGGTCCTTTTTCTCCAGCAAATGTATTTTGATTTTTATTAATTCGTGATCTTCTAATCTTAGATTGATTTCCTTTAAGACCCCCTCATTTAGGCCTTGATCCGATACAATAGCGGTAGGTTTTAGCTGATGGCCAATGGAACGGAGTCGCTTTTTTTGCTGGTTGGACAATGTCATTGTTGCTGATGCTCTACTGAAGTTAATTGGGTGGGGTTGAAAAGTGACGGCTATTCTAACGATTTTAGATTGTATGTGAAATAGGCGGACCTCGAAGATGTTCCGCGTGATCTAAAAATAAGATGTTTCTATAAGATAAGTTTACGTACTCATTATGGCACGATCAAAATCAAGTAAAGGCTGGTTGAAGGAGCATTTCGATGATGTGTGGGTTAAAAAAGCCCAAGAGGCTGGATATCGCTCTAGAGCCAGCTTTAAATTAATCGAAATTCAAGAAAAAGATAAATTGATTCAGCCTGGAATGAGGGTTGTTGATCTGGGCGCCGCGCCGGGGGGGTGGTCTCAAGTGGCATCGGGATTGGTGGGTTCAGAAGGGAGGGTTATTGCTACCGATATATTGCCTATGGATGTTTTCGAGGATGTGGTCTTTATTCAAGGGGATTTTACTGAGGATGCCGTGTTAGAGAAGATATTGGAGGCAGTAGGAAGTAATAAGGTAGACCTTGTAATTTCAGATATGGCCCCCAATATCAGTGGGGTGAGTGCGGTGGATCAACCAAAGGCCATGCACCTTGCTGATTTAGCTTTGGACTTTTCCAAGCAAGTGCTGTCTCCCAGTGGAGCTTTTGTAACGAAAGTCTTTCAAGGGGAGGGGATTGAAGCCTACAGATCAGATATAAAACAGTCTTTTACGCGACTAATTGCGAGAAAGCCGGCAGCGTCTCGAGCGCGGTCCAAGGAATTATATCTGATAGGCAAGGGTTTCAAAGGAAGCTAAGCGAGGTTTAAGGGTTTTGGAATTAAAGTTTGGGCTGTGTGGCGATGCTTAAACAAACCGGATTATTTGATGTTAACCACTATACTCAGAAATAATAGAGGCTCAATGTTGTATTTGAGTGTCGATCAGCGCAAGCTGGACTCATTAGTATGAGATAACCTGACTGTTATCTTAAAGGTAAATGGCTTGATTTAAGAAGAGGATAAAGCCTTGAATGACATGGCGAAGAACCTAATTTTATGGATTGTAATAGCGGTCGTATTAATGACTGTATTCACCAACTTCAGTGAGCAGCGTGGACCTGAGAGGCTGCAATACTCCACTTTTATTGACGAGGTAGAAGCGGGGCAGGTTCGTAAGGTTACAGTGGAAGGCTTTAATATAGTTGGTGAGCGCACTAATGGAGAGCTTTTTGAGACGATTCGCCCCGCTTTGCAAGATCCGAAGTTGGTGGATCAATTATTAGAGAATAACGTTGCTATCGAAGGGCGACAGCCTGAAAAGCAAAGTTTATGGGCGCAATTACTCGTCGCTTGTTTCCCTATTCTTCTTATCGTTGCGATATTTGTGTTTTTCATGCGACAAATGCAAGGCGGCGGCGGTGGAGGCCGAGGCGGTCCTATGACTTTCGGTAAGAGTCGGGCCCGTTTGTTGGGTGAGGATCAAATTAAAACAACTTTTGCTGATGTGGCTGGAGTAGAAGAAGCTAAAGATGAGGTGCAGGAGTTAGTCGAGTTTCTTCGTGATCCGGGTAAATTCCAGCGGCTAGGCGGCCAAATCCCCAGAGGTGTGTTAATGGTGGGGTCACCAGGTACAGGTAAAACGTTATTGGCTAAAGCGATTGCGGGTGAGGCGAAGGTGCCTTTCTTTACTATATCAGGATCTGATTTTGTGGAGATGTTTGTTGGAGTGGGTGCTTCACGTGTCCGAGATATGTTTGAGCAAGCTAAGAAGCAATCTCCGTGTATTATTTTTATTGATGAAATTGATGCTGTGGGCCGTTCTCGTGGAGCTGGTCTAGGTGGTGGCCATGACGAGAGGGAGCAGACCTTAAATCAATTGCTAGTGGAAATGGATGGCTTTGAGGCTAACGATGGCATCATTGTTATTGCAGCGACGAACCGGCCTGATGTATTGGATTCCGCGTTATTGCGCCCCGGCCGATTTGACCGGCAAGTTACAGTTCCGTTACCTGATGTTCGAGGCAGAGAGCAAATATTGAAAGTTCACATGCGTAAAGTTCCTTTGGGTGATAACGTCGAGCCCTCTTTTATCGCAAGAGGGACTCCAGGGTTTTCTGGTGCTGATTTGGCGAATCTGGTAAATGAAGCCGCCTTGTTTGCTGCGCGATCGGATAAGCGTGTGGTCGAGATGGATGAGTTTGAGAAGGCCAAGGATAAAATTCTGATGGGGGCAGAACGTAAGTCTATGGTTATGTCTGAAAAAGAAAAGCTGAATACGGCATATCATGAGGCTGGCCATGCCATTGTGGGGCGGTTAGTGCCGGAGCATGACCCCGTTTATAAAGTGAGTATCATTCCTCGAGGTCGCGCTCTGGGTGTAACACAGTTTCTGCCAGAAGAAGATCGCCATAGTATTTGTAAGCGCGCGTTGGAGAGCCAAGTTTGTAGTTTGTTTGGCGGTAGAATAGCCGAGGAGGTTACTCTAGGTGAGGGTGGTGTTACCACCGGTGCGTCAAATGACATCATGAGAGCAACACAGATTGCACGTAATATGGTTACGAAGTGGGGGCTTTCAGAAAAAATGGGTCCGCTACTTTATGAAGAAGACGAAGGTGAAGTCTTCCTTGGGCGATCGGTGACTCAAACCAAGAGTATTTCTGCTGAAACCGCTAAGGATATTGACTTGGAGGTTCGGGCAATTATTGATAAGTGTTATGAAACAGCCAAGAACATAATTGAAGATCACCGTGAAATGCTAGACGCTATGGCGAAAGCTTTGATGGAGTATGAAACTATAGACTCCGATCAAATTGATGACATTATGGCGGGCAAAGAGCCTAGACCTCCTAGTGGGTGGAGTGATGGTGATTCGTCTGGTGGTGGTTCTGTTGCTGCTGACGAAACAGGGTCAGATAAAAAGGAGTCTGAGAAGAGTTCAATCGGAGGGCCTGCCGATAGCCTCCACTAGCTCTAGCGGTGACAATAAAGGTAAGCATGATGCCGCCACAGTTTCCGACTGCGGCGGCTTTTCATTTTTTGATGATGTCTTGGGCGAGGCTGGACCCGCTATTATGGGGGTGCTTAATGTTACTCCTGATTCCTTTTCTGATGGTGGTAGACACTTAGCTGTTCAATCGGCAGTGACCAGAGGCTTGGAAGTAATTGAGCAAGGAGCTTCATTTGTCGATGTGGGGGGGGAGTCGACTCGACCTGGTGCTGCTCCCGTTACAACAGAAGAAGAGTTGCGACGTGTAATTCCAGTCATTGAGGCGCTCAAACGCCAAACTTCAGCTTTAATTTCAGTAGATACAAGTACCGCAAGGGTCATGAGCGAAGCTTATCAAGCTGGTGCCGATTTAATTAATGATGTAAGAGCGTTGCGGTGCGATGGAGCGTTAGAAGTCTGTTCAGCAATGCCTATTCCTGTCTGCCTTATGCATATGCAAGGTGAGCCAGGTTCTATGCAAAATGATCCGATTTATGAAGATGTGGTTAGTGACGTTGCCCTTTTTTTGGAGGAGCGTATAAGAATTTGCGAGGAAGCAGGGGTTGATAGGCGTCGAATTATTATTGACCCTGGTTTTGGGTTTGGTAAAACCTTAATGCATAATTTATCTTTATTAAAAAATTTAGAGAAATTTAAGCAATTGGGTTTGCCCGTATTGGTGGGAATGTCGCGTAAATCCATGGTGGGACAGGTTCTAAAAAAACCTGTAGAGAATAGAGTGATAGGGAGTGTTGCGGCGGCGGTTATTGCAGCAATGAATGGGGCGAGTATTATTCGTGTTCATGATGTGAAACAGACGGTAGATGCAATCAAAATGACACGAGCTGTGATGGGGGTAAATTAAAGTATGGGGAAGAAATATTTTGGGACCGATGGAATTCGGGGAAAGGTAGGAGAGCATCCTATAACACCTGAATTTATGATGAAGTTAGGCTGGGCGGCAGGGGTGGTTTTTTCCGGTGAAGGCCGATCGACAATACTCATTGGTAAGGACACTAGAATTTCAGGCTATATGTTTGAATCTGCATTAGAGGCAGGTCTTGCAGCGGCTGGCGTGGATGTTATGTTGCTGGGTCCCATGACGACGCCAGGCATTGCCTATTTGACCCATACTTTTCATGCTCAAGCTGGAATCGTGATTAGCGCATCTCACAATCCATTTAATGACAACGGGATTAAGTTCTTCTCAAAAGATGGGCAAAAATTACCGGATGAAATAGAGTTGGCGATTGAGGCGCAGCTAGAGAAAGAGATGAGCGTCGTTGATTCAAGTCAGCTTGGCAAAGCCTACCGGCTAGAGGATGCAAGGGGGCGATATATTGAATTTTGTAAGAGTACCATTTCCCGGTCTATAAACTTGCGGGGGGTTAATGTTGTGTTGGATTGTGCGAATGGGGCAACTTACCACATTGCGCCAAGTGTATTTACTGAGTTGGGAGCTAACGTGACGACAATAGGTACGGAGCCTAATGGTTTGAACATCAACTTGGAGGTAGGTTCTACTAGTCCCGCTGCGCTCCAAAAGGAAGTGTTAAAGCAAGGTGCTGATTTTGGTATTGCCTTTGATGGAGATGGTGATCGGGTCATGATGGTGGATCACAATGGTGAGGTCGTCGATGGAGATGAGCTAATATATATCATTGCGAGAGGGCGACATGAGGTGGGTGAAATGAAGGGAGGTGTGGTAGGCACCTTGATGAGTAATTATGGAATGGAATTGGCGTTGAAAAACTTGGGTATTGAATTTGTCAGGGCTAAAGTTGGGGATCGCTTTGTTGTTGCAGAGCTGAGCTCTAAAGGTTGGTTGGTTGGGGGGGAGTCATCAGGACATATTTTGTGTTTGGATCAAGCGTCAACGGGCGACGGTATCGTGTCTGTGCTTCAGGTGCTGAGTGTTCTAGTTCGGTCGGGGATGTCATTGGCCGAATTGAAAAAGGGGATGAATAAACTTCCTCAATCGATGATAAATGTAAGGTTGCCATCTCCTGGGGATCCTAGCCAGAATCCAGAAATATTAGAAGCAGTGGCAGATGCGACTGAGCGTTTGGAGAATAAAGGGCGGGTATTGTTGCGACCTTCTGGCACTGAACCCGTGGTGAGGGTGATGGTGGAAGGGGAGGATCCCAATGTTGTACAGTCATTATGTGAAGAGCTTGCAGAGGTGGTGAAAGCCATCGTTAATAAGAATGTACATTAATGTGGGTAGAGCTTGTGTTTTTAGCTCGCCTTTCGGGGGGGCGTAGCTATGTTATCTAAGATTGGCTCTTCTTGTATCTTACTGTCTTCTTCTATACCATTGCGCCTCGCGAAAGGAACCAGAGAAGAGGACTCCCTATGCGCGCACGTGTTGTAGTTGGCAATTGGAAGATGAATGGCCGCCATGAAAGTATAGATCAGCTAGTTAAGGCGCTAGTGAAAGGGTTAAAGCCTGGAGGTCAAGTTGAGGTGGTCGTTTGCCCTTCTTCGATTTATATATATCAGGTGTGCAGTTTGATCGAAGGTTCTTTGGTTTTGTTGGGTGCTCAAAACATGAGTGAGCATGATGATGGGGCTTATACCGGCGAACTTTCTGCGGGCATGCTTAAGGATCATGGTTGTCGGTATGTCGTTTTAGGGCATTCAGAGAGGCGATCGCTTTTTGGTGAGACTGATGAGCTGGTGGCGGAAAAAGTAAAAGTTGCGCTAGCTGTGGGGTTGACGCCTATACTCTGTGTTGGCGAAACATTAAATGAGAGAGAATCAGGAAGTACTTTAGCTGTTGTTTCTCGCCAGGTAAGGTCCGTCATTGATCTTGTTGGTGTTACGGGTGTTAGTCAATCCTTGGTTGCTTATGAGCCTGTTTGGGCGATAGGGACGGGGGAGACCGCAACTCCAGCACAGGCTCAAGAGGTTCATCTTGCGATTAGGCGGCAAGTTGGCGAGATTGATAAGACGGTTGCTGACGAATTGAGAATCTTATATGGCGGAAGCGTTAAAGCCGATAATGCTGAAGAGCTGTTTGGGCAGCCTGATATTGATGGCGGCTTGATTGGTGGTGCTTCCCTTAGGGTCGATGAGTTTTTGAGTATCTGTGCTGCGGCTGAAATGAATTAGACGTAGTAATGAAAATTTGTGGCCTAGCGGCCAATGTTTTAGGTTGATAGTAATGGAACAAACCATATTGTTAGTAGTGCAGGTGCTTTCAGCTGTTGCATTAGTCGGGTTGATTTTGATTCAGCAAGGTAAAGGCGCTGACATGGGGGCTTCATTTGGGTCGGGAGCGTCGCAGACGGTTTTTGGTAGTGGCGGTTCGGGTAATTTTTTAACTCGCACTACCGCAATACTTGCGACAGTGTTCTTCCTTAGTAGCTTGGGTATGGCTTATATGGCTAAGAAGCAGTCCGAGCTGGAGGCGCAAATCCCGTTTTCGGTTCCTGTTATTGAGGCATCCGGTGAAACGTCAGTTCCTTTGGGGTACGAAGATTTGCCTGCTATAGAAGAGGCTTCTTTGACGGAAGATAGTCTGCCAGTAATTGAGGCGAGTACCTCTGCTCCTGAAAAATCGGTTGGGTTGGAGGGTGTGCCGGCAGTTGAGGGGTGATCTTCAAGGCTCATAAATACTTAGTTTTCGTGAATCGTAATAGAAATCATTAATGTGAAAATGTTAGTGAATGCGTGTGTTTTAAAAATTATGCCGAAGTGGTGGAATTGGTAGACACGCTACCTTGAGGGGGTAGTGGCCTACGGTCGTGCCGGTTCAAGTCCGGCCTTCGGCACCAACAATAATGCGCCCCTTCGGGGGTGTTGTTACTGTGGGTCGGTTTTGTGAGGTGAGTGACGTGTTTCCTTGTAATTAACGCCTCTGCGGAGTTGATTGTAAGCCTATTGTTTTTTTATTGAGAAAAATAAACTTTCTTGAACGAAAATGATTGACACTATAAGCAAATCCCCATATATTTCCGGCCCTACTGATGCGGGGTGGAGCAGCTTGGTAGCTCGTCGGGCTCATAACCCGAAGGTCGTTGGTTCAAATCCAGCCCCCGCTACCAAATTTAGACAAAGGCGAAGTGGAGTGTTTTCTTCAGCAAACATGATGCTAACAATCGGTAGGCTGTTAGTGTTTGATGATGGATGTTTTGCTAAGTCGGCGTTTTAGGTCTATACATAGGCTACCGACAGTCATACGAAAAGTTAAAATGACTGTTTGGTGTTTTGTTATTAGGCTTGTATCAAGAGGCCCCTTTTAAGGGGCTTTTTGTTAGGTATTCATTTTATAGCTATCATATCGGTAGTGAATACTCATTCGGTTCGATCTAGTATGAAGTCGCTGGGTGTGAGTGACCTTGGATGTTGGTTAGCTGTAAAAGTGACAGCAATTCCTGTTGAAAACTTTTGCGAACACCGAGCAGTTTTAGCGTGGGCCAGTGGCCCATTTTTTGTTTTAGAGTTCTGGTGAAGAGGCTGATGGTTTGGGGAATAAACAGGTAAGCCAGTTGCAGGAGATGTTTGAACCTGCGGTTAATTCCCTTGGCTTTGAGTTGTGGGGGGTTGAATATCTGTCACAAGGGCGCCACTCGACTTTAAGGCTTTATATTGAGTCTGGAGATGGCATTACCGTTGACGATTGCGCAGCAGTCAGCCGTCAAGTAAGCGCAATATTGGATGTCGAAGATCCCATCACTGGCGAATATTCTCTTGAAGTCTCGTCTCCCGGTTTGGATAGGCCTTTGTTTTCAGCGGAACACTATAAGGCATACCAAGGAGAAACAATGCAGTTGCGATTGTTCAGCGCAATTAGCGGGCGAAGGAAGTTCAAAGGCGTGTTAAAGTGCCAGAGTGAAAATTCTTTAACGTTTGAGGTAGATGGCGAATCATTAGATGTACCTTTTGATCAAATTGAAAAAGGGCGGATTGTGTTTGATTGAAGGTTTTAAATTTAGTTTTTATGAGATTTAATAGTTTGCAGTCGCACCTGGTAGCACGCTTACGAAAGATAAACTTAATGGTCAATGGTGTGGCTTTCATAATATGTTGACAATAGAGGGGCCTCAGTTTGGGGCAATACAATGAGCAAAGAAATTCTCTTAGTTGTGGACACAGTATCCAATGAGAAAGGAGTCGACAAAGGAGTTATCTTTGAGGCTGTTGAGTTGGCGTTGGCTACTGCGACGAAAAAACGTTATCGAGAGGAAATTGACGTCAGGGTTGCGATAGATCGCATTACTGGTGATTATGATACCTTTAGATGTTGGCATATTGTTGACGATAATGATGAAGAGTGGGAAACGCCATCTTTGGTTATTTCGTTGGAAGATGCAGAAGAGAAGCAGCCCTCTAATGAATTTGAATTGGGTGGATACTATGAGGAATCTATTGAGTCAATTGGATTTGGTCGTATAGCTGCCCAGACAGCGAAACAAGTTATTGTACAGAAAGTTCGAGAAGCAGAAAGAATACAAATTATTGAAGTGTACCGAGATCGAATAGGCGAGTTAATTAATGGCTCAGTCAAGAAGTCTACTCGCGATCAAGTTATTCTTGACATGGGCAATAATGCGGAAGCGGTTATTTACAGAGACGAAATGATTCCGCGAGAGCAAGTTCGAGTGGGTGATAGGGTTCGGGGAGTTATGTTCGGTGTGAATACCGAATTAAGAGGCCCGCAACTTTTTGTTAGTCGAAGTCGTCCAGAGATGCTCATCGAGTTATTTAAGATCGAAGTCCCAGAAATTGGTGAAGACTTAATTGAAATTAAAGCCGCTGCCCGTGATCCAGGATCAAGGGCTAAAATAGCGGTAAAAACGAATGATCAGAGAATAGATCCAGTTGGTGCCTGTGTCGGAATGCGAGGTGCTCGTGTGCAGGCAGTATCGACTGAGTTGAATGGCGAAAGGATAGATATAGTTTTGTGGGATGATAATCCAGCGCAATTTGTCATCAACGCTATGTCGCCTGCCGAAGTGGAATCTATTGTAGTTGATGAAGATAGCCATACTATGGATATTGCCGTTGACGAAGATCAGTTGGCGCAAGCTATTGGTAGGAGCGGTCAGAATATTCGCCTAGCTAGTGAGCTGAGTGGATGGACCTTGAATGTTATGACTACCTCAGATGCTCAGCAGAAGCAAGAGGACGAATCTGGGAAGTACATTGAGTCTTTCATGGCTGATTTGGATGTGGACCAAGATCTAGCAGAAATCTTAGTTGCTGAGGGGTTTACGACACTGGATGAGGTTGCGTATGTTCCTGTGGATGAAATGCTGGGCATTGAAGAGTTTGACGAAGAAATTGTAGAAGAGCTTCGAGCGCGTGCAAAAGATTTGTTGTTAACGAGAGCGCTAGTGACTGAAGAAAAGCTGTCAGATGTAGCTCCAGCAGAAGATTTATTAAACATGGAAGGTATGGATAAGCATCTGGCCTTTGTTCTTGCGAATCGAGAAATCGTAACAATGGAAGATTTGGCGGAACAAGCTGTCGATGAGCTGCTTGACATCGAAGGCATGACCGAAGAAAAGGCGGCCAGTCTCATTATGAAAGCCCGGGAGCCGTGGTTTGCGAATGAGGATGAATCATCCCCTTCTTAGCTGATTAAGTTGTTTTAGAATCAGTAGGGTGTCATGAATTAAAGAGGATTGAGAGAACTGAGTATGGCAGAAGTGACCGTAAAACAATTGGCTGGTGTCGTGGGTGTTCCCGTCGATAAGCTGTTACAGCAGATGCGAGATGCTGGTCTTACTCATGGAGATGCGGAACAGACTATTTCGGATGATGAGAAGCAGCAGCTTTTGTCTTTTCTCAAAGAAGCTCATGGCGAAACCGAGCCTCAAGCGAAAAAAATTACATTAAAGCGAAAAAGTGTAAGCCGACTCAAGGTTGGTGGCAATGCAGGGAAGAGTAAGACGGTTAACGTTGAGATTCGTAAGAAGCGAACTTATGTAAAAAGAAGTGCGGTTCAAGAGGAAGAGAAAGAAAAGCAGGAAGCTGAAGAAAATGCCCGATTGGAGGCGGAAGCCAAGATTCAAGCAGAAGAGTCAAAGCGTCTAGAGGAAGAGAAAGAAAAAAGAGAAGCGACTACCCTTCAAGCTGAAGTTAAGCCGAAGCCAGTTAAAGCCCCTAAATCGTCAAGAGATAAGATTCTAAAACGAACGTCATCGGTGCAGAAGAAATCGGTTGCGATGACGCCAGAAGAGAAGGCGGCAGAAGATAAGCGAAAAGCGGATGAACTCGCACGCCGGCGAGTGGAAGATGATACTCGTCAGAAGGCTGAGGCAGAAGCGGCTAAAAAGACTCAGGAAGCGGCAAAACGGGTATCAGAAGAGTTGGAAGCTCGTGGCGGTGACAGTAAAAAAGAGTTGTTTACTGAAGAATTGGTTATAGAAGACGAAATTGTAAAGCAGGCGTTTGAAGAGAGTCTTGTTCAAGAGCAAAAGAGTACAAAAAGGGCTAAACGTTCTGGGGATCGTAAGCGGCTTCAGGTGAAAGCTAGAAGGAAATTGAAAGGTTCTGGCGAGCATGGTTTCCAAAGCCCTACTGGCCCAATAATTCGTGAAGTTGAAATCGGTGAAGTGATATCTGTTAGTGACTTAGCGAATCAAATGTCTGTCAAAGGCATGGAAGTGGTTAAAGCTCTAATGAAAATGGGAGTCATGGCCTCGATTAATCAAACGATTGATCAAGAGACGGCGATTCTCGTGACGGAAGAGCTTGGGCATACAGTTGCCACAATTAAGGAAAATCAAGTAGAGAGTGACTTGGTCGATTCGTTGATTCATGACGATCAGGATGTCAATTCGCGAGCACCAGTGGTTACAATAATGGGGCATGTTGATCATGGTAAGACCTCATTACTAGATTATATCCGTCGTGCGAAAGTGAATGTTACTGATGGAGAAGCAGGTGGGATCACTCAGCATATAGGTGCTTACCATGTTGATACTGATCATGGCTCAATTACTTTCTTGGATACTCCCGGGCATGCTGCATTTTCCGCGATGAGAGCTCGAGGTGCTAACTGTACTGATATTGTAATTATCGTTGTTGCCGCTGATGATGGCGTAATGCCTCAGACTGAAGAGGCGATTAATCATGCCAAAGCGGCGAATGCTCCAATCATTATTGCGGTAAATAAAATAGATAAAGAGCAGGCCGACCCTGATCGAGTTAAGAATGAATTAGCTGCTCGTGATGTAATCCCAGAGGATTGGGGTGGTGATATTCAATTTATTAATGTTTCTGCTATTACTGGTGAAGGTGTCGAAGCCTTGTTAGAAGCTGTTCTTCTGCAAACCGAATTGATGGAGCTAACTGCTGTTAATTCAGGACCTGCAAAGGGTATTGTGATTGAATCTCGCCTTGATAAAGGGCGTGGTGCTGTAGCGAGTTTATTAGTACAGAGTGGGGAGCTTCAGCATGGGGATTTGGTGTTAGCTGGTCCGCACTATGGTCGTGTAAAAGCCATGTTTGATGAGAACGGGTTGGCGAAGAAGGAAATCGGTCCATCTATGCCTGTGGAAGTCTTGGGGTTGCCCGGTACGCCGGAAGCTGGGGATGAATTCCTAGTGGTATCGGATGAACGTAGTGCACGTGAAGTTGCTGAGTATCGGCGAGTGAAAGAGCGCGAAATGCGATTTGCTCGGCAACAGGGCGCTAAGCTTGAAAATATTTTCGATAATTTGAAAAAAGATGAAATTGCTAGCGTTAATATAGTCTTAAAAACAGACGTACGAGGCTCATTGGAGGCGTTAATTGGTGCTTTGGATGATTTGTCGACAGATGAAGTGAAAGTTTCGTTTGTGGTTAAAGGCGTAGGTGGAATTAACGAATCTGATGCAGGATTGGCTTTGGCGTCAAATGGTATTGTTATCGGTTTTAATGTTCGTGCTGATGCGGCAGCAAAAAAGATCTGCCAAGAAGAAGGTGTAGATATACGCTATTACAGCGTTATATATGACATTATTAATGATGTCAAAGCCGCAATGTCGGGTTTGCTATCACCAGAACGGCGAGAGGAAATTTTAGGCGTGGCGGATGTGCGAGAAGTATTTCGGTCATCAAAATTTGGAGCTGCGGCTGGTTGTATGGTCGTAGAAGGAACGTTGTATCGCAATAAACCTATTCGAGTTCTTCGAGATGATATTGTTATCTATGAAGGGGAATTGGAATCTCTACGAAGATTTAAAGATGACATGCAGGAAGTACGAAATGGCATGGAATGCGGTGTTGCAGTGAAGAACTATAATGACGTAAAAGTTGGCGATAAAATTGAAGTGTTCGACGTAAAAGAAATCGCGAGAATTATAGAGTAAAGACTAAGTATACTGCCAGACGTTGGCAGAGGTGATGAGAGATAGTGGCAAATACCCAAAGAGTGCAGCGAGTTGCAGATCAAATTCAAAAAGAACTGGCACAAGTGATTCAATCTGAGATGAAAGATCCACGTGTTGGGTTTGCAACAGTTTCAGGTGTAGATGTCAGTCGAGATCTTTCTTGGGCTGATGTCCATATTACCTTTTTAGATAAAGATTCTGAAAGTGACTGCCGAGATGCTCTGGCTGTTTTAGAGAAGGCGAGTGGGTTCTTGCGGACACGCTTATCGAAAGCTGTACAGCTAAGAATGACACCAAAATTGAGGTTTCACTATGACGGAACAGCAATAGAAGGTGCTCGGATTTCAGCCCTTATTGATCGATCTTTAGATAATTCGGCTGGTGCAGATGAGAGTGCCGACTAATAGATTTTAAGCATATCTATTGCTGAGGATTATCTTAGGTGGGAAGGCAGAAAAAACAACGAGGCCGGGCGGTAAACGGAATATTTATACTCGATAAGCCAGCTGGTGTGACTTCAAACTTTGCTTTACAGAAGGTAAAACGAATATTTGGAGCTGCAAAAGCGGGGCATACAGGTAGCTTGGATCCACTGGCTACTGGAGTATTGCCGCTCTGTTTTGGTGAAGCTACAAAATTTTCTCAATATTTGTTGGAGTCAAACAAGCGGTATGTCGTTCGAGCTAAGCTAGGGATAGCAACGGATACCGGTGATCTTGATGGAAAGATCATAGAGGAAAAACCTGTACCGGAGTTAGGTGAAGCCGATTTACGTAAAGTTATATCTGGTTTCGAAGGAGATATAGAGCAAATTCCTCCGATGTTTTCAGCTTTGAAGCACCAAGGTCAGCCTTTATATAAGCTTGCACGAGAAGGTGTTGAAGTTGAGAGAAAGCCAAGGAAAGTGACGTTATTTTCTATAATATTGCTAAGCTTTAGCAATGATGAGTTAGAATTAGATGTTAGTTGTAGTAAGGGAACTTATATACGTACCCTGATAGAAGATGTAGGTAAAGTGCTTGGGTGTGGTGCTCATGTGACTGTCTTGCGTCGTTCAGAAGCAGGGCCGTACTGTTTAGATCAGTCGATATCCTTTGATGATATAGATGAATTATTACAGGGAAACCCTGATCCAGATAACTCAATACAACATCGCTTTTCTATCGCGTCGCTAGATAATAAGCTCTCTTCTCGGCATGATTACGAAAATTTGGATGGTTTATTGTTGCCTATCTGGTCGGCGATTAGTGATTGGCCTGAGGTTATTCTGTCAGAAAACACGGCGTATTATTTGCGGCAGGGGCAGGCAGTGAAGGTTCCTGAAGCACCAGTTGAAGGGTGGGTTCGATTAAGCCAAGAGAATGAGTGTTTTCTTGGTGTGGGGCAAGTTTTGGATGATGGGCGAATTGCGCCCCGCCGTCTTGTTAGCTCACATAGCCAGTAGTAGATTACAGAAAGTTGTTGGGATATTAATAAAACAATTAACATATTGCTCTGTTAATGTCCTGGCTTAAAAGTAGAGTTTGACTGTAGGTATGCGTGGTCGAACAGAAGTTAATGAAAGCATATTCGGAGAAATAGAGATGGCATTATCAAGCGAAAACAAAGCACAGATAGTTAAGGATTATCAGCGTGTCGAAGGTGACACAGGCTCTCCTGAAGTCCAGGTAGCACTTTTGACAGCGAATATTAATGATTTACAGGGTCATTTTAAAGAGCACATTCACGATCACCACTCTCGACGTGGATTGATTCGAATGGTCAACAGTCGTCGTAAATTACTGGACTACTTAAAGCGTAAGAATTCAGAACGATATAAGAGTTTGATAGCTCGTTTAGGACTGCGTCGCTAGTACGTACTGCTTCGGTCTTAACGCGTATACGCTAGCAATAGTACTGACAATTTAAGATATATCTGTGCCGTGATAGATAGTGATATTTATCGCGGTTTCGCAGTTTTGAAAATCATAAAACTATATAAATGGCCCGGGCGTAAAAGTAATGGCGCACAAACTAGGAACATAAAAGAATGTTTAATATTGTAAAAAAAGAGTTTAAATTTGGTAACAATACCGTAGTACTGGAAACCGGTCGAGTTGCGCGACAAGCAACAGGTGCTGTCATCGTGCACATGGGTAAAGTTACATTATTAGTCACAGTTGTTGGAAAAAAGGACGCTGACAAAGGCCGAGGTTTTTTCCCATTAACGGTTAACTATCAAGAAAAGACCTATGCTGCAGGGCGTATCCCTGGAGGTTTTTTAAAGCGTGAAGGTCGTCCTTCTGAAAAAGAAACATTAACCTGCCGCTTGATTGACCGTCCCATACGGCCTCTATTTCCTAAAGGCTTTATGAACGAAGTTCAAGTCATGGCTACAGTTATCTCCACAGATAAAAAGCAAGATCCAGATATTGCAGCGTTGATTGGTACCTCAGCAGCACTCGCTATTTCTGGCATCCCTTTTAGTGGGCCGGTGGGGGCTGCGCGAGTCGGATTTGTTGATGGTAACTATGTTCTAAACCCAGATTATGAGACCCAGGAATCTTCGGATTTAGATCTTGTTGTAGCGGGAACAGAGCAAGCTGTTCTTATGGTTGAATCTGAAGCGAAGGAGTTAACCGAAGATCAAATGCTTGGTGCAGTTTTATTTGGTCATGAAGAAATGCAGGTAGTGATTAAATCCATCAAAGAGTTTGCCCAGGAAGCAGCAAAAGAAAGCTGGGGTTGGCAGCCAGAGCCAGAAAATGTTGAAGTCAAAGAAGCTGTTAGTCAGCAAAGTGCAGCAGCAATTAAGGATGCCTATAAGATTACCAATAAGCTTGAGCGCTATGGTTGCTTAGGTGAGATTAAATCAGCTGCCGTTGCAGCGTTAGCGGGTAGTGACAGCTCATTTAGCGAAGAAGATGTTAAGACTGCTTTTGGATCAATAGAAAAATCAACTGTTCGTGAATCTGTATTAGATGGGAATCCGCGAATTGATGGAAGGGACCCTAGCACTGTGCGTGCAATTGATACTCAAATTGGCATCTTAGAGAATACTCATGGATCTGCGCTTTTCACACGAGGAGAAACCCAGGCTATTGTTGTTACCACTCTGGGTGGTACGCGAGATGCTCAATTAATTGATGCTTTAGAAGGGTCGCGCAATGATCCTTTTATGTTGCACTATAACTTCCCCCCTTTTTGTGTAGGTGAAACAGGGATGGCACTTTCTCCTAAGCGCCGAGAAATTGGTCATGGTCGATTGGCTCGCCGTAGTTTGGAAGCCGTGTTGCCGGCTCCTGATAGCTTTCCTTACACTATTCGTATTGTATCCGATATTACCGAGTCTAACGGTTCGTCATCAATGGCATCTGTTTGTGGAAGTAGCATGTCGCTTATGGATGCAGGTGTTCCTATCAAGGCGCCTGTTGCGGGTATTGCAATGGGATTGATTAAGGATGACGAGCGATTTACGATATTGTCCGATATTTTGGGTGATGAAGATCACCTTGGGGATATGGATTTCAAAGTGGCAGGTACAGAAGCGGGTGTTACAGCGCTTCAGATGGATATCAAAATAGAGGGCATCACCGAAGAAATCATGGAAATTGCTTTGAATCAGGCAAAAGAGGGCAGGCTTCATATTCTAGGAGAGATGACCAAATCGATCAGCCAATCTCGAGAAGGCGTGAGTGATAACGCTCCCAGCTACAAAACAATTAAAGTGCATCCGGATAAAATCAGAGATGTTATTGGCAAAGGCGGCGCAACCATTCGCAGTATTTGTGATGAGACTAAGGCGTCCATTGATATCGATGATGATGGTTTAGTGCATATTTACGGAGAAGATAAAGTCGCGGCTGATGCGGCAATTTCACGTGTCGAGGAAGTCACAGCAGAAGCTGAAATTGGCCGAATATATGAGGGTAAAGTCGTGCGAATTGTCGACTTCGGAGCATTTGTTAATTTTATGCCAGGAACAGATGGTCTTGTTCATATTTCTCAAATCGCAGAAGAGCGTGTAGAAAAAGTGACGGACTATTTGAAAGAAGGGCAGATGATTAACGTAAAAGTGCTTGATATAGATCAGCGTGGTCGAGTTAAGCTAAGTATGAAGGAGGCGCCTCAAGAGAGCAGTCTTAGTTAGACCCTACTACTTCAGCGCGAGTATCTAAGGACGGCTGTAGCTTTTTAGCTATAGCCGTTTTTTTTCGCGTAAAATTTCCACGTATTGCGAACCCTGGTGCAAAGATTGCTTACTCATTAGTTAATGAGCAGGATGCCGTCACGCTCAAACCTGTATGTTTCTTTAGCGTAATTTGAACGGGGTGAAAAATGATATTAATTGAGCGACGAAGTAAAACAGGGGAAAATGAATGGATGTCTGCAGTATTGGTGCTTTCCACCTGTTTCTTAGTTCCATTTTTGGATGGAGACATAAAATGGATAGTGTTAGCGGTAGTGACGGTGCCCGTGGTGCTCTTCGAGGCTTTTCGTAAAAAAGTGAGAGAGCCGCTTATCGGAATTTGGGGTGAGACGGTGTACTTTTACCGCCAAGGGAAATTGTCGGCCACATTTCCGTTGAGGGACGTCAGTGATATGCGCGTTGAAAACAAAGGGTTCAAAGGCGAGGTTATTATTCTGAATTTGGTAAAAGGCGACGAGTTTCAGTTTGATTTGTCATTTTGCCGTCGACCACTAAGAAAGGCGGTTGTTCAGTGTCTGCACAAGCATCTAACCTTGTCGTCTGGAATAGCCCTTCAGGTCTAGGGCTTACCCTCTTGTTAATAATGGGGAGGTTTTTCGTCTTGGGGTTTCCCCTCAGGTATAGAGTCGGAAATATCACTTAATCTTTCGTGTTGCCGTTTGCAGATTAGTTCTAACTTATCGATTTGCTTCTGCTGTTGAAATACCACATCGTTTAATTCCTGGATAGTATGTTCTTGATAGGCTAGTTTTGTTTCGATTTCATCGAGACGTTTGTCCATTATGAGATTACCTATAAATTAAAACGAGGAGCCAGGTTGTTTAAGGAATTCTTCCTCTTCCGCTGTGGAGCGGCGACCCAAAATGGCATTGCGATGCGGGTATCGGCCAAATCTATCTATAATGTCTTTGTGCCTGCGTTCGAAATCTAAGTTGTTTTCCAGTCCATCAGTACTAAATAGTTCGATCGCTTTATTGTGAATTTCTGAGGATTCGCTATGCATGAACGGCATATATAAAAAAATCTTCTGCTCCTGGCTTAAGAAAGTATCTGCCTTGGTGTGTACTGCCTCCTGTGACAGGGCAAGGGCTAAAGCATCGAAAGCGTAGGAAATAGGAGAGTCCCGGAAAATATTACGGGTAAACTGATCAAGCAATATTATTTCAGCTAATCGACCTAATGGCTCATTGCGCCATTCGAAAAGTTCGCAGCGAATGGCTTTGCTGTGAACGGGCATAAATCGTTTTCGTATGATTTGGTCAAATTCTTTATTTTTAATCCACCAATTTTTTGGTTCGATTTCTTCAAACCAAAAGCGAATAACATCCTGGTAGCTCATAGTAATCCAGCACTTACTGATAGAGTGATTGTTCGATTGAGTATAGTTTAATAAGGCTAGTGAAATGCAATATTAGCTAAAATAAGTCTGCTTAAGACTTTCACCAAAAAGACCTGAAACATAAATTATTTCAGGCCCTTTTTTCTCAACCGGGTTGATCGAGAATGCAGCATTCTTTAGCGCTAGTTTTTTTCAGTGCCGGTATTGATAATGGCGATAACTCTTCGATTTTGTTGTCGACCTTCTGATGTCTGATTGCTTGCGACAGGATAGTCCTCTCCATAACCGATTGCTCGCAGGCGCTCTTCACTAATATTAAATTGAGTGATGAGAATTTTTCGTATTGTCTCGGCTCTCTTTTGAGAAAGAAACCGATTGTAGTTAGCGTTTCCTGCATTATCAGAATGGCCTTCGATAACCGCAATGGTATCGTTATAGCGCTTCATGAACGTTGCTAATTCTTGTACCTCTTGAAACAGCTCGCGTGGAAGTGTCGAAGAATTACTGGGGAAATTCACATTCAAGTTCATTGATACGGTTTCAGTAATATTCACCGCACAACCATCACTATCGATTTGAAGTCCCTTTTTTGAGCCTAAGCATTGATCTTGATAATCAGCGATACCGTCTTGATCTAAGTCTTGAGGACAGCCTACGCTATTAACTGGAATGTTAGCGGGAGTGCTGTTGCACTTATCCCTGTAATCCGCAATGCCATCATTATCCAGGTCAGTAGCGCAACCATTGCTGTCAGAAGTGACTGACGGTGGTGTACCCGGACACAAGTCAATAGCGTCGACGATGCCATCTTTATCTGCATCCACGGTAATGGGTTCGGCTAATCCGAATTCCCCTTGAGAGTCCATGGAAGTCGATGGTCCTAAAAGCCAGGAAAGAACTAACGATGTCGTACCGGCGGTCATCTCATTATCTTGGCTATTGACGAGTCTAAAATCGCCGCGTAGCGATAGCGTGGGAGTGAAGAAAAACTTTATACCGCCGCCTATGTTTAATAATGTCTCGTTATCTGAGCTCCTGTCGCTACTGTAGTTAAAGGAGCCTTCGCCAGCACCGGCGGCTAAATAAGGCTGTAGCTTACGGGTTGAGTTGAAATAATAAAGAGCGTCCAAGTGATAGTGTGACCAATCAAAGTTTGTATCTGAGTTGCTCACATTATTCGTTTCAGTCGTAATATAGGTGCCTTCTATTGCGAAATTATTAGGAAGCCGGTACTCCAGGCCAAGTGATGGGAAGGACTGGTCTTCTATATTCATATCCGAGTCGAAGGTGTAGTAACCTATACCTGGATTGATGGACAAGCCTTCCTTTTCACCTGCCGCTACAATCGGTCCAGCTATTAGCAGTCCTGTGCTTAATGCAAATGACATTGCAGTTGCTTTCATGATGAAATTCCCTTGATTGGTTGGTGGATGAGGACTTTTTTAACAACAATCAGCCGCATATATTATGCTCATACTTGGATTAGATCAATGCAAAAGGGTTTGAGTCACTGCGTGAAAAATAATGAGTATGAAGTTAATCAGGGGTAGCTGGCGCTAACAGATAATGACGTTCTGGTCCCTTGAATAGAAGAACACAGCGGTGGATTGGCAAGCGAATTTGAATTTGGTAAAAATTAAGTAATAAAATTTACCAAAACTTTACTGCTGTTTTTACTAGCGGTAATAGCTAGGTTTAGTAGAATGTTTAGTTCAGTATCATGGAGTTGTTGTTTTTTGAGATAACTAAAAAACTCTTATGAGCTACGCTATATTTTTTCAGCTAATTACAAATTAAAAGATTTCATAATATGTCGCTGCAATTGTCGATCACTAAGTATCCGTCGAGTGAGCTGGTTACGCAGCTTAGCCATAGTTTTGATCAAGACGGAGGAAGCATTGGGAGAGCTGAAAAAAATGATTGGGTTTTGCCGGACAAGGATCGGTACGTCTCTTCCCTTCACGCTGAAATTCGGTTTTCTGAGGGGCGTTTCGAATTAATTGATACCAGTACCAATGGAATATATATCAATCACGCACCACACCCTATTGAGAGAGGTAGCCCAGTAGAGTTACGTAATGGCGATAGTTTAAGTATTGGGGGTTACGAGATTCAAGTGAATGTCATGCTGACAGACACGGGATATCGTAAGGTCGAAAAAACAGGATTAAACGAAGAGCCTATTATAGGCGCTGTTAGTAATGTAGGTGTGGAATCTACAGATGCTACTGAAGATGTTAGCGAAATAGATCAATGGCTTGGGCCAGAAGCGAGTCCGATGCTTTCTTCCAAAAATGACCCTTCTCCAGTGGTTGTGTCGGATGAGGGAGAATCGAAAGCTGACAAGGGGCTGGATAATATCGATAAATGGTTGTCTCCAGAAGGGGGGGACGCCAAACCTTTTGATGCCTTGACTGATGACTCTTTAGCCGTAATTGAGGGGGTGCCAGTTGACGATGGGCCTCCAGCAAAAGAGCTAAATGACATTGATAAATGGCTACTACCTGAAGTTGATGACGTTGCTTCTGTAGGCTCGTTGCCGCAGGCAGAAGCACCTTCTCTTGACCGCGAACCGGAAGTGGAAAAGGGATTGGATGACATTGATAAATGGTTGGAGCCCGAAGCCGGCTCTGCAAATTCTTCCGTAATACCAAGCGAGTCGAATCCCCAATTCTCCACGACGGGTAAACCTTTACCAATATCCAGTTCCCCGACTATGAGTAATGCAGCACAGGATGACGATATTGATAAATGGCTAGAGCCGGATGCGGGACTAACGCCCTCGTCCTTCGAGGAGAATATTTTAACGACTAGCACTCCTAAAGAAGATCAGAGTAATTCAGGTGGTATTATAAGTCTTACTGGAGTAACCGGTTCTGAAGAGTCAGAAGACTCTATTGATACATCGGCATCGTCAGAAAAAGAGAGCATTCCTAGCCCTGAATTTGTAGAGCCTAAAATTGTAAAGCCTGCAGTTGTAGAATCTGTCGTTGTACAGCCTAAAGTTATCGATGTAGTCGCCGAGGCTACCGGGTCCGGCGACGCGGGGGCAATTGCGAAAGCATTGGGTCTCGATGTTAATGACCTGAGTCCTCAACAATTAGCGAACTTAAATCAAGTCATGACGGGTATGGTCAAAGAGTCTATTTCTGGCTTGATGGATGTCTTGGGCGCACGGGCTGCTATAAAAAATGAGTTTCGCATGGCATCGACTTTGATACAGCCTGTGGAAAATAATCCATTAAAATTCTCTGTTGATTTGAAGGAGGCATTAGAGAATCTTTTTGTTCGAGAAAGTAATGCGTATTTGGGATCAATTGACTCAGTGCGTGATGGTTTTCAAGACATAAAGAATCACCAGCTAGCAATGTTGACAGGGATGAGAGAAGCATTTCAAGCCATGTTTGGGCGGTTTGATCCCGAAAAATTACAAATGCGTTTTGAGAAAGAAGGTGTTAGTGGTTTGACTGCAGCGGGTCGAAAAGCGAAATACTGGGATGCATTTTCAAAGTTATACCAAGCTTGGGTAGAAGATCAAGATAGCGTTTTTTATGATTTGTTTGGAGAGGATTTTGTCCGAGCCTACGAAGATCAAATGGATGAAGCAAAAATACGATAGTTGATTATTGAAATGTACCAATAGACATGAATTCATTAAATGAAGGTGAAAGAAAAAATGCAAAGATTAAATAAACCTGTTGTGATCGCACTGTTGATTAGCGCCTTATCTTTTGGCGTTACTGGATGCTCTTCAATGGGCAAGACGCTTAACTTGGATACAAAAGTGCTACTTAATTTTCAAGTTTGGGATGATGTGAATCCCGATAGTGCTGGGCGCCCCTCACCAGTAGTAGTGACTTTGTTTGAGCTTGAAGATGCTCGCCAATTCTCTCAAGAGGATTTCATTCATTTATATGAAGATCCCAAAAAATATTTAGGGAAGGATCTGATTAAATTGAGAAGACTAAAAGAGTTTACACCGGGATATGATCGCGGTTTAGAGCTTATCGCTAATCCAGCAACACGTTTTATTGGAATGTTAGTGGAGTTTTCTCAATACGATAAGGCGGAAGGGCGAGTTGTTTTTGAAGTAAAGCCGCATGCAAAGACGAAGTTGAATTTATTACTGTCGAATCTTGCTATAGAGCAGGTTGATGGCAAAGCGCGTAGTCGTCAGGGCAAAGTGACTGAGGTCGATAATCGCGATCAGAAAAAAAGAGTTCGCAAAGATACTGATGGTAAATTAAAAGAGCGCGGGAAAAGCGTACAAAATAGTAGTGGCCCAAATGATGGCGTGGTAGACGAATTTTAGCCGGCGAGATCTGCATGGACGATCAGCTAAATTGGTGAAGCTGATATAGACCGACTGTAAATGTTATTAAGGTGAGCATTAATTATGAGTAGCGCGAACAAGGTAATCTGGCAGGAAGGGATGCTCCTGAGTCCACAACACTTTCAGCAAGAGACAAGATATTTTGAAAAATATATCGAGTCTCGAGTTTCCTCTTTAGGCTCATATCTCTGGGGAATAATTGACTATGAACTTGACTCAGACCTATTGAAGTTAGGTAAGTTATCTTTGAGTCGATGTGTGGGTATTTTTCCGGATGGCACGCCTATCAATTGCCCTGAGATAGACGAGTTGCCGCCGGTGATAGATGTGCCAGAAAACACACATAGCACTACTGTTTACCTTGCCGTTTCCCTACGACGATATGGCTCTCAGGAGGTGTCCGAAACACAGCAAGATGACAATAATGCTTTGCATCGTTTTGTGGGAAAAGAGTTTGGTGTTATTGATGATGCCTCTGATAGCGGAGAAATGGCTCCTATTGTAGTGGGCAAATTGAGTTTACAACTCATCTTGGGTAATCAAGATCTGAGTGGATATGCCTGTATTGGTGTAGCACGTATTGTAGAGCGCCGAGATAGCAAAGAAATTATTTTAGATGACCAATTTATTCCGCCTTGTTTGAATAGTCGAGTATCGCCGAGACTGCATGGTTTCTTGTCAGAGCTGGTAGGCATGCTAAATTCTCGTGGTGAAGAGCTAGCAGGTCGATTAAAGGACAGTGGACGATCGGGTTCAGCCGAACTGGCAGATTATTTGCTCTTGCAGTTAGTGAATCGTTGCGAGCCTATGGTGCAACATTTTACTGAAGTTGATGGGATTCACCCTCAGGATTTGTATCAATATTTGATTTCATTAGCCGGAGAATTGACAACCTTCACTAGCGTTGAAAAACGTCCCCCTACGTTTGTACCCTATCGTCATGATCAATTGAGGGAAAGTTTTATGGCGATCTTCCCCGTTTTAAGGGAATGTCTGAGTCAAGTTACGGAGCGCACCGCGATCGATATGGAGTTAGTCGAGCGCAAGAATGGATATAAAGTGGCGGTCATTAAGGATCGCGATTTAATAACCACAGCGACATTTGTTATTGCGGCCAAAGCACAGCTATCGGCAGAGCAATTACGAAGTGGGTTTCCTGCGCAAGTAAAGATAGCGCCGCTAGAGAAAATTACGCAATTGGTGCATGCCCAGATGCCTGGGATTGGGCTGTACGCTTTGCCGGTGGCACCAAGACAAATTCCGTACCATGCAGGGTTTGCTTATTTCGAGTTAGAGACAAATAGTGAATATTGGGTGGATATGAAAAAATCCAGTGGATTTGCCATGCATGTGGGTGGTGATTTTCCTGGGTTAGAACTTGAGTTTTGGGCCATAAAAGGGTGAGTGATATGCATGATGATGATGGGGATAAGACAGTTATTCTACCCAGCCCCGGTGGTAGAGGGGCTGGTAGAAAACCATCTCCACAAGCGCCTATGCAGCCTCCAATACAGGCACACTCGAACAATACAGCTCCTATTGGAGGAGGCATCGATCAAGGGTTAAAAGTGGATCAAGGCTTGAATGGACTTGTTTGTGGCGCCGCCACCTTGATTGCTTTGTTGGGCAAACTTAGGCAAACAGTGAGCCATAGTCAGATCAATAGCTTGTATCAGGAATTGGTTGCGGAATTATCTCAATTTGAACGAGTCGTTATGCAAGATAACTATTCCTCAGAAATCGTAATGACCACACGCTATGTGCTTTGTTCTGCCCTAGATGAAGCCGTGCTTTCAACTCCGTGGGGGATTGAAAGTGGCTGGACTCAAAAATCCTTACTCAGCACGTTCCATCATGAAAATACGGGAGGAGTAAAAGTATTTTTAATTTTGGATCAGCTATTGCAAGCGCCGGCGCAGAATATTGATCTATTGGAGCTGGTTTATTTGTGTCTTAGTCTGGGGTTTGAAGGGAAGTACAAACTCAACGATCGTGGTCGGCAGGAGCTGGATGCATTGATGGGTAATTTATATCAGAGCATATTAACGAATCGGCAAAATGTCGAAATCGAATTGTCGCCTCATTGGGAAAGTGATGCAATCAAACAAAAAACGATGGCGGATTATGTGCCCCTTTGGGTGGTTGCCGCATTTATGGTGGCCGTTGTACTGTTAACTTATTCGGGGTTTCGTTTTTGGCTGCACCTGGATGCAGAGCCGGTAGTTAGCGTTTTCAGCCAGTTTGTAGTGGACAGCGTGCCTGAATCTAGAGAGTAATTCAAAATTGGATTGCTGAGGGTTTGGCTTTTTGGCCATGCGACTAAGTTGCTAAAACGGATTTGTATTTATAGAAATAATAATGAGACAAAAGAATGAACAAAATTTTAACCTGGCTTAAAGACCCCAGATTTCTCACGGTATTGGGATTGATTGCTCTGGGGTTGGTGATTTGGTTTGGTGGACCCTTGGTTCGATTTGGTGAAAAGAGTGTGGCTCCGCTGGCATCGGTTAGTGCGCGATTGATTGCATTAATTGTCATTATTAGCCTATGGGGATTAAATAATTTACGTCAGCAATTAATGCATAAAAAGAAAGAGAAGGAATTGTTTGATGATATGAAAGGCGGTGAAGCTGAAGCTGACACTGATGAGTCCGGATCACAATCTGCTGAAGAAGTTAAATTGTTGCAAAACCATTTTGATGAAGCTTTGCAAGTAATGAAAAAGTCGGGAGCGAAGAAACCCGTCTATGATTTACCTTGGTACATTATTATTGGGCCGCCAGGCTCAGGTAAAACCACTGCATTGTTAAATTCAGGGTTGCAGTTTCCTTTGGCTAAGGGCAAGGATAAAGCCGCATTAGGAGGCGTTGGAGGGACTCGTCATTGTGATTGGTGGTTTACTAATGATGCTGTTCTTATCGATACGGCTGGTCGATATACAACGCAGGACAGTCATCGCGTGGTGGATAGTGGCGCATGGCAGGGGTTTCTTGATCTATTAAAAAAACACCGCAAGCGTCGGCCCATTAATGGAGCGATCATTGCCGTTAGTGCGCAAGATCTATTGACTCAGCCGGCTCAGAATCGAGAACATCATGCCAAGGTTATTAGGGAGCGGGTAGATGAGTTGATTCAACAATTGGGAGTTGATTTCCCCATTTATTTTATGCTGACAAAAATGGATTTAGTGGCAGGCTTTAATGAGTTTTTCGGCGGGCTGAGTAAAGGCGAGAGAGAGCAGGTCTGGGGAGTTACCTACACATTTAATGAAAACTCTAATAATCAAAATGATTTGGCTGCTGAACTTGATCAGTTAATTGAACGTATTAGTACGCAAGTGTTTGAGCGCCTCAATAGAGAAAAGGATTATTCTCGTCGAGCTGCAATTCAAGGTTTCCCCTTACAAATTACCCAACTGAAGATGTCACTAGTCGCATTGGTGGACGAAACGTTCTCAGATAGTCGCTTTTCTCGAAAACCCTTGTTACGTGGTGTGTATTTGACAAGTGCGACACAGGAAGGAAATCCCATTGATCGCGTGATGAGTGCGGTAGCATCAAAGTTCTCTCTGCGTATCCCAAGTCAACGCGCCTCTGCCAGCCAAGGTAAGAGCTTCTTTATCGATCATCTATTAAAGTCCGTCATTTTTCCAGAGAGTGAGCTTGTAGGTGTCGATCGACAATATGAAAAAAGAATGACGTTGTTGCGGCGCGTGGCGATGGGGTCGATGGTCGGGGCAGCATTAGTGGCTGTTGTGGTTTGGGTGTTTAGTTTTTCTCAGTACGGCAGTTTGTTAAATCAGTCACAAGATTTCGCGGAGCAATTTAAGTCGGAGAAGGCGAAGCTACAAGAATGGAATAATGAGCCAGGCCATGTGCTCGCGGCTCTCGCGCCATTACAGGCTAACGTTGGGCTTTTCTCCGAGCAAAGTTGGCCATGGTTGAAAGCGTTAGGCTTGTATGATGGATCCGTTCCCGAAGCGATCGGGGAGGCCTACCAAAGCCAGCTTAGCGAGATTCTTTTGCCGAGACTGCGGCGCCAAGCTGAGCAGTATATTGTTTCTCACCTTCAGGATTATGAGTTACAAGATGCGCTTAAAGTTTATTTGATGCTAGGGCAGCCTGAAAGGTTCAATGCAGACTTCGTTAAGGCTTGGTTTTCGAAAAGCTGGAGCCAAAATTTTAGCGGTCGAGCCAGTGATTTTGATGCGATCAATGCACACTTGGCGGCTTTAACTCAACAGCCCTTGCGAGCCGGCGGCCTTAATCAGCAGATCGTAGATAGAGGGCGTAGTGCCTTGAGTCGTATGCCTGTTGCACTGCGGATTTACAACAGCATTAAAGGCGATGTTCAATACAGTCAAAAAGTCGATTTGCTGAGTTTACTGGGTGATTCTTCAATACTGATATTTGATGCGAAGGAGAAAGAGAAGCATTACCTGATGCCGCAACTCTTTACCAAGACAGGCTATAAGTCTTTAGATTTAAGTTCTGATTCGCCGGTGATCCAGAGAGCCATTGCGGATCAATGGGTGGTAGGAAAAATAGAGGGGCAGGATTTTAGCCGAGATGATATCGAAGGCATTAGCGAAAAAGTGAAAGAGTATTATTTGCAAGACTATGTGGCCCACTGGCAGACTTTTCTAAAAGGACTAGATGTTAAACCTTTTGAGACTTGGGATAATACACAGCAAAAAATGTCGGTACTGACCGATCCTGTCTATTCACCCCTGATTAATATTTTACAGTTGACCAAGGAGAATACTGAACTGACACCTGTTGTCGCAACATCGTTAAAGCCGGGTAAAGGGGCAAATACAGCGGCAAAATTACAAGGTCTAGGTCCTGACAGCTGGCAACCTAATATCGTGGACAAAGCATTTCGGGATATTAATAACCTTATGCAAATAGACCAAACGGGTCAGACAAAATTTGCTGGAACCATGGTGGTATTGAGCCAATTAAAAAACCAATTAAACCAGCTTCACATGTCAGGCGATGCGGCGGCAGGATCATATCAATTTTCCAAAGTGAGGATGACGGGTGCGGGTGCAGATGTACTGGGTCAATTGCGAGTTAACGCATTAAACCTACCTCAGCAAATACAGTTTTGGGTTAACCGGATTGGTGAGGAGAGTTGGTTATTACTTCTGTCTGAATCAAAGCGACATCTGAATCGAGTGTGGGATGCAGAAGTGATCAGTGTTTACAATAATAGTATTGCTCAGCGGTATCCCTTATGGAGCAATACTCGGAATGATTTGGCGATCGATGATTTTGTACTATTTTTTGGCCCAGAGGGAGCGCAGAGTGCTTTTATAAAGGAGTATCTTGCTCCCTTTATTGATATAAAGCGCGATTGGAAATCCAAGATTGTTGATGGTCATGGGATATCGATGAACTTCGAAGCGTTAGATCAGCTTAAACGTGCAGAAAACATCAGAAAAATATACTTCAAAGGATCTAGTCCAAAACTTAAGTTTCAGTTAAAGCCAGATCGAATGGATGCCAGTGTGAGTCGGTTTGAACTGTTTTCCGGAGATCAAATATTCAAGTACACCCATGGACCTAAAATCAAGAAGCCGGTTAAATGGCCCAGTGCGGAAGAGTTAGGTGTTCGGATCGCATTTGAAGATTTGAATGGATCAAAACGACAGAAAAAATACGATGGACCCTGGGCATTTTTTCGATTACTTGACCAGTCGAAATTACGAAGAGGTCGACGATCTAACGAGTATCGCGTGACTTTCTCATCAGAAGGAAGAAAAGCGGAATACGTTATCCTCGCGAGCAGTTCGCGGAACCCATTTTCGACTAACGAATTACGGCAGTATCGATGCCCCAAATTATTATAAGAATGGGCTTGTCATGAATCAAACGACACAATCAAAACGAAAAGATACGCAATCCAAATTCACTGGTGCTGTACCGATTGAAACTGGACCGGTCGGTATCTATGGGAAAATTCCAGCCCACGGTGATTTTGTTTCTCGGCGTTTAAATAACGATTTTATCCGGTATTGGGATGAGTGGCTGCAACGCGGCATCGCCACTAGCCAAGAACAACTGGGGGAGCGCTGGCTTAATCATTATCTCGTGAGCCCGATATGGCGCTTTGTTTTATCACCTGGGGTGGTAGATGATTCAGGCTGGACGGGCGTTTTAATACCCAGTGTTGATAGTGTCGGGCGTTATTTTCCCTTGACGATTGCCATGCCGGTAAAAGCGCCGAGTTTATTGGATCTCTTTGAACGTGGGCGCGATTGGTTTCAAGATATCGAAGACAGTGCGCTGGCTGCACTGAGTGACAGCCTCTCTATTGATGAATTAAATGATCGGGTTCTCGCGAGTGAATTTAAATTGTCGGGAGATTACTCCTGCCGTCAAAATAGCGGAGATCCTGGAGCCGCACTGCAAATAGATATGCAGTTTCCTGAACAGTCTCCATCGACGATCTTCCCCCTCATGTTTGAGAAACTAGTACGGCAGCAATACAAGAGCTACAGCGCTTGGTGGTCACAAGGGGCAGAGGATATTCTTCCCAGTTTCAATTTAACTTCGCAGCTACCGGATGCCAGTATGTATGCTTCATTTTTGGATGGGGTTTGGGAGCCGCGAGGCTGGCAGAGGTCCTATGATTTAGTCGGGTGTTAGTTTGACTAGAGGGTAGGTGTCGATAGAGGTTTAGCGTAGGGATGGAAAAGAAAATCAATCAAGAAATGAAGGAGTTGAATGTTCAGTATAGTCAGGGATTGTTAGACCGTTTTTCCCATCAGATGAAACGCTCTAATTTAATTGACGAATTCGTTATGAGCAATAGCGGCAACGAGACGGTTCAAATTTCGATTCAAAAACCGAAAACGGCTGGCTCGGATGATAGCGATGATATTTTACAAGTCGCAGAAAAGCTCTCGGTTACAGATGATTCCTTTGATGATCCCGCTAAGAATAAAACGAATAAAAAAATAAATACCCTAAAAAGAAGGGAGCTTTTATTAATTCTTAGCGGTGTAATGATCGTTATCGCAGGTTGTCTTCTTTACTTTATTCTGGGTAACTAATAACGATCGGTTTTGCCATTAACGCTCATCACCGGCCAAACCAAAACTAAGGATTTGCTTGCCATCGGTGCCGTATGCATATCCTGACCCCCAGTAGAGACGACCGTCCACAACAGAGGGTGATGCAACAACAGAAGCCCCTGATTCATATTGCCACAGAATTTCTCCGGTGGCCGCATCCATTGCTACCATGGTCCCTTCCAAATCAGAGACACCTGCAAACACCACGCCATTGGCGATAGTGGGTGGTCCTAAAGGCCATTTGAAAAAGCCTTCCCCTTTACCGCCTCCCCATGCAAGATGGACAATCGGGCCGTCCAAGGGAGCTTGATAGCCCGGGACTGGCGTTTGCCAAAGTAGTTCACCGGTTGTTGCATCCAGTGCCGCCCAAAAACCTGATACAATTTCTTCCCCGGCATGAGCCCCTGCTTCCAGTACATAAGGTATGTGATCAAAGTTGGAATTTTGTAAATAGATTCGATTGCCATCGGTGGCAGAACCAAATTCCATTCCCCCTATGACGCCACCGGGTCCTACCTGACGTTGCCAAATGATCTCTCCATTATCAGGATTAATGGAATAGAACACGCCTGCTTTTGTTCCTGCGGCAAGTCGGTCTTCGGGTTGGCCGTTTACTTCAATCGTGTAAAGCATGGGTGGCTGAGCAAAATCAGCATCAGGTCCTTCAGGGTCAGGGCAATGGAAGCTGTCACCACCCAGTAACCCGAAACCTACGTCTAGGCGACAGGCGGAAGTCCATGTGTCAAAAGGAACTGTCGACATGGACCATTTGATTGCACCGGTATCCAAATCCATAGCAACAATAGAATCAAAATGATTGTCCGTATAGGGAGCACCACATGTTGTTATCGCTTCTTGATTGCCATCCGCAGCAATGACGCAAGTCGAATAACTTTCAGGAACGTGATAATTGTTGCCGGTACCCACATAAAGTGAATTACGATTTGGGTCTACTGTTGGTGCACCGCTCCAAACCGACGCGCCAGAAAACTGATCCAAAGCACCGCCATTATCGATCGTCATATATTGACGCCATAGAATGTCACCGTTATGTAAATCGACCGCTGCAACATTGCCGCGAAATTGGCAGCAGGGCGTATCTTTATCTTTCACATATATTGATTCGTTAGAAGACACACCGATGTAAACTTTATCGTTGTGGATGACGGGAGACTGTACCAAGGAATCATATTCCAGCGTTCCGATACGAGTTTTCCAAACCAAGTCTCCAGTGAATCGGTTTATTGCATATAAGAAGCCGCCACAAGCGCCATCCAGCCCCAGTGCTTCCCGAACAGACTCAAAGACCCAATCCGAGAAAGTGAGCATGGGCACTTTATTTTGAAAGTCACCCAATAGGATTAAGTCACCGCTAATGGCAGGACTTGATCTTGAAATATTATTGAAACGGTTGTTGTTGTAATTGTTTATTTTCTGGGACCAAACCGTACTGCCGGTCCAGCGATCTAGAGCAAACAACTTTCCGCCAGGCCATGTTAAATTAGTCAGTGGCCCCCAGTCAGGGAAGTAAAGGTTGTCGCCAACTACCGTGGGCGTTGCTGAAACTGACCCCGATGTGGGTGCAGCCCATTTCAGTTCCAGCTGATTTACATTTTCGGTAGTGATGCGAGACTCATTCAGTGCATGATGATTGTTTCTTGTATCGTAACCCCATGATCCCCAATGCACATCGGTATTGGTAAAGTTGATATCATGGCGTTCCAGATGTCTTTCATCTGCAGGGCAACCGCCGATATCTGTATTGATGCAACTCACTGTAAGCAAACTGAGTAGACTCACGATTGAAAGAGATAGCCATTGGCGTCGATTAATAAGGGCCCTTCGATATAGTTTCATGATCATGCGTCCTTTGCGATTTTTTTATTTTTCTATCTTCTAGTTTCTTATTTCGTGGGTCTACTTTGCCTTTAGGCTCACTCTACTACCATTAGTCGCTAATAATCCAAATAGCTTACACCATATTGTGAAATAAATTTAATGGGAAAAATAGGAAAAGGATATTTGTGAATTTAGAGCAAGAGATATTGTCTTGATATTTACATGAGATAGGAATGAAAAAGTGAGGTAACTTGTAGGGTATTCAAAAGAAAGCCGTGTCATCTATGAAACTATATTCACAGATGACACGGCCCGCTACTCATTTCGT
>JAHRWA010000024.1 GCA_019090455.1 Pseudomonadales bacterium | reverse complement strand
CTGTTAGCATAAAATCAATGGTGTTACCTTGCTTATCAACAGCCCTATAATAGTAGCGCCACTGGCCCTTAACCTTGAGATACGTTTCATCCATCCGCCATCGATCACCCGGTCTTTTCTTCTTTTTATGGAAGGCCTTTTCAAGCGGTGGAGAGAAATGAACCACCCATCGATTCAGTGTACTATGATCAAGAATGATACCTCGCTCCGCCATCATTTCTTTTGGAGTATGTCGGCCTTTGAATGAGATCATGAATTACTCTAGTGCGTTTGATTCGAATTAATCATTCTAACATACGACAATTTGATGCTGCTGGTTGCGACAGAACCCCATTTTTTTATCAGAGAAACATTACATATGAAAAATAGTTATAAAACACTCCCTATCCTATTAGTTTTATGCTCTCTTACGGGCTGCGGCACACTTTCTACCTTACGCTATAGTGACAGTAATATTTCTTCAAAATTATCTAAATCACAAACTCGCTGCACAACACTTTCTAGAATATATAGCGGTATATTTTTCGATATTTGTACGGTGCATTCAAATTCAACGCATGATTTAAAAGGCATTGGAGATGCTTATTATTTATTTGATACAATTCCTTCATCTATTCTTGATACGGTTTTTTTACCATATACAATATTTAAACAATTCAGATTTGGCTCTCTAACACTTGGTAAATCCAATGGTAGTGATCATATTGAAAAAAGAGTGGAGTAATATGATCAGTGTTTTTTATCTCGCTCTTAGGTACTGCCAAGTTAAATTGTGCGTAGGATGCTGGATCATCTCGAATTGAGATTACACCATCGATGCACTTTTCCAAGACAATAAGGCAGAGCTATCGCATGACTCGCTCTCTAACTCTTATCGGCTGATGCAATAGCTCTGCCCTATTGTTTTCGTATTGTTGCTTGTTATGAAAAGTATCTGGCATCAACTCACGATGAGCGACATTGTAGCTACGCAGTTTGTCGGTCACAATAACTCTGCGTTCACCACGATGTGATTTAATCAATCGTTTGAAAAACCGTTTGGCGGCTTTAGCATCGTGTTTTTACTGTAGAAAAACATCAACTACCTCTCCATCTTGATCCACTGCTCACCAAAGATATTGTTGTTTTCCTCCGATCTTTATAAAGACTTCATCGATGTAAAAAGTATCGCCATAGCCCCTATGTTTTCTCTTAAGTCGTTTGGCATAGTGAGGTCCGAATTTATTACACCACAAACGAATGGCTTCATGGGAAACAGTCACTCCACGTTCCGCTAACATATCCTCAACATCTCGGTGACTGAGCTGAAATCGAAACAGCGTGAGAAATAATCTCTGCTGGAAATCTATGGCGTTTGTAAATATTGTTTGATATTTTCATGCTGCTATTATCGGTTGTTACCAGTTAACTTGGCCATACTCCTTTTTCGGCAAGTCCATGAACGAATCAAAATACCGGTTTAATATCCTCTCTCTTCAGGCTCATTTCTGGATTGGAAAATACTGCGCCTACCTCTCGCGCCCCCCGCACAGGGCGCTGGCGTCTCACCGCATATAGCATGACAGTCACAAAAATCGTCTCCAGACGTTCCGCTACCGCATTCATCGCCCCCTCCTACACTACATTCTACCTTCCAACTGCAAATTCCCGATGCTGGATCCCAATCGCAACCGACTGCAGGAGACGGATCAGGTTTGGAATCTTCTCGGTGCTTTTCTTCAGACGGTGCTGCTAGATAAGATGGATCGGAACCCTCGCCTTTCGTACCGTAGCCGCCCAACCAAAGCCCTGAAGCAGCCTTTCCCTTCTCGTAACCTGGAATCTCGATTCCGTCAGTGCCATTACTTCCTATATAACAATATCCAGAGACTTGATTTCCAGAATCAGGGGACTCCAATCCAGAAACAAAGTCTCCCCCCACGTCAATACAAACAGCAAGAACGTCAGTGCAATCATCCTCGCCCCAACAGTAAGAAACGAGCTCATAGAGATACTCCCCACTAAAGAAATTATCTATATTTGCTTTGTCTAAGTAAACCCCGTGACCATCATGGCAATCGACGTCAGCATCACAAACATATTGTTGATGCAGAATGCAGGATTCGCTTTGCTTGTTGCTTGCCTCGTCTTGGCAAATCCAAACGTTGCACTTCTTGCGTACGCCTTCGGAGATCCTACAGATTTCCTTAGTATGCATATCAACTAAATTTTTCTTCTTTAACTCTACTTCGCTGTTCGCGTGAACTAGTCCGGTTGAAAAGACTGCTGTAAGAAATAGTGCCACCATAGTAGGTAAGTATTTCATGTCCTATCCTTGATTCCTGTTAGTAGAACCCATATTTGTTAAATGAAAGAGTCTTAAATTTTACGCCATTTTAAACTACTTAATAGAGAAATAATCACGCTCAATTTCTTTAAAAATTACAACTGGTTCCTTGAGTTGTGTCGCAATTATTTCCTTTCTGGGGGCATTTACATATCGAGGTTTTATGACCATCCCCTGGTTCTGTTGCATGCGATTTGAAAAATTATCGTATGTTAGAATAGATATTATAAATCCGATGCGACAGAGTAATTCATGATCTAATTCAAAGGCCGACATACTCCAAAAGAAATCATTCTTCAGTGTGTTCGCTGGTACTGCGCTTATCCACTGAGCTATCGAAACATTGAAGAAGTGATGGTAGAGCGAGGTATCGTTGTCGATCATAGTACACTGAATCGATGGGTGGTTCATTACTCTCCTCAGCTTGAAAAGACCTTCCATAAAAAGAAGAAGAAACCAGGGGATCGTTGGAGATTGGATGAGACCTATATTCGAATTAAAGGTAAATGGCGCTACTATTATAGGGCTGTTGATAAGCAGGGTAACACCATCGATTTTCTACTTACAGTGAAGCGTGATAAGAAGGCAGCGCTACGTTTCTTCACAAAAGCCGTCGGAAGAAACGGCAAACCGAGCTTAATAAATATCGACAAAAGCGGTGCCAACAATGCCGGTATCAATTGCTTTAACTCAGACAACAAGCGACGAATTAAAATTCGATCCTGCAAATATCTGAACAACATTGTGAAACAAGACCATCGGCGAATAAAACGTATTACTCGTTTAACGCTAGGTTTTAAAAATTTCCGAACAGCGCAAGCAACACTGAAAGGAATAGAGTGGGTAGCGATGATTAAAAAAGGTCAGATGAAGAAAAATATTTCTGCCTCTTTTTCGCCCGCTGAACAATTCTACGCCCTAGCTGGGCAAGTCGGAAACCGATGTTCTATTTTTGTTCACGAATTTAAAATTTGCGACGGAACCGTAAATTCAGCTTCTCTAAACGAATCGGTGCTAGTTGAGACTCTGAAAATACTGGGATACAATTCTCAGCTTTCTGAGAGAGCATAAGCATGAGCCCATCGATTCACTGGTTTGTACGACAATCACCTTTGTTGATGGCCTTAGTTGACGAGACGCTAACTTGCCGTGAACTCAGCAATGGATGGCGAGCCAATCTCACCATTAGTGAGGATGCTATCTCAGGCAAGGGTTCGGGCAATGGTTCTGACAAAAAAACGGCCACCTTACTAACAGACCTAATCACCGGAACCGGCTCCGAGCTTCTTCAACCCCAACTAAAAGCCCTATTCCATAGCCACGGTAAACTGCATGAAATACCCGTCGCATTGCACAATAACCGCGAAAATACTGTGGGACTACTATCAGCCTGGCCTACCCCCACGACCCACGATAAAACACCCTCACTGATACTGCACGTTGCAGTTGATCCTAAATGTGCGGAAACCTTAGATGAATTAGCCCGAATACAATCAAGACATCAGTTGATTCTCGATGCCGCAGGTGACGGTGTCTACGGCTTGGATCGTAATGGTCGTTGTACTTTTGCGAATGATGCAGCAGAAGACATTCTCGGATGGTGCCGGAAAGAGGTGATAGGACAGGTCATACATGACATCCATCACCATACGCATCTCGACGGATCACACTACCCAAAGGAAGACTGTCCGATCTATGCCGCAACTCAAGACGGCGAAATACATCGAGTGGATACGGAAGTGTTTTGGCATATCAACGGATCGCCCGTACCCGTGGAATACACCAGTACACCCATTTGGAAAGACGGCGAATTGGATGGTGCGGTCATCGTATTTCGCAATATTTCTCAGCGCAAACAGATGGAACAATTGCGCAGTGAAGCCTATGCCGAAATCTGTGATCTCAAAGAACAGCTAGAACAAGAGCGTGACTATCTTCGAGATGAAATTAACGTCTCCGTCAATTTTGGTGACATCATCGGTGAAAGTCAGGCATTGCAACGTACCTTGGCACAGGTGGAGTCAGTGGCAGAAACCACTGCCACGGTGCTTATTCTTGGCGAATCGGGAGTCGGCAAGGAGATGATTGCTCGGGCAATTCACGCTAACAGTCCGCGAGCGGACAAACCCCTAGTCAAAGTTAACTGTGCTTCCGTGCCACACGACCTGTTTGAAAGCGAGTTTTTCGGTCATGTGCGCGGCTCCTTTACCGGTGCCCATCAGGACCGTACCGGTCGACTGCAACTGGCTGATGGCGGCACACTATTTCTTGATGAGATAGGGGAGATTCCACTCAACCAACAGGGCAAATTATTACGCGCCCTACAGGAACATGAGTTCGAGCGCGTCGGCGATGACAAAACTATCACTGCCGATGTGCGTATTGTCGCAGCGACAAACCGTGACTTAATCAAAGAGGTGAAAGCGGGTCGATTCCGAGAGGACTTATACTATCGACTCAGCGTCTTTCCAATAGAGCTTGCGCCATTGCGTCATCGCCAATCCGACATCGTACCACTGGCCCATCATTTTCTTGAGTCCGTCTGCCAAGACTTTGGTCGACCGCAGTTGGGGCTAACGCAACAACAGGCAGATAGTCTAAGCCAACACCACTGGCCAGGCAATATTCGAGAATTGAAAAACGTCATTGAGCGGGCGGTCATTTTATCAAAAGGAAAACGGCTCAGACTCGACCTAGCAATGCCTGAGTTAATTTCATTACCAGCTGACATTAGCGAACCCGAATCGAACAAGTCTGATTTTTTAACTGAGTCCTCTTTTCGCGAGTTGGAAAAATCGAACCTGATTGCTGCCCTGGAGTATGCAAACTGGAAAATTGCAGGGGAAGATGGAGCTGCCGCGTTACTCGGGATTAAGCCGCCCACTCTCGCGTATCGTATGGGTGTTTTTAAGATTAAGAAAAAATAGAGACTCGAGGTGATGCTAGAGTTTCTCTATTATGGCGAAACATGAAGAACAGGCGCTATTAAAAAACTACAGACTCGTTAATGGGGTAAAGTTATGAAGAGTATATTCCTATTGTCGATACCTATCTTAAGTGGTTGTACTACGACTTTTCAAACCTATTCCTACAACCAAGAAACAATTTCAAGTAAGAATGGGAAAATACGGATATACGCTATCCCGACCAGAATACAGATAAGTAACCGTTTATATAGAAGCGAAGAGCCATACACTATTCATTTTAACTATTTCACTAAGGATGGAGCTGGAGTTGAAACGAACATTACTATTCGAGGGATTTCGGCTGCTGAAAGTGAACTCCATGGTTTGTTAGACAACACACCTCAGATTACTACAACCTTGCCTGTTAACTCAGCCGGAAACCTTGCCAAATACTCAGCATCCTTAAAATCGATATGTTCAGGTAATTATCCCATTATGCTGAGCTTACAGCTTGATTACGGTTCTGATACTGAATTATTTGAAGTAGAGTTAAAGCCTGTTTATCGGGAGTCGAAAAAGAATTTATTTGTTAATACAATAAAGAGGGAGTTCTGAAGTTATTATCTTTTTATAGAATGCCTGCCCCACCCCTTGTGTCACATTAGTTGTCGTGTCTCCTGACTCAAAACCCATAGGACAAAGGGGTCAAGCCGCTTTCCTCACAACACATAAAATCACGGAGTCGATTTCTGACTTGAACGAATCGTCTTCCCGTTTTCTTTTTCTAATTTGGTGCGTAATAAAACTAACTGAGCCTAT